>NZ_CP114902.1:3165625-3865000 GCF_027497235.1 Micromonospora sp. WMMD1128
GTGCCGGCCGGGTCGCGCAGGCAGACCACCGCGCCGTCGACGTCGCGCGTCCAGCCGGCCGGCAGGCCGACGGCGAAGCCGACCCGGTCCCGGTGCCACACCCACCCGGTCGGCAGCCGGCCACCACCAGCCGGCGCCCGACCGGCGGTCACCGGCGTCGGCGCGGACGGCCGACTGAGACACGGCGCGCCCGGCACCGCCGGCGCGGCACCCGCCCCGGCCGCCGCCGGGCTCGTCCCGGCCGGCGTCGGACCCGTCCCGGCGGGCGCGGGGCCGGGCGGCACGGGTCCGGCCGCCGTCGGAGCCGGACCACCCCCGACGCCGTCGCGCCACTCGCCGAGCGCGGTCCGCACGCCGGCGACCGCCACCCCACCGGCCGTCGCCAGCGCCACCACCACGGCGGCCAGGGTGGCCGCGGAACGCCATCCGGTACGCCGGTCCGACCCGCCGCTCGGCACGCGCAGCGGCAGGACGTCGAGCCCCGGTACGACGGGAGTCCGGCGGACACCGTGACCACCCGCCGGCAGAGCCTGGGTGACCTCCGCCCCCGACGGCAGCGGTCCCGTGGTCTCCGCTGTCCGCGGCGGTCCCGTGGTCTCCGGTGCAGGCAGCGCCTGCGTCACGTCGGCGCCGGGTGGCGACGCCGGTGGCGTGACCCGCGACCGGTCCGCCCCCTCGACGGACCGGGAGGGTGGGCGGAGCCGGCCGAACCCGCGCCGGCCGTCGAGGCCGGCGACCCGGCGCAGCATCCGGGCCGCCTCCCCCGCGGTCAGCCGCTGCCGCTCGTCCCGGGCGAGCAGACCGGCGACGACCGGAGCCAGCGGGCCGGCGCGACGCATCCGGTCCGGTGGCTCGGTCGCCATCGCCAGCAACGTGGCCATGGTGCCGTCCCGGCGGTACGGTGGCCGTCCCTCGACCGCGGTGTAGAGCGTGGCACCCAACGCCCACAGGTCGGTGCCGGGTGAGGAGACGCCCCGGCGGACCCGCTCCGGCGCCACGTACTGCGGGGTGGCGGTGATCCCCCACGACCGGCTCAACGCCGCCGCCCCCTCCACCGCCGCCACGCCGAAGTCGCCGAGCAGCACCTGCCCGTCTGCGGTGACCAGCACGTTGCGCGGAGTGACGTCCCGATGAAGCACCCCGGCCCGGTGCGCCGCACGCAGCGCCTCCACCAGTTCGGCCCCGATACGGGCCACCGACCGGGGCGGCAGCGGGCCGTCGTCGGTGACGATCCGGTGCAGCGACCGGGACGGGACGTACTGCATGACGATCCAGGGCCGGCCGTCGGCGGTGATGACGTCGTGGACGCGTACCACGTTGGGGTGGTCCAGGCGGGCGGCGGCCCGCGCCTCGCGCAGCGTGCTGTCGTGCAACTCGGCGGTCTCCGGCGGCGACGCGCCGGCCCGCGGAAGCACCTCCTTGACCGCGACGTCGCGGTCGAGCAACTCGTCCCGGGCCAGCCACACCCGCCCCATGCCGCCCTGGCCGACGCAGCGCACCAGCCGGTACCGCCCCACGCGTTCGAGATGGTCCGTCACAACTGGTGATTCGGCGCCGCCCCGGCTGCGGATGGGTGGCCTGACCACCGAATTCGGGACGGCCTCTGAGCTGGGCTGACACACTCGGCCGGTGGGCGGCGACCGGTGGCGTAAGGGCCTCGGACCCGCGGCTGAGGTCGCCCCGGCCACCCGGGTGGACAAGTTCGAGGTCTTCTTCGACCTCGTCTTCGTGGTGTCCTTCTTCCTCATCACCCGGGCCACCGCCGCCAACCTGACGCTGCGGGAACTGCTGCACGCGCTGCTGGTGCTCGCCGTGCTCTGGTGGTGCTGGGTGGTGCACAGCGCGGTGGCCGCCCGGCTGCGGCTGGGCGAGGGCTTCGTACCGATCCTCATGGTGGTCGGCATGGTCGCGCTGTTCACGTTCGCGCTGGCCCTGCCACAGACCTTCGGCGACCTGCGCAACGGCGCCGCCGGCCCGATCCTGGTCGCGGTCAGCTACGTGGTGATCCGGGTCGTGCACACGTCGCTGTACTGGTACGCCACCCGTGGCGACCCACCGGCCCGACACAAGGTGTGGCTGTTCCTGCCCGAGCTGGTGCTCTCGACCTGCCTGTTGCTGGTGGCCGCGTTGCTGCCGCCACACGTCGACCCGCAGAACGGGCCGTGGCTGCGCGACGGGCTGTGGATCGCCGTCGTCGCGGTGCAGTACAGCAGCGGGCTGCTGGCCGGCACCGACGGCTGGCGGATCGCCTCGGCCGAGCACTGGACCGAACGCTACGACCTGATCCTGATCATCGCGCTGGGCGAGTCGGTCATCGCGGTCGGGGTCGGTGGCAACCTGCTCGGCAAGACGGTGACCTGGCCGGCCATCCCGGCGGCGATCTTCGGCATCCTGTTCACCGCCGCGTTGTGGTGGGCCCACTTCGACATGATCGGGCCGGCGGCGCGGATCGCGCTGCACACCGCCGAGGGCCATCCCCGGGTGGCGATGGCCCGCGACGCGTACGCCTATCTCTACCTGCCGATGATCGCCGGGGTGATCCTGTTCGCGATCGGCGCGGAGGAGCTGGTCCGCACCGTCACCGACCCGTCGGGCGGGGCGGCGGAGCGGGGCCACGGACCGGCCGCGCCGCTGCTCTTCGCCGGCGTGATGGTCTACCTCGCCGCCAACATGGCGTTCCAGTGGCGCACGCTGGGCACCCTGTCGTGGACCCGGGTCGGCACGCTCGTCGCGCTCGCGATCGCGCTGCCCGTGGGCCGGCACCTGCCGGCGCTCGGCGCGCTCGGACTGCTCACCACGATCTGCGTGGCGCTCGTCGCGGTCGAGCTGGTCGTCTACGCGGACGCCCGGACCGCGCTACGGCGGATGGTGCACCAGGAGCGGGTCAGCGGCGAGCAGCGCGAGGCCGCCTGGCGGGCCCGGTGGCGCGAGGATGGGACGGAGTGACCCATTACTTGACAGAGGCCCTAGAGTCTCCGCGTGATCGAGATCGTCACCGAGGTCGACCTGTCCCATCCGTCGGCCCGGATCTGGCAGGCGTTGACCGAACGGTCGCTGCTGGCCAAGTGGTTCGCCGAGAGCACGTCGGAGGACGACCGCTGGGTGCTGGCGACCGCGGGGCTGTCCGGCTACCAGGCCGACACCGAGGTCGAGGTGGTCGAGCTGCGCGTCGCCCAACGGCTGGTCGTACGGTGCCGGGAAGCCGGTCGGGCCACCCGTCTGGCCTGCGACCTGGTCCCCACCGCGCACGGCACCCGACTCTCCGTGCGAGAGGTCCTGGAGGAGGGCGACTGGGACGCCGAGGCCCGCGCCGCGCAGCACGGGCAGGCGGTGACCGGACGGCTACCGGCGATCCTCGACTGGCTCGCGTTCCAGGAGGTCGACCTGCGCCGCGCCGAGGGCGGGCTGACCGCGGAACTGCCTGTGGTCCGGCTGTCCGGCGACAAGCGACGCCGGTCCCGGCGGCGGGTGCTGCTGGCCGTCGCCACGGTGGTGCTGCTCGGCGCCGCCACCGCAGCGGCGCTGTGGGCGAACCGGGACACCCCGGCCGCGTCCGAGGCGCCGCCGCCGTCACCGCCGCCGCTTGTCCTGCCCTCCACCACGGCCAGCGCGTCGCCCCGGCCCACGACCGCCCGGCCCACGCCGAGCGCCAGCCGTCGCAGCGCCTCGCCGTCGCCGTCGGCGTCCCCCTCCACCAGCCGTACGCCGAGCCCGACGCCGCCGGCCGCCCTTCCGCTGGCCGCGACCTACCAGACCGTCACCGACCGGGTGTTCGGCTATCGCGGCGAGGTCGTGCTGCGCAACCCGGGCCAGGTCCCACGCCCGGAGTGGACGGTGACGGTGACCATCGGCGACAACGCCACCGTGGGTTCGGTGGAGGGTGCCGAGGCGGCGCAGGACGGCACCGTGGTCACGTTCACCGGCGCCGAACTGCCGCCCGACGGGTCGGTCACCATCCGCTTCGACATCCGCGACCCGGACCCGCTGCACAACGCCCCCGCCGCCTGCGCCACCGACAACACCCCCTGCGCCACCCCCTGACCCACCGCCCGCAGCAGCGACACCGGGCCATCGTCGTCCACCCGCCCGGCAATCGGTTGATCGCCGGGCGTCTTTCTTAAGAATTTCCCCCATTGAGCCCCTGGGAGCGCTCCCGTAACATACCTGACGCGGCTGTTAACGTTCACAACACAATCATCCCCGCGAATGCACCGGCCGCCACCACCACAGGAGGAAGCGTTATGCCTAGATTTAGGGCCGCCAATGTCGGCCTGGCGTCGGCCGGCGCCGTGCTGCTGGCCACGACCGGAGTCGTCGCGGCGCTGCCGGCCGGGGCCGCGGCTGCCGGCTGCTCGGTGAAGTACACCGTGACGGCACAGTGGGGCGGCGGCTTCGGCGCCGACGTCGCCATCACCAACCTCGGCGACTCACTGTCCAACTGGACACTCACCTGGAACTACGGCGCCGGACAAACCGTCACCCAGGCATGGAACGCCACCGTCACCCAGAGCGGCGCCGCCGTCACCGCCAAGAACGTCAGCTACAACGGCTCGATCCCCACCAACGGCACCACCTCGTTCGGCTTCAACGGCGCCTGGAACAGCAGCAACCCCGCCCCCACCAGCTTCACCCTCAACGGGGTCACCTGCACCGGCGGCACCACCAACCCCACCACGTCACCGACCAGTTCGCCGACCACGTCGCCGACGAGCTCGCCCACGCCGCCACCGCCGACCACGCCGCCGCCGAACAACACGTGCAGTCTGCCGACGTCGTACCGCTGGTCCTCGACCGGCGCGCTGGCGCAGCCGAAGTCCGGCTGGGTGTCGCTGAAGGACTTCACCGTGGTGCCCTACAACGGTAAGCACCTGGTCTACGCCACCACGCACAACACCGGTTCGTCGTGGGGCTCGATGAACTTCAGCCCGTTCACCAACTGGTCCGACATGGCCTCGGCCAGCCAGAACGGCATGAACCAGGGCACCGTCGCACCCACCCTGTTCTACTTCGCCCCGCGCAACATCTGGGTCCTCGCCTACCAGTGGGGCGGCACGGCGTTCTCCTACAAGACCTCGTCCGACCCGACCAACCCCAACGGCTGGTCCTCGGCACAGCCCCTGTTCACCGGCAGCATCTCCGGCTCCGGCACCGGCCCGATCGACCAGACGCTGATCGCCGACGACCAGAACATGTACCTGTTCTTCGCCGGCGACAACGGCAAGATCTACCGCGCCAGCATGCCGATCGGGAACTTCCCCGGCAACTTCGGCTCCAACTACACCACCATCATGAGCGACAGCACGAACAACCTGTTCGAAGCCGTCCAGGTCTACAAACTCCAGGGACAGACCCGCTACCTCATGATCGTCGAAGCCATCGGCTCCCAGGGCCGCTACTTCCGCTCCTTCACCGCCACCAGCCTGGGCGGCTCCTGGACCCCCAACGCCACCAGCGAGAGCAACCCCTTCGCCGGCAAGGCCAACAGCGGCGCCACCTGGACCAACGACATCAGCCACGGCGAACTCATCCGCACCACCGCCGACCAGACCTTCACCGTCGACCCCTGCAACCTCCAACTCCTCTACCAGGGCCGCTCCCCCAACTCCGGCGGCGACTACGGCCTCCTGCCCTACCGCCCGGGCCTGCTCACCCTCCAGCGCTGAGGCACGGAGAGAAAGAGGTCATGAGAAGACTGCTCACCCTCTGACGGAGGGACGCACAGGGGCGGGGGCGGCCAATCCGGCCGCCCCCGCCTCGTTTGCGCCGGTCAGGCGTACGTCTCGAACTCGCCGACCCTCGGCGTACCGCTGGAGCTGTTGATCTTGAAGTTGATCTTCTTCAGTGAGGTGGCGGCGAAGCTGATGGCGCCAGCGCCGCTGCCGGCGGCCAACACGGCCCCGGTGTCGTTGTTGACCAGCTGCCAGGAACCGATCGAACCCTGGGTACCGGACGGCTCCCGGATCACCACCCGGGACACCCGGGTGGCCGAGCCCCATTTGATCGAGATGGTGCCGGTCGAACCGGACGGCGACCACCAGGTGCCGAGGTTGCCGTCACGCACGTTGCCGTAGCTGGTGCCGCTGGCCTTGCTGGAGCCGTCCGCGCCGGCGCCGGAGACGAGGCTCAGGTTGGTCCCGCCGGACGGCGGCGGCGTGGTCGTCGGCGGCGGCGTGGTCGGCGCGGGCGTGGTCGGCCCCGGCGTGGTCGGCGGCGGGGACTGCGGCGTGCAGTTGCCGTCGGACACCCGCAGACCGGTGTTCGCGCCGGCGGTCTGCCGCACGATGTCCGGCACGCAGCTCGCCCCGTCGAGACGGTACGAGTAGGGGATGCCGACGGTGGTGTTGGACGTCGGGTTCGGCCCCGCCGGGTAGTTCTCGTCGCCGGTGGCGGACCAGGTCACGTTGTCGAAGATGTTGCCGCTGACCTGCCAGGACCCGCGCTCGTTGGTGTAGAAGGTGCCGAGTACGTCCTTCGAGTTGCGGAAGTAGTTGTTCTCCACCTTCGCCTTCGCCCCGGCCCGGGAGTTGATGCCCGACTCGTGCAGGCTCACATAGTGATTGTTGTAGATGTGGGCGGTGCCGCCGCGCAGCAGCGGCGTACGGGAGTCGATGTTCTCGTAGAGGTTGTGGTCGAACGTGATGAAGCTGTTCGAGCGGTCGCTCTCACCCGACCCGATCAGCCCGCCGCGACCGGAATTACGCAGGATGCTGTAGGACAGGGTGACGTACTGGGTGTCGTTCTTCATGTCGAACAGGCCGTCGAAGCCCTCCGACTCCCCACCCGACGCCTCAAGCGTCACGTGGTCCACCCAGATGTTGCGGACAGTGCTCTCCATGCCGATGGCGTCACCGCCGTTGGAGGTCGGCGAGCCCGACTTCTTGACGTTCCGCACGGTCACGTTCTGGATGATGATGTTGCGCGACTCGCGGATGTGGATGCCGAGCTGATCGAAGACGGCGCCGCCGCCCACCCCGATGATGGTGACGTTGCTGATCTGCTTCAGCTCGATCACGCCGGCCGCCGTGTTGCAGCTCGAACCGGAGACCTTCGCGGTGTTGCCGTGGTTGATGGTGCCGCTGACCTCGATGATGATCGGGGTGCTGCTGCTGGCCCGGTTGCACAGGGCGGTGTGGATCGCGGTCCCGGTGGTGGCGCGTACCGTCTGCCCGCCCGCGCCGCCGGTGGTCCCGCCGTTCTGGGTCGCGTAGCCGGTGGCGACGCCGGCCGCCGCCGACGCCTCGGGGGTCGGCAGCGCCACCACCACCGCGGCTCCCACCGCCGCCGTTGCCATTGCGGCCTGTAGTCGCAGTGCGACTGGTCGTTTCATTTTCCGCCTCGCTTCGTATTCGGGCACGCCGGAACAGCCAGCTGTCGCCGAAAAGGGAAAGGTGAATTGCCGCGACGCGATCAGGCGCGTCGCCGGCCGCTCTCATTCATTCGCGGAGCCCGGTCCGCAAATGAAACATCGATGTAACGCAATCGTATGAAAGCGCTTTCGTGGATGGCAAGGGCTGGCGTTTGCAGGTTTTTTGCACTACCTCAGACCACCCCGGGGCCCCGGGCGAGCCGGCCGAGCGTCGCAGCGGCGTCCGCGCACCGGGCGACCTGGGCGACCACCTCACGCGCCGCCGGCCGGTGCCGCACCTCGGCCGGCGCGAGACGGTCCGCCCGCGCCAGGACCTTCGCCGCGCTCTGGGCGTCACCGACCAGGAGGTACGCCCGCGCGGCGTCCACCAGGTGCGCCGCGCGATGGTCCAGCGGCAACCACCGCCACCCCTGCCCCTCGATCGCGGACTCGTGGCGGGCGACCGCCTCCGCACCGTCACCCAACTCCACGGCGGCCACGACCCGCGCCACCTCCACGGCAGCCGGCCCGAACGCGGTCCGGTGGTGGTCGCACCCGTCGCCCACCCGGGCGGCCATCTCCCCCGCCTCGTCCAGCAGGTCACCGGCCGCGCGCCCGTTGCCTGCCCGGGCCGCCGTCAGCGCCGCCTGGGTCAACAACGTCCCGCACAGCGACACCTCCCCCGGCGTACCGGAATCCAGGTCGCGTGGCGCGATCCGGTACGCGGCGGCCAGCAGCACCGACCGTGCCCGCGCCGACGCCCGCAACACCGGACCGAGCTGCACCGCCGCGCAGGCCAGCAACACCCGGTCCCCCGCCGCGACGGCCATCGCCCGATCCGCGGCCAACCACGCGAGGCCAGCCTCATTCAGCTTCGTCAGCAGCGCCGCCGTCACCCGGTACGCGTCCACCACCGCCGCACGGTCCGCCTGCGTATCCCGCGCCTGCCACCGTTGGACACCGGTCAGCAACGCCGGCAGTTGCTCGACCAACTGGGGATACCGGGCGTACTGGTAGGTGGTCCATGCGTGCCGCACCGCCTGGACCAACCGATCGGGCGGCACGTCGTCGCGGGCCGGCGTCATCCCGTACGTGGACAGAGCCGCGCGGATACGCGTGACGCCCTCGGTGCGCTCGGCCGTCCCGGCGGGCCGGGCATCGTCGCCGAGCAGGGTGGCGGCGTCGACCCGCAGCACCGCCGCGATCTCCCGGATCGTCGACACCCGTTCCAGCGACCGCACGCCGCGCTCGACTTTGTCCACCCAGCTCTTCGACTTGCCCAACCGGTCGGCGAACGTCTGCTGCGAGAGCTTCCGGCGCACCCGCAGGTAGGCCACCCGCCGACCGATCGGCACCCGCTCACCGCTCACGCCGCCACCGCCGATCCGGCACCGCCCGGGTGATGTCGTCAACAGGTGTCCGCTCCGCCTCGGCCTGCGCGATGATCCGCTGCCGCGCCGCCTCCCGTTCCGCCCGGTCAGCCTGTTCGCCAGCGCTTTCGCCCTGTCCCATCGGTGCTCCCCTCTGGACACGAGGCACGGCGAAAGGACCCGCCTCCGTCGCGCCGGTTCAAAGACGCGGATCCGGCAGGAACGCCGCCGCCACGCCTGTGATCGGGACGCTACGGAACGTGCACGGAACGGCTGGAACGCTTACGCACCACTACTACGTCGTGAGGCTCATTCGTTCGCAGAGCCCCCGCAGTTCGCTCGACGTCGCTCCCCTACGCAGCAACGAACGCACTGTTTCCCGAGCCGAGACGGACGATCGGGCGTGCTGCGGGCCGACCCGTTCGGCGGCGAGCAGCATCCGCACCGCCTCCCGATCCCGGCCGACGGCCTCGGCGGCGCGCCCCATGTCGAGCCAGAAGTACACCTGTCGCACCGCCGGCAGACCGGCCAGGTCCACACCCGCCGCCACCGCCATGGCCTCCTCCGGCCGGCCCGTGTCGAGCAGGAACGCCATCCGCCACATCGCCACGTTCCGCGGACCAAAGGCGAGATCCCACCTGTCCGTCTCCCCGGTCCGCGCGGCGATCTGTGCCGCCTCGTCGAGATGGTCCTCGGCACCCGCCCGGTCCCGCAGGCCGGCGAGATGATGCGCCCGGGCGAGGTGCAGGAATCCCAGAACGTCCAACGCGCCGCCCACCGCGCTGCCCGCGAGATCGGCCGCCGCCGCGTCGCACCACGCCCGAGCCGGCCGGTACGCCCCCGAGTAGGCGGACACCCGCGCCCGGTTGGCCGTCGCGACACCGACCGCGATCGGATCGTCGAGCAGGGCAGCCGCCTCGGCGCAGCGTTCCGCCGCCAGCCAGGCGTGAGCCGGATAGCTGACGCTCAGCAGGGAGCCCATCGCCACGCCGTACACCGGCACCATCTCCGCCAACGCCGCACGCCGCTCGGTCAGCCCGTGCATCGCGGGCACCAGATCGACGAGCCGCCGCAACGCGCCCGCGTAGTCACACCGACCGTAGAGTCCACGCACGAGCGTCGCCTCGCGACGCACCTGCTCGACAGTGGCCGGCGCGTCGGACCGCCCGGTCATCGGCGTGTCCATCATGATCCGCCAGACCCGCTCCGCGTCGATGCGCGCGGCGTCGAGCTGCCGGTCGGCCGGTGTGTACGCCTGCCCGGTCAGGTCCACCACCGAGCATTCGAGTGCGGCGGCCAGGTCCACGACCATGTACCTGTCGGTGCGCTGCTGCCCACGTTCGATCCGGGACCAGGACGTGTGGGAGATGCCGGCGCGGCTGGCCGCGTAGCGGATGCTCCACCCGCGCAACTCCCGGCGGGCCCGGATGCGGTCGCCGATAGACGGATCGGCGGGGATGGGACGGCGAGGCATCAGCGGCGCTCCCAGACCACACGAGAAACCCTGCCGATCACTTTCCGGCAGACTGCCACAACGGACGGTACACCGGTCAGTGCAAGAACGCGTCAAAGCCATACTGATCGGCGGTCAAAACTCTCGGCCTGGTTCTCCGCGAGGTGGGGAAGGCGGACGTCAGGTGACCACATCGGGTGGAACGTGCCCGCGCGCCGCGGCGAAGACCCGGCGCGGGCCGTCGATCTCCGCGAAGAAGGAGTGACACGACGGTGGGATGAACGTGGCCCAGGGCGTACCCGCCGCCACCTTCGCCTTGATAGCGGTTGTGGTCAGCACGTCGGCCGCCGCCAGATCGGCGAAGACGTGCACCTGCTCGCCCCTGGAGCGCCACACTGTCTCCTTCGCGGCCTCGAATTTGTCCTTCGCGGTCAGGCAGATCAGTCGCTTCGGCGGGTAGATCTGAGCCACGGACTGCCAGTCGAGGTCGTGGCGGGGGGCGATGAGCAAAGCCACTCGATCAGCGATGCCCTCGCCCTCCAGCGCCATCCGCATCAGGGTGAACCGTTCCCAGACCGTCAGTGGATTGCGGACCGGGTCGTATGCCGCCTCAGCGAGGTGGCCGTAGTCGTCGGTTGTCGACCGCCAACCGAAGTGGGTGGTCAGCACCGCGACATGCGGAAGCGGCAGGGCTGCCAGGCTGCGCCTCAGCACCGCCAGATGCCCGATGTGCGGCGGCTGGAACCGTCCCGTCCACACGGCGTGGAGTCGTCCGTCCATCGGTCAGCCTCCTGCCTGCGGCATCGGTCCGACCATGTCAGCGAGAGCGGCGCTGGTCGACGCCAACAGGCGGGGGAAGCAGCCGTTGGTCGAGAAGTTGTGGTCAGCGCCCTCGATCGTCACCTGTAGATCAGGAGGGATCGGCGTCAGATCCATCCCGGCGGTGTACCTGTCGTTCCCGGCCAGCCATACCCGGCCGACATTCTCACTGAGGGCATCCCAGGCGGCGCCCGCCTCGTCGATCATGTCGCGGCGCAGTTCGAGCCCATGCCGAAATGTACGCCCGGTGTGCTCCAATTCGTCAAGCTGCCGCTCCGGCAGGAACACCCGGGCCAAGTCGACAAGCCGGCACAACGGCGCGAGGCACCAGACCGGCCAATCCTGGTCACCGGCTCGGTCCCGCGCCCGCAACGCGGTCGCTCCGCCCATGGAGTGGCCCACCAGCAGTAGCGACGAAGAGCGTCGGGCAGCCCACTCCGCTACGATCTCGACCGACCGTACCTCGGACGTGAAGTCGCGGAAGACAGGTGTCGAGTCCCCGGACCCGAGTGGGTCGATCGTCAATGTCTCGAAACCCTGCCAGGCCCATTCGTGAGCCAGCCGGTTGTACAGCCCGTACGGGCCGTGCCTAGAACTGCCGAAGTAGCCGGGGATGACGACGATGGTCCGGCGGCTCGCCGCCCAGCTCGGCACGTGCCTGGTCACGGCGACCGCGCCGTCGGGCGACGCTATGCGGAGTTGGTCGATGTCGGGCCACGAACCTCGCGGAAAGGCGGGCGTGGCCGACCAGGCGTCACCCTCACCCCGCCACACCCGGGCGCTCCCGTTGGGAGTGGCCAGGTAGCGGTAGCGGGCATCGCTGGGCAGAACGCCGTTGAGCAGGTGGGCGAGCATGAGAACCGTCGAACTGCTACCCACCACAAGACGGTTGGGGCACCGGTCCCGGCCATCTTTCCGCCACCACGCCACCAGTCGCCGCTCAAGATCGCGGGCGGTCTCGGCCTCAGGGATGTCCAGGTCGACCGCGCTGATCACCCGTGTCCGGAACCGGTCGAGCGACCGGTGCGCTCGGGGGTGGGCGGTCCGCAGTTCCGCTGTCGACCTGCCGGCGGCCACCCCGAGGTCGATGGCGGGCAGGTCGAGTTCTCCCTCGTACCGCACTCCGAGCTGCCCCGCGAGCAGTTGCGCCGAGACGACGGCCTGCGCGGTGGGTGTCGCGACGACGGCTGTCACGCCGACCGCGGCGGCCTGGATCGCACGCGCCAGTCGCGTGACCTGTTCCTGGCCACGGGCGGTGACCGAGGCGAGGTCGGATGGGCCATGGATGTCGCGCAGATTCTTCTCGGTCTCGACATGACGGGCAAGGACGATGACTGCCATCCGTTGCCCGCCCGTTACGAGATCGCCAGCGGGCCGGCGTTCGACAGAAGCCGCTCGGCCATGATCAGAGCCGTCAGGTAGTAGCGCTGGATCCGCGGTAGGAAGGAATCACGAGTGACCGGAAGAGTGAACTCCTCCCACCGTTGTCCGCCCGACCGCTCGAAGGTGTGACCGCGCAGAACAAGATCGTCGACCTTCTCCGTGAACAATTCCATGCCCGCAGCCACGGGTAGCCAGACCAGCGCCGCGACCTCATCGGCGGCTGGCCGGTAGACACCCAGGGGACGGTCGCATCGGTAGAGGAACACCGACTGGTACTCGCGGTTCCGTTGACCGTTCGACTGGTCGGCGACCTCGACCCGCTCACCGAGGTGGTGCAGGCGCTCCGGCTCGACGGTCAGACCGAGTTCCTCGGCAACCTCGCGCAGCCCGGCCATGACCGGCTCGCCAGCTTCCAGGTGGCCGGCGGCGCTCACATCCAGCAGCCCCGGAAAGTTGCGCATGGTGTCCGACCGCTTCTGAAGCAGCAGCGCGCCACCGTCATCGCCGGAGACGATCCAGCAATGGAACGTTCGGTGCCATTCACCCTGATGGTGAGCCTGGATGCGCTCCATGCTCCCGCGCGGCTCCAGATTGGCGTTGTAGATGTCGATCCGCTCTGCCATAGCCTCACCTTCCAGTGATGAACGCGGCACCCGCCGGCCGGGCCCAGACGGATGCCGCCACCGCCCGGTCACGCAGTGTTGCCAGCTGTCCTGCCTCCGCATCTTCGTGTATCGCCTGGAGAATTCGTATCTCCAGCACGAGCGACTTTGCGTACCTTCCCTGATCCGACTCGGCCTGGAAACCTGCCTTGGCCTGACGGACCAGATCGAGGGCCTCGCGGAGCGCGGCGGTGCCCCGAGCATCACTCGGCTCGATGGAGCCACCGGTGTTCACGCCCAGTCGGGTGACGATGGCGAGCGAGCGCGCGTAGTCGACGTGGGCCAGGTCCACACGTACCTCGTGCGGCGCGAGAGCGGCCACGCCGGCAAGCAACTGCTCCGCACGGTCGAAATTCCCTTCGGGGGCCTCGCCGTCGCGCGTCGTCCTGGTCACGCCGAGATGCCGATGCGCCTTGGCCAGCAGAAGACTTCGTCGGGGTTCGCCGAAGCCGTCGGGTAGTTGTTCACCGTACCGAATCGCACGTTCGATGTTGACCACAGCGGTGTTTCGGCCGAGAAGGTAGTTGGCCCAGCCAAGGTCGTCGATGAGGATCGAGATGATCGCCAGCTTGTCGTCCACGAACTGCGCGGACTCCAGGGCCCACTCGCCGAGTTCGACGCGTTGTTCGTGGAAGCCGAGGACGTGCAGGGTGAGTGAAGAGTTCTCCCGGAGTCGCAGCACCGCAGGGTCTCGCTGCTGCTCGTGCAGAATCCGGCCGTAGGCGATGACACCCGCGGCGTACTGGTGGTAGGCGTCGCGTACGTCAGCCTTGTCGGTTCGCCGCGTGAGCAGATAGGCAACTTCGACGACTGACCCCGCGGCAATCACCACCACTGCCACTGCTGACGGGAGAAGCCAGCGATACGCGTGTTCGTGCCCGCCCTCATCCACCCACTCCTGAGTCGTCTGGAAGGCGAAAGTGGCGAGCGCGAGGGCCATGCCGACGACGAAAGTGGTGACCGTTGCGGTCCCGCTAAGCGTGCGCCGCAGGGTCACCGGCCGCCTCCCGGTTACGGACATGAATGGGTCGCTGATGCTACCGGTGCACCGCTCCTGATCCGAAGTCGTCTTTCCGACTCGCTACCGGCGTCACATGCATCCGGCGCGAGGCGGAAACCGCCACCGGCTATCGGCGCACCAGGAGGTCGATCACGCCGGTCAGGCCCTCCGCGCCGTCGCCCCCGGCCAGCCGGCGGCGCATCAACGCGAAGTAGGGATAGAGCAGTTCCGTGCTGACGTCCTGCTGCTCGGCGGTGTCCAGGAACGTCGGCACGCCCGCCACCTGCATGGCGAGGGTGGAGACGACACCCCTGGTGTAGTCGCCGCTGCGCAGGTGGCCGGCGGTCTGGTGGACCGAGGGGGCCATCGCGGTCAGCCAGTCGGCGAGCAGCGGGGCGAGCGATGCGGGGTCGATGTCCTCGCTGCGGATCAGGGCGAAGGCGTGCGCGGTGCCGGCGAACATGCCGTACATGGCGCTGAGCAGGGCCACGTCGTACAGGGCCGCGAAGCCGGCGTCCGCGCCGACGTAGGTGGCGCCGGCCGGGACGGCGAGCGTCTCCCGGTGCCGCTCGAAGAGCGCCGCCGAGCCGCTGTAGAGGATGTAGCCGCCGGCTTCCGGCACGCCGATCATCGGGGGGACGGCCATGATCCCGCCGTCCAGGTAGCGGGCGCCGCGCTCATGGGCCCACCGGGCGCGGGCGCGGGCCTGGGCGGGGGTGCTTGTGGTCAGGTTGACCAGGTCCCGGCCGGTCAGGTCGGCGTCGGCGAGCGCCTGGTCGACCGAGGCGTCGTCAAGCAGGCAGGTGACGACGAGGGTGTTCGCGGCGACCGCCTCGGCGGCGGTGCCGGCGACCCGCGTACCCTCGCCGGCGAGCCTCGTGGCGCGGGCCGGGGTGCGGTTCCAGACGGTGAGTGGGTGGCCGGCGGCGTTCCAGGCGCGGGCCAGCGCGGTGCCCATCGCGCCGAGGCCCAGCAGCGTGACGGGTGTCTTCTCCACAGTGTTCGGTGCCATGTCGACCAGGCTGGCCACCGGCCCGACGATGATCAAGTACGCACTTCGGAGTGGGTGGTTACCCTGGGGTGAGCGAGCAGGCCGGAGGGTGGGGACATGACGACATCGAACCGGCCGGGCGCACCGGACGGGCACACGTGCGGGATCGACGCCGCGATGGAGGTCATCGGCGGCAAGTGGAAGGTCCTGATCCTCTGGGCGCTCCACGAGCACCCGTGCCGCCGCTTCGGTGAGCTGCGGCGGCTCCTCCCGGGTGTCACCGAGAAGGTGCTGGCCTCGCACCTGCGCGAGATGGAGGCGGACGGCATCGTGCTCCGGGTCGCCTACGACGAGGTGCCGCCCCGCGTCGAATACTCGCTCACCGACGACGGCAGGCGCGTCAACGAGGCACTCCGGCCGTTGGCCGCGTGGGGGCGCGAGCGGCGGGCCGCTCGCCGGCCGGAGGTCCGGGCGGGCTAGACACGGGCGGTCGACGATCGGCGCCGCGTCGGACCGAACGCGGCCGAGCAGAGCAGCGGTACGCAGACCAGGGCCAGCGCCACGTCGACGCAGATCATGTTGCGCACGGTGGACAGCTCGCCGAACAACTGCTCGGTGAGCAGCCCCATCACCATGTTGTTGCCGGCGTGCGCCAGGCTGGTGACCCACACCGAGCCGGTCCGGGCGTAGAGCCAGCACAGCATCACCTGGAACAGCATGAACATCACCGTCCACAGCACCATGCTGACGGTGTGGTCGGTGAACTCGGCGTACCCGAGCCAGGCGAGCGGGTAGTGCCACACCGCCCAGACGAACCCGGTCGCGACCGCCGACACGCGCGGACGGCCGGGCGCCAGTCGCGTCCAGAGGAAGCTGGTCCAGCCGAACTCCTCCCCCCAGTAGACCGGCGTCGACACCAGTTGCAGGATCAGCAGCGGCGCGATGCCACCGGGCCCGCCGGCCGGCGACAGGTCCGGCCGCCACCAGCCGAGGGCGGCGGCGCAGCCCAGGGCCAGGAACGTGACGGCGAGCGGCGCGAACCACGCGAGCAGCCAGTGCGGCCACACGCCGCGCAGCCGCAACCGCAGGCCCGCGTCGGCGAACCCCTCTCGGGTCACCCACCGCCGCACCACCACGGCCCCGAGCGCGGGCATCATCGCCACCGGCAGTTGGACGAGCGGATTCACCAGCGACCAGCCCATCACCCACCGGGCGAAGAAGAGGTACGGCCATGTCCCGCCGAACGCGACGACCAGAAAGACGACGATTCCCCGTACCCGTTTCGACATGCCGTGAGCTGATCATCGCGGGCACGGTCGGAGCACTACCGCTGGACGGCCGGTTCGGAGTGGGTCTGGGGGTACCCGACCACATGTCGGGAAGGTCGGCAGTGTCTCGCCAGCCGAGGTTATCGGTGACGCCGCGTCGGGCACAGTGGTCCCGTGAACGATACTGAGCCGGCGTCGACGGTACGGGTCGCCGTAGTCGGGGAGCCCGGGTTGTGCCGGACGCTCGTGGCCGGGGTGGTGGCGTCGGCGCCCGACTTCGAGGTGGTGCGGGAGTGCGACGGGAACGCCACCGACCTGTGCCGTCTCGCCGCCGCCCACCCGGATCTCGTGCTCGTCGACCTGAGCCCGGAGCACGAGGACCCGGAACGTGAGGACCCGGAGCACGAACCGTGGGCCGTGGTGGCGGCGTTGCGCGGCGCGGTGCCGGACTGCGCCGTCGTGGTGCTGACGGGCCGGCCGACCGCCCGGGTGTTGCGCTCGGCGCTGCGGCTTCGGGCCCGTGGGGTCGTCGCGAAGGACGTGCCGCCCGAGGAGATGCTCGCCCGGTTGCGGGCGGTCGCCGACGGGCACCGCACCATCGACCCGGTGACCGCGCTCGCCGCACTCGACACCGCAGACAACCCGCTCAGCGACCGGGAGCGTGAGGTGGCCGCCGTCGCGGCGAAGGGACTGCCGAGCCGGGAGATCGCCGCGCTGCTGCACCTCGCTCCGGGCACGGTCCGCAACCACCTGTCCAGCCTCCTGCGGAAGGCCGGCGGCCGGAACCGGTGGGAGGCGGTGCAACGGGCCCGCGACGCCGGTTGGATCTGATTGCCGACACCCGGATACGGGTGTCGCCGAGCCAATGATTTACATAAGATCCTGACGGCTGGTTATCGGCTGTTCACATTGGGTCAGGAAGGCGGGGGTCATGGCTGGGAGTCGACATGGTCCGCACGCTGCTCGCGATCGAGGGACGGCTCGTCCGGGGGGCGCTCGCCCATTTGCTCGCCACCCAGGAGGACATCGATGTCGTCGCTGAGGCCGACACCGCCGACACCGTCCACGACGCGCTGCTGGACGTCCGCCCGGACGTCGCCGTCATCGACGTCGACGTCGTACCGGTGGAGCGGCTCGTGTGCCTGGCCGCCGCGGCCGACGGCAACCACGGCGGCCGGTTGCTGGTGCTCGTGGACCGGCGGCGGGCCGGTCGCCTCCGCGCGGTGCTCGCCGCGCATCGTGGCCGGATCGGCTTCCTCGACCGGGACGTACCACCCGCACGGATCGCCGAAGGGGTGCGGCAGGTCGCCGACGGTCAGGTGGTGCTCGACCCGGATCTGGTCGTCGCCGCGCTGGAGGTGGCGGACAATCCGTTGACCCCGCGTGAGCGGGAGGTGCTCGACGTGGCCGCCGCCGGCGTACCGGTGCGGGAGATCGCCGATAAGCTCGGCGTGTCCCCCGGCACGGTCCGCAACCACCTGTCCCACGTCATGGCGAAGACCGGGGCGCGGACCCGCTTGGAAGCGGTGCGGATCGCCCGGGAGTCCTGCTGGATCTGACCCCGTCGCCGGCCCAGTAGCCCACCAGCTCCCGGTAGGCCGCCGAACCGGCCAGCAGGCCGCGATGGCTGTCCAGGTGGGCGTACCCGCCGTCGAGCAGCAGCACCCGGCGGGCCCGCGCCGCCGAACTGATCCGGTGCGCGATCACCACGAGCGTCCCGGGCCGGGTGGCGAACGCCGTCTCCAGGCGCGCCTCGGTGGCCGGGTCCAGGTGGCAGGTCGCCTCGTCGAGGATGACCAGCGGCGCCGGGGACAGCCAGGCCCGCAGCAGCGCCACCTGCTGGCGTTCCCCGGCGGACAGGCCCGCCGGCCGCAACGTCGCGTCGAGTCCGCCGAGCCGGGCCACCAGGTCGGCCAGGCCCATCCGGTCCGCCGCCCGATCGATGGCCGCGTCGTCGAGGTCGGGTCGCAGGTAGCGGACGTTGTCCCGGACCGTGCCGGTGAACACGTACGCCTCCTGCGGGATCAACACCCGGTGCGCGGCCAGCTCGGCGGCGGTGGCCGTGGCGGTCGGCGTCCCGGCCACGTGGACGGCGCCGGCCCCGGGGCGCAGCACGCCCGCCATCAGGCCCGCGAGGGTGGACTTGCCGATCCCGCTCGCGCCGACGATCACCAGGTGGTCACCGGCCGGCACGACCAGGTCGAAGCCGTCGAGCACCGGCACCGCGTCCGGGCCGTACCGGAACGTCACCGCCCGCAGCGACAGCGCGGGCGCGGCCGGGTCGCGCGGCGACGGGGCCGCCGCGACCGCCGACCCCTCCGGGGGTACGCAGGTCGTCAGCAGCCGGTCGAGGGTGACCACGAAGCGGAGACCGCCGGCCGCCACGCCCTGGAACAGCGTGTGCAGCGCCGGCTGGATGCCGCGGACCACGTAGACGAGCGCCCCGAGCAGCGCGCCCGGTCCGAGGCCCTGCCGAAGCAGCCACGGGGCGGCCACCAGCAGCAGCGGCACCGGCAGCCACCCGCCGACGGCCAGGCTCAGGCTCCGCGCGGCGGCCATGACGGCCAGCCGCCGCTCCACCCGCGCCTGCGCGTCGACGTGACCGCCGAGCCAGCCGACGACCCGGTCCCCGGTCCCGCTGACCGTGACGTCGCGGTGCCCGGCCACCGCCACGACCGCGTCCCGGCCGAGCCGCTCACCGGCCAGGACGTACTCCCGTTGCCGGGCGACCATCGCCGGCAGCGCGGCGGCGAAGAGCAGGAGACCGGCGAGGACCGGCCCGGTGACAAGCAGCGCGACCGGAGCGGCCAGGGAGCAGAGGCCGACCACGGCGGCGCCGGCGGCGAACACGAAACCCCGGACCACCATCAGCAGGCCCGCCCAGGTGTCCCGGACCATCTCCACCTGGTGGGTCAGCCGGGTCACCGCCGCGTCGTCGCCCCGCCCGCCCGTCGCGCCCGCGAGTGTCCCCGCCACCACCCGCCGCAGCAGGTCGTCCCGGAACGGCTCCACCACGTCACCCAGCAGCCCGTACGCCTGCCGGGTGCCGAGCGCGCCGACGAGCACGGCGACCGCCAGCAGGCCCAGCCACGCCAGCCCGACGCCGGGCCGGCCGGCCAGGAACCCGTCGTCCACGGCACGGGCGGTCAGCAGCCCGGTCAACGCCGCTGGCAGCGCCTCCGCAAGCGACCAGCCGGCCAGGCGCAGCAGCGGACCGCGACGCTGCGCCAGCGCCGCGCGGGTCGTCGCGCCCACCGTGGTCACGACCGGAACACCGCCCGGTAGGCCGGATCGTCCCAGAGCACCTCGTGCGGCGCCACCGCCCGCACCCGGCCGCCGTCGACCCAGGCGACCAGGTCGGCGCGGGCGGCGGTGCCCACCCGGTGGCTGACCACCACCCGGGTACGCCTGTCGTGCGGGCCGGTGATCGCGTCCACCACCCGGTGCTCGGTGACGGTGTCCAGGCTGGACGTCGCGTCGTCGAGGATCAGCAGCCGTTCGGCCCGTAGCGCGCGGGCCAGGCCGAGCCGCTGCCGCTCCCCGCCGGACAGGGCCAGCCCGGCGAGTGGCGTGCGGTAGCGCTCGGGCAGCAGCCGCACCACGTCGTGCACCTGCGCCGCCCGGGTCAGCGGCACCGGGTCGTCGCCGCAGCCGACCGCCGCGCCGACCGTGTCGCCCACGAGCACGGGCCGCTCGAAGCCGTAGCCGACCGCCCGACCCAGCGCCGCCGGCGTCAACTGCGGCAGCGGTACGCCGTCCAGGCGTACCTCGCCGGCGTCCGGGTCCCGCAGCCGGCCGGCCACGGCGGCGAGCAGGGACTTGCCGGCGCCGGACGGCCCGACGACGGCGAGCAGCGTGCCACCGGGCACCCGCAGGTCGACCCGGTCGAGCAGCGGCTCGCCGTCGTCGCCACGGACGTCGACGCCGCACAGCTCCAGCCGGCCCGACCCGGGCGGCAGGTCGCGGGCGCCGTGCCGGCGGGCCGGCTCGTCGAGGATCTCGGCGGCCCGGGCGCAGCCGGCGCGGACCCGGACGGCGGTGTTCACGGCGCTGATCGCGGCGCCCAGCCCCGCGCCGATCGCCGCGTACTGGAGGGCGGCGAGCAGTTCGCCCGGGGTCAGCCGACCGGCCGACAGCGACCAGCCGCCGACCGCCACGACCGCCAGTTGCAGCAACGGATTCAGCAGCGCGCCCCGGGCGGACGCCCCGGCCAGCACCCGCCAGGTGCGTACGCCGTGCCGGCGCAGCTCCGGCAGCGGGGTGAGCACCCGGTCGACCTCCCACCCGGCGGTGCCGGCGGCGGTGATGGTCCGCGCGCCGGCGAGCGCCTCGACGAGCCGCCCGGCCAGATCCCCCTGGGCCCGCTGGTAGCCGGCGACCGCGTCGGACGCCTCGCTGACGAAACGCCGCAGCAGCAGCGCCAGGAGCAGCAGGCCGACCACGAAGGTCAGGCCGAGCCACGGGTCGAGCAGGGTGAGCGCGACCAGGCTGCCCAGCGGTGGCAGCAGCACGCTGCCGGCCAGCACGACCGTCGGGGCGGCCTGCCCGGCGTCGGCGACCTGCCCGACCAGGCGGCCGACCAGGTCGCCCACCGGTCGGCGGGCCACCGTGCGCGGGTCGAGCGTGAAGAGGTGCCGGACCAGGGCGTGCCGCAGCGCGGCGACCGAGCGGGCCCCGGCCACGCCGTCGCCGAAGTCGCTTGCCGCCCGCGTGCCGATCAGCACCAGCACCAGCGCGGCGACCACCGCGATCCACCTGTCGGCCGACGACTGCGGGGCGGCGCCGACCACGGCGTCCACGGCGCGCCCCAGGACGGCGGGGAGCGCCAGTTCGGCAGCGGCCTCGACCACGGCGAGCACCGCCAACGACGGTGTCCACCATCCGGCGAAGGCCACGGCGCGAAGCGCGAGCCGGTCGGCGGGGGTCATCGGGCCTCCCACGGGCGCGGGCCCCGGGCCGGCGTACGCCGGTCCGGGGCCAAGCGACTGATCGTCAGTTGCAGGTGGTGACGCTCAGCGAGCTGTCGCCGCAGAGCAGCAGGCTGGCCTGGCTGCCACCGCCGGTGCGCTCGACGGTCGGCAGTTCCATTCCCTGGAGGTCGAGCAGAGTCATGTCGCTTCCTCGTTTCTCTCGTGTGACGTCGGTCGTCGGACGGATCACTTGCAGGTGGTGACGCTCAGCGAGCTGTCGCCGCAGAGCAGCAGGCTGGCGCGGCTGCCACCGCCGGTGCGCTCGGCGGCCGGCAGTTCCATGCCCTGGAGATCGAGCAGAACCATGTCGATTCACCTCCTTCCGGTCACGTCGGTACGGGATCGCCCCGGGGAAACCGGGGGGTCGGTGGCCGTTCGGTCCGCGCCCGCGACGCGCGGCGCGTCGGGCAGCGGAGTCAGGAACGGCAGGTGGAGCGGGTCGGCCGGCCGGGTCGCCGCGAGCGCGGCGAGCACACCGGCGGCGCCGGTGGCCAGGTCCATGGAGAGCCGCAGGAGCTGGTCGCCGGGGAAGGCGGGCCGGTCGGAGTACGGCAGGGCGTGCCAGCCGAGCAGCCGGGCCTGCTGTCGGGCCGCGTCCCGGTCACCGTGCTCGGCGAGGTACGCGACGATCCCGGCGCGGCCGGCGAAGAGGCCGGACTGCGCGTAGAACGGGGAGTCGGCGGCGCGGCGGATCGCGGTCGCCTCGTCGCGCAGCTCGTCGTCGGGGCGGTGCCGCAGGTACTGGTCGAGCACCAGCCCGACGCCGACGCTCCCCTCGGCCAGATAGGGCATGGTCCGCCAGCCCTCGTTGACCTCCAGGTGCCCGGCGTCACGGCGGACGCAGCGGCGCAGGTCCTGGCGCAGCGCGGTGCGGGCGTGGTCGAGGAGATCGGCGTCGCCGGTCCGCTCGTACATCCGCAGCAGCATCAACGCCACGCCGGCCCCGCCCCGGGCCAGCCCGGCGTACGGGTGCTGCCCGCCGCTGACCTCGGCGACCGAGTCGACGTCGCCGAGCCGTCCGACCACCACGTCGACGGCTCGCCGGGCGGCGTCGGCGTACCGCCGCTCGCCGGTGCGCGCGGCGAAGTGGGCCAGGTTCAGCGCGATGCCGGACAGCCCTCCGGTCAGGTCGTCGCGAAGCTCGGTCCAGGGCTGGTCGAGGGCGAGGTCGAGCAGGCGCACCGCCTCGTCCCGGTGGCCCAGCAGGTCCAGCACGTACGCGATGCCGTGCAGCCCGTCGTAGAGGCCGAGCCGGCTGCCGGAGGCGGGTTGGCGGACCCGGTCGATCAGCCACCGCTCGTGCGCGGGGTCGGTGCCGGCGCCGCTGGCGTGCAGCGCCCAGAGCACCCCGGCCGCGCCGTACGCGAGGTTGAGCCCGCCGTCGGCGCCGGCGAACTGGCGGATGTCGCCGGGGAAGAGGCGGTCGTCGCGTTCCGGTGTGGCGCTTGCGGTGATCGCCTCGGCGATCCGGTCGCGCAGGCCGGGCCAGTCGTCCGGGTCGATCGCGACGACGTGCCGGAGGTCCGCCGGCCGGCCGCCCACGATCACCTCGACCGCCTCGTCGAGCAGCTCGCGCGGCACCGGGAAGTTCTCCGCGACCACGTCGGCCAGGTGCGCCGCCTTGGCGGGCGCCAGCCGCAGCATCGCGGTCAACGGCAGGAACAGGGCCAGGCGCAGGCAGGCGAGCGCGTACGTGTCGACCTCGGTGCCGGTGCGGTCCCGGGGCGCGGCGAACGCCTGGTTGCGCAGCGCGGGCCGGGTCGCCTCGTCGACACTGGTGGCGACCTCGAAGTCGACGAGGGTCACCTCGCCGTCGTCGCCGACCATGATGTTGAACAGATGCAGGTCGCCGTAGACGACGCCGTGCGCGTGGATGGCGGCGACCGCCTCGGCGACCTGGCGGTGCACCTCCAGGGCCCACCGGGTGTAGTCGGCCCGGTCGGCGTCCGGGTGGACCAGCGGGTACCGCTCCACCACCACCTGGTTGAGCGGGCGACCCTCGACGAAGGCCAGGGCCAGGAACTCGTGGCCGCCGAAGCTGAACTCGTCGTGCACCCGGACCAGGTGCGGCACGTCGGCGAGGCGCCGAAGGGTCTGCGCCTCGCGGCGCAGCCGGGTCACCGCGTCGGCGCCGGTGGCGTCCAGGCCGGCGTGCGGGCGCGCCTCCTTGAGCACCACCCGCTCGTCGGTGCGGGTGTCGCGGGCCTCGTACAGACCGCCGCCGTTGGAGAAGTGGATCACCTTCTCGATCCGGTACGGCAGGTCCGTGGTCGTCGCCGCGTTCCGGGCGGCCAGGTGCGGGGCGAGGAAGTCCGGCAGCGTCACCCACTCCGGCACGTGGAACACCGGGTCCCGCCGGTCCGGCACCAGGACGCCGTCCGCGTCCTCGATCGCCGGCACCGTCTGCCCGTCGGCGGAGACGCAGTAGCGGGCGGCGAAACCGCCGTAGCGCAGGTAGACCGGGCCGTCGCCGTAGCGCAGGTCGCTGAGGATGTACGGCCCCTGCTCGCCGTCGAGGAGGCCGGCGAGTTCCTTGGCCGTCAGCTCCAGCTCGGCGTCGTCGCGCGGGTAGACGGTGACGAACTTCCCGCTGGCGCCGCGCCGGGCGTACTTGCTGTTGCGCATGAGCAGCAGGCGCGGGCCGCGTAGGTGCTTGAACGGGATGCCGCGGGGCCGGCAGTAGTCGACCACCTGGGCGAGGACGTGCTCGGCGTTGTCCAGGCACGCGGAGATGTGGATCTTCCAGCCCTGGGCGGGGAGGGAACCGTCGACCGGGCCGTGGATCATCCAGTCGTCCTTGGCCTCGCACTCCCAGCCCGGCGGGACCGGGCCGGTCGAGTAGCCGTCGGCCTCGGCCGTGGTGCTCGCCAGCGAGTCGTAGAAGAGCGGATCGACCGCGCAGTACGAGTCGTACCGTTCGTCCATGTCGGATGCCTCCACCGCCTGATCGGTTGATGTCAATCAAACCGGAAGGCGGAGGCGGGGCACAGTGCGATGAGTCATGACCGGCCGATGAGTTCCACACGCCGAAGTCGTGACAACAGCGGAGTTTGAACTCACGAATACCGATTGACCAGTCACGTCACCCCCCTCCCCTCCCCCGGCCCGGCCCGGCCCGGCCCGGCCCGGCCCGGCCCGGCGATCATGAGGTTGACGGCGGTGTTGATCTCCACCGAAGCCGTCAACTTCATGATCACCCTTCTCTGCCGCTCCTCGTTCCGCCCGGCGGCAGCCCCATTAGCCGTGATCAAGGAGTTTGCGTCGAAGTCGATCTCCGTGGCTGACGCGAACTCCTTGATCACCTGCTGGCTCCCAGCACCGGCGGACCAATGGCGCGTGGTGGGGAAGCGCTTCGGCGGCCGTCGACTGTGTCGGTGGGCGGCGGCGGTTACCCGTGAGGGCGGTGGTCACGGGGCGCAGGGCCGGGAGTGTCGCCTCGGCGCGTTGTCCGGCAGTCGGGTGGAACGCCATGGGTGCCCGTGGCGCTCGGACGCACCCACGGCGTTCCAGCCGCCGGCAGGGTGGGATTTGAGTTGAGCGGCACGGGTGTCTGCGGTGCCGGGACACAACCATTGCGTTTCACCGACCACCGCGCATACCGCTGCGGTGACCACAACCGCCGGCCGATGCCGGACACCGCGCCGGGCCCGTGGACCAGGCGGACCGGCAAGCGCTTCGCGCAGCCCACCAGCGGCTTCCGGCAGGGTCAGAGCCGGCCCATGGGACAGGCGACGACGGCTGCCCGGCTCCCGGGAGCGAACAGATGACGCCCAGCCGGCGAAGAATCTCTTCCCGAGGTCGTGAGACGGGGCCCCTTCTATACCGGAGGCGTTAACAAGGGGCCCCGCCTTACCTCACATCGGGGGTGCGGAGGCGGCGGATCAGGCGCTGCCCGATGAAGGTCCGCCACACCCGCTCGGCGACCGTCGGCTCGACGATCCAGAGCCGGCGCTGCGCGTCGGCGAGGGTGAGCGGCGCGGTGAAGAGGTCCAGGAACAGCCGGCTGCTGCGGTTGAGCGCGAACACCTGCCCGTCGGCCCGCCGGAACAGGTGCCGGCCGGGCGGCAGCTCGCCCGTGCCGTCCTGGTCGTCCGACTGGATCCGCCGGTACGCCTCCCGCAGCTGCTCGTCGTCGTGGTCGACGAAGCAGCCGTTGGCGAGGAACTCGGTCCGGTCGTCGGAGTCCAGCCGGACCCGGTCGTCGGCGAGCACGCCACGCACCGACGTGCCGTAGCGGTCGTGGTAGAAGAACGTGTGCGGGGTGTCGGTGGAGCCGAGCCACGGGCGGTGGAAGTGCCCGGGGTTCAGGTCGGCCTTGGCCTGGGCGACCTCGTCGCGCGCCGCCTCGGTCACCGGCTCGTCGTACTGGAGAACCCGGACGATGTCCGAACCCTCCACCGGCCGGACGTTGGTGAGGCCGAACCGCTCCGGCTCCTTGGCGACGATGGCGCCCGGGGTCAGCATGAAGTCGCCGAGCCCGCCGAGGGTCCACAGGTCCGGGTTGTCGCGCAGGAACGTGATGCTGTCCAGCGCCTCCTCCCGGGTCTCGGTGGGGAAGCCGGTGAAGCCCATCATCTGCACCCCGATGTTGGCCTTGGTCATCGCCGTCATGGTGCGGCGTACCTGCTCCGGCTTGGTGCCCTTGTCGATCAGGTCGAGGATGCGTTGGTTGCCGGACTCGAAGCCGACCGAGATGGCCACGCAGCCACTGCGCCGCAACAGCTCGCAGCGCTCGTCCGACCAGTACTTCTCCAGCCGGATCTCGGCCCCCCAGCGGAAGTCGAGCCCCCGTTCGACGACGCGCTCGGCGAAACGCAGGATGGTGGCGGGCGCGAGCACGTCCACCGAGAAGTAGATGAACTTGGCGAACTTCGACAGCTCGGTGACGTCCGCGACCATCGTGTCCACCGTGTCCTGCCGCCACGGGCTGGTCGGGCCGTCGGTGTTCAGGCCGTAGTCGCAGAACGTGCACTTGTTCCAGTAGCAGCCGCGCGTCGGCGAGTAGTAGACGAACCGCTCCGGGCTGAGATAGAGGTCCCACGGCAGGCCGGAGAAGTCCGGGACGGGCACCTGCGCCAGGCGCTCGTAGCGCAGGGGCAGGTGGCGCTGGCGGCCGTACTTCGGGTGCAGGCGGACGTTGGGATGCCCGCCCGGCAGGGTCCCGGTCGCCACCGCGTCCAGGATCTCCGTGTACGCGCTCTCCCCCTCCCCGACCACGATCGCGTCGAAGTCGGCGAGCACCTGGAAGACGTACTCGGGCCGGCTGGCGCACTTCCAGACGTCGGAGATCTCGGTGCCGCCGGCAATGAGGAAGACGTCCGGGCAGGCCCGCCGGACGAGCCGGGCGATCCAGAGCGCGAACGGGAGCTGCCACTGGTAGGTGGCGCTGATCCCGATCACCTGGTGCCCGCCCGCCACCAGCCGCGGGATCAGCACGTCCTCGTAGTAGGGCTGGAAGGGCCGGTTGAGCCGGCCGAGCAACGTCTCGTCGGTGAGCGCGGCGACCGAACCGACCGAGATCATCGGCGGCGGGTGGAGCCGGAAGCCGGCGCGGAACTGCCCGGGGAAGCCGACCGCGCCGAGCGCGTCCATCCAGGAGATCACACCCTCGACGGCGTCCTGGTAGTGCGCGTAGTCGTAGAACAGGGTCGGGTCCTGCAACACGCCGATCGACCGGCGCAGCCGCTCCGGGTCGGGGTCGGGCAGGCCGAGCTGGTTCGCCCGGGCCATCAGCGCGTCCGGGCCGCTGAGGTCGTCGGTCGAGCGCCGGGACAGTTCCCGCCGCAGCCACTCGTACGCCGACGGGGTGTACGAGTGGTGGAACGCCTCGATGTTGGCGTCGATGATCTCCGCCGGCCGGTGTCCCTGCGCCCGGGCGTACGAGTCGAGGTAGTTCAGGGAGTGGTATCCCGAGGTGGGATCGGTCAGCGGGGGGTAGATCAGTGCCGCGTTCACCATGCCGCTCATCGACTCCTCCTCAGCCGACCCGGGCCGCGGAACCGGCCAGGGTCTCCTCCGGCGCGCGCTGCGCCACCGCCGGCAGCCGGGGGGCGCCGAACGCCTTCACGTACGCCACCAACGGTTCGGCGGCGTACCGGAACGCCGCCAGGTCGACGAAGCCCCGGTCCCACGCCGCCGCCTCAAGCCCGTCGGCGCCGCAGCCCCACAACGCGGCGAAGCACTCGTCGACGACCTCGGTGCGGAAGTGCAGCCGACCACCTGGGCGGCGGCGTCCCGTCGTACGCGGGACGAGCGTCTCGTTCAGCGACGCCGCGGTCGCCGCGACCTGCCGGGCCGCGGCGAGCATCGCGGGGGTACGCAGCGGCGCCGCGACCATCCACAGGGCCAGGCTGCGGTAGGGCGTGGTGCCGAAGGCCCGCACCAGCACCCGCAGCACCGCCTCGCGCTGGTCGAGCGCGCGCTCGCGCTCGGTCAGCCAGTCGGACCCGGTCGGTGTCGGGTGGGTCAGTCCGCGGCGGCGGGCGACCTCGTGGGCGCGTTCCTCGACTGTCGGGTCGGCGAGGTCGGCTCCGACCAGTCCGGCCAGCACCGCGCGCCGGTGCCAGGTCGGCGCCTCGGGGTGCGTCAGCATCAGCACCGCGGCGGCGTCCCGGTCGTTCACCCGGTGCCCGCCGACCGACGCCCCGGCGAACCGCGCCCGCCAGCTGTCGAGGAAGCGGGTGTGCAGATTGTCGATCGGCTGGTCGGCGGCGTGCGCCGGGCACAACTCGGGCGCGTTACGCGCCGCCATCGACAGCAGCGTCCGCGCGTCGGCGCTCTTGGCGTCCCACGGGTTCCGCCGGTGCCAGGCCAGGAAACGGTCCACAGTGGCCGCCGCACCGGGCGGCGCGGTGTGCGCCAGCGCGCGGTACGACCGCCGCCGGAACGGCAGGTCCCGGCCGGTTTCCAGCAGCAGCGTGGCCTCGGCGTCGCTGAGCACACCGGCGGCGACGGCGCGGCGCAGCGCGACCCGGATGTTGACGAGCGGCTCGCTCAGGCCGCGGTGGCCCTCCTCGGCCGGCCCGTGTACGACCGCCACCTCGTCGTCGCCGGTGACGACGCCGTCGCGGTAGAGCCGGAACACCTCGCCCACGCCGCGCATCCCGAACGGCCACAGCTCCGCGGCACGCAGCGCGCCCATGCTGGCGGCGCCGGCCACGGTCACCCCCCGGTCGAGCAGGTCGAGGATCTCCCGGTGGCGGACCGGCGGGTGTTGCAGGAAGAACCCGTCGATCACGAGGACCCGGTCGCCGGGGCCGACGTCGAGGCGCAGCAGGTCGCCGTGCGCCACCGGGGGCAGCACCACCGCGTCGGGCAGCAGCCGGCCGACCTCGTCGGCCGGCAGGCTCGGACCGATGTAGACGACGTCAGTCACGTGGCACTCCCGGTCGGGTACTCAGGGCCCGCTCGTCGAACATCCGCAGGCCGGGGGCGAACACCTTGCTCACCGGGATGCCGATGTCGTCGTGCGTCAGGTCGACGCTGAACGGCTCGACGCCGGTGACCCGCCGTACCCGCGACGCCAGTTCGCGCAGCACCTGGGTGACATCGCCGGCGGGCGGCGGATCCCGGCGGACCGGCCGGACCGGCCGGTCGACGGTGGGTGGGGGCACCGGCGCGGCGCCGACGTCGCGGTACGCGGTGGCGTCGATGTCGTCCCGGGCCCCGGAGATCATCACCAGCCGCGACTGCGCCGCCTCGGCCATGGCCCGGCCGACGGCGATCTCCGGGTCCACGTGGCACCCGAAGCCGCCGAAGGTGACCGGCAGGTCCTCCGACCAGATCGAGGCGGCGTAGCAGGGCACGCCGAGGGCGTTGGTGATGTCGCAGACCTCCACCCAGCAGCCGGCCCGCACCAGCGCCTCGTGCACGGCGCGGGTCATCGCGTTGGTGGCGGTGCCGGGGTCGGCGTAGACGCGCTCGGACAACGGCGAGGTGCAGTACGGGGCGATGCAGTCGCGTTCGATGACCTCCAGCAGGGCGTGCAGGCTGGCCTCGGCGAAGGTGTTCCCGGTGGCGAGTCCGTTGCTGCTGGGCGTGAACAGGGCGCGGTCCCAGCCGCGCCGGACGGTGAAGTCGAGTTCGATGGTGGCGCGGGGCACCAGGCAGTCCGCGCCGGTCACCAGCCCCCGGCCGGCCACCCAGTCGAGTTCGACGGCGGAGGTCACGGGCGAGCGCTCGGCCAGGTGCAGCCAGCGGACGTCGTACGGCAGGTCGAGCGCCTCGGCCGGGGACCGGACGACGGTCCCCGGCCGGAGGTTCTCGGCGTGCCAGGACTCGATGCTCTCCATCACCGCGCTGACCCGGGCCTGCGTCGCCGTGGCGCCGGTGCCGACGCTCACCGCCATGGTGGCGCCGACCGGCCGGTAGGCGACGTGCACCGGGAGGCCGATCTCGTCGAGCCGGGTGATGTCGGCGACCCGGGTGATCCGGAACCTGTCGAGCATGCCACCGACCCGTGCCCAGGTCTGCTCCACGGTGGCCGTCCGGTAGGTGCCGGATCGGAAGGCGATGGTCTCGGTCGTGTCAGTCATCGAGGCTCCCGGCGGGGGTGGAACTCAGAGGATGAGAACGGCGATGACGTTGACGTTGTTGTCGGCGACCGGGGCCACGCCACCGGCGACGGTCTCCAGTTCGGCCTCGGTCAGCTCGTTGAGGTCGACCAGCGGCACCTCCGGCACGTGCAGCACGTGCCGGCCGGGCGTGCCGGACCAGTCGGCGACGATCTGGTCCTTGGTGTAGAGCGTGGCGGGCTGGGCGCGGTCGACCTCGACGGTGGCGCCGGGGGCGACCGGAAGGCCGGCGGCGGTCGCGTACGCGGTCGGGTCGGCGAGGAGCCGCTGCAGTTCCTCGTCGCTGCGCCACACCGCGGTGACCAGTTCCGAGTACTTCGTCACGAACCTCGCGCCGTATTCCTGGTCGTCGTTGCTCATCGTTCGGTCCTTTCCTCGGGGGTCGCTGCGGGAGGAGGGTTAATCGTTGTGGCGAGAACGCTAGGAATAGCGGTGTTCGACAATCAAGCTTTTCTTCCGGCTGCCATCAGAATGTGCCGCGCCACCCGCTGGGCGGCAGACATCGGTGTCAGGTGCAGCAGCACGGGCAGCAGCAGGCGCAGCTGGAGTCCAGGCCGGCGACGACGCTGTCCAATTCGTCCTCGGCCAGTTCCGCCTCGGCCACCGGCAGCAGCGACGGCACGAAGAGCACGAAGGCGCCGGTGGCCCCCGCCCGCTCCCACGACTCGACCTGCACCTCAAGGTCCGGATCGGCGTCGGCGACGTCGCGCACCACTCGGACCTGCACGTCTTCGGGCAGTTCAAGCCCGTAGCCGGCGAGGAATCCGCGCGGATCCGCGTCGAGCGCCTGTTCCCTGGCCGGGTCGGCCCAGACGTCGGCGACCAGTCGGCTGTACGCGGCCACGAAGACCGCTCGATCGACAGGTGTCACACCCCTACTCCCTTCGACGGCGGGCCGGCGGCGGCGTCGCCGCCGGCGGCCACAGGCGGCGCGGGAGATTCCGGGCCGCCGGTTCGCTTCATCGTGGGGCACCGGTGGAGCCGGTCCGCCCGGAGCGGGGCAATTTCATCGAATGTGGCCGCGAAAAGGTCGCGCTGCGGCGAAAGCCGGGTAATTTGGGAATGAGCGACGGGCGGCGGTTTGCGATTCTAATGACCGGCACCACTGTGGACAAGTAGTAATTCCTCGCCTGTCACCCGACCGGTGCCCGCACCTACGCTGCGATCGTCGGGCCGTCCCCCGTGACAGCGGTTCGACGGCGCGCCGTGTTCCGTCACCGAGATGTTGCCGGAGGCCACCGTGACCATCGACGAGGTGACGACGACGCCCGGCGGTTCGGCCGGGTACACCGTGGAGGAGCTCGCCCGCAAGGTCGGGATGTCGCCGCGCAACATCCGCGCCCACCAGGCCCGTCGACTGCTGCCCCCGCCGGTGCGGCACGGCCGGGCCGCGTTCTACGACGACTCCCACGTGCGCCGGTTGGACGCGATCCTCGCCCTGCAACGGCAGGGCTTCAACCTCGTCTCCATCGAGGCGATGCTCGGGGTCCGGGCACGGGACGAGGCGTCCGACGGGCTGACCGCGATGCTGCAACGCCTGACCACCGACCGTCCCGCGTTGGCCCACGCGCTGACCCGGCACGGCGTGATCGGACGGACCAGCGACGGCACCGTGCGCACCGTCCGGCCGCGCCCGCTGCGCGCCGCCCTGGACCTGCAGCGGGTACGGGTGGGCACGGCGCCGGCCCTGCAGACCCTCAGCGAGGTGCTGGACAGCCTCCGGCCGGTGGCCGACGAACTGGTCGCCGCCGTCACCGCGCGGTTGCTTGCCCTCGCGCCGGACCTGGTACGCGGCGGTGCCCGGTCGTCCTGGGCCGACCTGGACCGGGAGACGCTGCTGCTGACCCAGGGTGTGGTCAACGTGCTCAGCGAGGCGTTCCGGCTGGCCGTGGAGAACCAGGCGGAGGCGCACGTCGCGGAGCTGCTGGAGAACCACCTCGACACGGACGTGTGCCTGGAGGACAGCAGTGTCATCGACAACGGCTGACCGCCGTGGTCAGCCCGTCGCGGGCTGACCGTCCGGCTTCCGGCTCTCCACCACCACGTCCGCGGGCTCCGGCTCGGTCAGCAGTTGCCGCCGCGCCAACCTGTGGAACAGCCCGTCGGGTTGATCCATCAACTCGTCGTAGCTGCCCCGCTGGACGATCCGCCCGGCGTCGAGGACCACGATGGTGTCCGCCGCGCGGACCGTCGACAGCCGGTGCGCGATGACCACCCGGGTCGCGGCCAGCGTCGCGGTGCTCCGGGTGACCACCTCCTGGGTCCGGTTGTCCAGTGCGCTCGTCGCCTCGTCGAAGAAGATGATCCGGGGCCGGGGCGCCAACGCGCGGGCGATCAGCACCCGCTGGCGCTGCCCGACGGAGAGCGTCCCGCCGCCGAACGGCACCATGGTGCTCATTCCCATCGGCAGCGCCTCCAGGTCGTCGGCGAGTCCGGCCATCCGCGCCGCCTCCCAGACCTGGTCCAGCGGGAAGCTGCCGGCGCCGCAGATGTTGTCCCGCACCGAGCCGGCGAAGAGCTGGCCGTCCTGCAGGACCACGCCGCACTGCCGGCGGACCGCGTGCACGTCGAGCTCGGAGAGGTCCTGGCCGTCGTAGAGCACCGCGCCCTGCTGCTGGCGTTCGAAGCCGAGCAGCAGCCGCAGCAGGGTGGACTTCCCGCAGCCGCTCGGCCCGACGATGGCGACGAACTCACCCGGGCGGACGTGCAGGTCGATGTCGACGAGCACCGGCGGCTCGTCCGGCTGGTAGGCGAAGGTGAGCCGGTGCAGCGCGATCTCGCCGCGCAGCTCGCCGGGGTCCACCCGGTCCGGCCGCGCCTCGGGCTCGGCGCGCAGGATCTCCCGCAGGCTGCCCAGCCGGGACACCGCCGCGACCACTTCCACCCCGGCCGACACCAGCACCAGCAGCGCGCCGAGCAGCATCGCGAAGCCCACGTTGAGGACGAAGAAGTCGGCCGGCGCCACCCGGCCGGCGAGCGGTCCCATCAGCACGGCGAACAGGACCAGTTGGCCGGCGACCGGCAGCACGGTGGCGAAGGCGACCAGGCCGGACTGGCTCTGCCGGACCCGTTGCAGCGCCGCCCGGGCCACCGCGGCCGTCTCCGACCACCTGGCGTGCGCCCGGGCCTCGGCCGCCGCCAGCTTGATCTTGACGATGCCGCCGAGCAGCTGGTTGGTCATCGTCGCCGTCCGGTGCTCGGCCGGCAACGCGGACCGCTGCCGGCGGACGATGAGCACGGCGAACGCGACGAACGCGAGCGTGGTGACCGCGACGATCGCCAACCCCCACAACCCGAGCACGGGCTCGACCACCAGGAGCAGGCCCAGGGTCACCGCGACGGTCGCCGCCGCCGAGACGACCTGCGGCAACAGCGCGCTCAGCGCCTCGCCGACGAACGAGATCCCCAACATCGAGTTGGCGATCTCACCGCTGCTGCGGCCGGTGAAGAAACGGGCCGGCAGCCGCATCAGCCGGTCCCAGATCGCCATCTGCGCGCCGGACTGCAACCGCCCGTCCAACCGCAGCAGCCGCAGATTCTGCACCACGCCGACCAGCCCCGCCACCACCGCGGCGCTGAGCAGCAGCGCGAGGAAGCCGACCAGCCCGTCGACCTCGCCCTGCCGGGCCAACTGGCCGAGCACCTCGCCGGTCGCGAGCGGCACGCCCAGGCCGAGCAACCCCACGCAGGCGGCGGCGACCAGCAGGCCCCGCACGTCGCGGGCCGCGCCGACCAGCCCGGCCCGCAGCAGGTGGCGCATCCGCGCGGTCGACGGCAGCGGCGCCTGCACCTGGGTCGCCTCGGCGGCGAACGTCGCGGCCACCGTCGCGTCGACCGGGCCGTGCGCCCGGGTGTCCGGGTCGACGTGGTGGTAGCGACCCCGGCGGAACACCAGCGGCACCGCGACGGCGCGCTCCGGGTCGACCGCGACCCGCCACCCCACGAGCGGGCCCAGGTCCCGTCGCCACCAGCGGTCCGGCAGCCGCACCTCGCGCAGGAACAGGCTGGACGCGCGGGACACCGCATGCACCGCCGCCCGGTCGTCGAGCGGCACACGGCTGCGATCGGCCGGCTCGTTGACCGGGCAACCCATGCCCTCGGTGACCACCCCGACCACCGAAACCGCCCGACCGTACCTGTCGAAGCCGGGCTCATCCTCCGGAACCGGCACCGCTTCCCCCGCGCCGATCACCCCGATCGACCGGCGGGCCGCCGCGGCGAGCACCGCGGCGTCGATCTGCCGGCGCCGCTCCACCGCGCGCAGCAGGGCGGCGTCGGCCTCCTCGATCCGGGTCTCCACCATCCGCAGCAGCCGCGCCACGTGCTGGTCCACCGCCGCCCGGAGCTGACCGGTGACCAGCAGGTCCCAGCTGCCGTGGCTCTCCACCGCGCAGGCCGACTCGGCCACCACCCAGTCGCGCTCGGCGACCAGCAGCAGCTCCCGCTCCCCCGACATCTCCGCCGGGCCGCCGTCGTTGCGGCGCAGCTGCGCCCCGGCGCTGCGCAGCCACCACGCGCCGGCGGTGGAGGTGACCGCGCTCCCCGGCGCCAGCGAGACGATCTCGCGTCCGCGCAGGGTGGACGCCTCCCGGGGCGCCTGCCCCCGGCGCATCGCGTCGGCGACGGCGACGAGCACCAGGTCCACCGCCGCGACCAGCTCCGTCGCGGCGGTCCGCGCCCGCGGCGGCACCTCCTCGTCCCCGGCGCGACCGACCCGGACGTGCCGCTCCAACCGGGACAGGTGGTGCCGGGGCAACCCCCGCAGTTCCGTGCCGGGCAGCGGCACCAGGATCAACTGCCACGCGCCGATCGCGGTGGACGTCGGCACCAGGCCGCCCGCGGGCAGCCGGGCCACGTGGTGGCGGCGCGACGGGCTCATCCCCGCCCGGCGCACCGCGAACAGGTCGGCCTCGCCACCGGACACCAGCCAGCCGGCCACCGGGCCGTCCAGGCGACAGACCTCCCGTACGCCGTCGCCGCAGAGGCCGATCAGGCCACCGCCCGGGAGGTCCTCCACCGCGCCACTCATCAGTGTCTCCTCGGATCGTCGTGGTCAGTGGTCCCGGACCAGGCGCGCGTACGCCCCGTCCCGGGCGACAAGTTGCTCGTGGGTGCCGCGCTCCACCTCCCGACCGCCGTCCAGCACGACGATCAGGTCGCAGTCGCGGACCGTGGACAGGCGGTGCGCCACGATCAGACAGGTCGCCCCGCGCCGGCGCAGGTGCATGTCGATCCGGCGCTCGGTCTCGGCGTCGAGCGCGCTCGTGGCCTCGTCCAGCACCAGCACCCGGGGGTTGCGGACGAGCGCACGGGCGATCTCCAACCGCTGCCGCTGACCACCGGAGAAGTTGCGGGCGTTCTCCCGCACCGGGCTGCCCAGGCCGCCCGGGCGGGCGGCGACCTCGTCGTAGAGGCAGGCGTCGGTGAGCGCGGTGACGACGTCCTCGTCGGCGATCGTGAGGTCCCACATGGTGACGTTGTCCCGAACCGTTCCCTCGAACAGCCGCTGGTCCTGGTCCACCATGGCGACGGTGGCCGCCCACAGCCCGCCGTCTGCCTCCGACCGTTCCAGACCGTCCACCGTGACCCGCCCGGTCCACGGACGGTAGAGGCCGGCGACCAGCCGGCCCACCGTCGACTTGCCGCTGCCCGACCGCCCGACGAGCGCCACCCGGGCGCCCGGCGGCAGGTCCAGACTGAAGTTCTCCAACAGCGGACGGCCCAACGGGTTGTAGCCGAAGGTCACGTCCTCGATCCGCAGATGACCCTCCATCGGTGCCAGCGGCCCGGCCGACCGGTCCTCGACCGGTGCCAGCGGATAGCGCTCCACGTCGCGCAGCCGGTTGAGGTCGGCGCTCATGTCCTGCAGCCGGGAGCCCAGCGCGGCCAGGTTGCCCAACGGCCGGTTCATCGCGACGGCCAGGCTCTGCATGCCGACGAGCACGCCGACGCTCATCGCCTCCGCCACCACCTGCCGACTGCCCAGCCCCAACAACACCGCGGTGGTTCCCGAGGCGAGGAACACGGGCAGGACCGAGAGCACCGCGGTGGGCACCCCCAGCCGCTGCTGCCGGCTGGTGACGGTGGCGTTGCGGGCGGCGAACCGGGCCACGGCCCGTTCCTCCTCGCCACCGGCCTTCACCGTCTCGATCATCTGGACGGTGGTGTACACGGTGGTCACCAGCTTGCTGCGGTCCGCCTGCAATCCGGCGACAGCCGTCGACCGGGTCGAGGCGACGTAACGCAGCACGCTGACGTTCAACCCGGCCAGGACCACCGCGCACAGCCCGAGCAACAGGTCGTACTGGCAGAGCAGCGCCCCGTACGCCAGCACCAGGGCGGTGTCCACGACGGTGGTGGCCGCCCGGCGGGTGAGCACCTCGGCGACGACCTCGTTGCCGCGGACCCGCTGGCTGAGGTCGGCGGCCTGCCGCTGGTCGAAGAAGGTCGGCGGCAGCCGCAGCAGATGTCGGAAGAACCGGGCGGCGCTGCCCAGGGCCAGTGTCGTCTCCGACCGTACGGTCAGGCGTTGCTGGAGCAGGCTGGCGAGGAAGGTCAGCACGGCGGCCACCGCCACCGCGGCCACCAGGCCGGCGAACGCGGCCCGGTCCTCCTGCAACAGCACCCGGTCGACGAAGATCTGGGCCATCACCGGGATGGTCAGACCGACCAGGGCGATCAGCAGGCCGAGCAACAGCATCTGCGCGATCGCCGAGCCCGGGCCGCGCCACCGCTGCGCCAGCGCCCGCAGCAGCCGGTAGCGGGCGCCACCGGGCTCGAACTGCGGGCCGGGCTCCATGGTGAGCACGATGCCGGTGAAGGCGCCGTCGAACTCCTCCCAGCTCACCGCGCGTGGCCCGGTGGCCGGATCGTTGATGTGGACCTTGCGGCCGAGCCCCTCCAGCACCACGAAGTGCTCGAACCGCCAGAACAGCACCGCCGGCAACGCCACCCCGGCCAGGCCGCCCAGATCCATCTGGAAACCCTTGGCCACCATCCCGTACCGCCGGGCGCCCTTGAGCACGGTGGCTGCGGTCGAGCCGTCCCGGCTCACGCCGCACACCCGGCGCAGCTCCTCGAGCGGCACGTGCCGGCCGTGGTGACCGAGCAGGATCCCGAGCGCGGCGGCGCCGCACTCCACCGCCTCCATCTGGATCAGGGTGGGGGTACGCACCCGTCGACGTCGGATCCGGGGCAGCTCCGGCGCGCCGATCGCGGCGGTCCTCGGCCCGCTCATCGCCGCAGCAACCAGTCGATCGGGTGATCCTGGTCCACGGTGAACCAGGCGGTGACCTCGCTTGCCGAATTGAGCTGGAACGGCGGCGGGGACTTGGTCCACCGCAGACCGCCCGGCGCGGCCGGGTCGGCCTCCAGCGCGACCGTGACCCGGACCACGCTGCCCCGGGCGAGCAGCCGCCGGACGTCCGGCCCGGTGCCCAGGAAGGCACGCAGCGACGCCTCCGTCTCCGGGAAGGCACCGACCGTGCTCACCCGACCGGCCAGGGTGCCGAACACGTTGCGCGGCGCCGCCGCGGCGGCCACCTCGACGGGTACGCCCGGTTGCAGCAGCGGCGCGGCGACGGCCGGCGCGTACACGACGGCCTGCAACGCGTCCCCGGCGGTGTCGAGCCGTTCCAGGTCGGCCAGGTGCGAGCCCGGGGTGACGATCTCGCCCTCCGAGACCAGCCAGGCGACGACGTACGCGTCACCCGGCGCGGTCTCCACCCGCACCGCGCCGTCGGACGTGCGCAGGCTGTAGAGCGGGGTGCCCTTGGGCACCCGCTGGTGCGGGGACGCCCACACCTTGGTGACCTGACCGCTGTCGAGCGCGTCGAGGGCGGAGATCCCGTTGGAGTGGATCAGCACCCCGGCCGCCTCGACGGTCCGGGGCACCACCGTGCGCACCGACCAGACACCGGCCGCGATCACGACGATGACGAGCGCGGTGGTGGCCAACCAGCTGGGCACGGTGGTCAGCCGGACCGCCAGGTCCAGTTGCTCGGGCGCCTCCAACTGGCGCAACGCCTGCCGTCGGAACTTCACGGCCGGGCCCCCGCCCGCCCGAGCCCCGGCGGCACGTCGGCGCCGCGCGAGCCGAGCAGGAAGTCGGCCACGCTCGGCTCGACCAGCGGATCGAGCCCGGACAACTCGGCGAACGCCTGGGAGTCGCCGGCGCCGAGCGCGCACGGCGCCAGCCCCATGGCGGTGGCGACGAGATACATCTGCTGGGTCAGCACACCCGCGTCCTTGAGAATCATGGCGTAGCTCATCCCTTCGTACTTCCACATCAGTCGCTGGACCCGCGCGGTGACCAGCAGAACCGTCTGCGGCGGCCGGGGCATGGCGCCGGCCGCCCGGGCGTACGCCAACAGCCGGTCGGCGGCCGGCGCCCAGCCGGCGACCGGCTCCAGCCGGTGCCCGACGGCGTCGTAGTGGTAGAGCCCGGGGTCCAGCCCGGCGCACCGCGCGACAAGCGGATAGATCTCCAGTTCGTAGACCCCGCCGCCGCCCGGATAGGGCCGGTGGCCCACCTCCTGCCCGCCGGCCTCGCCGACGGCGGTGGTGTGCTGCGAGCGGTACAGGAACTCCGCCAGCCGCTCGATCGGCAACGGCACCGCGTCGTCGTGCTCGCGGATGCTGCGCCGATCGGCGACGACCTGACTGAACCCCGGATCCGCCTTGGCGATCGTCGCCAGGTCCGGCAGCGGCAGCTCGACCGCCCGGTCCCGGTCGTAGGGGCGGCGCAGCGGCTGCGGGGCGAACCGCTCGCGCATCCGGTAGGTGCCGCCCACCGGCAGCGCGTGCCGGCCGGCCCGGGACCGCTGGTGCAGCCGCAACTCCTCCGGCGACCAGTAGGCGAGCGGCGCGTCGTCGCGTTCCGCCTCGAACTCGGCGTCGGTGACCAGGACCCGGGCGGTGGCCAGCTCGTCGAGCACCCGACCGGCGGCGGCCGGCGACACGCCGAGCGTGCGGGCCACCGTGTCCGGGCCGACGCCCGGCACGGCGGCGGCCAGCACCGCGCCGACGGCGGCGTCGGCGCAACCGACCACGAGGGTGCTCAGCGACGACGCGGCCACCAGCATGTCCCGTTCGTGCTGGAGGGTGGCGAAGCGGGACAGCCGGTAGCGGACGCCTGGGGCGTGGGTGCGGCTCTCCGGCAGGCTGCCCCGGCCCAGGCCGGTCGGCACCAGGTCGAGCAGCGCCCGGTCGTCGACCTGGACGCGGCGCTCCAACCAGGAGTGGGCCAGCAGCCGGCGCAGCAGCAACTGCGCCGGCAGCACCCGGCTCTCCCCCTCCAGGCCGCTGATCAGCCGGCCGACCTCGACGTCACCGACCCAGTCGGCGGCGAGCCGCAGCAGCAGCGCCCGCCGGCCCATCCCCGGTCGCTCCAGGGTGAGCTGGAAGCGGGTCTGCCGCAGGGTCAGCGAACCGTCCTCACCGAGTCGCAACTCCGCGTCGCGGCGCAGCCGGTAGGACTCCTGGATCGGCGGGCCGCCGTTGGAGCCGCTCACGGCGACCGCCGGCCGTCCGGATCGGTGCTCATCTCCACGTCCCTCCCCCGGTTCCCGGCAGGTCGACAGCGTCGGTCAGAAAAAGACGTTCAACGGATTCGCCGACGTCTCGTCGACGGCCACCGGGCCGCGGCCGAGGCGGGCCGGGACCTCCCACAGCCGGCCCGGACCGAGCCGGCGCCAGAAGTGCCGCAGCCCCGGCACCACGACCTTCACCACCGCCAGCTCGATGTCCGGACGGGACTGGTCGACGACGATCACCTCCAGGCCGGCGCGCTCCGCCCGGCCGACGCAGCGACGCACGTCGTCGCCGACGTCGCCGGTGGCAAGCGTCGGGTGGTCGGCGGCGGTGCGCGGTGGCCGGGCCGGGTCCGGGGACAGCCAGGGCTGGTCGGCCACCCGAACGGTGCCGAACCAGCGCGCGGTGTCCGGGTCGTCGACGCCGTACCTGTTACGGCTCGACGTGGGACCGGGAACGGCGGGCAGGAACTGGTTCACCTCGGTCAGCGCCCGGGTCAGCGCGACCCGCGCGTCCAGGTGCGCGCCGAAGCCGACAAGCACGTCCTCCGGCCCGCCGTCGGCCCGCCGGGATACCGCCGCGAACGCCGGTACGCCGAGGTCGGCGGTCAGGTCGAGGGCCCACAGCTCGCGGCCCAGGGCGGTGGCGTGGTGCGCCACGCAGGCGGCCGTCCACGGGTCGGCGAACGAGGCGAGGTCCACCCCCGGCATCCGGGAGCGGTGATACCACCACAGGGCCACGCTGTCCCGCTCGACGAGTTCGCAGAAGCCCTGCAGGATCGCCTCGGAGCGGGTGCCGCCGGCCGCGCTGCCGTTCGAGTCGGCCGCGCACACCCCCGGCCCGGCCTGCTCCGGATGCCCGTACCAGCAGTACGCGGCGGGCAGCTCGCGCGGCGCCTGCCGGGTCAACGACCAGCCGGTGGTCCAGTCCAGTTCCGTCTCGTCAGCCAGCGGGCGCGGGATGCGGTGCAGATGGCCCAGGTCGCGGTTGAGCCGGTCGCGGTCGGCGTACTGGCGGTCCGAGAACAGCAGCAACTCGCGCAGGTGCAGCGCGCGGTCCGGGCCGAGCTGCCGGTAGGTCGCCCGGTGCACCGGGCGGTCGCCGCGCCACACCCCGCAGTAGCGCTCCACCGCCTCCCCGACCGCGCTCATCCGCGCCTGCAGGTCGGTGCGGCCCTTGCCGCCGCTCTGCCCGCGCAGGTTGCGGCGCAGCGCGGCGAGCTGGCGGGGTTGGGCGAAGTTGTGCCCGGCCGAATAGGTGTGGGTGACGCCGTTGTCGGTCGCCTCCAGCGGAGTCAGCCGGCTCACCACCCCCAGGTAGCGGCTGACGTGGTGGGCGAGCGCGGCGTACGCCTCGGCGGGGTCACGGGTGCGAGCCTCCGCGCCCCGGCTGGGCTCCGCGCCGCTGGGCGGCAGGTCGATCCGGGGCTCGGCCTTACCGACGAGATCCGGGTCGCCGCAGGCGGGGCACTGCGGTTGGCGTACCAGTTGGTGGCTCTCCGTGCTCAGGTCCCGGGTGTCCAGGGCGACCATCCGGCCGGTGAGGCGGGGCGACGTGCCCCGCACGGCGAGCACGGCGAGTTCGGCGGCGAGCAGCCCCGCGGCGGTGGTGGCCAGTCCGGGCAGGACCGCCCGGCCGGGCTGCGGCAGCGGACCGGCCAGGTCCTGCCCGCCGAGGAACGCGTTCACCTGCTCGTTCTCCTGCCAGCGTTGCCGCAGGCAGGCCCAGCAACCGGTGCGGCCGGGCACCAGGTGCGGCCCGAGGAGGACGACGTTGCCGTGCGGCCGGGCCAGGGTCCACGCCCGGCCGGCGGCCAGGTGGCGCTCGTTGAGCCGGGCCAGCCGGGGGTCGAGCATCGACGACGGAAGCACCAGCACCTGCGCGGCGCCCGAGTCGGCGTCCGGCGCATCCGGGTCGGCGTCCAGCGCGCCCGGGTCGGCGTCCGGTGCGCTCGGGTCGGCGTCCGGCCCGACCACGGTCGCGGTGAGCCCGAGGGCGCGCAACGCCCCGGCGACCTCGGCGACCCGCGGCGCCCCGAGGTCCACGATGGTGACCCGGCCGCCGGCCATCCACCGCAGCCCGGCCCCGGGGGGCACACCCCGGGCGTCCCAACCGGCGGCCTCGGCCGGCGACGCGTGCGCCGGACCGGACACGAGCAGGCCGTGGTCCCGCAGCCGGGCGAGGGCGGCGGCGACGGCGGCCATCGGGTGCCGGGCGGCCAGCCGGGCCACCACGTCGGCAAGCGGTACGGTGCCGTCGAGCCGATCGGCCAGCTCGGCGGTGACCGGGTCGTCGATGAGCAGGCTGCGGGTCTCCCCCAGCACCACGAGCGGACCGTCGGGCAGCCGCACCGGCAGGTAGTCCGATCGGAAGCGCGGACGCCACATGGTTCCTCCCGGGCCTGGTGGCCGGACCGCGACTGTGCCCCGCCCCGCCGGCGATCAGGGCTGCTGCCATCGTCGCGGTCCCGGGGGTCCGATCCCGAGTTCTGCCACCGGTTTCAGCCGTCGCCGGCAGCCCGGTCGGTGGCCGGCACGGTCAGGCGACGGCCGTCAGGCGGTGACCGTCAGGCGGCGGTGACGGTCAGCGCGGTGTCGTTGAGACCCAGCACCGAGGTGCCGGTGGCCTGTGCCGGCACCAGCAGCAGGAAGGTCTCCACCCGGGCCACCCGGATCGACTTCCCGCTCACCGGCGCGCGATGGCCGGTGGCGATCAGGTCCGGGCTCTGCGGCACCATCTTGACGGTGGCCGGGCCGTCGGGCGCCGGACTCAGCGTGTCGGTCGCGTGGATCGTCAGGAAGGTGAGCGTGCCGGTCGGCACCTCGACCGCGCAGTCCGACCACTCCGCCCGGTCCATCGTCCGTCGCACCGTCGCGCCGGCGCCGGCGAGCTGCTGCCCGTAGACCTCCCAACCGCCGGCGAACTGGCCGTCCAGCAGCGGGCTCGACGCGACGAGGGACCTGTTGCTCGTGGTGGAGCCGATGCTGCGGGCGAACACCTCGGCGGCGAGGGCCCGGCGGCTGGTCTCGTCCAGGGCCTCGCCGCCCTCCGTGGCCGGTCGGCCGTCGATGCTCCGGGCGACCACGAGCGACGGTTGGGTGACCTGGATGTTGTGACTGAGCTTCCACTGGCCGTCGGCGTCGAGCACGAACTGGCTGACGTCGGTGGGGGCCAGCTCCGAGCCGGCCAGCCGGAGGGTGGCCGTGGCCAGGAAGCAGGCCGGGTCGCCGGGCGGCACCGCGAAGGCCGGGTTGAGGTGCTGGAACGACGGCTGCGGACGCTTGTTGTAGGTGGCCCGGCGGACCGCGGCGATGCTGAGGTCCAGCGAGGGCGAGACCTCCTGGGTCCGCAGCGCCTCGACATCTCCGGCCACCGATGCCGCCGAGTCGGCCGAGTCGAAGGCGGTGAGCACCAGCGCGGCGCGGTCCCTGCCGAAGGTGGCCGAATCGGACGCCGCCGGCGCGGCCGCATCCACCGGTTCGTCCCCGCAGCCCGCCAGCACGAGCAACGCCAGCGCGGCGGCGGCGACCGGCATCGGCGGCGCGACGAGGCGGCGCGGGCTCCCAACGGATCTACTGCCCAGCATCTCGTCCTCCATCCGAAACCGGTGCACGGGAATCGCGCCCGATGCAGTCGAGTATGTGAGCGACGGTCGGAGCCCGCCGGTGGCGGCGCGGCCTCATGCTGCCGGGCCATCCGGCGTTGCACCGAATGACGTCATCCGGGCCGGATCGCGGTCACCGATCGGTGACATCGAGCCGGGCGACCCAGGCGACCAGAGCCGACCGGGACGCGACGCCCGCCTTGCGGTAGATCCGGGTGAGATGCGCCTCCACCGTGCGGGGACTGATGTTCAGCCGACGCCCGATCAACCGGCTGGTGACCCCGGTCGCCGCCAACTGCGCGATGTGCCACTCCCGATCGGTCAGGGCGGCGACCGCGCGCGCTCCGACCGGACTGGCCAGTCGCGCGCCGACCCGTTCCGTCCCGCACCACCGGGCCAGTTCCAGCGCCCGGCGGCGCGCCCGCGCCGCCGGAACGCCCCGGTCCGCGGCCTCGGCGGCCCGGGCCAGGGACGCAAGCGCGAAGCTGCGGCGCAGCGCCATCCCGCCGACGCGGAACAGATCGGCCGCGGACTCCAGATGAGGCAGCGCCGCCTCAACCTCACCGCGGGCGAGCAGCACCTCGCCGTACGCCGACTCGGCGAAGCCCCGCTGCCCGGGCAGCTCGACCCGCTCCGCCTCGGCCATCGCCAGCCGCGCCTGCCGCTCGGCGTCGGCCACCTCGCCCGCGGCGAGCGCGGCGGCACAGAGCAGTTCGTGCCACATCGGCCGCAACGTGTCCTGGAGGTGGCTCAGCCGGCTGTCGCCCCCGGCCGAACGCACCAGGTCGGCGCAGGTGGCCGGATCACCGGACAGCAACGTCGCGGTCGCCAACGCCGTCGCGGCGGTCCGGCCGGACCAGGTGGCGAGGTCGGTGGCGAGGTCGACGGCGCTGCGGGCCAGCCCGACCGCCCGTTCGTCGTCGCGGAGGCCACCACGCCACGCCGTCGCCTCCGCCTCGAACGCCAGGGCGAAACACAGCAGGTGGCGGCTGCCGATGCGCCGGGCGACGATGCCCGCCTCGGTGGCCAACCCGATGGCCGCGGTCAGTTGGCCGCTGTGGTAGGCCACCTGGCAGCGACCGAGCAGCAGCTGGCACAGGCCGTCGTCCCGGTGCGCGGCGCGGACAAGCGTCAACCCCCGGTCGAGGTGCCGCACCGCGTCGGCCTGACGTTCGAGATACAACGCGGTCAGGCCGAGCGCGGTCAGGCAGTCCGGATGGTCGCGCACGTCCCGGTCGGGCAGCGAGTCGACGATCCGGGCGCCGGCGTCGAGCAGACCCCGGGCGTCGTCGACCGCGCCGCCGTGGACGGCGGCCAGGCCGCGTACGGCCAGCAGGCCGGCCAGGTCCGCGCCGGAGCCGTCCGGGTCTCCGGTGAGCGCGTCGGGCAGTCCGGCCACCGGCCGCCCGGCGAGGATGCCGGCGGCGCCGATCTCGGTGGCGAGTCGGTAGCCGCCGGCGGGTCCGGTGCCGACCGGAAGGGCGGCCAGCTCGCGCCGGCTGATGGCCGCCGCCTCCGCGTAGTTCCCGAGGAGGCGCTCCACCCGCGCCCACAGCGCGACCGCCTGGGCCCGTCGCCCCTCCGGGTCGGCGGGGAGCAACGGCACGATCTCCTGGAGCAGGGCCCGGCTCTCGGCCAGGTCGCCCGCCTCCCCGATGACCCGGGCCAACGCCAGCGACACCTCCCGGTGACGCGGCGTCGAGCCGGCCGTCGGGCGCAGCGCCCGCAACGCCAGTCGCAGCCAGTGGATGGCCAGGTCCGGTGTCTCGCGCCGGATCTCCTGCGCGGCCCGGCAGAGCACGTCCACGCAGCGTTCGGCCCAACGGCCGCTCGGCAGGGCGAGCAGCCGCTCCGCGTAGCGGGCCCGCTCCGCGGGCGACGCGCCCAGATCGACGAGCGCGGTGAGCGCCCGCGCGCAGGCGTCCACCCGCCACGCCGGATCGGTATCCTGGGCGACCGCCATCCGCAGCACCGGATGCCGGAGGGCGAACCGTCCGGTGCCGGGCACCCGGCGGATCAGGTCGCGTCGGGCCAGCCGCCAACCGGCCTCGACCGCCAGGGCCGCGGGCACCTGCGCGACCTCGGCGAGCAGATCGGGGGCGAAGGGCGCGTCGAGGATCGCTCCGGCGCGCAGGCAGGCCAGGTCGACCGGGGGCAGGTCCGCCCACTCGCGGCGCAGCACCGCCATCGTCGCGTCGGACAGCCGGGCGCCCGGCGGTTCACGGACCTCCTCGGCGCGCTCCGCGGCCGGGCCGCCGGGCAGCGCCGCCAGGTAGCCGGGGTTGCCGCCGGTCAGCTCGTAGCGGGCGCGCAGCTCCGCCGGATCGACGCCAGGATGCAGGAGCGCGGTCTCGGCGAGGCTCAGGGGGTGGAGTTCGATCCGGTCGTGTGAGGCCGGTTCCGCCTCGACGTGTCCACCGGGATCGGGTGGACCGAACGGCATCGGCGTCGCCGTCTGCCGCGGCCGGTAGACGAGCACCAGCAGCAGCGGCGCGGGCACCGGATATCGCAGCAGATGGGCGATAAGGCCGGCGGAGGCGGCGTCCGCCCAGTGCAGATCGTCGAGGACCAGCACCAGGCCGTCCCGGGCGGCCAGGCCGATCAGCCGGCGGGCCAACTGGAAGGCCCGGAACCGCCGCGCGTCGGACGCCGACGTCGGCGGCGCCGCGGCGAAGCCCCAGATCTCCCCGGTCGCTCCGGTGGGTCGCCCGGCACCCAGCCCCCGTCGCGGTGACTGCCCCGCGGCGAAGGCGTGCCGGAACACGTGGAAGGGGACGCCCCGCTCCTCCGGCGCGCAGGTCCCGACCGTCCAGGGAACCTGGGGGACGCACTGGTGCAGGGCCTCGCGGACCAGTCGGGTCTTGCCGATCCCCGGCTCGCCGACCACCTCGCAGACCACCTGTCGCCCGCGGCTCAGGGCGGCGTCGTGGGCCCGGTCGATACGCGCCAACAGTGGTCGCCGCCCGACGAAACGGGGGCCCGTTGGCACATTATCCAGCCCAGTTGTCATCACGCAGCAAAACGCTTCCCGACGAACTCCAATGGGGATTGAACGCACTATACCGGAGCGCCGTCGACCGCCGAAAATACCGATGCGGCCCATCTATTTTCAGCAGCCGGGCCAAGGGCGCCTCTTCCCACATTCGCGCCACACCCTGCATAAGGGACCGGTCACCAAAAGGCCGGAACGATATCCCCGAAGCCCAATAAATTCGCCCGGATGCCGCGACCCGATCCGGCGATCTTGGAGGTTATGTCGGATTGATCCTTCTATCGGAGGCATAACCACCGCAGGGCGGCGGCTGTCACCGCCACCCCGCCCTCGGAACCCGGTGTTCCCTGAATTGCGACGGCGCGGGTGGGAGCGGTGATCCCGACACGCCAGTCGCCCAGGCGTTAGATGGGGCCCCTTCTATACCGCAGGCGTTAAGAAGGGGCCCCGCCTTACCTCAGTTGCGGGTGATGGTGAACGTGCTGGTGGTGTTGCGGATGTCCTGGGCGTTGTCGCTCAGGCGCAGGTTGGTGAAGGTCGCGGAGCCGACCGCCGGCCCCTGGCCCGCCTCGGGCATCTCGTTGACCCAGATGCCGATGCCGGACTTCGCGTCGAAGGCGTCACCGCTGCGCCGCGCCCCGGAGATCGAGACGTTCGTCAGCACCGTGTCGGTGATCGGGTTCTCCGGCTGGCTGCCGGTGTACTTGGTCTGGAACATGATCCCCGAGTACGTCGGGTCGACGATGTCGACGTCGGTCACCCGGATGCCGCGGAACTCCTTGGACGCGGAGAACAGCCACATCGCCGGGAACGTCTGCGCGCCCCAGAAGTGCCCGCCGGACCGGATCAGCGAGATGTTCTCGAACCGGGTGGGCGGGTTGGCGCCGAACCCGACGAACGGGTAGCCGAAGTCCAGCGAGCTGATGGTGATGCCCGAGTACGTCAACTGGTCGGCGATGTAGAGGTTGCGGAAGATGTTGTCGTAGCCGCCGTACACGGCGATGCCCGCCGCCCGCCAGGTGAGCGTGGCGGTCAGGTTCTCGAACACGTTGCCGTGGTTGCCGCCCGAGCCGCCCTGGTCGGTGGCGGAGAACAACGCGAACGCGTCGTCGCCGTTGGAGCGGCCCTCCGAGTTGGTGACCAGGGCGTTGGTGCTGCCGTTGGTCATGTTCACCGCGTCGGCGAAGGTGTTGCGGAACCGGCTGTCCCGGATGGTCAGCCCGTCCACGCTCACCCCCCAGTACGCGCAGACGGTGTGCTCGACCCAGACGCTGTCGAGCGTCAGGTCGTCCACGTCCTTCAGCTCGCCCCACACCTTGCCCGGACCGTCGATCCGGTTGGTGTAGTTGCCGAAGAACGCCAGGTGGGCGAAGGTCGAACCGCTGGCCGAGGACTCCACCCGGAACCCGGCGTCGGTGTTCTGCTGGTTGGTGGGCGTCTGGAAGCGGGTGTACCACATGCCCGCGCCGACGACCTTCACCGCCTTGCCGTACACCTGGAGTTTCTGCGCGGTCTCGTAGGTGCCGGCGGGCAGGTAGACGCCGACGAACGTGCCCGTGGTGTCCATCCGCACCGCGTCGAGCGCGTTCTGCACGTCGGCGTGGCTGAACCCGGTCGGCACCTTGTAGCGGGTCGGGTCCGGGTTCGCCCGGGGCGACACCAGCTCGGTGTTGACGAAGTCGATCGCGTACGTGGTGCTGTTCGCCGGGTCCTTCTGGAGCCGGATCCGGCTGCCCGCCGGGACGGTGGAGTTCAGCAGCACGTTCGCCTCGTCGTAGAGGTGCCGGGGCGCGCCCGCGCTCGGTGAGTCGCTCGGCGCGGCCTCCGCGCCGTAGAGCCAGATGTGCTTCGAGGTGAGGCTGATCGGCTTGTGCAGCACCCCGTTGACGTAGACGTTGAGCGTCGAGTCGATCCCGCCGCCACCCGGGGCGTCCGGGATGGAGAAGCGGGTGACCAGGGCGTTCGCGGCCGACTTGGTGGTCCACTCGACGTACGCGCCGGTGGTGTTGAGGGTGACCGCCCGCCGGCCGGACGCCTCGCCGGCCAGGTCGCCGATGATGCGGTTCGGTCCGATCACCTGCGCGCCGCCGCCGACCGAGCCGTCCTCGGCCTCGTACATGTCGTAGCCCAGGTTCGCCCCGCGACCGACGAACAGCGCCCGGTCACTCGTGTTGTTCTGCCGTTTCACCGGCAGCTCGTTGGCGTCGTCGGCGAGCACCACCCGCACGGTGTGGCGGCCGTTGGCGGCGGTCCAGGTGCCGAGCGACACCGGGCCGGCGGTGGCCCCGGCGGCGATCGTGCCGGAGTACGAGCCGGTGAGCGTGCGGACCACGGAACCCGAGTCGTTGAGCACGGTGAGCGTGATGCCGTGCGCGCCGCCCGCCGAGGCGATCGTGCCCTGGTTGCGCAGCGTCACCGCGAAACTGACCGTCGCGCCGGCCGCCGGCGTGCCCGGCGACCAGGTCACCGCGGAGGCCACCAGGTCGGAGCTGTCCACCGGGCGGACCGTCAAGGCGCTCGGGCTGGTGTAGGAGTTGTTCGCCTCGTTCTGCTCGATCACCGCGTTCGACTCGTCGACCTTGGCGGTGAGCGGGTAGCTGCCGGCGTCACGCGCGCCGATGTTCGCCGAGACGGTGCTCGACGCGCCGGCCGCGAGCGCGCCGACCGAGGCGGTGCCGACCTTCGTCGTACCCAGGTAGAGGTTGACGCTCGTGGCGGCGGACGCGGCGGTGCCGGCGTTGCGCACGGTGGCGGACAGGGTGATCGCGTCGGTCTCGACCGGCGCGGACGGCGCGGCCGTGAGCGCGGTGACGGTGAGGTCCGGGTTGGGCGCCGGCACGCCGATCACCTGGAGTTCCGCGACCTGGCCGTTGGAGGAGCCGGAGTTCGCGGTGAACTGCAACCGCACGTCCGCGGCGGTCGCCGAGACGGGGACGGTCACGGTGTTGCCGGTGTTCGGGTTGAAGGAGTACGTCGCGGAGCTGACCAGGCTGGTGAACCCGGACGCGGACTGGTCCCGGCCGAGCACCTGGAACGTCTGGGTGCGCGCGCCCCACGCCGGGTCCGGGTTGAGCTTCACCACCACGGCGCTGATGCTGGCGTTGGCGCCGAGCGCCACGGTGAGCGTGCTCGGGTACGCGCCGGGCGCGCCCTCCCAGTAGGTGGCGACGTCGTCGTCGACCGCGTTCGCGGCGTTGAACACGTGCACCACGGACGAGGCGGTGGCCGGCTTGCCGACGGCCAGGTTGGTGCCGCCGGTGCCGCTGCCGGTACGGGTGACGGTGTTGCTGTTCGCCGACACGTTGCCGGCCGCGTCGCGGGCCCGCACCTGGTAGGAGACGGTGGCGCTGGCCGGCTGGGTGTCGGTGTACGTCAGCGTGGAGCCGCCCACCGTGGCACGCAGCGCGCCGTTGGCCCACACCTCGTAGCCGGTGACCCCGACGTTGTCGGTGGACGCGGTCCAGGTCAGTTTGATCTGCCCGCTCGCCGGCTGGGTGTAGGCCAGGTTGCCGGGCGCGGTCGGCGCGGTGGTGTCGCCGGTGTTGCCGGTGCGGGTCACCGTGTTGCTGTTCGCGGACACGTTCCCGGCCGCGTCCCGGGCCCGGACGTGGTACGACACGGTGCTGCCGGCGGGCTGGGTGTCGGTGTACGTGAGCGTGGTGCCGCCGACGCTGGTGCGCAGCACGCCGTTGGCGTAGATGTCGTAGCCGGTGACGCCGACGTTGTCGGTGGACGCGGTCCAGGTCAGCCGGACCTGGCCGGTGGTGGGCTCGGTGAACGCCAGGTTGCCGGGCGCGCCCGGCGCCTGGGTGTCGCCGGTCGCCGGGCCGTAGATCTCCAGCTCGGCGAGCTGCCCGGCGGGCCACGCGCTGTTCGCGGTGAACAGCAGCCGCAGGTAGCGGGTGGACGCGGTGGGCACGGTGACGGTCACCGTGTTGCCCCCGGCCGGGTCGAACCCGTACGACGCGGACGCGACGAGCGTGCCGAACGTCGAGCCGTTGGTGCTGCCCTGCACGGTGAGCGTCTGGTGGCGCGCGCCCCAGCCGGTCGGTAGCCGCAGCACCAGCCGGTTGACGCTGGTGGCGGCGCCCAGGTCGGCCTGGATCCACTGCGGGAAGGCGTTGTTCGGGCTCTCCCAGTAGGTGGCCGCGTTGCCGTCGTTGGCGTTGCCGGCCCCGTACACGTCGGAGTGGCCGCTCTCGGTCATCGTCCGGCCGAGCGCCAGGTTCGTCGACGAACTGGCCGTGCCGTAGACCTCCAGCTCGGCGAGCTGCGCGGCGGCCCAGCCGGTGTTCGCGGTGATCACGACGCGCAGGTAGCGGGCGTTGGTGGCGGTGAAGCCGAGCGTCACCGTGTTGCCGGCGGCGGGGCTGAACGAGCGGGCGGCGGAGGCGACGACCGTGGTGAAGCCGCTGCCGTCGGCGCTGGCCTGCACGGACAGCGTCTGGTTGCGGGCCTCCCAGGCGGCCGGGAGTTTGAGCACCACCTGGTCGACGGCGCGGCTGGCGCCGAGGTCGACCTGCGCCCACTGCGGCAGCGCGCCGCTGCTCTCCCAGTAGCTGCCCTGGTCGCCGTCGGTCAGGTTGCCGGCGGCGTAGGGGCCGTTGACGCTGCTGGCGCTCGCGGGGCGGCCGGCGGCGAGGTTCGGGCCGCCGGCCGCGTGGGCCGGTGTGGCGGGCGCCGCGGTGACGGCCAGGCCGACCGCGGCGAGCACCGCGACCATTCTGGTACGGAATCTGGACATGGTGGACGGACACCTTCTTCCCGGGGGAGGTGGAGAGGCGTTGACGGGGGTGGGAAATGTGGTGGTGCGGCGGGGACCCGGGTGGGTCCCCGCCGCGCCGGTCAGGAGGCGTAGACCTCGAACTCGGAGAGCTGGCCGGCCGGCCAGCCGGTGTTGCCGGTGAAGGTCAGCCGCACGAAGCGGCGGTCACCGGAGGGCAGCGCGATCGACACGCTGTTGCCGCCCGCCGGGTCGAACGTGTAGCCGGCCGCCGCCTTGAGCGTGGCGAACGACGAGCCGTCGGTGGAGCCGAGCACGGTCACCGTCTGGGTGCGGGTCTGCCACGCCGCCGACGGTGGCAGCTTGAGCACCACCCGGGCCACCGGCCGGGCGCTGCCCAGGTCGACGGTCACCGACTGCGGGAAGGCGTTGTTGGCGCTCTCCCAGTAGGTGGTGGCGTTGCCGTCGACGGTGTTGCCGGCGCCGTACACGTCGGCGTGGCTGGTCTCCGCGACCGGGCGGCCGGCGGCCAGGTTCCCGGTCGGCGGCGCGGTGGTCGGCGGCGGGGTGGTGGTGGGCGGCGGGGTGGTCGTGCCGCCGCCGTACACCTCCAGCTCGGAGAGCTGGGCCGCCGGCCAGCCGGTGTTGCCGGTGACGGTGACCCGGACGTACCGGCGGGCGCCGGACGGCAGCGCGATCGACACGCTGTTGCCGGCCGCCGGGTCGAACACCCGGCCCGCCGACGCGGCGAGTGTGGTGAACGTGGAGCCGTCGGTGGAGCCGAGCACGGACAGCGTCTCGGTGCGGCGTTCCCAGCCGGCCGGGAGCTTCAGCACCACCCGGTCGACCGTGCGCGACGCGCCGAGGTCGACGGTCAGCGACTGCGGGAACGCGCTGTTGGCGCTCTCCCAGTAGCTGGCCGCGTTGCCGTCGACCGCGTTGCCCGCGGCGTACACCTGGTTGACGCTCGTGGCGGTCGCCGGGCGTCCCTGGGCGAGGTTGCCGCCGGCCGGCGGCGGGGTGGTCGGCGGCGCGGTGGTCGGCGGGGCCGTGGTCGGCGGGGCCGTGGTCGGCGGGGCCGTGGTCGGCGGCACGGTGGTCGGGGGCACGCTCGTCGGCGGCGGGCTCGACGGGCCGTTGCCCCACTGCGGCTGCGGCCACGGACCGCAGTACGGGGTGGCCGTGTACCAGCCGGAGTTGCCGCTGCCCTGGGTGATCTGGAAGCCGCTGCCCACGCAGTTGTGCATCGGGTTGGCCTGGGCGATGTTCGTGGCCCGCACGTTCGTGAAGCTGACCTGGCTGGGCGCCTGCACCTGGAGCGCGTACGTGCCCGCGCCGTCGATCCGGACGTTGGTGAAGCTGATCCCGCTGGTCTGTCCCTCGATCCAGTGCAGCGCCGCGTAGGAGCTGTCCAGGATGTCGGTGTCGGTGACGTTGATCGCCGCGCCCTGGATCGGCTCGTTGAGCGCCGAGAACCAGATCGCGCCCACCCCGAAGTTCCAGTTGTAGTCGGAGTTGCCGTTGCGGATCAGCGTGTTGCGGGCGACCGTGATGGTGCCGGCCACCGCCGTCGATCCGGTCACCCCGGGATAGCGGTTCGCCACGTGGATGCCGCCGCCGTTGGTCACCGAGTCGGCGGTCACGTTGTCCGCGATGGTGATGTTGCGCCCGCCGTACGTGACCAGGTGGTTCGCCAGGATCGTCACGCCGACCGTGTTGTGGGTGAACGAGTTGCCCACGTTCGGCACGCTCTGCGCCCACATGGCCAGGCCGTCGTCGCCGGTGTTGCGGACGAACGTGTTGGTGACCGTGGAGTTGGTGACCCCCCAGTGGAAGTTCACCCCGTCCGCGGTCTGGTCGAGGATCCGGCTGTTGCGGATGGTGAAGTTGTCCATCGGCCCGTCCATCCACGCGCCGACCTTGGTGTGCTGCAACCACAGGTTGTCCACCACCGAGTCGGTCATCGCGCCGCCGATCGCGTTCACCTGGTCCTCGTCCACCCGTTCGCGGATGTCGCCGATGATGGCGAAGTCCCGCAGCGTCACGTTGCGGCTCGGCCCGCCGGCCTCGTGCGAGCGGATCTCACCGGAGTAGCCGCCGCCCGGCACGTACTTGCCGTAGATGCCGGCGGCCCGCTTGCGGTCGGTGGGGTGCCGGCCGCCGAGCACCGAATACCACGGCCCGGCGCCGCGCAGCGTCACGCCGTCGACCACCACGTGGTCCCAGAGCGTGAACGTGCCGGCCGGGATCCACACCGTCTTCCCCTGCGCCTTCCCGGCGTCCACCGCGGCCTGGAACTTCGCGGTCGAGTCGGTGCCGCCGGTCGGGTCCGCGCCGAAGTCGGTGACCACGTCGAGCGCGCCGGACGGCTTGGCGATCGGCGACCCGACCAGCTCGAAGTCGGCCAGGTCGATGGTGAACGTGGGCGACTGCGCGGTCGACGACACCTGGAGCCGGATCTTCGTGCCGGCCGGATAGGTGGTGCCGAACATCGTCCGCGTCTCGTCGTAGAAGTGGTGCGGGTTGGTGTCGCCCGGGTTGTTGTTGAACGGGTACCCGCCGTAGAACCAGCCGTACCGGGAGGTCACCGGGACGGCCTTGACCAGCGTGCCGTTCGCGCGCAGGTCGATGCTGGCGTCGCGGCCGGTGCCGGCGGCGTTGTCCGGCAGGCTGTAGCGGAAGGTGACCGCGTTCGCCGGGGCGGCGAGCGTGAACTCGACGTACTCCCCGACCGCGTCGAGGGTGACCGCCTCCCGGCCGGACGCCTCCGACGGCAGCGTGCCGTAGCGGCGGTCCGGGCCGATCCTCGTGCCGTTGTGGGCGGCCTGCTCCGCCTCCTGCTCCCGGAACGGCACGGTGGCGCCGCGGCCGGAGATGTCGAACGGGGACAGCCCGGCGGCCTGCGCCGGGGTCGCGGTGGAGGTCAACGCCACGACGGTGAGTGTCGAGGCGGCGAGCGCGGCGGCGGCCAGGGCCGCCAGCCCGGTCCTGCGGTGGCGGTGCGTGGTGCGGTACTCGGCCATGCGGGGTGTGCTCCCTTTCATCGGTGGCCAGGTCCCCCGTGTGCGGCGGTGCGCTGCTCCTTTCTCCCCGGGCGCGGCGCGCCGGCGGCGGGACGGTGCCGCCGGCACGCCGCCGTCAGGCCGATCGGGTACGCAACCAGACGGCGGTGTCCGCTGGTAGCCGGTCGTCGTCGAGTGGTCCGCTCGCCAGCAGCAGCCGGTCGTACGCGGGCAGCGGCACGGCCTCGTCGCCGAGGTTGACCACGCAGGTGAGGCCGGGTTCGCGGGCGAACGCCAAGACCCGGTCGGGTGCGGGCAGCCAGGTCAACGCGCCGTCCCCGAGCGACGGTGAGGCCCGGCGCAGCGCCAGCGCCGCCCGGTACAGCTCCAGCATCGAGTGCGGGTCGCCGGCCTGGGCGCGGACCGTGCGGTCCTTCCAGTCCGCCGGCTGCGGCAGCCAGGGGGCGACTGTCGCGCCGTCCGGGCTGAACCCGAACGGCGGCGTGTCGCCCTGCCAGGGCAGCGGCACCCGGCACCCGTCGCGGCCCGGGTCGACCCGCCCGGAGCGTTCCCACATCGGGTCCTGCCGCAGCTCGTACGGGATGTCCTCGACCTCCCAGAGCCCCAGCTCCTCGCCCTGGTAGACGTAGGCGGCACCGGGCAGCGCCAGGGAGAGCAGCGCGGCGGCCCGGGCCCGGCGGGTGCCCAGTTCCAGGTCGGTGGGGATGCCCTCGCGCTTGGCCGCGAAGCTGAACGTGGTGTCGGCCCGGCCGTAGCGGGTGACGTGCCGGGTGACGTCGTGGTTCGACAGCACCCAGGTGGCCGGCGCGCCGACCGGCGCGTGCGCGGCGAGCGTGCCGTCGATGCTCTCCCGCAGCGCGACGGCGTCCCAGGCGCAGCCGAGGAAGTCGAAGTTGAACGCGGTGTGCAACTCGTCCGGGCGCAGGTAGTTGGCGAACCGCTGCCGGTCCGGCAGCCACACCTCGCCGACCAGCGCCCGCTGGCCCGGGTAGCTGTCGGCGATCCGCCGCCAGGCGCGGTAGACGTCGTGCACGCCGTCCAGGTCGCGGAACGGGTGCGGCCGGTCCGGGTGGACCTCGGGCAGCGTGCCGTCCTTGACCAGCAGGCCGGCCGAGTCGATCCGGATGCCGTCCACCCCGCGGTCGAACCAGAACCGCAGGATGTCCTCGAACTCGGCGCGGACCCGGGGGTGGTCCCAGTTGAAGTCCGGTTGCTGCGGGGCGAACAGGTGCAGGTACCAGTCGCCGGGGGTGCCGTCCGGGTCGGTGGTGCGGGTCCAGGTGGGGCCGCCGAACTCGCCGGTCCAGTCGGTGGGCGGGAGGTCGCCACCGGGGCCGCGCCCGGCGCGGAACCAGAACAGCTCCCGTTCCGGCGCGTCCGGGCCGCCGGCAAGCGCGGCCCGGAACCACGGGTGCGCGTCCGAGCAGTGGTTGGGCACCACGTCGACGATGGTCCGGATGCCGAGCGCGTGCGCCTCGGTGATCAGCGCCTCCACCTCGCCGAGGGTGCCGAAGACCGGGTCGATGTCGCGGTAGTCGGACACGTCGTAGCCGGCGTCGGCCATCGGCGAGGGATACCAGGGGCTGTACCAGATCGCGTCGACGCCGAGCGCCGCGAGGTGGTCCAGGCGGGACCGGATGCCGGCGACGTCGCCGATCCCGTCGCCGTTGCCGTCGGCGAAGCTACGCGGGTAGACCTGGTAGATCACCGCTGAGCGCCACCACGGGCTGCTGTCGACCATGGACACGGTCACCTGCTTTCTGCGGATCGGTTCTGCTGCGACGGGACTCGCGGCGGGCTGCGGGCGGCGGCGCCCGGTCAGCCCTTGAGGCCGCCGGTGGTCAGGCCGGACATGATGTTCCGTTGGAAGATCAGGAACAGCACGACGGTGGGGATCGCGGCGATCACCGAGGCGGCGATCACCACGTTCATCGGGGTGCCGCCGGCGAAGGCGTAGATGCCGACGCTCACCGTGCGCGTCTCCGGCGACGGCATGACCAGCTTCGGCCAGAGGAAGTCCTTCCAGACCGCCGTCACCGCGAAGATCGCGACCACGCCGAGGATCGGGCGGGACATCGGCAGCACGATCGACCAGAGCGTGCGCAGCGGCGACGCGCCGTCCATCACCGCGGCCGACATCAGGTCCTCCGGGATCGAGTCGAAGAACCGCTTCAGCAGGAAAATGTTGAACGCGTTGGCCACCAGCGGCAACCAGATCGCGAACGGCGAGTCGAGCAGGTTGACGTGCACGATCGGCAGGTCGATCACGGTCACGTACTGCGGCACGATCAGCACCATCGCCGGGATCATCAGCGTCGCCAGCATCATGCCGAGGATCAGCCCGCCGAGCACCGGGCGCAGCTTCGACAGCGCGTACGCCGCCGCGGTGTCGAACACCAACTGGAACAGCACCGCGCCGGTGGCGTAGTAGAACGTGTTGAACAGCAGCTTCGCCAGGTCGAGGTTGGTCCAGGCGTCCACGTAGTTCTGCGGCTGCGGGTCGCGCGGAAACAGCGACGGTGGGGTCTGCGCGATCTCCTGGCCGCTCTTGAGCGCCCCGGTGACCATCCAGTAGAGCGGGCCGAGGAAGACGAGCGTGAAGACCGCCACGACGACGGCGAGCACGGCCCAGTAGAGGATCCGGCCGCGACCGCGCCGCAGTTGGGCCGGGGAAATCAGGGTACGGGTGGTGAGGTCGGCTGCCATGTCCTAGTCCTGCCTCGCGGTCAGTCGCACGTAGACGGCGGAGAACCCGGCCAGCACCACCAGCATGATCACGCCGAGCGCGGCGGCGCCGTTGAGGTCGTTCTGGAAGAACCCGTGCTGATAGATCAGGTACGCCACCGAGGTCGCCGAGTCCTGCGTGCCGGCGCCGTTGGCGAGGATCAGCGGCTCGATGAAGAGCTGCATGGTGGCGACGATCTGGAGCATCGCCAGCAGCGCCAGGATCAGCCGGGTCTGCGGGATCGTCACGTGCACGATCCGCCGCCACACGCCGGCGCCGTCGATCTCGGCCGCCTCGTACAGCTCGCCGGGAATGTTCTGCAACGCCGCCAGGTAGATCAGCACCGCGCCGCCCATGTTCATCCAGGTCGACGCCAGCACCATCGCCGGCATCGTCATGGTCGGCGACTGCATCCACTCCGACGTGGGCAGGCCGAGCGCGGTGAGGACGGCGTTGAACAGCCCCGCCTCGCTCGGGTCGTACGCGTAGAACTTGAACAGGAACAGCGCGGACGCCGGCGGCAGCATCACCGGCAGGTAGACGAGCACCCGCAGGTAGCCCTTGGCGTGGCGCAGCTCGTTGAGCAGGATCGCCACGAAGAACGGCACCGCGTAGCCGAGCACGAGCGCCAGGACGGTGAAGACGAACGTGTTCTTCCAGGCGGTCCAGAAGCTCGGATCGGCCACGATCCGGGCGTAGTTGTCCCAGCCCACCCAGGTGGTCTCGCCGCGTCGGGTGCGCTGGAAGCTCATCACCACGCCGCGGACCATCGGATACCAGGAGAAGACGGCGAAGCACGCGACCGCGCCGATGAGGAACGTGTGCCCGGTGAGGTTGTCGCGTACCTTCCGACCGAGGCCGGCGCGGCGCGCGGCGGAACGCCGCGGCGGCGGGGCGGAACGGCTCGACCGGCGGGTGACACCCGGGGCGGTGGTGAGCGCCAAGGCAACTCCTGCGGTGCTCGGGGTGTGGGGGCCGGGCGCGCCGGCCCCCACACCTGTCGGTTCAGCTCTCGGCGGCCAGCAACTGGTTGACCTTGTCCTCGGCGGTCTTGAGCAGCGCGTCGACGTTCGCGTTCGGGTTCGTCAGCACCCCGGACATCGCGCCGTCGAGCACCGCGTAGATGGCCTGGGCGTTGCGCGGCTCCCCCTTGATCGGCACCGGGTTCGCCTCGAAGACGGCGAAGTTGGTGGTGTCGACGTTGGCGTTGGCCTTGCGCAGGTCGAGTTCCTGCTTCTGCGCGTCGCTACCGTTGGTGAACAGCAGCGGCTGGGGCAGGCCCACCGGGTAGTTCTGCGGCTTGGCCCGCGCGTAGTCGAACTGGCCCTTGCCCGGGGTGAGCTTCTGGTAGGCGATCCACTTCAGACCGGCCTTGACCTGCTCCGGGCTCAGGCCCTTCTTGAAGAAGTAGCCCTCGCCGCCGCCGAGCGTCGCCTTCGCCGGCCCGTCCTGGCCGGGCAGCGGGCCCATCGCCCAGTCCTGGTACTTGCCCTGGAACTGGCTGACGATCGCCTGGGTGGCGTCCGGCGCGCCGATGAACATGCCGACCTTGCCCGCGCCGGCGTTCGTGAGCAGGTCGCCCCACTGGAGCAACTGCCGGCTGCCCATGCTGTTGTCGCCGTACCGCATGTCCTTGAGGTTCTGCAGGACCTGCTTGCCGGCGGCGTTGTTGAAGTCGGCCTTCTTGCCGTCGGCGGTCAGCACCTGGCCGCCCTGCGAGTAGAGCAGCGAGGTGAAGTGCCAGCCGCCGGTGTTGCCGGCGCTGTACTCGGAGTAGCCGGCGACGCCGCCGCCGAGCGCGGAGATCTTCTTGGCCGCGGCACGCACCTCGGGCCACGTCTTCGGCGGGTTGTTCACGTCGAGCCCGGCGCGCTGGAACAGCGCCTTGTTGTAGATCAGGCCCATCGAGTAGTTCTTCACCGGTACGCCGTAGAGCTTGCCGGAGTCGGTGAAGACCTCCTTGAGCGCCGGGTCGACGCTGTCCCAGGTGGGAATCGTGTCCTTGGTGGCGTACTCGGTGATGTCCATGGCCTGGCCGGAGTCCAGCACCTGCTGAAGGTCGGTCATGTAGCCGTAGAACACGTCGGTGACGGTGCCGCCGGCGAGGCGGGCGGTGAAGTCCGGCGGGTTGTTGCACTGCTCGCCGACGCTGACGCTCTTCACCACGATCGTCGGGTTCTGCCGCTGGAACTCGGCGACGTCGTCGTTCCAGTTCTGGAGTAGCTCCTTCTGCGCGCCGACCGGCTGGCAGTCGACCGTGATGGTGACCTTGCCGCCGGCGTCGCCGGAGTCGTCGCTCTTCGTGGAGCAGGCCGCGAGGCTGAGCCCGAGGCCGGCCGCGAGCGCCGCCGCCGCGACCTTCCGGTACTGCGGTACGGACATGCTGTCCATCCCTTCGGGAACTGATGTATCGGTGACTTCCACTGAGGTGCGGGACCGCTGTGAGTGAAGTCAATGTAGCGACGTCGACTCTTTACAGCAAGGTGTCGACTGGATGACGAAAGAACACGACTTCGCAACGGCTGGTCTCGACCGAGGCGCTTCCCGGCACGCGAACGGCCGCCGACCGCGGGTGCGGTCGACGGCCGTTCGGATGGTGTCGTGCGGGCTGGGCAGGAGCGGAAGGGGATGCCGGGGTGACGAAGGGGTCAGGCTCGGGGTGCGGGGGCGGTGGAGCCGCGTACCACCAGCTCGGGCTCGAAGAGCAGCTCGTCGTGCAGCACGCCGGCCCCCTCGATCTGGGTGACGAGCAGGTCCACCGCGGCCTGGCCCATCGTCTCGATCGGCTGCCGCACCGTGGTCAGCGGCGGGTCGGTGCAGGTCATGAACGCCGAGTCGTCGAAGCCCACCACCGACACGTCGGCCGGCACCGCGCGACCGAGCCGGCGTGCCGCCCGGATGCTGCCGAGCGCCAGCACGTCGCTGGCGCAGACGATGCCCGTCACGCCGCGTTCGATCAGCTTGGTCGCCGCGACCCGGGCCCCCTCCATGGAGAAGCTGGAACGCTCGACGTAACTGGGGTCCTCGCCCCACCCGTCTATCCGGACCATGGCGTCCAGCTTGCGCCGGGAGGGCACATGGTCCTCCGGGCCGAGCACCATGCCGATCATCTCGTGCCCGAGCGACCGCAGGTGCCCGTACGCCTGCTCGACCGCGACCGCGTCGTCGGTGGACACCCGGGGGAAGCTCAGGTCCTCGACGCCGGCGTTCACCAGCACCACGGGCAGGCCCCGGTCGATCAGGCGCCGGTAGTGCTCGTGCGAGGCGTCGGCGAGCGCGTACGAGCCACCGGCGAAGATGACGCCGCTGACCTGGTGGTCCAGCAGCATCTCCACGTAGCCGGACTCGGGCACGCCGCCGATGGTGCGGGCGCAGAGCGCCGGGGTGAAGCCGCGTTGGGCGAGGGAGCCGGTGACCACCTCGGCCAGCGCCGGGAAGATCGGGTTCTGCAACTCCGGCAGGACCAGGCCGACCAGCCGCGCGCGTTCTCCGCGCAGCTTGGTCGGGCGCTCGTAGCCGAGCACGTCGAGCGCGGTCAGCACGGCCGTCCTGGTCGCCTCGGACACGCCGCCCCGGCCGTTGAGCACCCGGCTCACGGTCGCCTCGCTGACGCCCGCCTTGCGAGCCACCTCCGTCAGTCGTTTCGTCACGGCGTCAATCCTACGTCGGATTCTTGCAAGAAATGAACAGCAGTCCTGCCGCGTTTCGCCCCAGACTCGGCGAAAGATCCGAGCATCTAGATGCTTGAAATGCGACAGAACTAAGGAATAACATGGCCGCCACCGTCCCTCCCCTGAGAAAGTGGGTGCTCCGATGCAGCGGAGCGTTCCCGGCCCGGCGGGCCGTCCGTCCGTGCCCAAGATTCTCGCCGCCGCGGCCACCGCGATCGCCCTGGTCGTACCGTCCGGGGCCGCCGGCGCGTCGCCCGTCCCGGGCGGCCCACCGACCGCGACGACCCGCGCCGCCCTCGACCCGGCGCTTGTCGCCGGACGCGGCGCCACCGTCGACCACGTCGAACAGGAGGCCGAGCACGCCCGGACCACCGGCACGGTCATCGGCCCGGACCGGTCCGCGTACACGCTCGCCGGCGAGGCGTCCGGCCGCCGCGCCGTGCGCCTGCTTCCCGGCCAGTACGTCGAGTTCACGTTGCCCCGGGCCACCAACGCGCTGACCGTGCGCTACAGCATCCCGGACGCGCCGGGCGGGGGTGGGATCACCGCGCCGCTGCGGGTCGCCGTCGGGCGGACACCCGCGCGCACCATGACGCTCACCTCGCAGTACGCCTGGCTCTACAACCAGTACCCGTTCACCAACGACCCGGACGCCGACCTGCTGCACCCCGACTGGTGGATCACCGAGTGCGCCTGCGTGCCGGCGGCCACCACCCCCACGCCTGTCATCACCAAGCCGTTCCGACCGCACCACTTCTACGACGAGCAGCGGCTGCTGCTCGGCCGTACCCATCGGGCCGGCGAGGTGGTCCGGCTGACCGCGCCCACCGGCACGGCCGCCGCCTGGACCGTGATCGACCTGCTCGACGCGCACCTGGTCGCCCCGCCCCGGGTGCTCCCCCGCGCGGTGAACGTGCTGACCTTCGGCGCCGACCCGACCGGCCGGCGGGAGTCCGCCGGGGCGTTCGACCGGGCCGTCGCGTACGCCCGCCGGGTGCACCGACCGCTGTACCTGCCGCCGGGCACCTACCAGGTCAACCGGCACGTCGTGGTGGACGACGTGACCATCACCGGCGCCGGCAGCTGGTACACGGTGGTGAAGGGACGCGAGGTCGCCCTCGACACCCCGGCGCCCGACGGCTCCCGGCACACCGGCGTCGGCTTCTACGGCCGCGACGCCGCCGACGGTGGCAGTCGGAACGTGCACCTCTCCGGCTTCGCGATCGAGGGTGACGTCCGTGAGCGGATCGACACCGACCAGGTCAACGGCGTGGGCGGGGCGCTCAACCACAGCACCGTCGACGGGCTCTACCTGCACCACACCAAGGTCGGCATGTGGTTCGACGGGCCGATGACCGGCCTGCGGGTCACGAACACCGTCATCGCCGACCAGATTGCCGACGGGGTCAACTTCCACACCGGCGTCACGCACTCGTCGGTCACCAACTCGGTGGTCCGCAACAGCGGCGACGACGCGCTGGCCATGTGGTCGGAGGGGACGGCGAACGCCGCGAACACGTTCGCGTACAACACCGTGCAGTCGCCGGTGCTGGCAAACGGCATCGCGCTCTACGGCGGCGCCGACCTGACCGTCGCGCACAACCTGATCGCCGATCCGGTACGCGAGGGCAGCGCCATCCACGTCGGCTCCCGCTTCGGCGCGGAACCGTTCACCGGCCGGGTGCGGATCACCGGAAACACCACGGTACGGGCCGGCACCTACGACCTGAACTGGAACATCGGCCTGGGCGCGATCTGGTTCTACGCGCTGGACCGCAGCATCGACGCCGACATCCGGGTCACCGGCGACACCTATCTGGACAGCACCTACAACGCGATCATGCTGGTCAGCGACTGGCCGGTGAAGGACAGCGTACGGATCGACAACGTGGCGTTCCGCGACATCCGGGTCGACGGCACGGGCACCTCGGTGGTGAGCGCCCGGACCGCCGGCGGGGCGCGCTTCGCCGACGTCGACGCGCGCCACGTGGGCGCGGTCGGGGTGAACAACTGCGGCTCGTTCCACTTCACCCCGGCCGGGTCGGAGTTCGCCCTGACCGATCTCGGTGGGAACGACGGCGGTTGGCTCGCGCCGTGGCTGCTGCCGAACACCATCACCTGCGACGACCGCCCGGCAGTGGTGCCGCCCCCACCGCCGGCAACCTGGTGACCCGAACACGGTCCGGGGCGGCGGCCGGGTGACCGGGCGCGGCCCGAGGTGCGGGCGGGTGACCGGGCGCGGCCCGAGGTGCGGGCGGGTGACCGGGCGCGGCCCGAGGTGCGGGCGGGTGACCGGGCGCGGCCCGAGGTGCGGGCGGCATGATCAACACCATCTCGGCGATGTGGCGGTATCAACGGCCGGCTGATGCCGCCACATCGGCGAACTGGCGGGGTGCCAGGCACCCGCCAGGCAGGTGGTGGAACGATGCGACCGCCACTGGCGCCGTTGCCGGTGGCGGTCGGTCGTGGTGCGGTCAGAAGTGTTAAGAAGGGGCCCCGCCTATACCAAAGGCGTTAAGAGGGGCCCCCTCCTTACCTCTCAGGCCTCGGTGAGCTGGCCGCGCAGCTTGGTCAGGGCGCGGGCGAGCAGGCGGGACACGTGCATCTGGGAGACACCGACGCGGGCGGCGATCTCGCTCTGCGTCAGGTTGCCGTAGAAGCGGAGCGTGAGGATCTTCTGCTCCCGCTCGTCGAGCGTGGCCAGCGCCGGGCCGAGCGAGGCGCGCAGCTCGGCCAGCTCGTACTCGTTGTCCTCGATGCCGAGGGTGTCGCCCAGCTCGGTGGCGCTCTCGCCGTCACCGATCGGGGTCGAGAGCGAGACCGCATTGTAGGCGCGGGCGCCCTCCAGGCCCTCCAGCACCTCTTCCTCGGTGATGTCGAGGTGGGTGGCGATGTCGGCGACGGTCGGCGCCCGGTTGAGGGTCTGGGTCAGCGAGCTGTTCGCCTCGGAGATGCGCAGCCGCAACTCCTGGAGGCGACGCGGCACCCGGATGTTCCAGGTGCGGTCGCGGAAGTGCCGCTTGATCTCGCCGAGGATGGTGGGGATCGCGAAGCCGGCGAAGTCGACCCCACGGGAGGCGTCGAACCGGTCCACCGCCTTGATCAGGCCGAGCGCCGCCGTCTGCGCGAGGTCACCGGCCGGCTCGCCGCGACCGCTGTAGCGGGCGGCCAGGTGGTTGGCCAGCGGCAGCCACGCCTCGATGACCTGGTTACGCAGGGCGGCCCGGCGCGGGTGACCGGCCGGCAGCTCGGCCAGCGCCGCGATCAGTTCGCTGGCGCGGCTCTCCTCACCGGTCTGCGGCGCGCGGTGCACCTCGGTGACGGACGGTGCCATGGTCATCGTGGTCATGCTGCCCTTCCTGTCCTAGAAGAACGGGTGGTCTCCCACACTGGTCGTGCCAGCCACACTAGACCAAAGGTCACCGTCAAATCAACCGAACGGACGATGGATATTTAGTACCATTCCCGACATAAGGCTAGCGATGCAGGAGTGGGCGGTAGTCGGCGGCGGTGAGCGGCAGGGACGAGACGCTGCCGTCGGCGCGCGGCACCTCCAACGGTTGACCGTCCCGACGGAACGCGACGCTGTCCACGTCCGGCCGCTGGGTGAGGCTGCACACGATCTGCCCGAACGCGAGCACCTCGTCGCTGCGGCCGGTCTCCTCGCCGGCCTGGCGCACCTCGACCGTGGCGACGGCGCCGGTCAGGGTGGCCCCCGCCACCGTCACCGTGCCCGGCAACGCGGTGGCCAGCCCGGTCCGGCGTTCCGCGGAATTCGGCCCGGCCAGCAGGTGCTGGAGGTGGGCGTCCACCCCCGGCAGTCCGTCCGCCCGGCGGTTGACCACCACCAGCCCGTCGTCACGCACGAAGCAGAACGGCTCGTCGCTCCGCCCGGCCGGGGCGGTGGTCGTGGTGCCCGACGGCGTCGGGAACCGGCCCGAGGGCTCGCGTACCACCCGGGGCTCGTCGTCGACCGGCACGCCGCAGCCGGCGAGCAGCACGACCGCGAGCACCGTCGGGATCATCCGACGGCTCCGGGCAACCGGAGCCCCGCCCCGCCGACCGGTCCACGAACCACCCACGGCCGTCCGACCCGGACCCCACCACCCGATCATCGGACCGCCCCCGGCAACTCGACCCGGAACCGGGCGCCGCGGGCCCGGTCGAGCACGGCGGCCGTCCCGCCGTGCGCCGCGGCGTGCTGGGCCACCAGCGCGAGCCCGAGGCCGGTGCCGTCGGTGCCGGCCCGGGCGTGGGCGGCGCGACCCCGGACGAACCGGTCGAAGATCACTTCCCGGTCCGCCGGCGGCACACCCGGCCCGTCGTCGTCGACCTCCAGCACGCCCACCCCGTCCTCCGCGTCGAGGCGGACGGCGACCGGACCTCCGCCGTAGCGCTCGGCGTTCTCCAACAGGTTCAGCAGCACCTGCGCGAACCGGCGGCGGTCGACCCACCACTGGTCCGGGACGCCGTCGGCCACCGTGACCAGGCTTTCCGGCAACGACCGCTCCCGGCAGGCGGCCCGCGCCAACTCGGCCACGTCCACGGTCTGCCGGTGCGCGGGCTGCTCGGTGCGGGCGAGTTGGATCAGGTCGTCGACCAGCCGCTGGAACCGGGCCACCTCGTCGGCGACCAGGCCGGCCGCGGTGGCGGTGCGCTCGTCCTGGTGCTCCTTGCGGCGGGTCAGCACGCTTGCCGCCGCGGCGAGGGTCTGCAGCGGTGAGCGCAGCTCGTGGCTCACGTCGGCGGCGAAGCGCCGGTCCCGGTCGATCCGCTGCACCAACTTGTCGACCATCGCGTTGAACGAGGTGGACAGGCGGGTGAGGTCCGGATCGGTGGTCGGGTCGAGCCGGGTGGCGAAGTCGCCGGCCGCGATCCGCTCGGCGGCGTCGGCGACGGCGGTGAGCGGCCGGAGGCTGTTGCGGGTGGCGTACCAGCCGAGTGCCGCGCCCGCTCCGGCGATCATGATGGCCACCGCGGTCAGCGCCAGTCCGACCACCTGGAACGTGTCCTCCACCTCCCGCAGCGAGGTCAGCTCGTAGTAGCCCAGCTCGCCCTGGAGCGGCACGCCGACGAGCAGCGTCGGCTGGCCGTCCAGGCGGATCCGCTGCACGGCGGGCCGCCCCTCGGCGACCACGCGCTGCAACTCCACCGGCACCGAGCCGGCCCCCACGTCGGCGGTGCGGGCGTACCAGCCGGTGCGCAGGTGCAGCAGCGGACGACGGGCGCTGCCGGTGTCGAGCGAACGCAGCACCGCCACCACGTCCGGGGTGCCGGTGTCCAGGCCGGAACGCACCACCGCCGCGTCGTAGTACGCCGCCCGGACCGCGGCGCGCTCGCGCTCGTCGAGCAGCGAGCGCCGGGTCAGGTCGTACGAGAAGAGGGCCATCAGCGCGGCCAGCAGCAGGGCGCCGACGGCGAACGCCGCGGTGACTCTGGCACGCAGTCCGGGTCGGCTCATCGCTGCAGCTTGTAGCCGAGGCCCCGGAGCGTGACCAGGTGGCGGGGGTTGGCCGGATCCGGCTCGATCTTCTGCCGCAGGCGGCCGACGTGCACGTCCACCAGCCGCTCGTCGCCCGTCTCGTAGCCCCAGACGCGGCTGAGCAACTGTTGGCGGGAGAGCACCCGGCCGGCGTGCTCGGCCAGCTCGCAGAGCAGCCGGAACTCGGTCCGGGTCACCGGCACCGGCCGGCCGGAGCGGCGGACCTCGCCCGCCTCCGGGCTGATCTCCAGGTCGCCGAAGAACTGGGCCGGCGCCGGTCCGGCCACGGTCCGGGCCCGCCGGCGCAGGGCGCGCAGCCGGGCCGACAGTTCCTTGATCGCGACCGGCTTGACCACGTAGTCGTCGGCGCCGGCCTCCAGCGCGGCGACGATGTCGTGGGTGTCGTCGCGGGCGCTGATCACGACGACCGGGACGTCGTCGTCGCGACGCAACTGGCGGATGCAGTCGAAACCGTCGATTCCGGGCAGCATCAGGTCGACAAGCACGTAGTCGGCCGGGCTCTCCCGCTGGCGGCGCAACCCCTCCTCCGCGGTGGCCGCCCCGGCGGCGGTGTAGCCCTCCTCCTCCAGGGCGAGCTGCAACGCGAGTCGGATACGGTCGTCGTCCTCGATCACCAGTACGGCCGTCATATGGGCATCATGACCGGCCGACCACGGGTCTCCCAATCGCGCCGGCCGTTCACGACTTTTGTCACCGAACCGTCATCCAACCGTCCGGTGACCTCCAAGATCGCTGACCAGAGTGGGAAGAACACGGAACCCCGTCACGGAAGCGACCTGATGACCGTCTCCCTGCCGTCCGCCTCGCCGGAGTCCGCCGTGCCGCACGTGCGGGTGGAGATCACCGACGAGCTGGACCTGGCCGGTCTCCCCGAGGTGGCGCACGTGCTGGACCGGGTCCTCGCGTTGCAGCCCGGCGAGGTCACGATCGACCTTGCCCGGTGTCGTCACCTGGACGCCGCCGCCATCGCGCTGCTGCTGGACGTCCGTCGCCGCCTGGCCCGCCGGGACGGAACCCTCACCCTCAGCAACCCGCATCCCCGGATCCGGCGCATCCTCGCCACCGGCGGACTGGGCGCGGCCGTAACCGTCGTCGACACGCCGGGTCCGGCCGTACGCGGCCGGGCCCGGGTCCGGTCCCAGCCGCGCTGAGGAGGAGTGGTGACCACCAGCACGCTTGTCGGAGCACTCGTCGTCGGCCTCGTGGTCGGCGGCGTGGGCCGTCTCGCCGTCCCGGGACGCAAGGCCGTCCCGGTCTGGTTGACCCTCGCGCTCGGGGTGGCCGCCGCGCTGCTCGGGGCGATCGTGACCGGGCTCGTCGACCGGCGGCCCGACGGCTCGATGCTGCTGCCGCTGCTGGTGCAGGCCGGTTTCGCCGCCGTGGCGGTCATCCTGGCGGTGCTGGCCGCCGGACGGTCGGCGGCCGACCGGCAGGCGCACTCCGACCCGGGCGCCCGGCGGAAGGAGGAGGTGTGACGGTCGTACCGGCGGAACACCTGATGATGCTGATCTGCGACGGCTGCGGCGACAGCGTCACCGGCGCGGGTACCACGCTGCCGGACGCCGAGGTGGTGTGGACGCTTGTCTTCGAACACGACTGGGTCGGCTCGCCGTTCGCCTCCGGCCCGCACCACTGTCCCCGGTGCAGCGCCCGCGCGGCCGTCGCCGACGACGGCCTGGGCGTCGAAGACCTGGAGCAGGTCACCGGGCCGCGGGCCGCCTCGGAGGGGGACTCCGCGGAGGGGGTACGCCGGGCGCTCGCCGACCGGATCGTCCGCGACGACCGGGTGCTCGTCGACCTCGCCGGGATCGAGGTGATCGACTCCGTCGGCCTCGGCCTGCTGGTGCGGGCGCACCAGGACACCCGGCGCGACGGCCGGGAGCTGTGCCTGGTGGCCCCGTCCCGGTTCGTGCTCACCGTGTTGCACACCATGCGGCTCGACGGCGTCTTCGCCGTGGTCGACGATCCCGCCCCGACGTCGGGCGCCGCAACCGGCCGACGCGCATGACCGACGAAGAAGGAGCCCTCCCCCGATGATGCCCTGGCCGTACCCCGAGTTTCCGTTCCCCGGCGACGGGCCGGAGCCCGACGGCGCGGACGTGCGGCTCACGTCCCTGGTCGCCCAGCGGCTGAGCGCCGACTGGACCACCCGGCGCCAGCAGATCACCGTCACCGTGCAGAACCGGGTGGTCATCCTCGCCGGCCTGGTCGCGGATCCGGAGACGCGCCGGGTCGCCGCCGAGCTGGCGTGGGACGTGCCGGGGGTGTTCGACGTCTGCAACGCGCTGCGGCTCTACGGCGGGCGCCGTACCCGGCGCTGATCCGCCGGGGTGCTGGTTGCACGTATCGGTATCCGCCTCTACCCTCGGCGTGGGAGCGCTCCCCAGGCCGCCACGTCGGGCTTTCCGGGCAGGTTCACGACGGGCAACGTCCGTTTCATCACCCACCAGATGGGACCTTCCCGCATGTCCTCGATACCCCGGCCGTCCCGGCGGCACCTGCTCGTCGGCGGCGCCGTCGGTGCGCTCGCCCTCGCGACCACGGCCGCCCTGCCGTTGACGAACGCGATGGCGGCGACCGGCTGCGCCGTCACCTACACCACCAACTCCTGGCAGGGTGGCTTCACCGCCAATGTGACGGTCAAGAACCTCGGCGACCCGGTGAGCAACTGGACGCTGGGCTTCACCTTCCCCGACGGTGGCCAACGCGTCGTGCAGGGCTGGTCGGCCACGTGGCAGCAGAGCGGCTCCGCGGTCACCGCACGCAACGTGGACTACAACGGCTCCCTCGGCACCGGCGCCAGCACCAGCATCGGCTTCAACGGCTCCTGGACCGGGTCGAACCCGGACCCGACCTCGTTCACGCTCAACGGCGCGGTCTGCACCGGCGGCGTCACCACGCCGCCGACGAGCACGCCGCCCACCACCACTCCCCCGACGACCACGCCCCCGCCGCCGACCGGCACCACGCCGGTGGCGATCAACGGACAGTTGCGGGTCTGCGGGGTCAACCTCTGCAACCAGTACGGCCGGCCGATCCAGCTGCGCGGGATGAGCACGCACGGGTTGCAGTGGTTCGCCAACTGCTACACCGACACCTCGCTCACCGCGCTCGCCGACGAGTGGCAGGCCGACCTGCTGCGCATCTCGATGTACGTGCAGGAGAAGGGCTACGAGACCAACCCGGCCGCCTTCACCAACCAGGTGAACACGCTCGTCGACAAGGCCGAGGCCCGGGGCATGTACGCGCTGATCGACTTCCACACGCTGACCCCCGGCGACCCGATGTACAACCTGGACCGGGCCAAGACGTTCTTCGCCAACGTGGCGTCGCGCAACGCCGCCAAGAAGAACGTGATCTACGAGATCACCAACGAGCCCAACGGGGTGAGCTGGTCGACCATCCGCAGCTACGCCGAGCAGGTCATCCCGGTGATCCGGGCCAACGACCCGGACGCCGTGGTCATCGTCGGCACCCGGGGCTGGTCCTCGCTCGGCGTGTCCGACGGCGGCAACTCGGACGAGGTCGTCAACAACCCGGTGCGGGCCGAGAACATCATGTACACGTTCCACTTCTACGCCGCGTCGCACAAGGACAACTACCGCAACGAGGTGCAGCGTGCGGCCTCCCGGCTCCCGCTGTTCGTCACCGAGTTCGGCACGGTGACCTACACCGGTGACGGCGCGGTCGACACGGCCAGCAGCAACGCCTGGCTCGACCTGCTCGACCGGTTGAAGATCAGCTACGCGAACTGGACGTTCTCGGACGCGGCCGAGGGCAGCGCGGCGCTGCGGCCGGGCACCTGCGCGGCCGGCAACTTCTCCGGCACGTCGATGCTCACCGAGTCCGGCGCGTACATGCGTAACCGGATCCGCACCCCGGACAACTTCCCCACCTCCTGACCGGGCGGCCGGCGGCGGCCCTTCCCCCCTCGGGTCGCCGCCGGCCCGCCCTCCCCGAAGGAGGGGCCCCTTTTTAACAGACGTCTGTTAAAAAGGGGCCCCTCCTCACCTCTGTCAGGGGTAGCTCACCACGTTCACCGGCACCGTGTTCGTGCCCTGCGCGGTGGCGCCGGTGTCGTTGATGACGTGGGTGATCGACCCGTTGCCGCCAAGCGACACGGTGAGCAGGTCGTGGAACCGTACGCCGGCCCGGGTAGGCGCCTCGAAGCTGTGGTAGGCCGCGATGCTCGGATCGACGTTGAAGTAGCAGTAGCTGCCCATCCCCCAGCCCTCGAACGAGGTGACCGCGTCCGCGACCTTGAACGCCGCGTAGCCGACCCGGGAGCCGTTCATCCACGCCGCCGCGTTCGGCGGGTCGTACGGCAGCTCGTTCTGGAAGAAGATGGTCCGCCCGTTCTCGCCGTTCCAGATCACCTCGTGTTTCTGGTAGTGCTCGACGAAGAGCCCGAGCGCGGTGACCCGGTCGCCGTTGACGATCAGGCCGGTGTCGGCGGTGTTCACGGTCCAGCCGATGCCGGTGCCGTGGTCGCCCCGCCAGGCCCAGATGTGGTCGATCAGCGCGTCGTCCTGGTTGACCACCAGGCTGGTGGTGGCCTTCCCGGCGTGCGCGCCGCCGATGCGGAAGAAGACGTCCTGCACGGAGGTGGGGTTGGTGGCGTGACTCGCGGTCGAGCCGGCCGGGCCGACCTGCAACAGCACCGGCGAGTTGACCGCACCGGCGTCGAACAGCAGCCCGGCGAGGCGGACCCCGTCGACGTCGGCGACGGTCATCGGCACCACGCCGTTCTGCGGCACCAGCGTCGGGTAGCCGACGCCGAGCACCACCGTGCCGGCCCGGTTGACCGCGATGGTCTGGTCGACGGTGTAGACGCCCGGGGTGAAGAGCAGGTTCAGTCCCTGGGCCAGCGCGCTGTTGATGGTGGCGGCCGAGTCGCCGGGCTTCGCGACGTAGAACTGGCTCAGCGGGATCGACGTGCCCGGGGTGGAGCCGCCCAGCCAGGACGCCCCGCTGGCGTTGGTCCGGGTGGACGGCACGAAGACCTGGTAGGCGCCGGCGCTGTCGAGGTAGAGGTAGGGCACGTCGCGGCTGACCGGGGTCTGCGCGAGCGTGGTGTACGGCGGGTTCGGGAAGCTGGTGGCGGGCGCGCCCACCACCCCGGAGTTGGTGACGTTCCAGACCGCGTTGAGGTAGCCGCCCACGTTGCTGTCCCGGGTGTACCACTGCTGCTGCGAGTACGGCTGGACCACGCCGGTCACCCGGCTGTCCGCGATGTAGCCGCCGCTGGCCCAGCCGTAGCCGTTGGGGGCCAGGTTGAGGTCGCCCTGGATGTCCATCCGGCGGAACGGCGCGGCCTGCGACACCGCCCAGCGGGTGAACCCGGCGGACGGGAAGACCTGCATGTTCGACGCCGAGCGCCAGAAGTTCTGGGTGGCGTTGCCGCCGAACCAGCCGGCGTCGACCGTGACGTCGCCGTGGATGCGCACGTCGCCGGGGTTCCGGCCGAGTCCCATGATCGAGGTGTAGAAGCCGATCTGCGCGTTGATGCCGGAGTAGTCGCCCGGCTTGAACATCAGCGCGTACCGCTGGGTGCCGAACTGGTTCGACTCCTGCGTGCGGAAGACGGCGTCGAGTTGGGCCTGGATGCTGGCGGCGGACATCGACGGGTCGAACGTGATGACGTTGGGTCCGAGCGACCCGCCGCCGGGCACGGTGCCGCCGCCTGTGGTGTTGACGGCGACCTCCCACAGTGAGTAGCCGTAGCCGGTGGCCCGCACGGTGCCGTACACCCGCAGGTAGCGGCCGGAGCCGTTGACGGTGAGCGCGTCGGTCCCGCCGTCGCCGCTCGTCGTGCTGGACACGGTGGTCCAGGTGGTCCCGTCGGTCGAGGTCTGCACCTGGTACGCCCGCGCGTACGCGGCCTCCCAGCTCAGCACCACCCGGCAGATGGTCCGGACGCTGCCCAGGTCGACCCGGAGCCACTGCGGGTCGGCGGCGGCGCTGGCCCAGCGGGTGCCCGGGTCGCCGTCGACCGCCGCCGAGGCGGGGGTGCCGGCGTTCTCCGTCGACGAGGCGGTGGCCGGTCGTCCCCGGGCGGCGTTCGTCGTGGTGTCACAGCCGCCGCCGGCGCCGGCGCTGCCGTAGACCTGGAACTCCCAGAGCGAGTAGCCGTAGGCGGTGCCCCGCGCGGTGCCGTACACCCGCACGTAGCGGCCGGAGCCGCTGACGGCCAGGTCGTCGGTGCCCCCGTCGCCGTTCGTCGTGCTGAACACGGTGGTCCAGGTGGTTCCGTCGGTCGAGGTCTGCACCTGGTACGCCCGGGCGTACGCGCCCTCCCAGGTCAGGTTGACCCGGGAGACGGTGGCGGTGGCGCCGAGGTCGACCTGGATCCACTGCGGGTCGGCGAAGGCGCTCGACCAGCGGGTGCCGGTGTTGCCGTCGGTGGCGTTGGACGCCGGGGTGCCGGCGTTCTCGGTCGAGGAGGCGGTGGTGGGGCGGCCTTGGGAAATCAACGGGTCGGCGGCCCTGGCCGGGCCGGGTGGCGCGACGAGCGCCACGGTGGCGAGCAGGGCGGCCAGCGCGGCGAGCAGTCGCCGTGGGGTCCACGACATCGGTACGGGTGACATGGGCATCTCCGGGACGGGTGGAGTGCGGGGCGGGGGAACGGGTCCGGACGGGTCGGCGTGCCGACCCGTGCGGTGGACCCTCCCCGGGCGCAGTGGCGTGTGTCAATTCCCGAGCCCGCCTCGGAGGGCTTTTTTCGCGCCTTGTGAAAAGTCCGGAACAAAGCGTAAGCCGGGGTGCCCCGCCGGGCGGCGGGGTCGGCGTCAGTCCGGCGGCACCGCCGCCGCCGTCCGGCGGACCCGGCCCGAACGGGTGAGCACATCGTGCGCCGACGCCGCCCCCGCCGCGTACGCCGGTTTCCCGCAGGGTGCCGCCTTCCCCAGATCGTCAGAGGGGTGTGCCACGCTGGGCGGCGTGGCACACCGACGTCCGATCCTGCTGATCGACTCCCCCAGCCTCTACTTCCGCGCCTACTTCGGCATCCCCGAGTCGGCCGCGAAGACGGCCGACGGCCAGCCGGTCAACGCCGTCCGCGGCTTCCTCGACATGCTCGCCCAACTGGTGCGCACCCGGCGGCCCGACCGGATGATCTGCGCGCTCGACCACGACTGGCGGCCGGCGTGGCGGGTGGAGCTGCTCCCCTCGTACAAGGCGCACCGGGTGGCGCCGGAGGGCGGCGAGGTCGTGCCGGACACGTTGTCCCCGCAGGTGCCGATGATCCTGGAGGTCCTCGACGCGCTCGGCGTCCCGGCGGTCGGCGCCACCGGCTACGAGGCCGACGACGTGCTCGGCACGCTCTCGGTGACCCAGCCCGGCCCGGTCGAGGTGGTCTCCGGCGACCGCGACCTGTTCCAACTGGTCGACGACGCCCACCCGACGCGCCTGCTCTACGTCGGCCGGGGCGTGGCCAAGCTGGACGACTGCGACGACGCCGCGGTGCGGGCCCGCTACGGCGTCCCCGCCGACCGCTACGCCGACTTCGCCGCGCTGCGCGGCGACCCGAGCGACGGCCTGCCCGGGGTGCCCGGGGTGGGCGAGAAGACGGCCGCCCGGCTGATCGAGCGCTACGGCGGGCTCGACGGCATCCTCGCCGCGCTCGACGACCCCGCTTCCGGCTTCGCCCCCGGGCTGCGCGGCAAGCTCGACGGCGCCCGCGACTACCTGGCCGTGGCGCCCAAGGTGGTCCGGGTCGCCACCGACGTGCCGCTGCCCGAGCTGGACCCGGCACTGCCGACGTCCCCGGCCGATCCCGACCGGTTGCTCGAGCTGGCGCAGCGCTGGAACCTGGCCGGCTCGTGCCGCCGCCTGGTCGACGCGCTCGCCACCCCCCGCACCTGACGGGTGGCGCCGCCGGCCGTCGGACACCCCGGTTCCACCAGGCCGCCGGCCGATGAGCACGCGCTCGCCACCGGGTCCAGCCATGAGCCTGTTGGAACGCGTCACCGTCACGCCACGCCTCGCCTCCCTCCGGCGCGGAAGCAGGACCGACTGCTCCGGCCCAAACGGGCGGCAGTTTCCCCAACGTGCCCGGACCCATCGGTCGAGGATCAAGGCAGCGGCAGATCTTGGTACGAAATGGCCCCCACGGGGGCACTTTCGTACCAAGATCTCTGGCGCTTCCACAGATTGGAAGATCGATCTCGGAGTGCGGGAGCACCATGATCACGCCGCTACATCGCCACGCCGCACCATCGGCGCGGCGACGGACAGCGCAACGCGCGGATGGCCTAGCGACGGGGGTCGGTCCCACGGCGGGAGGGGAACTGCGCGCCGGGCTGCGCCAGCGTCGAGCGCGCCCGCAGCCCCACCGGGTCCGGCAAAGAGGAGTCCGACGCCGAGCGGGCACGCAGGCCCACCGGGTCCGGTGCCGGCTCGGCCTCGGCCGCCGGGGACACGCCGTCGAGCCGCGATGCCACGTAGGCGGCACCGGCACGGTCGTCGTCCGACGGTGCGGCGAGCAGCGCGTAGACCAGCCCCACCACGCCGAAGACCACGGCGAGCACGATCGGCACCAGCAGGCCGCTGACCTCGGTACCGGTGTTGGGGGGGCCGGCACCGTCGTGCAGGTGCACCGACAGCGCGCTCATGCCGGTGAAGTGCATGCCGTTCACGGCGACGCCCATGACCAGTGCCGACGCCATGATCGCGACACCCCGCCGGACGGTCATCGCCAGCCACAGCGCCACGGTGGCGGCCACCAGCGCGACGACGACGGAGAGCGTCACCCGCAGCCGGTCGTAGCCGAGTGTGCCGTCCAGCCGCATGGCCGCCATCCCGGTGTAGTGCATGGCGGCGACCCCAGCGCCGGTGAAGAGGCCGCCGGCGAGCAGCCGGGGCGCGGTGAGCCGGCCGGTGCCCACGATGGCCAGGCCGACGCCGACGGCGCCCACGGCGATCACCGTGCTGGCGGCGGTCAGTGGCACGTCGTAGCGGATCCGGGTGCCGCTGACGGCGAAGCCGAGCATGGCCATGAAGTGCATCGCCCAGATGGCGGTGCCGCCCAGCGCCCAGGCCGCGAGCAGACCCCACCACATCCGCTGACCGGCGCCGGCGGCGGTCCGGATCCGCCCGGCACAGACCAGACCGAGCACGGAACCGAGCACGGACAGCGCGTAGCTGAGCGCGGGTGTGATCCACCCGTACTCAAAGTGATTGATCTCGCCCACGGTGACCATCCTCGATCCGCTACCGACGCGTAGACATCGCGCCCCGCAATGATCCGGCAACGCCTGATCAGGCACGACACCGCCCCCCGGGTATCCGGGCGGTGGTGTCGTGATGACGCAAAGCTGCGTCGATTCTTGACGGATGGTGACCGAAAGTGATCGTCAGGCGGAGGCGTGGTAGGCCAGCACGCCCCGGTTGACGGCCGAGATCGCCTGCCGCGCGGTGGCGCGCAGCTCGGTGGAGGCGCCACCGGAGTCGGCGAGCTGGCCGAGCAGGTCGACCACCTGCCGCGACCAGCGGACGAAGTCACCGGCCGGCATCTCGCCGTCGATCTGGTGCCCACTGGCGAGCACCTTGGCGAGCGCCTCCCCACGCGCCCACCGGTAGATCGGCCAGGCGAAGCCGAGGTCCGGCTCCCGGGTGGCGGTCAGGCCCCGCGCCGCCTCGTCCGCCTCGATGTCGCCCCACAGCTTGAGCGTCTCGTCGACCGCGTCGCCGACCGCGCCGCGCGGCAGCGACGCCCGCTCGTCGACGTCCCGCCGGGCCTCGAAGACCACCACCGACACGGCGGCGGCCAGCTCGGCCGGGGAGAGCCCGTCCCACACCCGGCGCCGCAGGCACTCGGCGACGAGCAGGTCGGCCTCGGTCCAGATCCGCGCCAGCATCCGGCCCGCGTCGGTGACCTCACCGTCGGGGGCCAGGTAGCCGCGCGCGGTCAACAACGCGACGATCCGGTCGAAGGTACGCGCGAGGGAGCCCGTCCGCCCGCTCACCCGCTGCCGCAGCTCCTCGGTGTCGCGCTCCAGCCGGCGACGGCGCTCGGCCCAGCGGGCGTGTTCCTCCCGGTCCGGGCAGGCGTGGCAGGGGTGCCCGCGCATCTCGACGCGGAGCTGGCTGAGCCGGTGGTCCTCCCCGACCGCCTGGCGGGACCGCCCGCCGCGCCGGCCGCCGTGCCGGTCCAGCCCGGTGCCGCTGACCGCGGCGGCCAGGTCGCGCCGCGCCGCCGGCGACCGGTGGTTGAAGTGCTTCGGCACCCGGATCCGGGCGAGCACCTCGGCCGGGGTGGTGAAGTCGCCGGGGCTGACCCGGCCGGCCCAGCGGTCCTGGGTGAGCACCAGCGGGCGGGGCTCGCCGAAACCGCCGGTCGCCGGGTCGAGCACCACGGCCAGGCCGGCCCGCCGCCCCGACGGCACCCGGATCACGTCGCCGACCCGCAGCCGCTCCAGCGAGGTGACGGCCGCCGCCTTGCGCTGGGTCTGCCCCTGCCGGGCGATGGCCCGTTCCCGGTCGGCGATGGCCACCCGCAGCGCGAAGTATTCGTCGAAGTCGCCGTGGTGGCAGGCGGCCTCCGCGCCGTACGCCTCGATCGTCTCGGTGTTGCGCTGCACCTGCCGGGCCAGCCCGACCACCGACCGGTCCGCCTGGAACTGCGCGAAGGAGGACTCCAGCAGCGCCCGGGCCGGCTCCGCGCCGACGCTGCCGACCAGGTTGACGGCCATGTTGTAGGACGGCCGGAAGCTGGACCGCAGCGGATAGGTGCGGGTGGAGGCCAGGCCGGCCACGTGGCGGGGGTCGGTCTCCGGCGACCAGACCACCACGGCGTGGCCCTCGACGTCGATGCCGCGCCGGCCGGCGCGGCCGGTGAGCTGGGTGTATTCGCCCGGGGTGAGGTCGACGTGCGCCTCGCCGTTGAACTTCACCAGCCGCTCCAGCACCACGCAGCGGGCCGGCATGTTGATGCCCAGGGCCAGCGTCTCGGTGGCGAAGACCGCCTTGACCAGGCCGCGGACGAACAGCTCCTCGACGACCTCCTTGAACGCGGGGAGCATGCCGGCGTGGTGGGCGGCCAGGCCGCGCTCCAACCCGTCGAGCCACTCCCAGTAGCCGAGCACGGTCAGGTCCTCGCCCGGGATGGCGGTGATCCGCGCCTCGACCACCTGGCGGATCTCGGCGCGTTCCTCCGCCGAGGTCAGCCGCAGCCCGGCGGCGAGGCACTGCTGGACCGCCGCCTGGCAGCCGGCCCGGCTGAAGATGAACAGGATCGCCGGCAGCAGGTTCTCCCGGTCCAGCCGTTCGACGATGTCCGGGCGCATCGGACCGCGCCAGCGGGGACCGCGCCGCCCGCCGCCGGGGCCGGCGCCGCGCCCCTCGCCCAGCTCCAACCGGCGCACCGTGTCCCGGGTGTAACGCAGCAGCTCGGGGTGGACGTCGTGCTTGCGGGCCGCGTCGGCGTCGTGGAACAGGTCGAACATCCGCTTGCCGACGAGCATGTGCTGCCAGAGCGGCACCGGCCGGTGCTCGGAGACCACCACCGTGGTCTCGCCGCGCACGGTGACCAGCCAGTCGGCGAACTCCTCGGCGTTGGAGACGGTGGCCGACAGCGACACCAGCGTGACCGACTCCGGCAGGTGAATGATCACCTCTTCCCAGACCCCGCCACGGAACCGGTCGGCCAGGTAGTGGACCTCGTCCATCACCACGTAGGCCAGGCCCGCGAGGGTGGCCGAGCCGGCGTAGAGCATGTTGCGCAGCACCTCGGTGGTCATCACCACCACCGGCGCGTCGCCGTTGATCGCGTTGTCGCCGGTGAGCAGCCCGACCCGCTCGGCGCCGTAGCGGTCGACCAGGTCGTGGTATTTCTGGTTGGACAGCGCCTTGATCGGCGTGGTGTAGAAGCACTTGCGCCGGGTGGCCGGGGCGTCGCCGTCGACTGACCCGCCGCGCAGCGCCAGGTGCACGGCGAACTCGCCCACCACGGTCTTGCCGGCGCCGGTGGGCGCGCAGACCAGGACGCCGCTGCCCCGCTCCAGCGCCTGGCACGCCTCGCGCTGGAAGTCGTCGAGGTCGAACCCGAGATCGTGGGAGAATTCGTCCAGGGCCGGGAAGGCGGAGGCCTGCGCGGCCCGGCGGCGCGCCGCGGCGTACCGCTCGGCGGGGCTCGACATGCATCCAAGATTAATCGGTACCGCCGACGACCACCGGTCAAGGCCGTCCGGCAGGGGGGTCGGAGGGGGTCGGTAGGGTGCACCACGTGCCGGACCGTACCGAACTCCCCCACGCCTCGAACGGTGCCGACGACGCCGTCCGCCCGGGCCCGTCCCGCCGGCCGGTGGAGGCGGTGCTCTTCGACTTCCACGGCACCCTCGCCCAGGTGGAGGAGCCGCTGGCCTGGGTACGCGCCGCCGCCGCGGCCTGCGGGGTCGAGCTGGACCGCATCCGCGCCACCTCGCTCGCCGACCGGCTGCTCACCGCCGGTCGGGCGGGCGGGCCGCGGCCGACCCGCGTGCCGCCCCGGCTGGCCGAGCTGTGGGCCGACCGCGACCTCTACCCGCACGCCCACCGGGGTGCCTACACCGGGCTCGCGGAGACCGTCGACACCGGCATCGACGGGTTCGCCGACGCGCTCTACGAGCGGGTGCTGGTCCCGGAGGGCTGGTTGCCCTACCCGGACGCCGCCCCGGTGCTCGGCGCGCTGCGGGCCGCCGGGGTGAAGGTGGCGGTGGTCAGCAACATCGGCTTCGATCTACGGCCGCTCTTCGCCGCCTGGGACCTCGACGCGCTCGTCGACGCGTACGCCCTGTCGTACGAGGTGGGGCGCTGCAAACCGGACCCGGGGATCTTCCTGCGCGCCTGCGGCATGCTCGGGGTCGACCCGGAGCACACGCTGATGGTGGGCGACACCCCGGCCGACGCCGGCGCGGTGGCGGCCGGGTGCGGGGTGCTGGTGCTGCCGTGCGCCGACGCCGGCCGGCCGAACGGGTTGGGGGCGGTGCTCGACCTGGCCGGGGTCGGGTGAGCGACGGCACACCGGGACGCGCGCCGGGCCGGCTCGGTGGCGTCGCGCTGGTGCTCGGCGGCGCGCTGTCGGTGCAGTTCGGCTCCGCGCTGGCCGCGCTGCTGTTCCCGCGTACCGGGGTGGCCGGCGCGGTCACGCTGCGCCTGACCCTGGGCGCGCTGCTGATGCTCGTGGTGTGCCGGCCCCGGCTGCGCGGGCACGGGCGGGGTGACTGGGCCGCCGTGGTCGCGTTCGGGCTGGCGCTGGCCGGGATGAACTCGATCTTCTACCAGGCGATCGAGCGGATTCCACTCGGTCCGGCCGTGACGCTTGAGGTGCTCGGCCCGCTGGCGCTGTCGGTGGTCGGGGCGCGCCGGGTCGCGGCCTGGTGCTGGGCCGGGCTGGCGCTGGCCGGGGTGGCGCTGCTCGGGCAGGGCGGGTTCGACCGGCTCGACCCGGTCGGCGCCGCGCTGGCGTTGGCCGCGGGCAGCATGTGGGCCGCGTACATCGTCTGCTCGGCCCGGGTCGGCGCGCGGTTCCCCCGGGCCGACGGGCTGGCCCTCGCCCTCGCCGTGGCGGCGCTCGTCACCCTGCCGATCGGGCTGGTCGGCGCCGGTGGCCGGCTGGCCCACCCGGCGGTGCTGGGGCTCGGCGCGGGGCTGGCGCTGCTCGCCTCCGTGCTGCCGTACAGCCTGGAGTTGGCGGCGCTGCGGCGGCTGCCCACGGCGACGTTCGCGGTCCTGATGAGTCTCGGGCCGGCGATCGCCGCGCTGGCCGGCTGGCTGGTGCTCGGCCAGGCGTTGCGCCCGGTCGAGGTGCTCGCCATCGCGCTCGTGGTGGCCGCGAGCGTCGGCGCGGTCCGCGCCGCGGCGCCCCCACCGTCGACGCCGGGACCGCCGACGCCGCCCGTCCCGCCGACGGTGGTCAGCGCAGCAGCCGCAGCGCCGCCGGCACGGCGGTGACGGTCACCGGCAGGTCGAACGCCCGCTCCCCGTCGGCGTACGTGGTGATGCCCTCGGCGGCCAACTCCACCGTCCGCGCCCGGTAGGTCCGCACCAGCGGGTGCGTCACGTGGGTGCCCCGGTAGATCCGCGGCTTCACCCGCATCAGCGTGCGCCTGTCGAACCGACCCCCCACCACCACGTCCAGCAGGCCGTCGGTCGGTTCGGCGTCCGGGCAGATCCGCATGCCGCCGCCGTAGCCGGCCGTGTTGCCGACCGCGACGAGCACCGCGTCCACCTCCTGCGGCACACCGTCCAGGGACAGCCGGTAGCGACGGGGCCGCAGCCGGGCCAGCTCGACCAGGATCGCCAGGTCGTAGCGACGTGGTCCGCGCGGCCAACGCATCCGGTTGGCCCGCTCGTTGACGATCGCGTCGAAGCCGGCCGCGAGCACCGCGCCGTACCAGCGCCCGTCGCCGTCGGGCCGGGACATCCGGGCCAGGTCGACCGGACGGCTGCGACCGGCGGCCAGCGCGGCGGCGATCACGTCGGCGGCGGCGAGGGGATCGGCCGGGAAGCCGGTGTCGGCCGCGAAGTCGTTGCCGGTGCCGGCCGGGACCGGCCCGAACGGCACGGCGGTGCCGGCGACCGCCTGTATCGCACGGTGCACGGTGCCGTCCCCGCCCATTGCGACGAGCGCCCCGGCGCCGCCGGCCACCGCGGCGTGGCACGCCGCCTCCGCCTCCCCGGGGGTACGCGCGCGCAGCAGTTCCACCTGGCGACCGGCCGCGCCGAGACGCTCCAGAATCGCCGGCAGCAGACCGCGGCGCCGCCCCCGTCCGGCGACCGGGTTGGCGAGCACGGCCACGGGGCCGGACGGAACATGATCGGACGCGGTCACGGCGAGCACGGTACGACACGAGGCGCGCGACCCACCAGGGACGACGCCCGCCGGGCCGGAACTCGACCCGGTCGTCCGGGTCGCCGGGTCAGCGCACCACCAGCCGCTCGCTCATCGAGGGGACGCCGTCACCCTTGACCTTCAACGTCCAGGTGCCGGCGGCGCCGAGCGCCACCACCGTCTCGGCGGTGCCGTTCGGCTCCGCCTTCAGCTCGGCGACCCGCTTGCCGTCGGGGTTGAGCAGGTAGAGGGTCCGGGCGCCGGCGGTCTTGTTCGTCACCTTCAGCGCCAGCTTCTCGCCCGGCTCGGCGATCAGCCCGTCGACGCCGGTCAGCGTGTCACCGCTCAGCTCGATGGCGACCGCCCGGTCGTACTCCGTCTCGGCCGCGGCGCTGGCCACGGCGCCGTCGTCGGTGACGGTGATCCTGGTCCGCACCCCGTCGCCCTGCCGGCCCGGCTTGCAGGCCACCTCGTACGTGCCGGTGGCGAGCGTGGCGCGCAGGTCACCGGTGCGGCCCGGGGGCACGTCGGCCACCTCGCCCACCATCTTGGTGAACTTCTCACCCTCCCGGCCGTAGACGTAGACCCCGGTGGCCTGCTCCCCCCGGTTGGTCACGCTGAAGGTGACCGTGCCCGGCGTGAACAGCGTGGTGGTGACCTCGCAACTGGTGTCGGTGGCGGTCACCGGGACCTGCTCGCCCTTCGGCGCGGGCTCGTCGTCGCCGCAGGCGGTGAGCGCGGTGGTGGCACAGAGGACGGTCAGGACGACGGCGGTACGGCTTCTCATCGGGCTCTCCGGAGCGGAGGTCAGCGCGCTGACCGGGACGGGTGGGACTCGGCGGAGTCAGCAGAGTCTAAGCGGGCGGCCGGCCCCGACAAGGCCCGAGGGCGGTTCGGTCGTCCGGCTTCGGTGCGGCGATGATGGCGGGATGCGACTGGTCTCCCTGCTCCCCTCCGCCACCGAGATCGCGTACGCCCTGGGCCTCGGCGACGAGTTGGTCGGGGTGACGTTCGAGTGCGAGGTGCCCCCGTCGTACCGGGCCGGCACGACCGTGGTGGTGGGCGGCCGGGACACCGGTGGCATGAGTCCCGGCGAGATCGACACGTACGTGCGGGAGCGGCTGGCCGCCGGCGCGGACCTCTACACGCTGCACGCCGGCGCGCTGGCCGGGTTGGATCCGGACCTGATCCTCACCCAGGACCTGTGCCGCGTCTGCGCGCTGCCCGCCGGCCGGGTGACCGACGCCGTCGACCATCTCGGCGCCCGGGCGGACGTGGTGTCGCTCGACCCGTACACCCTCGACGACGTGCTGGGCACGATCCGCGCGGTGGGCGCGGCGGCCCGGGTGCCGGACCGCGCCGAGGCCCTGGTGGACGGGCTGCGCGCCCGGCTGGCGGCGGTCGGCGCGGCGGTGGCCGGCCGGCCCCGACGGCGGGTCGCCGTGGTCGAGTGGGTGGACCCGCCGTTCGGTGCCGGGCACTGGATCCCGGACCTGGTCGACGTGGCCGGCGGCACGCCGGTGGCCACCCACCCGGGCGCCAGGTCCACGCCGACCACCTGGGCGGACCTGCGCGCCGCGCGCCCGGAGGTGGTGCTCGTCGCGCCGTGCGGTTTCCGGCTGGAGGGCGCCGCCGGGCAGGCGGCCGAGGTGGCCTGTCACTTCCCGGGCGCGCAGGTGTGGGCGCTCGACGCGGACGGTCTGGTCGTGCGCGCCGGCCCCCGCCTGGTCGACGGCGTCGAGGCGATCGCCGCCATCCTGCACCCCGACGCCGTCCCACCCGTCTCCCCCACCGCCGCCCGCCGGGTGGCCTGACCCCCGTCTCGCCCCGGCCCGCCCTCGCCTCGTCGATCTTGGACTTGTGGTCGTTCACAAAAGTCGCCTAACCGGCATTCGAGGCGCCACAAGTTCAAGATCGACGGGGACGAGGGGGCGAGGGACGGGCCCGAGGACGGGAACGCCGCCCTCGCGAGTGCGGGGGCGGCGTTCGGGTGGAGGTGCGGGCGGGGATCAGGTCATGTCGTCGTAGCGGCGTTCGATCGGCGCCGGGGCGGCGATCGGCTCGGGCGCCTCGACCGGGGCGGACGCCTCGATCCGGGCGCCGGTCGGCACCGGCTCGTCCGACAGGTCCAGCGGCGACACCTCGTCGTCGGCGAGGCCGGCGTAGACCTCGCGGCCACGCCCGCGCCGCCGGTCGTTGAGGAACGCCAGCCCCACCGCGCCGAAGTAGAGCGCGGAGAGGCAGAACGCCAGCGCCGTCATGCCGAACGGGTCGGGCGTCGGCGTGACCACCGCGGAGAACGCGAAGAACACGAAGATCGCCACCCGCCACCAGCTCAGCAGCCGCTTGGCGCTGGCCAGGCCGACGAAGTTGAGCATCAGCACGATCAGCGGAAACTCGAACGCCACCCCGAACAGCAGGATCAGGTTGGTGACGAAGCCGATGTAGCGGGTGATGTCGAGCGTGGTGGTCACGTCGCCGCCGCCGGAGATGTCGAGCAGGAACTCCAGGCCCTTGGACGTGACGAAGAACGCCAGCACCGCGCCGGCCGCGAATAGTGGAGCGGCCAGGGCGGTGAAGAAGTAGGCGTAGCGCCGCTCGTGCCGGTGCAGGCCGGGCGCGATGAACGCCCAGAGCTGGTAGAGCCAGATCGGCGCGGCGACGATCAGGCCGACCCAGAGGGAGACCTTCATCTGCAGCAGGAACAGGTCGGCCGGGCCGAGCTGGACGAAGTTGCAGTTGCCGTTGACCAACCGCGCCTTGTCCAGGTCGCAGTAGGGCTTCTGCAACAGGTGCATCACCGGCCCGGAGAGCCAGATGCCGAAGCCGAAACCGACGAGGATCGCCAGCGACGCCCGGAAAAGGCGGTTACGCAGCTCGCGGATGTGCTCCATGAGCGTCATGGAGCCGTCCGCCGCGCGCGCGAACGTGCTCGGTCCGCGCTTCTTCAAACCCAAGGCCACGGTGGTGGAGGCCCTTTCGGATCAGTTCTCGCGGACGCGCTGCACCGGGTCGGCCGGCGGGGCGACCGGCTGCTGCGGCTGCGGGGCGAACTGCTGCTGCGGCTGGGCGTACTGCTGCTGGCCCTGGACGTACTGCTGCTGCGGCGGGAGCGGCTGGTAGCCGGCCTGCGCGTCGGCCTTCTCGGCCAGGTCACGGTCGTCGTCCTGCAGGCTCTTGGTCTCGGCCTTGATGATCCGCAGCGAGCGGCCGAGCGAGCGGGCCGCGTCGGGGAGCCGCTTCGCGCCGAAGAGCAGGATCAGCACGACCACGAGTACGGCGATGTGCCACGGCTTGAGGGCACCCATGGGAAGCTCCAGTCGCTCTGTGTCGGTGTGTGGGTGGGTCGCCGCCCATCGTACGTGCGTCGCGGCGGCTTGCCATCCCCGCCGGGCCTGCTGGTGCGGCCCGGTCGGTGAAGTCTCGACCAACCCGAAGTGTCCCGTCAACCGCCCATCGCGGCGCATTCGGGCGCGTTACCGCCCAGAGACGACGGGCGTCGATCACTCCCCGCGCTTGGCCTTGATCAACACGATCCGCTCCTGCGCCACCGCCGCCCGCTCCTGGAGCGTCTCGGCCCGCGCCTGCAACTCCTCGGCGGCCGAGCGCAGCGCCTCCGCCTCGGTCGCCCGCCGCTGCAACGCCACCGCCGCGCGGCGCAGCCGGGGCAGCCGCGCCACCACCGGGCGGACCGCCAGGGCCAGCACGACCAGCGCGAACAGGACGACCCCGAGCACGATCCAGATCACCACGGCGGTCAGCCTATCGGGTGCCGCCGGCCGCCGCCGGGTCGGCGGTGCCGGTCGGGACCGCGTACGCGTCGAGCGCCGCGACCGCTTGGGCGCGGACCTGCTCGGCCAGCTCGGCCGGGGCCACCACGGTCGCCTCCGGGCCCAGCCCGAGCACGAACCGGCGGGCCCAGCCCAGGTCGGTGACCCGCAGTGACACCAGCCAGTGCTCGCCGTCGGCCTCGACCCGCTCGCACGGATAGTATTCGGTGATCCACCGCTCGCCCCGGCCGATCCGCAGCGTGATCAGCGGCAGGTCGGCCGACGGCCGGAACACGCCGTCGCTGAGGTCGTGCGGGCGGGCCTGCGGCGGCACCACGGCCCGCTCCGGCAGCTCGGTGACCGCGTCGATCCGGTCGGCCCGGAACAGCCGGACCGCCTCGGCCCGGCGGCACCATGCCTCCACGTACGCCCGGCCGGCGACCATCAGCATCCGCAACGGGTCGATGGTGCGCTCGGTGGTCTCGTCCCGGGCCGGCGTGTAGTAGGTGATCCGCAACGCCCGGCCCCGCTCGACGGCGGCGCGCAGCTCGCGGACCCGGGCGTTGTCGCCGGGCAGCCGCACCTCCACCGGCGCGCCGGCCAGGTCGCCGGCCGCGCCCTCGATCTTCGCCAGGGCCCGCTCCACCGCCTCCCGGTTGGCCACCCCGGGCGTCTCGGCGAGCATCCGCAGCGCCACGACCAGGGCCAACGCCTCGTCCGGGGTGAGTCGCAGCGGCCGGTCGATGCCGGCGTCGTAGGTGATGGTCACCCGGTCGCCGTCGAACGCCATGTCGATCAGGTCACCCGGCCCGTAACCGGGCAGCCCGCACACCCAGAGCAGCTCCAGATCCTCCCGGAGCTGCTTGTCGGTCACGCCGAGGTCGTGCGCCGCCTCGGCGATCTCGATGCCGGGGCGGGCCAGCAGGTAGGGCACCAGGTTGAGCAGCCGGGCCAGCCGGTCGGCGGAGGCGCGGCCGGCGCGGGCCGACGGCCGGGTCACCGGGCACCCCCGGCCACCGCCAGCTCGTCGTGCCGGGTGGCGACCTCCTTCAACCGCTGGATGACCGCCTCCCGCACCTCCGGTGGCTCCAACACCCGCACGTCCGGGCCGTAGCCGACGATCTGACCGGCGAGGAAGTCGGCGTCGGCGTACGGCAGCACCAGCCGGTCGCCGTCCGGGCCGGCGTCACTCTCCACCGCCCAGCGGCGCAGCCCGGCGGCCCGGCCCGGCGCCACCAGCACGGTCGCCCGGCCGGTGCGCTCCACCGGCCCCGACCAGCGGGCCACGTGGCTGATCAGGTCCACCCCGGCGGGCGGCTCGTAGGCCCCCGGCTCCCCCGTCGACCGGACCGCGCCCACCACCCGGGACAACCGGAAGCAGCGGGTCGCCGCCCGGTCCAGGTCGTGGGCGACCACGTACCACCGGCCGCGCCAGCAGACCACGCCCCACGGCTGCACCCGGCGTCGGGTCGGCGCGTCCCGGTCCGGCACCCGGTAGTCGAAACTGACCTCCCGCCGGTCCCGCGCGGCGGCGGTCAACGGGGCGAACGCCGGGTCGACCGTCACCATCGGCTCCAGGCCGAGGGTGGCCTGCGGATCCACGTCGATGCCCGCGGCACGCAGCTTCGCCAGCCCGGACGACGCGGCGGCGGCCAGGCCGGCGTGCTGCCACAGCCGCGCCGCGATGCCCACCGCGGCGGCCTCGTCCGGTTCGAGGGGGATGTCGGGCAGCGCGTACTCCCGGTGGGCGATCCGGTAGCCCGGCTCGGCGTCGAAGACGCTTGCCGTCCCGGTCTCCAACGGCACGCCCAACTCCCGCAGCTCGGCCTTGTCCCGCTCGAACTTGCGCTGGAACGCCTCGTGGTCCTTCGCGTCGTCCGGGTCGTGCTCGTAGCCGGGCACGGTCGCGGCGATCTGGGCGGCAGTCAGGAAACGCCGCGTGGACAGCAGGCAGATCACCAGGTTGACCAGGCGTTCGGTACGGGTCCGGGACACGTACCGAACGCTAGCAGCCCGCACGTCCGACGCGGGCACCCGCGCGGGCGCGGCGCGGCTCCGGCTCGACGGGCGGCCCGCCGGGACCGGCCATAGGGTGAGGGCGTGGCGGAAGCGGAAGTCAAGACCGAGAGCGTCGGCACCGTCGTGGTGGCCGGCGCGGCGAACCTCGCCATCGCCATCGCCAAGCTGGTCGCGGGCCTGCTCTCCGGCTCCGCGGCGATGCTCTCCGAGGCCGCCCACTCGATGGCCGACACCACCACCGAGCTGCTGCTCTACCTGGCACTGCGGCGCGGCGCGCGGCCCGCCGACCCCCGGCACCCCTTCGGGTACGGCAAGGAGAGCTACGTCTGGGCGTTCCTCGCCGCGCTGTTCACGTTCGTGGCCGGCGCCGGCTTCGCCATCACCCACGGCGTCACCACCATCCTGGTGCACGAGCACACCGGCGACTACCTGGTCGCGTACGTGGTGCTGGCGGTCTCGTTCGTCATCGAGTCGGTGTCGCTGGCCCGGGCGGTGCGGCAGGTGCGCGCCGAGTCGCGACGCTGGCGTACCACCCCGCGCCGCTACCTGCGGCTCACCGCCGACACCACGGTCAAGGCGGTCTTCCTGGAGGACAGCGCCGCGCTGGTCGGCCTACTGCTCGCCGCCGCCGGGCTCACCCTGTCCCACCTCACCGGCGACGAGCTGTACGACGGGATCGCCTCGATCCTCATCGGCGTGCTGCTGCTGGTGGTCGCCGCCATCCTGGCCCGCAGCAACATCTCGCTGCTTGTCGGTCGCGCCGTCTCCGAGCGGCTGCACGGCCAGATCGAGCAGGAGCTGACGCGGCTGCCGACGGTGGACCGGATCGACACGCTGATGACCATGTTCCTCGGCCCGCAGGACATCCTGGTCGCCGCGAAGGTCGACTTCCGCGACGACGCCACCGGCGCCGAGATCGAGGCCGCCTCCGACGAGGCCGAGCGCCGGCTCACCGGGCAGTTCCCGGAGATCGCGTACGTCTTCCTCGACCCGACCCGGTCCCGCTCCACCGGCCGGCCGGCCCGGACCACCCAGGACGAGACCGGCCGGCCGGTCGACCAGGAGACCTGACCCGGCCGGCGCCCGCCCGGACGTCGGCCGATAGCGTGCCGGTCATGGTGCGATGGCGGTCCGGCACGGTCACGGCGGTACGGCGACGATGGGCCGGCGCGGTCGAACTCGACGTCGACCTGCCCGGCGGCGACCGGATGCGGGCCCTGGCCTACCCGGCGCTCGTCGGCGACCCCGAGCCCGGCGACCGGGTGCTGCTCAACGCCGGCGCCCTGCTGATGGGCCTCGGCACCGGCGGGTACGCCCTCGTCGTCGCGCTGCCCGACCGGCTCCCCGCCGACCCGCCGCAGGCCGGCGACAGCCGCGACGCCGGGCATCTGGTCAAGGCCCGCTACACCCCGCTGCAACCGATCCTGCTCGGCGTGGACGAGGAAGCCTCCCCGCACCACGCGCGGCTGGCCGCCGCCGAGTCGCTCGACGGGATGCCCGTGGTCACCGCCGACCTGCACTCCGCGCTGCCGGCGATCCTGGCCGGCGTGCACGCCGACGCCCCCCACACCCGGGTCGCCTACCTGCTCACCGACGGCGGGGCGCTGCCGGCCTGGTTCTCCCGCACCCTCGCCGGGCTCGCCGGCCACCTCGCCGGCACGGTGAGCGTCGGCCAGGCGTTCGGCGGCGACCTGGAGGCCAGCACGCTGCAAAGCGGGCTGCTCGCCGCCCGGCACGTGCTCCACGCCGACCTGGCGATCGTCGCCCAGGGACCGGGCAACCTCGGCACCGGCACCCGCTGGGGCTTCTCCGGGGTGGCCGTCGGCGAGGCCGTCAACGCCGTCGCCACGCTCGGCGGGCGCCCGGTCGGCTCGCTGCGCGTCTCCGATGCCGACCCGCGCCCCCGGCACCGCGGCGTCTCCCACCACAGCCTCACCGCGTACGGCCGGGTGGCGCTGGCCGCCGCCGACCTGGTGGTGCCGGAGGGCCTCGACCCGGAGCTGACCGCGGCCGTCACGGCGGCGCTGACGCCCCTGGCCGACCGGCACCGGATCGTCACCGTGCCCACCGACGGCCTCGACGCGGCCCTGCGCGCCAGCCCGGTCGGGCTGTCGACGATGGGCCGCGGCCTCGACGCCGACCACGCCTACTTCCTGACCGCAGCCGCCGCCGGCCGGCACGCCGCCGGCCTGCTCGGCTGACCGCCGCCGCTCAGCCCGCGCGGTAGCCGTGCGCCACGATGCGCTCGGCGGCCACCGCGTACACCTGCGGGTCCTGCGGTGCCCACGTGCCCAGCCCGTCGACGTACCGGTTGAACATGCAGAACGCGGCGGCGATCAGCACCGTGTCGTGGATCTCCAGATCGGTCGCGCCGCGCGCCCGGGCGGCGTCCACCAACTCGACGGTGACCTCCCGGCCGTCGCGCCGCACCGCCGCGGCGATGTCGAGCAGGGCGCGTAGCTTCGCGCTCACCGGCGCCGAGGACACGTCCCGCCGCACCTGATCCACGAGCGTCATCCCGGTCGGCAGCTGGGCGGCGGCGAACGCCGAGTGCGCCGCGCAGCAGAAGACGCACTCGTTGAGACTTGAGACGTACGCGGCGATCAGCTCCCGTTCGCCCGGCGTCAGCGTGGGATGCGGGGCTCGCAGCAACTGCTCGGCGAGCGCGTTGAGCGGCCCGGCCGTCTCGGGCCGGAACCGCATCGGCCCGTTGATGCCCGGATGCGCCTTCTCGTCCAGACCAAGATCGATGTGCGCCACGGCGGTGCCCTCCCTGCGTCGAACCGCCCGGCCCGGCCACCCGGCATGCCCGACCGGGCCGCGACGTCCCGCCCAAGATATCCGCGACCACCGATGCCCTCCATGGTGTGACCACGAGAAGCGCAAGCTGGAAGACCGCACGCCGACCCACCGGTCCTATCCTTTCCCTGTCCCGGACGCACCATCCCGGCACGCTTCCCCCACCCCCGCCGCGGCCCCGGGCCGCCGCGTCCCCGCAACGGAAGGTGAGGCGCCATGTCCCTGCGACAGCTTCCGGAAACAGGCCGCCGGCCGGACGTCCCGCCGCCCCGCGCCCGGCGCCGCGCGCGGGTCGTCCTGCTCAGCGCCGCGACCGGCGTCCTGCTCGCCGTCCTGTGGTCGTTCGAACTGGTCGACAAGGTCATCGGCGACAACGTCGCGAACACCGTGCTCGGCCACGACGCCAAGGGCACCGCGATCACCGGCACCGCCGCCGGGCTGCTCTTCGCGTTCGTCTCCGGCTTCGCCGGCACCTTCACCGCCTGCAACGTCGCCATGGCCGCCTCGGTCGGCCCGATGAGTCAGGCATCCGGCACCGACGCCACCACCGCGCCGCTACGGGCCCTGCTACGCCCGGTCGGATGGCTCGCCCTCGGCATGATCACCGTCTCGGCCAGCTACGGCGCCATCGGCGTCCTGCTCGGCGACCGGCTCCCCCAACTCTCCACCGCCGACGTCGACGGCATGCCGGTCCGCCTCGTCCAGTCGTCGGTCGTGTTCGGCGTCATCGGCCTGGCGCTGATCTACCTCGGGCTCGCCGCGCTCGGCCTGCTCCCCGACGTCTTCGCCCGCCGGCCCGTCGGCCGGGTCGTGACGATGGGCGCGCTCGTCGGCGGATTCCTCATCGGACGCCCCTACCCGATGTTCAACAAGCTGTTCCACTGGGCCGCCGACACCGGCAACCCGCTCTACGGCGCGCTCGCCTTCGCTCTCCAGTCGCTGGGTAACATCCTGCTCGTCACGCTGATCTTCGGCATCGTCGTCATGGCCAGCCGGGGACGCTTCCTGACCTGGATGGCCGACCCTCGCCGCGCCGCCGTGGTGACCGGCGCGCTGCTCGTCGCGCTCGGCGTCTTCACCGTCGTCTACTGGGACGTGCGCCTGCCCGCCCGCTTCGGGATCGGCTGGTTCCCCACCATGCCCTACAACTGACGCGACGGGCGGGGCGCGACCGGCGGGGCGCGACCCGGCTCAGCCGGCCAGGAAGACGAACGACAACCAGCCGACCACGATCAACACCAGCACCGCCGCCAACACCCAGGTCGGCACCCTGTGCTCGCCACGACGGTTCCGCTCGATCTCGGCGCGGATCTTCTCCCGGCGACGGTCGATCCAGTTGAGCTTCTCCGCGCCGGAATCGCGGCCAGCCGAATCGGAAGTGTTCATGGCACCGCCAGCGTACCCGTGCTCCGGTCCGCCGGAGCACGGGCCCGCCACCGGCCTCACATGCTGGCGATCAGCCGCTCCACCCGCTCGTCGTACGCCCGGAACGGGTCCTTGCACAACACCGTGCGCTGCGCCTGGTCGTTCAGCTTCAGGTGCACCCAGTCGACGGTGAAGTCGCGTCGCTTCTCCTGCGCGTGCCGGATGAACTCACCCCGTAGCCGCGCCCGGGTGGTCTGCGGCGGCGTCTCCTTCGCCTCGAAGATCTCCGGGTCGTTCGCGATCCGGTCCACCTCGCCCCGGCGCTCCAGCAGCCCGTACAGGCCCCGGCCGCGCCGCACGTCGTGATAGGCCAGATCCATCTGCGCCACCCGCGGATGCGACAGCGGCAGGTCGTGCTTGCGCTGGTAGCGCTCGATCAACTTCAGCTTCGACACCCAGTCGATCTCCCGCGCCACCGGGTCCAGGTCGCCGGTCTCCACCGCGCGCAGCACCCGCCCCCACAGCTCCACCACCCGCTTGGCGGTCTGGTCGCCGCCCCGACGCTCCACGAACTCCGTCGCCTTAGTCAGGTATTCCTGCTGGATGTCGAGCGCCGAGACCTCCTTGCCGGAGGCCAGCCGAACCTTGCGCCGACCGGTGATGTCGTGCGACACCTCACGGATCGCCCGGATCGGGTTCTCCAACGTCAGGTCCCGCATCACCACGCCGGCCTCGATCATCCGCAGCACGATGTCGGCGGTGCCGACCTTCAGCAACGTGGTGACCTCATTCATGTTCGAGTCACCGACGATCACGTGCAGCCGCCGGTAGCGCTCCGCGTCCGCGTGCGGCTCGTCCCGGGTGTTGATGATCGGCCGGCTGCGCGTCGTCGCCGAGGAGACACCCTCCCAGATGTGCTCCGCCCGCTGCGACAGGCAGTAGACCGCGCCGCGCGGCGTCTGCAACACCTTGCCCGCGCCGCAGATCAACTGCCTGGTGACCAGGAACGGGATGAGCACGTCGGCGAGACGGCCGAACTCGCCGTGCCGGGACACCAGGTAGTTCTCGTGGCAGCCGTACGAGTTGCCGGCCGAGTCGGTGTTGTTCTTGAACAGGTAGATCTCGCCCGCGATGCCCTCGTCGTGCAGCCGCTTCTCCGCGTCGACGAGCAGACCCTCCAGGATCCGTTCGCCGGCCCGGTCGTGGGCCACCAGGTCGGTCACCGAGTCGCACTCCGGCGTCGCGTATTCCGGATGCGAGCCCACGTCCAGATAGAGGCGGGCGCCGTTACGCAGAAACACGTTGCTCGACCGGCCCCACGACACCACCCGCCGGAACAGGTACCGCGCGACCTCGTCGGGGGACAGTCGGCGTTGCCCGCGATAGGTGCAGGTGACGCCGTACTCGGTTTCGAGGCCGAAGATTCGCCGCTCCATGATGAGACATTAGCCGCCCGGAGCCCGCAATGGGCAGCGCCGACGGTCAGCGTCACGCGCGAAGGCCGCCGGTACGGCGAGGTGGTGCCATCGCACAGCAGCGGACCCCGCCACTTCGGCGAAGTGGCGGGGTCCGAAAGCACGTCTCACTCGGTGGGCTTGTCCTCCGCGTGACCCTCCAGATCGGCGGAACCCGCCGAGGTGGTCGGCTTCTTCGCCTCCTCGGTCGGCACCGTCGGGGTCTTCGCCCGGCCCGGCGCCGGCGACGTGTCGGCAGCCGCGTCGCCGTCCAGCAGCCCGGACAGCGCCGCCCCGGTGATCCGCCGGAACGTCCGGCCCACCCGGGCGCGGTCCAGGACCGCCACCTCCAACTGGTTGGCGGCGATCGTGCGGGCCGCCCCACCCTCACCGCCGACGCTGCTCAACGCCTTCATCGCGGCGCGGACCGCCTCGGCCAGCGACATCTCCGGACGGTGCTCGTTCTTCAGCACGCCGGCGATCGCCTCGGACTGGCCGCCCATCGCCATCCGGCCCGGCTCGTCGTTGACCGAGCCGTCGTAGGTCACCCGGTAGAGCGAGTCGTCCTCCGCCGTCGCGCCCACCTCGGCCACGCAGATCTCCACCTCGAACGGCTTCGACTGCTCGGTGAAGATCGCACCAAGCGTCTGCGCGTACGCGTTCGCCAGGGCCAGGCCGTTGACGTCCCGCCGGTCGTAGCTCAGGCCGTTGAGGTCGGCCATCCGCACGCCCGCGCGCCGCAGGTTCTCGAACTCGTTGTACCGGCCCACGGCGGCGAAACCGATCCGGTCGTAGATCTCGCTGACCTTGTGCAGGGTGCTGGAGAGGTTCTCGGCGACGAAGAGCACCCCGCCGGCATAGCTCAGGACCACCGCGCTACGCCCCCGGGCGATGCCCTTGCGGGCCAGCTCGGAACGGTCGCGCATGATCTGCTCGGGCGAGGCGTAGAACTGCATGGCCACGGCGGCGGTTCTCCTTCTTCGGGACTGCTGGCTCGGTGACGGGTGGACGGCGTCAGCCGCCGGGATTCTCCATCCGGCCGGACACCACGCCCTCGGCGAGCGCCGCCGTCTCGGCGTCGGTGAGCCGGTGGGTGCCCTCGGCCGTCGCGGTCATCACGACCGGGTAGATCCGCCGGGTCAGGTCGGGGCCGCCGGTGGCGGTGTCGTCGTCCGCCGCGTCGTAGAGCGCCTCGACGGCCAGCCGCGTCGCGTCCTCGACCGACAGGCCCGCCCGGAAACGCTTCTTCAGCGCCGACTTGGCGAACAACGAGCCGGAGCCGATCGCGTCGTAGCCGGTCTCCTCGTACGGGCCGCCGGTCACGTCGAAGCTGAAGATCCGGCCGGCCCGCGCCGGGTCGCTCGCCGCCAGGTCGAAGCCGGCGAACAGCGGCACCACGGCCAGGCCCTGCATGGCGGCGCCCAGGTTGCCCCGGATCATCGAGGCCAGCCGGTTGGCCTTGCCGTCGAGCGAGAGCATCGCGCCCTCGATCTTCTCGTAGTGCTCCAACTCCACCTGGAACAATCGCATCAGCTCGATGCCGATGCCCGCGGTGCCCGCGATGCCGACGAGCGAGTACGCGTCGGCCGGGTGCACCTTCTCGATGTCACGCTGGGCGATCAGGTTGCCCATGGTGGCGCGGCGGTCACCGGCCATGACCACGCCGTTCGCGGCCGAGATGGCCACGATCGTGGTCGCGTGCGGCGCCATGTCGGCGGCCATGCCCGGCGGCAGCGGCCGACGGCCGGGCAGCATCTCGGGGGCCACCTTGCTCAGAAATGTGGTGAAGGAGGACGTCCCCGCGTTGGTGAACACATCTGGAAGACGCCCGGATGGATCAAAACCCGCTGCCACGTGGTTCCTCTCAGGTACGTGATCGCCCCGGCCAGGTTGTCGAGGTCATCCTTGAACTGGCCGAGACCACCGTTGCAGTTGAAGCAGAGTATCCCGCGCACCCATCCGGTGCGATGATCGTGGTCCAGGTGTTCCGGATCGGGGCGCCGGCAGATCGCGCACACGCCGCCCTGCTCGGCCAGGAGCTCCTGGAACTCCTTCTCACCGACCCCGTACCGGCGCCGCAGGTGATACTCGCGATCACCGCCGTAGAGCCGTTGCTTGGATTCCGTGGTCCGCTTGTTGTGGCAAGGCTTGCAGTAGCTGCCGCGGCCGGTGGGACGCTTGCTGCTTGCACAAAAATCTTCGAGCGGCTTGCATTCCCCGCAGTCGCGGCAACGGCGTCGGCCGTCCTGATCATCCAGCGGGAGCGCCATGTCCGTTTTAACCCGTTATATTCACTGACCTCCCTTTTGTACGTATCCTCTCACGAATTCCTCTGCGTTCTCCTCCAGGACGGAGTCGATCTCGTCGAGCAGGTCGTCGACGTCCTCGGTGATTTCGGCGTGCCGCTCGGCAACCTCGGGGTTGGCCTCAGCGGTGACCTCCTCGACCTCCTCGCGGGACTTGCCGGACTGGGTCTGCCCACCCTCTTGCGTCGCCATGGTGGTGCCTCCTCCACGATCGCCTGCGATCAACTTACCTCGCGCGGGCGACGAAAGGCCCGCCGCGCGCCGGGTTCCGGCACTCGGCGGGCCTTCCGGCATCCGGGTCAGCCGCCGGTCAGCATCTCCAACAGGTCCTTAGCGCTCTCGCACCTGTCGAAGAGCTGGCCGACGTGCGCGCGGGTGCCCCGCTCGGGCTCCATCATCGGCACCCGGACCAGCGACTCCCGGCCCACGTCGAAGATGACCGAGTCCCAGCTCGCGGCGACCACCTCGGAGGCGTACTGCGCCAGGCAGCGGCCCCGGAAGTAGGCCCGGGTGTCCTCCGGCGGCTCGGTCATCGCGGTGCGGGTCTGCTCGTCGCTGAGCAGCGTCTTCATCGAGCCACGCTGCACCAGCCGGTGGTAGAGGCCCTTCTCCGGCCGCACGTCGGAATATTGCAGGTCGACCAGTTGCAGCTTGTGCGAGCCCCAGCCGAGCTTCTCCCGCTCCCGGTAGCCCTCCAGCAGCCGCAGCTTGGCCACCCAGTCCAGCTCGTCGGCGCACTCGAAGGCGTCGCGGCCGAGCCGGTCCAGCACGCTCTCCCAACGACGCAGCACGTCGGCGGTCTGCGCGTCCACGTCCTGGCCGTAGCGGTCGTCCACGAAGGAGCCGACCCGTTCCAGGTAGGCCCACTGCACGTCGAGCGCGGTGAGCCGGCGGCCGTCGCGCAGCCGCATCAGGTGCTTCAGCGACGGGTCGTGGCTGACCGCACGCAGCTCGCCGACCGGGTCGGCGATGCCCAGGTCCGCGCCGAGCGCCTTCTCCTCGATCATGGCGAGGATCAGCGAGGTGGTGCCGACCTTGAGGAACGTGGAGATCTCGGACAGGTTGGCGTCGCCGATGATGACGTGCAGCCGGCGATATTTGTCGGCGTCGGCGTGCGGCTCGTCCCGGGTGTTGATGATGGGCCGCTTCAGCGTGGTCTCCAGGCCCACCTCGACCTCGAAGAAGTCGGCCCGCTGGGAGACCTGGAAGCCGCTCTGGCCGCCGTCCTGGCCGATGCCGACGCGGCCGGCGCCGCAGACGATCTGCCGGGTGACGAAGAACGGCGTCAGGTACGCCACGATGTCGGCGAACGGCGTCTGCCGGCGCATCAGGTAGTTCTCGTGGGCGCCGTAGCTCGCGCCCTTGTTGTCGGTGTTGTTCTTGTAGAGGTGGATCGGGTGGGTGCCCGGGATCGTGGCGGCCCGGCGGGACGCCTCGGCCATCACCCGCTCCCCCGCCTTGTCCCAGCGCACCACGTCGAGGGGGGTGGTCACCTCGGGGGTGGAGTATTCGGGGTGCGCGTGGTCGACGTAGAGCCGGGCGCCGTTGGTGAGTATCACGTTCGCGAGCCCGAGGTCCTCGTCGGCGAGCGCCTCGGCCGGGTCGTACGCCGCCCCGGAGTAGGTGAACCCGCGGGCGTCGCGCAGCGGCGACTCCTCCTCGTAGTCCCAGCGGGCCCGCCCGCCCCGGTTGAGTTCGGGTCGTGCTCCGTAGGCGTTGACCACCTGCGAGGAGGTGACCATCGGGTTGGCTCCGGCCTGGCCGGGCACGGAGATGCCGTACTCGACCTCGGTGCCCATGATCCGTCTGACGCTCATCGACCTGCCCGCTCCGCTCGCCGTCGGGGTCCCCGTCATGTCGAGCGTAGTCGGCGCGTCGACGATAGGTGGCGCGCCGGGCCCCGGGTGGGCGGTACGGTCCGGCACCGGGGGTGGCCGGAGCGGTGTCTTCCGCTCCGGCCACCCGCCGCGACAGGTCAGAAGAAGCGGTACATCTCGGCCGACGCCTCCTCGGTGTCCGACGCCTTCGGTGCGGTGATCCGGACCGGCTCGCCGAAGCTGTGCATCTTCATCTCGTTCTCGATGGTCCCGGCGGCCGTGTCGAACGTGTAGGTGAGCAGGGTGAGCCGGCCCTCGGGATCCAGGGTGGCCTCGAACGGCACCGACTTGTTCTTGAGGACCTTGAACGCGTTCCGCAGCGTCGTCCGCTCGCCCTCGGTGGAGGCCGCCGCGACGGCCTTGTCGGCGTCGGCGACGCCGGTGTAGCGGCCGTCGCCGGCCGGCTCGGCGGACTCCACGCCGCCGAGGATGCCGGCCTGCGCCCGGACGTCGAGGCCCTGGGCCAGCGGTCCGTCCGGCCGGAGCCGCTTGCGGTCGAGCTTGACCCAGGGCTTGCCGTCGGACTCGTCCTGCTTGAGGTAGAGGGCGTCGGCGGTGAGGACCATGCTGACCGGGTCGGGTGTGGTCATGTCCAGCATCATCGCGCCGGTGGCGGGTTCGATGGCGGACCGCATGGTGATGGTCTGCTCTCCCGCCTTGATGGTGACGTCCATCTTGGCCGTCTTCTCCAGGCTGCGGCCGAGGCCCTGGCGGATCGCGTCGACCGGGTCCGCGGCGGCGGTGGACGCCGACGACGGGCCGGCCGGCTCGGTGCCGCCGCCGTCGGTGGTGGTGCCGCAGGCGGCGAGCAGGGCGGCGAGGCAGACGGCCAGGAGCGGGGTAAGTGATCTACGCACCGGCAGACACTAGCGGGGATGCCGCGTTTTCGTGGCCCCGGAAACGACCGATCGGGGCGGCGCCGACGCGGCGCCGCCCCGATGGGCCGACCTCAGAGGTACTGGCCGGTGTTGCTGGCGGTCTCGATGGACCGGCCGGCCTCGGCGCCCTTGCCGCCGGAGACGAGCGTGCGGATGTAGACGATCCGTTCGCCCTTCTTGCCGGAGATGCGCGCCCAGTCGTCGGGGTTGGTGGTGTTGGGCAGGTCCTCGTTCTCGCGGAACTCGTCGACGCACGCGTCGAGCAGGTGCTGCAGCCGCAGCCCCTTGCGCCCGGAGGTGAGGAACTCCTTGATGGCCATCTTCTTGCCCCGGTCGACGATGTTCTGGATCATCGCGCCGGAGTTGAAGTCCTTGAAGTAGAGGACTTCCTTGTCCCCGTTGGCGTAGGTCACCTCGAGGAAGCGGTTCTCCTCGGTCTCCGAGTACATCCGCAGGACCACGGCGTCGATCATCGCGGCCACGGTGGCCTGGGGATCGGTGCCGTGTTCGGCCAGGTCGTCGGCGTGCAGGGGCAGGCCGGCGAGGATGTACTTGGAGAAGATGTCCTTGGCCGCCTCGGCGTCCGGCCGCTCGATCTTGATCTTGACGTCGAGTCGGCCGGGTCGCAGGATCGCCGGGTCGATCATGTCTTCCCGGTTGGAGGCGCCGATGACGATGACGTTCTCCAGGCCCTCCACGCCGTCGATCTCGCTGAGCAGCTGCGGGACGATGGTGTTCTCCACGTCCGAGGAGACGCCGGAGCCGCGGGTGCGGAAGACGGAGTCCATCTCGTCGAAGAACACGATCACCGGGGTGCCCTCGCCGGCCTTCTCCCGGGCTCGCTGGAAGATCAGCCGGATGTGCCGCTCGGTCTCGCCGACGTACTTGTTGAGCAGCTCGGGACCCTTGATGTTGAGGAAGAAGCTGGTGTGCTTTTCCTCACCGCGACGCTCAGCGATCTTCTTGGCAAGGGAGTTGGCCACCGCCTTGGCGATCAGCGTCTTGCCGCAGCCGGGCGGGCCGTAGAGCAGGATGCCCTTCGGCGGCCGGAGCTGGTGCTCGCGGAACAGGTCGGCGTGCAGGAAGGGCAGCTCCACCGCGTCGCGGATCTGCTCGATCTGCGACTGGAGGCCGCCGATGTCCTCGTAGTTGACGTCGGGCACCTCCTCCAGCACCAGCTCCTCGACCTCGCTCTTCGGGATCCGCTCGTACGCGTACGCCGAGCGGGGCTCGATCATGAGCGAGTCGCCGGCCCTGATCGTGCTGCCGATCAGGGTCTCGGCGAGGTGCACGATGCGCTCCTCGTCGGAGTGGGACACCACGAGCGCCCGGTCACCCGGGGCGCCGTCGGGACCCACCAGGATCTCCTTGAGCATCACCACCTCACCGACCCGCTCGTAGCCGAACGCGTCGACGATGTTGAGCGCGTCGTTGAGCAGGACCTCCTGGCCTCGGCGCAGCTCGTCGACCTCCAGCGAGGGCGAGACGGCGACGCGGAGCTTGCGCCCGCCGGTGAACACGTCCACCGTGCCGTCGTCGTGCCTCGCCAGGAAGACGCCGTAGCCGCTGGGCGGCTGGGCGAGCCGGTCGATCTCCTCCTTCAGCGTGACGATCTGCGCGCGAGCCTCCTTGAGGGTGCTCACGAGCCGCTCGTTGTTCTCGGTCAGCCGGGCCAACTGTGCCTGGGTGGCCGCCAGCCGCTCTTCGAGCTGCCGGACGTGTCGGGGGCTTTCGGTCAGCTTGCGTCGCACCAGAGCGAGTTCCTCCTGAAGGAACGCGACCTGCGTGGAGAGATCGTGGGCTTCCTTCTCCCACCGTGCGGCGCGCGAGTCCGCGTCGTCGCTGCGTGCCACGTCCCACCTCCCCGGGGGGCTTGAACGTTCTGAGCTAACACTAGCCGCTATGAGCCCGATTCGGTCCTCCGCAACGCGCTCGTCACCGAAGCTTGATCGCCAAGGGCTGGTTGACGGGCGGGTACGGGCGTTCGGGTACCGTCGGAGTCCGGTACGGGAGAACATGGGGGGTGCTTCGATGACCGACGTCGCGACGGACCAGGTGCAGGTCTGGGTGGACCAGGACCTCTGCACCGGCGACGGGCTGTGCGTGCAGTACGCGCCGGAGGTCTTCGAGTTCGACGTCGACGGCCTGGCGTACGTCAAGGGGCCGGACGGCGAGCTGCGGCTGAGCCCCGGCGCCCGGGTGGACGTGCCGGAGCACCTGCGCCTCGAAGTGATCGACTCGGCGAAGGAGTGCCCCGGCGAGTGCATCCACGTGGTGCGGGCCGGCGACGGCGTCGAGGTGGCCGGCCCGGAGGCCGAGGGCTGAGCGGACGAGCGGGGTGGGCCGGGGACGGGTCCCCGGCCCACCCGCGTATCAGAGCATCGGACGACCGACGACGGAGGCCACCAGCCGGGCGAACTCCTCCAACCGCCCGATCTGTCCGGCCCCGCCGTCGTCGAGCGTCTTGCCGAAGCGCAGCGCGTCGTGCCGCGGCGTGCCCGCCACCTCGTCGCTCGGCGGCGCCTCGTCCAGCGAGCTGAGCAGCAGGTAGACGTCGATGCTGTCGACCCGGACCGTGCCGTCCTCGGCGCGGGTGAGCCGGCGCCGGCAGCCGACCTCGGTGACGGTGGAGACCGGCACCACCCGCAGCGAGGAGGTCATCGCGCCGGGCGGCCCCTCCCCCGGCGGGACGTCCTCGCCGTGCCAGAGCACCAGTCGGCTGCCGTCGCAGACGACGACCTCCTGCCACACGCCGTTCACCTCGTTGACGAAGCGTTCCAGCGTGAAGCCGAGCACCGAGGCGCCCCGCAGCACCCCGCCGAGCGCCTCCAGGGCGATGTCGGGGTCACGCAGGTAGGCCCGGGCGGCCGACTCCAGGTCGGCGTAGGGCGACCAGTCGGGGAAGACGGCGGGCATCTCGCCGTTGCCGTAGCCGGGACTGCTCACGCCACCTCCCGCCCCGCTCCGCCGGGACGGGCTGCCCGCCCGTCACGCGCCCCGATCCACTCCCTCATGCTTACCGTCTCCGGTGTCGTCGTCCCCACGGGCACACATGATCCGCCCGTCCGTGGGGCTTCGCGCGGCGGGGGTCAGGGCTGTTCCGGCTCCGCCACCGACCGGGCCGCCGCCGCGGCGCGCAGGGCGTCGCGGCGCTGGGCGTACGCCTCGGCGCCCTTGCTGGGCTTGCGCCGGCGCGGCGGGGCGGTGACCCCCGGGGCGAGCTTGCGCGCGGAGACCAGGAACGCGGTGTGCGCGATCATGCGGTGGTCGGGCCGGACCGCCAGCCCCTCGGCGTGCCAGTCGCGGACCATCGACTCCCAGGCCCGCGGCTCGGTCCAGCCGCCGCGCTCGCGCAGCGCCTCGACCAGCTCGGACAATTGGGGCGTGGTGGCCACGTAGCCGATCAGCACGCCACCGGGTACGAGCGCCCGCTCGACCATGTCGAGCATCTCCCACGGGGTCAGCATGTCGAGGATGATCCGGTCGAAACCGGTCTCGGCGCACCCGGCGACGTCGCCGACGTGCAGCCGCCAGGCCGGGTGCGGGCCGTTGAAGAACGCCTCGACGTTGCGCCTGGCGATCTGGGCGAAGTCGTCGCGCAGCTCGAACGAATGCAGCTCACCGTCGGTGCCGACGGCCCGCAGCAGCGAGCAGGACAGCGCGCCGGAGCCGGCGCCGGCCTCCAGCACCTTGGCGCCGGGGAAGATGTCGCCCATCGCGACGATCTGCGCGGAGTCCTTCGGGTAGATCACCTGGGCGCCGCGCGGCATGGAGAGCACGTAGTCCGACAGCAGTGGCCGCAGCGCCAGAAAGGCGGTGCCGCCGCCGGTGGTGGTGACCACGCTGCCGTCGGGCAGGCCGATCAGGGTGTCGTGGCTGAGGATGCCCCGGTGGGTGTGGAACTCCTTGCCGGGCTCCAGCGTCACGGTGTGCATCCGGCCCTTCGGGTCGGTGAGCTGCACCCGGTCGCCGGGCCGGAACGGCCCGCGGTGCACGGGAGGCAGCGCCGGGACGGTGGAGATCTCTGCGGTCACGTGTTCGTCTTCCGTTTCGGTTCGAGGAGCTGGGCGAGATCCGCGACGTGCAGCACGCCCACCACATCTTCGCCTGCCGTCACGAGGTACTGCGCGCCCGGGTGGGCGCGCACGGTCTCCAGCACCCGCTCGCCGTCCGCGCCGACCGGCAGGACGGGCAGCGTGGCCAGGCCGCGGGCCACCTCGTCCACCGCCAGCCAGGGCCGGCGGTCCCGGGGTACGGCGGCGGCGCGGGCCGGGTCGACCAGCGCCACGGTGCGGCCGGTCGAGTCGACCACGGCCAGCGCCGCGTCCGGCGGGCCCGCCTCGTCACGGCGGCGCTGCGCCTCGGCCAGCGGAGTGCCGGTATGCACCGGCAGGAGCGGGCGGGCCAGCCGGGCCAGGTCGACCAGGTGCAGCCGGCGGCCGATCCGGGCCAGCCGGATGGACTGCCCGGCGCCCCGCCACAGGGTCAGCGCGACCAGCAGGAGCAGCGGCAGGGCCAGTGGGACGAGCGCCCGGCGCAGGGTGAGCGCCACCACCAGGGCCACCGTGCCCAGCGCGACCGCCCGGCCGACCCAGCCGGCCACCTCGGTGCCCCGGTGCCGGTCCCGGGTGAGCGCCCACACCGCCGCGCGCAGCGCCCGCCCGCCGTCCAGGGGCAGCCCGGGCAGGCTGTTGAAGATCGCCACCACCGCGTTGCCGACCGCGAGTTGGAAGGCGAGCTGATGGCCGAGCGTGCCGGCGGGCAGCGCCAGGGTGGCGGCGACCGCGCCGGCGCCGAGCACGGCGGACACCGCCGGGCCGGCCAGCGAGATCAACAGCTCCACCCGGGGAGTGGGCGCGTCGGCGTCCATCTCGGTGTAGCCGCCGAGCAGTTCCAGCGTGATTCCCCGCACTCCGATGCCGAACCGGCGGGCGGTGAGCGCGTGTCCCAGCTCGTGCAGCAGCACCGAGCCGAGCAGCGAGACGACGAAACCGAGCCCGATCAGGTAGCTGCCGGGGCCGCCGAGGTCGAGCTGGCGGCGCGCAAGCGCCGCGTAGAGCACGGTGACCACGACGGTGAGCAGCAGCATCGAGGCGTCGGCCCGCAGCGGCACCCCGAAGACCCGGCCGAGGCTCAGCCCGGGCCGGCGCGGTCGTCGGGTCCGCTGCTCCATTCCGGCGATGCTACGCGGGGGAGATCATCGACCGGTGCGGCGACGGCGGCGGTGTCACACCGGTGGCCTAACCTTCCGGGCATGACGGCGAGACCGGTGATCGACACGCAGGGCGACCCGACGGCGGAAGCGGCGCCGGTCACGGTGCGGGCGTCGCTGTCGCCGTCGCGGGCGGCCGACTTCAAGACCTGCCCGCTGCTCTACCGGTTCCGCAGCATCGACCGGCTGCCCGAGCGCCCGACGGTCGAGCAGGCCCGGGGCACGCTCGTGCACGCCGTGTTGGAGCGGCTGTTCGACCTGCCGGCGCCGGCGCGCACCCCGAAGTCGGCGGGTGACCTGGTCGCCCCGCAGTGGGACCGGCTGGTCACCGCGGAGCCGGAGCTGTCGACGCTGTTCGCCGACGACGACACGGCCGGCCTGGAGGGGTTCCTCCGCTCGGCGGCGGCGCTGCTGGAGGGCTACTTCGCGGTGGAGGACCCGCGCCGGCTGGAACCGGCCGAGCGCGAGGCGCTGATCTCCGCGGTGGTCGACGACGAGTTGCTCATCCGGGGCTACCTCGACCGGCTCGACGTGGCGCCCGACGGCGCGTTGCGGGTGGTCGACTACAAGACCGGCGGCGCGCCGCGGGAGGCGTTCGAGGCACGGGCGCTGTTCCAGCTGAAGTTCTACGCCCTGGTGCTGTGGCGCACCCGGGGCGTGGTGCCGCGGGTGCTGCGCCTGCTCTACCTCAAGGACGCCGAGGTGTGCGACTACGCCCCCGACGCCGAGGAACTGGTGCGTTTCGAGCGCACGGTGGTGGCGTTGTGGCGGGCGATCGAGCAGGCCACCGTCCGGCAGGATTTCCGGCCCCGGCCGAGTCGGCTCTGCGACTGGTGCAGCCACCAGTCGCGGTGTCCGAGCTTCGGCGGCACCCCGCCGCCGTTCCCGGTAGCCGCCGCCGCGCCCGACCCGCTCGTGGACGCCCGGTCCCGCCCCGCCACCCCGGGGGCCGACGAGTGACGCTCCTCCTCGAGGAGGAGGCCGGGTTCGGCTCCGGCGACGACGAGAGGCGCGCCGGGTCGGCCTAGCGTCTCCAGGCATGACCGACCGGCTACCGGCCCGCCGGATGCTCGACACGTTGCTCACCGCCGCGGTGGCGTACGCGGTGGGTCGGGCGGCGCGACCCCGGCCCGTCCGCGCCCGCACGGGCGCCGACGGGGACGTCCCGGCGCGGACACCGCCCGTCGCGGACGGCCCCGGGGCGCCGACGTCGACCGCCGGGGGCGCCGCCACCGGTGCGGCGACGCCGGCCGTTCGGGGCGCCGCCACCGGTGCGGCGGGGCCGGACGCTGGTGACGCCGCCGCCGGCGCGGCGGTGGTCGCCGACGAGCGTCGACGGATCGTCGGCGAGTTGCACGACCTGGTGGCCCACCAGGTCGCCGCGATCGGGGTGCTGGCCACCGGGGCCCGCCGGGCGCTGCCCCGGGATCCGGCGGCGGCGGACCGGGCGCTGGCCGCGGTCGAGGAGACCGGCCGGGCGGCCCTTCGGGAGCTGCGCCGGCTGCTGCGGGTGCTGCGCGCCGACGCCGGCCCGGCCGCCGAACTGGCGCCGCTGCCCGGCCTGGCCGGCGTCGTCACGCTGGTGCGGCAGGCCCGCGACGCCGGGCTGCCGGTCACGCTGCGGACCGAGGGCTCGTTCGCGCCGGTGGGCGACGGCGTCGCGCTCGCCGCGCACCGGGTCGTGCGGGAGGCGCTGCGCAACGTGCTCCGGCACGCCGGTCCGGCCACCGCGTCGGTCCGGCTCACCGCCGCTGACGGATTCCTGACCGTGGAGGTGACCGACACCGGACGCGGCCCGGCGTCGCCCGACCGGATCGGACCCGGCCTGGTCGGCATGCGGGAGCGGGTCGCCCTCTACGGTGGGATCCTGCGGACCGGACCGGCGCCGGGCGGCGGCTTCCGGGTGTACGCCCGGATCCCGCTGGACCCGGCCGGCACGGTCGGCGGACCGACCGCCGACCGGCACGACGAGGGGAAGACATGACCGACGCCGCCGCGCCCCGACCGGTGCGGGTCCTGCTCGCCGACGACCAGCCGTTGCTGCGTACCGGGTTCCGGATGGTCCTCGGCGTCGAGGGTGACCTGGACATCGTGGGCGAGGCCGGCGACGGGGTGGAGGCGGTGGAGCTGTCCCGGCGGCTGCTGCCGGACGTGGTGCTGATGGACATCCGGATGCCGCGGATGGACGGGGTGGCCGCCACCCGGGCGATCGTGGACGCCCGGCTGCCGGTGCGGGTGCTCGTGCTGACCACGTTCGAGCTGGACGAGTACGTGGTCGGGGCGTTGCGCGCCGGCGCGAGCGGTTTCCTGGCCAAGGACGTGCCGGCCGAGGACCTGGTCACCGCGATCCGCACGGTGGCGGCCGGGGAGGCGGTGGTGGCGCCGCGGATCCTGCGCCGGCTGCTGGACCGCTTCGCCGACGTGCTGCCGGATCCGGCCGCCGCGCCGCCGCGGGTGCTGGATCCGCTCACCGAACGCGAGCGGGAGGTGCTGACCCAGGTGGCGCGCGGCCTGTCCAACGCCGAGATCGCCCGGGAGTTGTCGGTGAGCGAGACCACGGTCAAGACCCACGTCGGGCACGTGCTGACCAAGCTGGGGCTGCGCGACCGGGTGCAGGCCGTGGTCCTGGCGTACGAGACGGGGTTGGTGCGGCCGGGCGGTTGAGGTGGCGGCATCCACGTACCGTGACCAACGGCGGCGGCGCGTAGTTGACCCTCACGCGACGTGGGGTCCTACCGTCGACGCCGCCGCCCGGTCAGGGATCACCCCGAGCCGGCCTGGGGGGCGACCCCCACCAGAAATTCGGCACGGATTCCGCCCGGGGTCGGACGGATCCGCGACCGGCGGCGCCGAGGATGGGAACTGCCGCACCGGCCAGCGGGGGCGGTGCGGATCTCCGAGCACGACGGAAGAGGTAGATGACGTGACCGCGACGGTAGGCCAGCAGGCGCAGGCCGCGGCCCGGGCGAACGACGTGTGGAAAGTGTACGGCAGCGGTGAGGCGCAGGTCATCGCGCTGCGGGGGGTGAATGCCGAGTTCGAACGCGGCCGGTTCACCGCGATCATGGGCCCGTCGGGCTCCGGCAAGTCGACGCTCATGCACTGCCTGGCCGGCCTGGACTCGGTGACCCGTGGCACCGTGATGATCGGTGAGACGACGGTGACCGGGCTCAACGACTCGGGTCTGACGAAGCTGCGCCGGGACAAGGTGGGCTTCATCTTCCAGCAGTTCAACCTGCTGCCGACGCTCACCGCGCAGGAGAACATCCTGCTGCCGCTGTCGATCGCCGGGCGCAAACCCGACCCGGCCTGGTACGACACCGTGATCGACACGGTCGGCCTGCGGGAGCGGCTCGGGCACCGACCGGCGCAGCTCTCCGGTGGCCAGCAGCAGCGGGTGGCGTGCGCCCGGGCGCTCGTCGCCCGGCCCGAGGTGATCTTCGCGGACGAGCCGACCGGCAACCTGGACTCCCGCTCCGGTGCCGAGGTGCTCAACTTCCTGCGCGACTCGGTGCGCGAGCACGGCCAGACCATCGTCATGGTCACCCACGACCCGACCGCCGCGGCGTACGCCGACCGGGTGGTCTTCCTCGCCGACGGGGAGATCGTCTCTGAGCTGGTCGAGCCGACCGCCGAGACGGTGCTGGACACCATGAAGAAGCTCGACGCGCCGGTCGAGGTGGGCAACTGATGTTCCGGGCGACGCTCAAGAGCCTGCTGGCGCGCAAGCTGCGCCTGGTGTTGTCCGGCCTGGCGGTGGTGCTCGGCGTCATGTTCGTCTCCGGCGCGTTCGTGCTCACCGACACGCTGGGCCGGTCCTTCGACGCGGTCTTCTCCGACGCCTACGCCGCCATCGACGTGAACGTGGCGGCCAAGCCGAAGGTCGAGGTCTCCGAGGCCGAGGGCGAGCCGGTGGCCGCCCCGGTGCCGGCGTCGGTGGTCGACCGGGTCGCAGCGGTGCCGGGCGCCACGGACGTACGCGGGGCGGTCGCCGCCGACGGCGCGCGGCTGATCGGCAGCAACGGCAAGGTGGTCACCTCGTTCGGGCCGCCGCAGCTCGGGGAGAACTGGCTCGGCGAGGACGACCTGATGAAGCTGCGCGAGGGCCGCGGCCCGCGGGCCGACGACGAGATCGCGGTCAACGCCGCGCTGGCCAAGGCGGCGAACGTGAAGGTCGGCGACCGGGTCGGTGTGCTGACGTTGTCGCCGAAGGAGGAGTTCACCCTGGTCGGCGTGTTCGGCTACAGCGGCGGCCGGGACTCGATCGGCGGGGTGAACGAAATCGCCTTCACCACGCCCGTCGCCCAGCGGTTGATGCTCGGCAAGCCGGACGTGTTCACGCACGTCAGCGCGCGGGCCGCCGACGGCACCACGCCGGAGGCGCTGCGCGACGAGGTGTCCCGCACGCTCGGCGCCGACTACGACGTGAAGACCGGCGAGCAGCTCGCCGACGACGCCTCGGCCAGCCTGAAGGAGGGGCTGTCGTTCTTCAACAAGATCCTCCTCGGTTTCGCCGCGGTGGCGCTGTTGGTCGGCACGTTCCTGATCCTCAACACCTTCTCGATCATCGTGGCCCAGCGCACCCGTGAGCTGGCCCTGATGCGGGCCATCGGGGCCAGCGGCCGGCAGGTCATCGGCTCGGTGGTGCTGGAGGCGGTGGCGGTCGGCCTGGTCGCCTCGGTGCTCGGACTCGCCGCCGGCATCGGGGTGGGCGCGCTGCTGGCGTACCTGTTCGGCACGCTCGCCGGTGGTCTCACCCTGGCCGGGCTGGGCGTGCCGCCCGCGGCGGTGATCGGCGCGTTCACGGTGGGTCTGCTGATCACGGTGGTCGCGGCGCTGCTGCCGGCGCTGCGGGCCGCGCGGATCCCGCCGATCGCCGCGATGCAGGACGTGGCCACACCGGACCGGCCACTGACCAAGGTGACAGTCGGCGGCGCCGTGGTCACCACGATCGGGGCGGTCCTGCTCTTCCTCGGGCTCAGCGGCAACGCCGGCGGCAACACCCTGGCCACCATCCTCGGCGGCGTGCTGTTCGCGTTCATCGGGGTGGCGCTGCTGACCCCGGTGATCAGCCGGCCGGTGGTGGCCCTGCTCGGCACCCTGTTCGCCTGGTCGGTGCCGGGGAAGCTGGGCCGGCTCAACTCGGGCCGCAACCCGCGCCGGACCGCGATCACCGCCGCCGCGCTGATGGTGGGCATCGCGTTGGTGACCGGCGTGACGGTGATCCTGGACTCGGCCAAGGGCAGCATCAGCGCCCTCGCCGAGGACCGGATCAAGGCCGAGCTGGTGATCGCGGGCAGCATGTCCGGGCCCCGCCCGGCGAGCTTCGACCCGGCGGTGCTGGCCCAGGCCGCGGCGATCCCCGGGGTGCGGCTCGTCGACGGCGAGTACGGCGACATGGCCACCGTCGGCGGCAAGCGGACCTGGGTGGCGGCGTCGAGCGACGTGTCCGCGCTGGAGCGGATCTTCGGGGCGAAGGCCACCGCCGGTGACATCAGCCAACTGGCCCCGGACCAGATGCTGCTCAGTTCGGACACCGCGAAGTCCCGCAACCTGTCGGTCGGCTCGACCGTGCCGGTGCAGTTGTCCCGCGGTGACGCGCGCACCTACACGGTCAGCGGCATCTACGAGAGTTCCCAGCTGACCAACCCGGTGGTGCTCCCGCCGCAGGCGGTCACCGACTTCGCGATCCCACAGCCCAGCCAGGGCTTCGTGCAACTCGCGCCGGGCACGCCGGTCAGCGCGGTGCAACCGCAGATCGAACGGCTGCTGGCGGACAGTCCGGAGGTGTCGGTGGCGGACCGGGCCGCGTTCATCAAGCAGCAGACCAGCCAGTTGGACACCCCGCTGCGGATGATCCAGATCCTGCTGGCGCTGGCCATCGTGATCGCCGTGCTGGGCATCATCAACACCCTGGCCCTGTCGGTGCTGGAGCGGACCCGCGAGCTGGGTCTGCTGCGGGCGATCGGCCTGCGCCGGGCGCAGACCATGCGCATGATCACCGTCGAGGCGGTGGTGATCTCGGTCTTCGGCGCGCTGCTCGGCGTCGTGGTCGGCACCGGTCTCGGCGCGGCCGTGGTGCGGGCGCTCAAGGACGAGGGCATCACCGACCTGGTCCTGCCCTGGGGTCAGATGGTGACGTTCCTGGTCCTGGCCGCGATCATCGGCGTGGTGGCGGCGGTGCTGCCGGCCATCCGCGCCGCCCGCATCAACGTGCTGGGCGCCATCGCCCACGACTGAACCGTTAGGCGGGGGCCCTTCTTATCGCCTGGGCGATAAGAAGGGCCCCCGCCTAACGGTTCAGCAGGGCGGCGAGCAACTCCAGGTCGACGGCGGTCAGGCTCTCCGACTGGTGCACGCCGTCGGTCGGCGGCAGCGGCACCTCGGCCGGCACGGCCAGCACCGCCGCCCCGGCGGCAAGCGCGCTCGCCACGCCGGTCGGTGAGTCCTCGATCGCCACGCACCGCTCGATCGGCACGCCGAGCAGCTTCGCGGCGGTCAGGTACGGCTCCGGGTGCGGCTTGGCCTCGCCCACCTCGTCGCCGCAGACCACCGCGTCGAAGCTGTCCCGGCCCAGCGTGTCCAGGGCGACCTCGACGAGTGACCGGCCGCTGGAGGTGACGAGCGCGGTGGGGATGCCGGCGGCCCGCACCGCCCGCAGCAACGCCAACGCGCCCGGCCGCCACCGCAGTCCGGTGCGGAACAGGTCGAGGATCCGCGTGCTGATCCAGTCGGCGCTGGCCTGCGGATCCCGTTCCGGCTGGCCGAGGTCGTCGTGCACGATCCGCATGGCGTCGGCCATCGAGGTCCCGATGATCGCCTGCCGGGCCGCCTCGGACAGCGTGCCGCCGTAGACGGCGGCCATCTCCTGCAACGCGACGTCCCACAGCTTCTCGCTGTCGACCAGGGTGCCGTCCATGTCGAAGAGCACGGCGGCGGGGTGTGGGCTGCTCAGCGGGGGCCTCCTTCGGTACACCTACCGGGGCGATCCTGCCAGCCGCCCGCCGCCCGCACGGCATCGTCCCCTCCCGGGGTGACCTGTGGCATCAACCGAGGCCGCAGGCGTCGAGCGAGTTCTCGTAGCCGGCGAAGAACTTCTCGCTGCGCTGCTCGGCGGTGCCGTGCGCGCCCTCGGCGAACCAGGGCTGGTCCGGGTCGTCGCCGACCGCGAGCAGCCCCTCCCGGAACTCGTCGAGGTCGCCGTCCTCCAGCTTCAGCGTCCCGTCGCGCACGCTGTCGCCCAGGTACGCCCCGGCCATGCAGTCGGCCTGCAACTCCTGCTGGATGGTGAAGTTGTAGCGGATGCCGAGCCGGGTCTGCACGCCGTGGGCGTACTCGTGACCCAGCAGGTAGAACAGGAACGCGTCCCCGACCTGCCGGAACGCCGAGACCGACCAGTTCACGTCGTAGGCGATGAAGTCGCCGGCCGAGCAGTAGACGGCGTTGTTGCGCGGCAGCCCCTGACCGCCGCAGGTCACCTCGCCCGCACGGGTGTAGGGCACCACCCGCCGGATCGGCTGGAACCGCTGCCCGGAGGCGCGGAACCGGGCGGTCCAGTACTGCTCGGCGACGGCGACGGCGTCGGCGAAGTCCTGCTTGAACTCGGCGACGCTGGTGGTCCCGTCCGCCCGGGTGGTCACCGCGTCCGGTGACGCCGGCTCCCCGCTCGGCCGCGGGGCGGGCTGCTGCGGCCCCCCCTGGTCGAGTCCACCACCCATGCAGCCGGCGGCCACCACCACGGCCACCAGCAGCCCGGCCAACGGCCCGAGCCGCCGGCGTTCCACCCTGTCCCCCACGACTACCTCCCGGCTGTCCGACCCGTGTGAGCGCTTGTACCCCTACGCTCACCGGCTTGCACGTACCGGCGTCGGGAAACGTTCAGGTGTCGCGGGCGCGACGATGCCGTCAGCCGGTGAAGCCGTGCCCGCCGCTGTTCCAGCCGTCGTGCTGGGCGCGGGCCTGCTCGGCGGCCCGCCGGTGTCGCTCGGCCCGGGCCGCCCGGACCGCCGTGGGATCCTCGTCGATGGTCCGCCGCCGGTCCCGCCAGGAGACGTAGCCGACCACGCCCGCCACGAGCAGAACCACGATCACCGTCGCCAGCGCCGCCGTCATATCCGCCACGATAGGGGGCGCGGGCGAGCGGATGTACGCCTAGTCCAGGCCGCGCATGATGTGCGGCTCGCCGTCGTCGTCGCCGAAGCAGCGGTGCAACACCTGGGCGCGGGCCCACAGGTCGAGGCTGCTGGGCGGCCCGACCTGCGGCGGGCGGGGAAGCGCGGTCAGCACGGGGGCCGGGTCCGGCGGAACCTTCGACGTCACCTCGTCGGTCATCTCCGCCCCTTTCGTCGTGCTCATGCTCGCCCCTCGGCGTCTCGGCCGCGTCAACCGGACGGCGCGGGTGGGGACGCGGCGCTCGGCGTGCCGTACTCCGGACGGTAGCCCGCCGGGCCGGACCGCACACCCCTTATTCCGGACCCCGGCGCAGGTAGGGGTGGGATCGTCAGCGGATGTTCACGGAAGTTGAACTGGACCATCGCTTCCACGTCTGTCTATATAAGAGGGCACCGGTAAGAGCCAATCCCGCTTGGATGGAGTCCCATGTCCCGCACCCTGCGCGCCACGGCCATCAGCCTCGCCGCGATCACGGCCGCCACCCTCGGCCCCACCCAGCCCGCCCGCGCCGCCGGTTACTCCGCCCCGCTCACCACCGCGGTCGCCGGCCTGAGCGTCGCCACCGAGGTCCGCACCGGCTACAGCCGCGACCTGTTCCCGCACTGGATCGACGCGGACGGCGACGGCTGCAACACCCGCAACGAGGTGCTCTACGCCGAGGCCACCACGAAGCCCACCATCAGCGGCACCTGCACGCTCTCCGGCGGTCGCTGGTACTCCTACTACGACAACGCCACCTGGACCGCCACCGGCGACGTGGACATCGACCACATGGTCCCGCTCGCCGAGGCATGGGACTCCGGCGCGCGCACCTGGACCACCAGCCGACGGCAGGCGTACGCCAACGACCTGGGCGACGCGCGGGCGCTGGCCGCGGTCACCGACAACGTCAACCAGTCCAAGGGCGACCAGGACCCGGCGACGTGGCTGCCGCCGTACGCCTCGGCCCGCTGCCGCTACGTCGGCGAGTGGGTGGCGGTGAAGATCCGCTGGCGGCTGACCGTGGACAGCGCGGAGAAGAGCGCGCTGACCAGTTGGGCGAACAACTGCCCGGCCGCCACCATCTCGGTCACCTACGCGTACTGACGCCCTCCCGGTGCCCGGGCCGGACCGGCCCGGGCACCGGCTGGAATGATGAACGGCGATGGGAGAGCACGAGGAGCTGACCACCGCACGGCTGCGCCTGCGCCGCCCCACCCACGCCGACGTCGACCTGCTCCACGCCCTGCACACCGACCCCCGGGCCTGCGCGCACAACCCCTCCGACCTGCTGCGCGACCGCGCCGAGGCGCAGGAGCGCTTCCGGCGCTGGGACGGGCACTGGCGGGTGCACGGCTTCGGCTACTGGGTGGTGTGCCGCGACGACCGGCGGCTCGGCTTCTGCGGCCTGAAGATCATGCGGCTGCACGAACGCGACGTGCTGAACCTGTTCTACCGCCTAGACCCGGCCGCGTGGGGTGACGGCGTGGCCGGCGAGGCGGCCACCGCCGTCGTGGGCTGGGCCGGCACGCACCGGCCCGACCTGCCGGTGGCCGCCCGGATCCGCCCGGCCAACATCGCCTCCCGGCGGGTCGCGGAACGGGCCGGCCTGCGCCACGCCGCGCACCTGGACGTGCCGGGCGAGGACGGCCTCGACTGGATCTTCATCGCGGATGGTCCGCGTCGCTGACCGACGGCTCACGGCCGACCGGCACGCCGCAGCAGGAGCAATCGGAGCCGCACGAGTGGGCGTCCTCGGCCGCTCCACCGGAGGCCGGCGGAACCGCGCAGCAGGTTTCGCCACGCCAGGCGTCCCGGCCCTCCCGCACCGCGACCACGGCGATCACCAGTGCCGCGACCGGGTCGGCCCACGACCAGCCGAACAGGCCGTTGACGGCCAGCCCCACGAGCAGAACCACCGACAGGTACGTGCACAGCAACGTCTGCTTCGAGTCGGCGACCGCCGATCGGGAACCCAACTCCCGACCGGCCCGCCGCTGCGCGGCCGACAGCACCGGCATCACCGCCACCGACACGCCGGCCAGCACCAGCCCGACCGTGGAGTGCGCGGCCTCGGCGCCGCCGAGCAACGCCCGGACCGCCTCGACGGTGACGTACCCGGCGAGCGCGAAGAACGAGATCGCGATGACCCGCAGCGCGATCCGCTCCCGCGCCTCGGGGTCCCGGCCGGCGAACTGCCACGCCACGGCGCTGGCCGAGGCCACCTCGATGACCGAGTCCAGACCGAAGCCGATCAGGGCGGTGGACGACGCTACGGTGCCGGCGCCGATCGCCACCACCGCCTCGACGACGTTGTAGGTGATCGTCGCGGCGACCAGCAGCCGTACCCGGCGGGCGAGCACGGCGCGGCGGGCCGGCGCGGGACCGGCGGCCGTCAGCGGGACGAGTGGCAGGTGCGTCATCAGCAACAACCTGAGGCGGCGTCGGCGCACACGGCCGGGTCGACGGCGAGCACGACGCCGAGCAGGTCGCCCAGCGCGTGGGCGAGCCGGGCGTCGGCCAACTCGTAACGGGCGCGCCGGCCCTCGGGCACGGCCACGACCAGGCCGCAACCGCGCAGGCAGGCCAGGTGGTTGGACACGTTCTGCCGGCTGGTGCCGAGCAGGTCCGCCAACTGCGCCGGATAGCCGGGTCCGTCGCGCAGGGCCAGCAGCAGCCGGGCGCGCATCGGCTCGGAGAGGGCGTGACCGAAGCGGGCCAGCACCTGCGCGTGCGGGAGCGTCTGCATGCGACGACAGTACATCATTGACTGTATCGTTGTGGACGGGCTTGCCTCCGGTAGCCCACCGACAAGATCGTGACGATACGGTCGGACGCATGACCGTCGCCCGTTCCATCCTGCTGTTCCTGGTCGCCGCGCTGGCCGAGATCGGCGGCGCCTGGCTGGTCTGGCAGGGCTGGCGGGAGAACCGCGGGCTGCTCTGGATCGCGGGCGGGATCATCGCGCTGGGTCTCTACGGCTTCGTCGCGACGTTCCAGCCCGACCCGAACTTCGGGCGCATCCTCGCCGCCTACGGCGGCGTCTTCGTCGCCGGGTCGCTCGCCTGGGGCATGCTCGTCGACAGGTTCCGGCCCGACCGCTACGACCTCGCCGGCGCGGCCGTCTGCCTGGTCGGCGTCGCGATCATCATGTACGCGCCGCGCGCGAGCTGACCTGCCCGACGCGGTCATCCCGGCTCAGCATGAGGCGGGCGGGATGCTCTGCTCGTACTGGAAGACGTTGTGCGGGTCGTACCACGCCTTGACCCGGCGCAGGCGCTCGACGTTCGGCCCCCAGTACGCGGTCTCCCACTCCTGCATGCCGATGTTCGGCACGTTGACGTAGGCGCCGTCCACGTACGGGCGCAGCGCCTGGCTGAACTCGGCGATCCACGCCTGGGCGGCCGGGGTGAGGGCGTCGCCGCTGTCCGGCACGCCCCGGGTCCCCCAGCCGGCGCCCGGCTCGGAGTAGAAGATCGCGTCGCGGTGCGGGAACGCCGAGCCGCCGGCCGGCTGCTTCGCCTGCGCGCCGACGCCGAACGCCTGGGTGAAGAAGTTGCTGTCGTCGGTGGGCGCGACCGCCATGAACGAGCGGATGATCTCGATCGCCTCGGGCGGGAACGGCCGGCGGGTGAACTGGGAGAAGAACTTCCAGTTCGCGGGCTCGTCCTCGATCGGCACCTGGAACCCGGCGTAGATCTCGCCCCACCCGCCGATCTGCACCGTGACCTGCGGGCTGCCGACCGACAGGACCGGCGCCAGCAGCCGCCGCACCTCCGCCTCGGTGCCCTCGACCAGCACGCCGAACAGCAGGATCTGCGACTTGTGGATCTCCAGTTGGGAGCCGAGGCGGACGTCGGTGAACGGCGCGGTGCGCTGCCACCTGTCGAAGACGCCCGGCAGGTCGTCCAGGCCGGACCAGGTCGCCTGAAGGTAGGCGACGCCGCGCAGCGGGGCCACCCGGTAGGTGAGCGAGGTGACGATGCCGAAGTTGCCGTTACCCGCCCCGCGCAACGCCCAGAGCAGGTCCGCGTGGTTCCGCAGGTCCACCTCGACCGCCCTGGCGCCGTTCGCCCCGGACGCGACGACGATCTCCGCCCCGATCAGGCTGTCGCAGGCCATGCCGAGCCACCGGGTGAGGAAGCCGAAACCCCCGCCCAGGGTCGCGCCGGACAGACCCACGCTCCCCTCCGTACCTGTCGTCACCGCGAGACCCTGCTGGGCGAGCGTGGTGACCGCCTCCAACTGGTTGAGCCCGGCACCGACGCGCGCGGTGAGCGCGGGCCGGTTGATCTCGGCGGACTTCAGCTCGCTGACGTCGATCACGATGCCGTTGTCCACGTTGGACCAGCCTTCGAGGCTGTGCCGGCCGCTGCGTACCCGCAGCGCGACGTTGTTCTGCCGGGACCAGGCGAGGGCGTTCACCACGTCCTGGGTGTTCTGCGCGAACACGATGACAAGCGGGTTGTGCACGAACAACTCGTCCCACCCGACGCTCGCGGTCGGGTAGTCGGGATCACCGAAGCGCACGATCCGCCCGGTCAGTTCCACCGGCGGGCACTCGGCCCAGATGGGTGCTCCGGAGCCGTCGGTGCCGGTCGTCGCCAGGGCGGGTCCGGTGAACACGGCCGGGGCGACGACCGCACCGGCGCCCACGGCGGCGGTCGCCTGGAGCAGCTTTCGACGCGAGATGTCGGGCATGGTCATGGCCTCTCGATCGGGTCACACCGTCCGCTGGCGTGCGACATTCACGCTAGAACCAGACACCTACTCACATAACCGGAAGGCGATGCGAAAACCCTTCCGGGTGACGCAGACAAGTGCCGATGGGACAAACGCGCTCCGTCAGGAGCCGGGCGTGTCCACCACCCGCGCTCAAAGATGGAGACGGAGCCAGCCACCCAGGCAGAGAAGCAGCCAGCCGGTCACCGCGGCGACGAATCCCGCCAACGCCGGAAGCTGCCACCTTCGCACCAGGTACGCACACAGCGGCACCGCCACGAGCAGGGTCGGCACCAGAATCACGATCATGTCGTACAGCTCCGCGCCGACATCCACCGGCGCGGTCGGGCACCCGAACTTGCCGGTGCACTCGACGCTGCGGCCGTTGACGTACGAGTAGCCGGGGGTGGTGCCCCCTTGCGGCCACCGGACTATCACCAGCAGGCCGACCGGCAGGACACACGCCAGTGTGTACCAGAACGCGAGCCAGGCGAAGGCGCGCCCGAGCACCCCCGACGCCAGCCCCCCGCTCATGATCGTCATCATATTCCGACCGAGACCACGCCCCTTGATCCACACCAGCTCGGTGAAGTGGCGCCATCCGGGCAAGCCGGTTACCGCCACCTCGGCGTAGTGGAGTGGATCAAGCGCGGGCTATTTGGCGTTGAAGTAGTTCGCGTCGGGGTGGTGGACCACGATGGCGTCGGTGGCCTGCTCCGGCACGAGCTGGAACTCCTCCGACAACTCCACCCCGATCCGCTCCGCGCCGAGCAGCCCCACCACCTTCGCCCGGTCTTCCAGGTCCGGGCAGGCCGGATAGCCGAACGCGTACCGGCAGCCCCGGTAGTCGGTGCGCAGCAGGCCGGCCAGGTCGGCCGGGTCGTCCTCGGCGACCGTACGCCCACCCGGCAGCACCAGCTCGGACCGGATCCGCCGGTGCCAGTACTCCGCAAGGGCCTCGGTGAGCTGCACCGACAGACCGTGCACCTCCAGGTAGTCGCGGTATTCGTTCGCCGCGAACATCTTCGCCGTGTACTCGCTGATCGGCTGCCCGACGGTGACCAACTGCAACGCCACCACGTCGAGCTGGTCGCCCTTGGGCCGGAAGAAGTCGGCCAGGCACAGCCGGCGCTCCTGCCGCTGCCGGGGGAAGGAGAACCGGGCGCGTTCGCTGTGCCCGTTCTCGTCCAGCACCACCAGGTCGTTGCCCTCGGAGTAGGCCGGGAAGTAGCCGTACACCACGGCCGCCTCCAACACCTGGTCGGCGATCAGCCGGTCCAGCCAGTAGCGCAGCCGGGGCCGGCCCTCGGTCTCCACCAGCTCCTCGTACGACGGGCCCTGACCGCCGCGGGCGCCCCGCAGCCCCCACTGGCCCAGGAACGTGGCCCGCTCGTCGAGCAGCGCCGCGTAGTCGGCAAGCGGCACGCCCTTCACCACCCGGGTACCGAAGAACGGCGGCGTGGGCACCGTGGCGTCCGGCGCCACGTCGGAGCGGACCGAAGCGTCGTCCAGCTCGGGCAGCGCCTCCCGGACCTGCGCCCGCTGCCGCTCCCGCCGCTCCCGGCGGGCCGCCAGCGCCGCCTCCCGCTCCGGGTCGACCACCGGCGCGCCACCCCGCTTGGCCGCCATCACCCGGTCCATCAGGGACAGCCCCTCGAACGCGTCCCGGGCGTAGTGCACCTGGCCCGGGTAGATCGACCGCAGGTCGTCCTCCACGTACGCCCGGGTCAGCGCCGCCCCGCCGAGCAGCACCGGCCAGCGCTCGGCGACGCCGCGCGTGGCCATCTCGGCCAGGTTCTCCTTCATGATGACCGTGCTCTTGACCAGCAGGCCGGACATGCCGATGGCGTCGGCACGGTGCTCCTCGGCCGCGTCCAGGATCGCGGTGATCGGCTGCTTGATGCCGATGTTGACCACGTCGTAGCCGTTGTTGGACAGGATGATGTCGACCAGGTTCTTGCCGATGTCGTGCACGTCGCCCTTCACCGTGGCAAGAACAATCTTGCCCTTTCCGGCAGCGTCTTCGGAGTCGGCCTTCTCCATGTGCGGCTCCAGGTAGGCCACCGCGGTCTTCATCACCTCGGCGGACTGGAGCACGAACGGCAACTGCATCTGGCCCGAGCCGAACAGCTCGCCGACCACCTTCATGCCGTCCAGCAGCAGGTCGTTGATGATGGACAGCGGCGTGCGCCCCTGCGCCATCGCGGTGTCCAGGTCGGCCTCCAGGCCGTTGCGCTCGCCGTCGATGATCCGGCGCTTGAGCCGCTCCTCGAGCGGCAGCGCGGCCAACTCCTCGGCGCGGGTGGCCCGCGCCGACGCCGCGTCGACGCCCTCGAAGACCTCGATGAACCGCTGCACCGGGTCGTAGCCCTCGCGGCGGCGGTCGTAGACCAGGTCGAGCGCCACCTCGCGCTGCTCGTCCGGGATCTTCGTCATCGGCAGGATCTTGCTGGCGTGCACGATGGCCGAGGTCAGGCCGGCCTGGACGCACTCGTGCAGGAACACCGAGTTGAGCACCTGCCGGGCCGCCGGATTCAGGCCGAACGACACGTTCGAGATGCCGGCGGTGAAGTTGACCCCCGGGTAGCGGGCGGTGATCTCCCGGATCGCCTCGATCGTCTCGATGCCGTCGCGGCGCGTCTCCTCCTGCCCGGTGGCGATCGGGAACGTCAACGCGTCGATCAGGATGTCCGACCGGCGCAGCCCCCACCGGCCGGTCAGGTCGTCGATCAGCCGGGCGGCCACCCGTACCTTCCACTCCCGGGTGCGGGCCTGGCCCTCCTCGTCGATGAGCAGCGCCACGACGGCGGCCCCGTGCTCCTTCACCACCGGCATCACCCGCGCGTAGCGGGAGTCGGGGCCGTCGCCGTCCTCGAAGTTCACCGAGTTGACCACGCAGCGACCGCCGAGCATCTCCAGCCCCGCCTCGATCACCGCCGGCTCGGTGGAGTCCAGCACGATCGGCAGCGTGGACGCGGTGGCGAACCGGCCGGCCAGCTCCCGCATGTCCTGCGTGCCGTCCCGACCGACGTAGTCGACGCAGAGGTCGAGCAGGTGCGAGCCGTCCCGGGCCTGGTTGCGGGCGATCTCCACGCAGGCCTGCCAGTCGGCGGCCAGCATCGCCTCGCGGAACGCCTTCGAGCCGTTGGCGTTGGTGCGCTCCCCCACCATCAGGACGCTGGCGTCCTGGGCGAACGGCACGTGGTGGTAGATCGAGGAGACGCCCGCTTCCGGCTCCGGCGCCCGGGCCGCCGGGCGACGCCCGCCCAGCCGCTCCACGAGCGCCCGGATGTGCTCCGGCGTGGTGCCGCAGCAGCCGCCGATCAGCCCGACGCCGTAGTCGTCGACGAACTGCTCCAGCGCGTCCGCCATCTCCTGCGGGCCGAGCGGGAAGTACGCGCCGTCGGCGGTCAGCACCGGCAGGCCGGCGTTCGGCATCACCGACACCGGGATCCGGGAGTGCCGGGACAGGTAGCGCAGGTGCTCGCCCATCTCGGCCGGGCCGGTGGAGCAGTTGAGCCCGATCAGGTCGACCCCGAGCGGCTCGATCGCGGTCAGCGCCGCGCCGATCTCGCTGCCCAACAGCATGGTGCCGGTGGTCTCCACGGCCACCTGACAGATGATCGGCACGTCCCGGCCGGCGGCGTCGCGGGCCCGCTTCGACCCGACCACCGCGGCCTTGACCTGGAGCAGGTCCTGGCAGGTCTCGATGATCAGCGCGTCCGCGCCGCCGGCGATCAGGCCGGCGGCGTTCTGCTGGTACGCGTCGCGCAGCGAGGCGTAGCTCGCGTGACCAAGGGTCGGCAGCTTCGTGCCCGGCCCCATCGACCCGAGCACGAACCGCGGCCGTTCCGGGGTGGCGTACGCGTCGGCGGCCTCCCGGGCGATCCGCGCCGCCGCCTCGGACAGCTCCCAGATCCGGTCGGCGATGCCGTACTCGGCGAGGTTGGGCAGGTTGGCGCCGAACGTGTTGGTCTCCACGCAGTCCGCGCCGGCGGCCAGGTAGGCGTCGTGCACACCACGGACCACGTCCGGCCGGGTGACGTTGAGGATCTCGTTGCAGCCCTCGAGGCCGTCGAAGTCGTCGAGCGTGAGGTCGGCTGCCTGGAGCATCGTCCCCATCGCCCCGTCGGCGATGAGGATCCGGTCCGCCAGCAGGTCGCGCAACGAAGTAGACACAAACCCAGGTTAGTGCGGCGACGGACGCGAAGGGCACCCCAACGGTCCCTTCCCACATACTGTCGGCTGGATCACCGCGTACCCTCATCGGCTTCGACCGGGTGGTCGGGCCGGGCGACCGGCGCGGCCGACGGGCCGGCTCCGGCGGCGGCACGTAGGCTGGCGGACGTGAAGGACATCAGGGACGCGACCGGGCGACGGGGCCACGCCGCTCCCGACGAGCAGGGTGAGGTGACGGCGTGACCGAGTTCGACGGGCTGCCGGTTCTACGCTCACCGGTCGCCATCGCGGCCTTCGAGGGCTGGAACGACGCCGCGGACGCCTCCACCGCCGCCGTGGAACACCTGGAACAGGTCTGGCAGGCCCGGCAGGTGACCGAGCTGGATCCGGAGGAGTTCTACGACTTCCAGGTGAGCCGACCGACCATCACCATGGCCGACGGGGAGACCCGGCGGGTGGAGTGGCCGACGACGCGCTTCATGGTGGCCAGCCCGGAGGGCACCGAGCGGGACGTGGTGCTGATCCGCGGCATCGAGCCGAGCATGCGCTGGCGCACGTTCTGCGAGCAGGTGCTGGAGATCTGCCACAGCCTGGAGGTCGAACGGGTGGTGCTGCTCGGTGCCCTGCTGGCCGACGTGCCGTACACCCGGCCGCTGCCGATCAGCGGAAGCGCGTCGGACGCCGACGCGGCCCGGCGCTACCAGCTCACGCCCACCCGCTACGACGGCCCGACCGGCATCGTCGGGGTGCTGCACGACGCCAGCTCCCGGGCCGAGGTCGACGCGGTGTCGTTCTGGGTGCACGTGCCGCACTACGCCAACAACCCGCCCTGCCCGAAGGCGACCCTGGCGCTGCTGCACCGGGTCGAGGAGGTGCTCGACCTGCCGGTGCCGATGGCCGACCTGGCCGAGGAGGCCGCCGAGTGGGAGCAGCGGGTACGCAGCGCCGCCGAGCAGGACGCCGAGCTGGGTGAATACGTGCGTGAGTTGGAGGAGCGCGTCGGCGACGCCGGCATCACCCCGTTGACCGGGGACGAGATCGCCCAGGAGTTCGAGAAGTACCTGCGCCGTCGGGGCGGTTCCGCCGGTCCCACCGCCGGCTCCTGGTAGTTCGCTTCGCGGAAGGCCGGGTCCTCGTCGGGCCCGGCCTTTTCGTGTGTCCGGGGTGGCGCCGTCACACCCTCTAGGGCATCCTAGGAACCTAGCTGTTCTGAGGAGGCGGGCAATGCAGATCAACCCGGGCGCGGCCGAGTTCCCGCACCGGCAGATCGCCGCGCAGCTCAAGGCGCAGGTGCGGCGCGGCGACTGGGGGCCGGGCGAGCGGCTGCCGTCCATCCCGGCCATCGCCGAGATGTTCGGCGTCGCGAAGCAGACCGTCCAACGCGCCGTCGACCAGCTCCGCGTCGAGGGCATCCTGATCACCAAACCCGGCTCCGGTACGTACGTCCGGGGCACCCGGCGCCGACTCAACCGCCTCGCCCGGGGCCGGTACGGCGGGTTCCGCGGCTACCACACCGACCTGGCCGCCCGATACCGGCAGCAGCTCGTCTCGGTCGGCCGCGCCGCCGCCCCGCCCGAGGTCGCCGACGTGTTCGGCGTCACCGACGGCACCGAACTGCTCTGCCGGCGGCACCTGGTCCGCACCGACGACTCCCCGGTCGAGGTCGGCGCCTCCTGGTTCCTGCCCGCCGACACCGCCGGCACCTCCCTGGAACGGGCCGAGGCGTTCGGCCGCCCGCTCTATCAGGAGGCCGAGGAGGCGACCGGCCGCCGGTACGTCACGGCGGCCGACACGATAAGCGCCCGCCAGCCCAGCCGGGAGGAGGCGGAGATCCTCCAGATCCGCCCGGACACCCCGGTGCTGCACCTGCTGCACGTCGCGTACGACGAGCGGCGCAAGCCGATCGAGGTCGCGCAGGCCACCTGGCCGGGACCGATGACCACGCTCACCGAGGAGTACAAGATCCCCGCGCCGGCACCCGACCCGGACCCGGACCCGGGCCTCGTCCTCGGCTGAGCGCCGCCCGCGGGGGCGGCCCGGTCCGTGCCCGGCTGTGGTTAGGCGGGGCCCCTTCTTAACCGGCACCTGTTAAGCGGGGGCCCCGCCTCTACCGAAAGCGTTAACAAGGGCCCCCTCCTTACAGGCGGATGCCGAGGAGGGCGTCGACGGTGTCGGCGAACAGGTGGGGGGCGGTCGGGTCGGCGCCGTCGCCGGCCAGCGTGCGCTCGGCCCAGGCGTCGGCCACCGCCAGAGCGCCGGGAGTGTCGAGATCGTCGGCGAGGCGTTCGCGTACCCCGGCCAGCAGCGCCTCCCCCGACGGGCCGGACGGCGCGGCGGCGGCCCGCCGCCAACGGTCCAGCCGCCGCAGCGCCTCGGCGAGCAGCTCGTCGGTCCAGGTCCGGTCACTGCGGTAGTGGCCGGTGAGCAGCGCCAGCCGCACCGCCATCGGGTCGACCCGGTCGGCCCGCAGGCGGGAGACGAAGACCAGGTTGCCCTTCGACTTCGACATCTTCTCGCCGTCCAGGCCGATCATGCCGGCGTGCACGTAGTGGTCGGCGAACGGCGCCGCGCCGGTGAGCCGCTCGGCGTGCGCGGCGGAGCACTCGTGGTGCGGGAAGACCAGGTCGTTGCCGCCACCCTGCACGGAGATCCGGTCGCCGAGCAGGTGCAACGCGATGACCGTGCACTCGATGTGCCAGCCGGGACGGCCCGGGCCCAGCTCGCCGCCGGGCCAGGACGGCTCGCCGTCGCGGGCGCCGCGCCACAGCAGCGGGTCGAGCGGGTCGCGTTTGCCGGCCCGCTCCGGGTCGCCGCCGCGCTCCGGGAAGATCTCCAGCATCTCGGCGCGGGACAGGTTCGACTCGTAGCCGAACTCGGGGGCGGCGGAGATGTCGAAGTAGACGTCGCCGGTGCCGTCGTCGAGCCGGTACGCCGCGCCGTCCTTGAGCAGCACGAGCACCTTGTCGGCGATGTCCGGGATCGACTCGACCGCGCCGACGTAGTGCGCCGGCGGGATCATCCGCAGCGCCTCCATGTCCTCGCGGAACAGCGCGGTCTCCCGCATGGCCAGGACCTTCCAGTCCTCGCCGTCGCGCTCGGCGCGCTCCAGCAGCGGGTCGTCGATGTCGGTGACGTTCTGCACGTAGCTCACGGTCAGGCCGGCGTCACGCCACATCCGCTGCACCAGGTCAAACGTGATCATGGTGGCGGCGTGGCCGAGGTGGGTGGCGTCGTACGGGGTGATGCCGCAGACGTACATCGAGGCGACGCCGTCGGGCCGGCTGGGGTGGAGACCCTGTCGCGCCGAGTCGTACAACCTCAGTGGCGCGCCCTCGCCCGGCAGCCGTGGCACCTCGTGTCCCGCCCAAGACTCCATGACCGCCAGCCTAACGAGCCGTCCGGCACGCGGATGCCGCCCCACGGGTGATCAACGCGACAACGGCTCACATCGGCGGCCAGGGCATGGCCGGCCACTCCTCCGGGGGCAGCGGGAACCGGCCGGTGTCCCGCAGCCGCTCCACCCGCGCCGTCACCGCGGCGACCTCGCCGATGGTGAGATGGTCGGCCAGCTCCTCGCCGAGCGCGCCGCCGAGAAGGCCGGCCAGGCCGTCGAGCATCTCCACCGCGTCCGGCGGGAGCAGGCGCCCGGCCCAACCCCACAGCACCGTACGCAGCTTCTCCTCCACGTGGAAGCTGACGCCGTGGTCCACGCCGTAGATCCGGTCGTCCGCGCCGACGAGCACGTGCCCGCCCTTGCGGTCGGCGTTGTTGATCACGGCGTCGAGAACGGCGAGCCGGGCCAGCCGCGGGTCGTCGGCGTGCGCCAGCGCGTAGGCCGCCCCGTCGTCGTCGCGCGCCGCGGCGATCGGGAACCAGCGCGGCGGCACCGACTCGGCCGGCACGAACCCCACGAGCGGCTCGGCGTCGGCCGGCTCGTCGATCCAGAGCTGGCAGGAGCCGGGACCGAAGGGGCCGTCGCGCAGCACGGTCGGCGGCACCAGGTCCCACCCGGTGGCCCGGGAGACGAGGTAGGCGGCCACCTCCCGGCCGGCGAGCGTGCCGTCCGGGAAGTCCCAGAGCGGGCGCTCGCCGCGCACCGGCTTGTAGACGCAGTGCGCGCGGACCTCGCCGAGGGCGATGACACCGCGCAGCGTGGTGTTGGAGGCGTCGACGAGGCGCCCCTCCAGGGTCAGCTCACCGTCGGCGAGCAGCCGCAGCGCCTCGGCGCCGTCCTGTCGGGGCTGCAACTCCGACGAGGTCACCGGTGATAGCCGTTGTGCCGGGGGCAGAGGTGGCCGGCCGGGTCGAGCGGCTGGCCGCAGAGCGGGCAGGGCGGCCGGCCGGCGTTGACCACCCGCTTGGCGCGCTCGATGAACTCGCGGGTCGCCTCGGGGGTCAGCCGCACCCGGAGCCGGTCGAGGTCCTCGTCCGGCTCGTCCGGCTCCTCGTCGATCTCGACCTCGACCTCGTCGTCCGCGTCGCCCAGCTCGACCTCGACCTCCGCCTCGCCCACGGCGATCGCCTCGATCACCACGGTGGCGGTGTCCACGTCGAAGGCCAGGCCCAGCGTGCCGACCCGGAACTCCTCGTCGACGGGGGTGTCGAGCGGCTCGTTGTCGCCGAGCACCACCGGCGCGGCCTCCGGCAGTTTCACCCCGAACCGGCGTTGCGCCTCGGAGAGCAGCTCCTCCAGCTTCTCGGCGAGCAGCGACACCTGGACCTTCTCCAGCGCGACGCTGACCAGCCGGCCGCCGCCACGCGCCTGGAGGAAGAACGTGCGCTCCCCCGGCGGGCCGACCGTCCCGGCGACGAACCGCTCCGGCGGCTCGAAGGCGTGCACCTGGTGCGTCATACCCACGACCCTATCCGGCGGGCGGAAGCACCGCGCAGCCCACCGACGCCGAATCCGCCCAGAGCGCAACCCGCCCCGCCGCCCCGGCCGCCGGCGGTCGCGACGGCACCGCTCACCGGGCCGCCCCCGCGCCACCACCCACCGCGGCGTCCGACTCGGTGCTCCGGGCCGCCCGCCGGCGCCGCTTGCCCGGCGGCGGGACCAGCGCCGACAGGTCCCCGCCGGTGTCGTTGAGCCGGACCAGGAACGGTCGCAGCGACGTGTAACGGATCGCCGTCACCGACGCCGGGTCGGCCACGATCCGCTGAAAAAGATCCAGGTGTACGCCGAGCGCGTCCGCCACGATGGCCTTGATCACGTCACCGTGGCTGCACGCCAACCAGACCGCCTCGGGCCCGTGCTCGGCGGTGACCCGCGCGTCCCACGCGCGTACCGCCGCGACCGCCCGCGCCGACATCCCCGCCATCGACTCCCCCTCCGGGAAGGCCGCGGCGCTCGGGTGCTGCTGGACCACCGGCCAGAGCGGCTCCTTGGCCAGCTTCTTCAGCGCCTGCCCCTCCCAGGTGCCGTAGCCGCACTCGATCAACCCGTCCTCGACCACCGGCTCGGCTCCGGGCAGCGCCAGCGCCAGGGTCTGCCGGCAGCGGATCAGCGGGCTGGTCACCACCGCCGCGAGCGGCAGCCCGGCGAGCCGCCCGCCGACCGCCGTGGCCTGGTCCCGCCCGGTGTCGTCAAGCTCGACCGGTTGCCGGCCGGCCAGGCCGCCGTCGGCGTTCGCGGTGGTCCGGCCGTGTCGCAGAAGCAGAAGGGTCGCCACACCCACCACCCTAGGCCGTGCCACGGCGACGCCCGCCCCCGCTCGGTGATCACGTGCGGAGGCGGGTCGGTCCGGCGGCGCCCGCACGTCACGAACGCACAAAACAGACATATCGCCCGACGGGTCGGCCTGGAGATTCCTCGGGCACCCTGCCTGCCATCGCCCCTCCGCACGGGCTACGAGCTCCCCGGCCCCCACCACAGCGCCGGGCCGCCGCCGCCAACCAGGTGGTACGGCGGAGGTTCGGCGGTCGCGTGGTGCGGAGATGCGGCCCATCAGGGGGCGCTCTCGTGCCGACATGCCCGAGCGCCCCACAAGATGGGAGATAACTCCCAAACTGCGAGATGCCCTGGCTAGATCGACTCCAGGTCGCCGAGGTGGCGCTATCAGGTGCACCGGGATACCGCCACCTCGGCGAACCGGCGGGCGTTTCGGCCGGGCCGGGGGCCGGGCGAGTGGGGTGGGACGTTGCCGGTCAATCCGAGGCGGGTGAGATGTCGGGTTTCCGGGTGGTGGGCGACACCCGCTCGACGGAATCGGCACCGGGCCGGGGGCGTTATACCCGGTGCGCGGCTGAGCAGCGGAAACGCCCGCCACTCCGGATCACGGATCCGCGGAATGACGGCGGGTCGCCGGTCGTTGCACATCGTTCCGCCGGCACGACGAGGCCCCCGCCCCGTGGCCGGTCGGATCCCCCGAGAGCGCCTGACGGTGCTCGCGCACCCCACCCCCGGGTGTCGACCCCCGAATGGAGCCCCCCATGAACACCATGCTGCGCAAGAGCATCCTCGGCATCGCCGGACTGACCGTCGCCGGTGGCCTGGCCGCCGGCCCGCTCAACCACCACGACACCAGCCCCACCGCCCGCGAGGTCGCCGTCACCGCGCAGGCCGACCCCGCCGCGCTCGTGCCGCACGGCGTGCAGGGCGCCCAGTCCCGCATCGACCTGACCGACGAGCAGACCGCCAACGCCAAGGCGATCATCGCGGCGACGAAGAAGGCCGGCCTGCCCGAACGGGCCGCGGTCATCTCGATCGCCACCAGCCTCCAGGAGTCCAAGCTGGAGAACCTGGGTCACCTCGGCGACCGCAACGACCACGACTCGCTGGGCCTGTTCCAGCAGCGCCCGTCCAGCGGCTGGGGCACGCCGGAGCAGATCACCGACCCTGAATACTCGACCCTGGCGTTCCTCAAGGGGTTGAAGCAGGTCGACGGCTGGCAGGACATCCCGCTGACCGCCGCCGCGCAGACCGTCCAGGTCAGCGCCTACCCGGACGCGTACGCGCAGTGGGAGCAGCAGGCCGCCGACCTCGTCGGCCAGCACTGGAACAGCTGACACCACGACGGCCGGCACCCCGAACGGGTGCCGGCCGTCGGCGTGCCGGGCGAACGTCAGGTGGCGCTGATGGTGCCGGTGAGCAGCAGGCAGAGCACGAGCGTGCCGAGCGCCACCCGGTAGATCACGAACAGGTACAGCGTGTGGTGCGCGACGTAGCGCAGCAGCCAGGCGATCGCCGCGTACCCGATGGCGAAGGCGATCGCGGTGGCGACCACCATCTGCGCCACGCTCGGCGCGGCGGTGCCCGGCGCGGATGGCTCGAAGACGTCCGGCAGGCTGAACACGCCGGAGATCACCACGGCGGGGATCGCCAGCAGGAACGAGTACCGCGCCGCGGTCTCCCGGGTGAGGTTGAGGAACAGGCCGACGGTGAGCGTGCCGCCCGAGCGGGAGACGCCCGGGATCAGCGCCATGGCCTGACCCAGCCCCATCGCCACGCCGTCCCGCATCCGGAAGTTCTCCAGCGTGCGGGTCTGCCGCCCCCAGTATTCCGCGAAGGCGAGCACCAGGGCGAAGAAGATCAGCGTGAAGGAGATCAGGTAGAGGTTCCGGCCGGCGGTGCGGATCTGGTCCTTGAAGATCAGCCCCAGGATGCCGATCGGGATGGTGCCGACGATGACGTACCAGCCCATCCGGTAGTCGAGGCTGGAACGCACCGAGCGGTCGACCAGACCCAGGCACCAGGTCCGGACGATCCGCCAGATGTCCTTGAAGAAGTAGATGAGCACGGCGGCCTCGGTGCCGAGCTGGGTCACCGCGGTGAACGACGCGCCCGCGTCCCGGCCGAAGAAGATTGCCGAGGTGATGCGCAGGTGCCCCGACGACGACACCGGCAGGAACTCCGTCAGGCCCTGGACGACGCCCAGGACGATGGCCTCGACCCAGGTCACTCGCCGACCCCGGACAGGTCGAGGGCCTCGGCGACGGTGCGCAGCGTCTGCACGCCGCTGTCCCGGTCGGCCACGAACAGCGTCACCGACAGCGTGGTCACACCGGCGGCGGCGTACTCCCGCATCCGCTCGGCGATGCGTTCCTTCGGGCCGAGCAGCGAGGTGCGGTCGATGAACTCCATCGGCACCGCCGCCGCCGCGGCACGCTGCTGCTTGGCCAGGTAGAGATCCTGCACCTCGCGGGCCGCGTCGCCGTAGCCCATCCGGGTGGCGAGCTGGTTGTAGAAGTTCTGCTCGCGGCTGCCCATCCCGCCGACGTAGAGCGCGGCGTACCAGCGGACCAGCTCGGCGCAGGTGGCGACGTCGTCACCGACCACCACCGGCACCGACGGCACCACATCGAAGCCGGCCAGCTCCCGGCCGGCCCGCGCCCGCCCGGCCCGGACCGGGGCGAGCTGCTCCTCGGCGAACTCCGGGGCGTAGAAGACTGCCAACCAGCCGTCGGCGATCTCGCCGGCCAGCTCCAGGTTCTTCGGGCCGACCGCGGCCAGGTAGATCGGGATGTGCTCGCGCGGCGGACGGAAGCCCAGCCGCAACGCCTTGCCCGGGCCGTCCGGCAGCGGCAGTGTGTAGTGCTCGCCGTCGTACACGACCTCCTTGCGCGCGACCGCCAGCTTGACGATGTCGACGTACTCCCGGGTGCGGGCCAGCGGCTTGGCGAACCGGACGCCGTGCCAGCCCTCGGAGACCTGGGGGCCGGAGACGCCCAGACCGAGCCGGAACCGGCCACCGGAGAGGGCGTCGATGGTCGCGGCCGTCATCGCGGTCATCGCCGGGGTGCGGGCGGGGATCTGCATGACCGCGGCGCCGAGGTCGATCCGCTCCGTCTGCCCGGCCATCCAGGCCAGCATGCTCGGCGAGTCGGAGCCGTACGCCTCCGCGGCCCACACCACCGAGTAGCCGAGCCGGTCCGCCTCCTGAGCGAGCGCCAGGTGGTCCGCAGGCGTGCTCCACGCCGTCTGGTAGCCAAGGCTGAGCCCGAGTCGCAATGGTCCTCCCACCGTCCGCACCACAGGTCGCATCAGGTTACGCAATGCCGGTGACGCCGCCGACCACCGGCTCGCCCGAACACGTCACACCGCTCTGCGGTCGCGCGGGAAGTTGACTGCGGCGAGGATACCCGTGACACCGGGTTCGAAATAAGGTTCACGCATGCAACAGCGACCGCTCGGCCGAAGCGGGCTGGCGGTTTCGCGGCTCGCGCTCGGCACCATGACCTGGGGACGGGACACCGACGCCGACGACGCGGCCGCGCAGCTGAAGAGCTACCTCGACGCGGGCGGCAACCTCGTCGACACCGCCGACGTGTACGCCGACGGCGACGCCGAGTCGGTGATCGGCTCCCTGCTGGGCAGCCTGGTGGACCGCGACGAGATGCTCATCGCCACCAAGGCGGGGTTACGGCCGGGCAGCGGTCGCCGGCGGGACGGCTCGCGCGGGCACCTGCTGCGCACGCTCGACGCGTCGCTGCGCCGGCTCGGCACCGACCACGTCGACCTCTGGCAGGTGCACGGGTACGACCCGGACACGCCGCTGGAGGAGACGCTCTCGGCCCTGGACCACGCCGTGTCCAGCGGGAAGGCCCGGTACGTGGGCGTGTCGAACTTCTCCGGCTGGCAGACCGCCCGGGCCGCCGCCTGGCAGGCCGCCTGGCCGGGGCGGGCCCCGGTGGTCGCCGCCCAGGTGGAGTATTCGCTGCTGGAGCGCGGCATCGAGCGTGAGGTGCTGCCGGCCTGCGCCGGGATGGGGCTGGGTCTGCTGCCCTGGTCGCCGTTGGGGCGGGGGGTGCTGACCGGCAAGTACCGCAACGGCCGCCCGGCGGACTCGCGGGCGGTGTCGCCGCACTTCGAGCGTTTCGTGGCCACCTACCTGGAGCCCCGCTGCTCCAGCATCGTGGAGGCGGTGGCCATCGCCGCCGGCGGGCTCGGCGTGTCGCCGACGGAGGTGGCGCTGGCCTGGGTCCGGGACCGGCCCGGCGTCACCGCGCCGATCCTCGGCGCCCGCACCGTCGGGCAGCTCCTCGGCGCGCTCCAGGTGGAGCGGATGACCCTGCCGGACGAGATCGTCACCGCGCTCGACGACGTCTCCGCGGTGCCGGTCGGCTACCCGGAGCGCGACGGCTGACCCGCCGCCGCGACCCGGGCCACCGCCAGGGGGTGGCGGAGGGGCCGCGAGCTGGGCAGCATGGGGACATGGACTACGAATACGCGCCGCTGCGGTTGCCTTCGAACGTCGACCGGTTGACCGCCGCGGCGCAACTGGCGATCCAGGCGGAGTTCTCCGGGTGGGAGCTGGCCCGGGTGCGGCTCTACCGGGACGGCACACGGCAGGTGATGCTGCGCCGCCGCGTGGTGAACAAGCCGCAACCGGGCCTGTCGTACTGACCCCGCCCCGTACCCGGGGCCGCGCCGCGCGGTGCGGCCCCGGGACGGTCACGGCCTAGTGGGCGTGGTCGTGTTCCTCGTCGAGGTCCAGGAACGGGTGCTCGTCGAGGCGGCCGACCAGCCGGTCGTCGACGGCCGGCTGGAACGGGCCGACCGGGTCGTCGTCGTCGAACGACTCCAGGTCGACCGGAGTGCCGACCTCGCTGACCATGACCACGCCGTCGAGCGGCTCCAGCTCGGGCACGTCGAGCGCGGACAGCGAGCCGTCACCGCTCTGCAACAGCTCCAGCACCGCCTCGCCGACCCCCTCCACCGGCGCCGGCTCGTCGTCCTCCGGGATGCCCTCCCGGCGGGCCACCTCGGCGACCCGGAGCAGGGCCGCGATGCTCGGCACCCGGTAGTCGCGCCGCTGCCGCACCGAGATCACCCGCGGGTGCGGGTCGGTGGGCTCACCGCCCTCGACCGCGCCGAACCGCTCGTCGGCCTCGTCCGGGTCGATCGACTCCACGTCCCAGGGTGTCACCTCGCCGAACGCGTCGAGCAGCCGCTCGTCGTACCCGAAGGAGGCGTTGTTCAACGCGACGTACGCCTGCCAGACGGCGTCGTCGTCGATCCGGCCCTGAGCGGCCCGGACGGCGGCCAGATGGGCACGGGCCGCGTCGATCACCTGCTCGAGGGCGGCGTCCAGCTCACCGTGCTGGTCGGTCATGTGAGGCAGTCCCTTCGCGATGGGGGAGGTCCGCGCGGGCGGCGCCGCGGCGGGCGCGGTCAGCAGTTGCGGAGGAAGCGGTCGAGAACCCGCACGCCGAACTGTAGTCCGTCCAGCGGGACCCGCTCGTCGATGCCGTGGAACAGGCCGGAGAAATTGAGGTCGGCGGGAAGCCGCAGCGGCGCGAAGCCGAAGCAGCGGATGCCGAGCGCGGAGAACGCCTTGGCGTCGGTGCCGCCGGAGAGCATGTACGGCACCGGGTGCGCGCCCGGGTCCTCGGCGCGCAGCGCGGCGGACATCTGTGCCACCAGCTCACCGTCGAACGTGGTCTCCAAGGCCGGCTGGCGCTGGACGTACTCGATGACGATGTCCGGCCCGACCAGCTCCCGCAGCTGCCGCTCCAACTCCTCGCTCTGCCCGGGCAGGCTGCGGCAGTCGATGGTGGCGGTGGCCCGGCCGGGAATGACGTTGTCCTTGTAGCCGGCGGCCAACCGGGTCGGGTTGGCGGTGTTGCGGACGGTGGCGCCGATGATGTTGGCGATCGGGCCGAGCTTGGCGATCGCGGTCTCCGGGTCGTCCGGGTCGATCTCGATGCCGAGCACGTCGCCGACCTCGGCCAGGAACGCGCGCACGGTGTCGGTCATCACCACCGGGAACCGGTGCCGGCCGATCCGGGCGACCGCCTCGGCGAGCGCGGTGACCGCGTTGTCGTCGTGCACCATCGAGCCGTGGCCGGGCCGGCCCTTGGCGTGCAGGCGCAGCCAGTCGATGCCCTTCTCGGCGGTCTCGATGAGGTAGAGCCGGCGGGACTCGTCGACGGAGTAGGAGAAGCCGCCCACCTCACCGATCGCCTCGGTGCAACCGTCGAAGAGCCCGCGGTGACGCTGGGCCAGGAAGTGCGCGCCGTAGTCACTGCCGGCCTCCTCGTCGGCGGTGAACGCGAGCACCACGTCGCGGCGGGGCCGGACGCCGGTGCGCTGCCAGTCGCGGACCACGGCCAGCACCATGGCGTCGAAGTCCTTCATGTCGATCGCGCCGCGGCCCCACAGGTAGCCGTCGCGGATCTCGCCGGAGAACGGGTGCACCGACCACTCGTCCGGGTCGGCGGGGACCACGTCGAGGTGACCGTGCACCAGCAGCGCGTCCCGGCCCGGCTCGTGGCCCGGGATCCGGGCCACCAGGTTCGCCCGGCCCGGCGCCGACTCGTGGATCTCGGCGTCGACACCGACCTCGGCGAGCTTCTCCGCGACGTACTCCGCGGCGCGCCGCTCCCCCACACTGGTGTCGTTGTCCCCGGTGTTCGTGGTGTCGATGCGCAGCAGGTCCCGGCAGAGGTCCACGACCTCGTCGGCGGGCCGGGGCGGGGAGGAGGTCGTCATCGCTTCCTTATACCAGCCGAACGGGTCGCGACGGCGGGCGCGGTGCGGACCGGTTTCGCGGGGCGCGCGGGCGGGTAACGCCGGACATCGATCCCGGCACCACGCCGGCCGCCACGAGGAGGGCACCGTGACCGTCCCCCTGCCGCCGCTACCGCCCACCGCCGACGACGCCTACCGGCCGGGTGGGCGGAGCATGGCCGACCTGGTGGACGCCGAGCACCGCACCCTGCTCGACCTGGCCGACCGGGTGACCGAGCCGGGGCTGGACCCGGCCGGTCGCCGCCGGGTGCTCGACGTGCTCACCGCCGCCGTGTCCCGGCACCTCTCCGCCGAGGAGCAGTACCTGTTCCCCGCCACCCGTGCCGCGGTGCCGGAGAGCGGCGAGTTGGTCGCGCGCGAGATCGAGGCGGACGCCGCGCTGCTGGCCGCGTTGAAGGGACTGTCCGGTCCGGACGACGCGGCGGTCGCCGACGTGGCCGAGCGGGTACGCCGGCACGTGGGCCGGGTCGACGCGCTCGTCACGCCGCTGCGGGAGGTGGCCAGCGACGCGGAGCTGATCCGGCTGGGCAACCGGTGGGAGATCGCCGAGGAGGCGGCGCCCACCCGGCCGCATCCGGGCACCCCGGCCCGGCCGCCCTGGAACAAGATCGTCGAGCCGGCGGTGGGCGTGGTGGACAAGGTGCGCGACGCGGTCACCGGGCGGCGTACCCGCCTGGCCGACCTGGAGCATCGCCGGGACGCCTGAGCCGATCCGCCTCTTCCCGGACACCCGTTCGTGGTCCTACCGTCACGGTATGAACCTGGAGCTGCGACACCTGCGGGTGGTGTGCGCGATCGCCGAGACGGGCAGCGTCACCAAGGCGGCTTCCCTGCTCGGCCTGGCCCAGCCGGCGCTGACCGCCCAGCTCCAGCGGATCGAGCGGGTCCTCGGCGGGCCGCTGTTCGAGCGGGACCGCCGGGGCGCCCGACCCACCGCGCTCGGCGAGCTGGTGTTGGACCGGGCCCGGGTGCTGCTGCCGGCGATGAAGGGCCTCCAGGACGAGGCGGCCCGGATGGCCGGCGCGGGAGACCCGCTGCGCCGCTACCGGTTCGGTGGGGTGAACAGCCCGATCCTGGGCCGGCTGGTGCACCGGCTCGCCGCGGAGCGCCCGGACGCGCAGATCACCACGTACGCGTCCTGGTCGGTGGACGAGCTGGCGCAGATGGTGGCCGGCGGCCGGCTCGACTTCGCCCTCGCCGGCGTGTGCGGCGACGCCACCCCGTCGCCGGTGTTCGGGCTGAGCTGGCGCGAGGTGGCCGTCGACCCGGTCCTCGTACTGCTGCCGCAGACCCACCCGCTGGCCGGCCGGGACGAGATCGACCTGGTGGAGCTGCGGCGGGAACAGTGGGTGGCCGCGCCGGGCGACGGCTGCTTCGGCGACTGCTTCGCCGCCACCTGCGCGCGCGCCGGCTTCACCCCCCGCAAGGTGTACGAGGCGGACGTGCGGGCCGCGCTGGACCTGGTGGACGCGGGCGCCGCGGTGGCGCTGTGCCAGGCCACGTTCCGCCCGGTGGCGGGGCTGGTCACCCGCCGGCTGGCCGGCGCGCCGCTGCGCTGGCGGCTGCTGTTCGGCTGGCACCCGGAGGCGCCGGCGGCGGCGGTGGCGGAGCCGGTGCTGCGGACGGCGGTGGCCGCGTACACCGACGCGCTGGCCCACCACCCGGACTATCTGTCCTGGCTGCCGGCCCACCCGGACTTCGGGGCGCAGTCGCACGGCGCGGGCGGGGTGCGAACCGGCTGAACGCGGGTATCACCGACGACATGACTGATCTGTATCCCGCCGCCGACGAGCGGGAGCTGCTGCGTCGGGCGGCCTCCGCGCACACCACCGCCGCCGCCGACGTGGAGGCGTTCCTGCGCCGCCTGCCCGAGGTGCCGGATCCGGCGGACGTCACCGAGTACGCCGATCTGCTCAGCCGCGAGGAGCGGGCCCGGGCGGACCGGCAGGCCGCGGCCGACGCCGCCGGCCTGCGACTGCCCAGCGTGGAGTCGGAGTAACCGGAGGCCCCGCAGGGGCGAACGCACCGAGCGAAGCGAGGGCCGTGAGGCCATGCCCGGTCAGCCCCGCAGGGGCGAACGCACCGAGCGAAGCGAGGGCCGTGAGGCCATGCCCGGTCAGCCCCGCAGGGGCGAACGCACCGAGCGAAGCGAGGGCCGTGAGGCCATGCCCGGTCGGCCCCGCAGGGGCGAACGCACCGAGCGAAGCGAGGGCCGTGAGGCCATGCCCGGTCGGCCCGGGCGGCGTGGCCGCCCGGGCCGCGGCTCAGCGCTCGACGAGCACGTCGTGGCCGAGGTCGAGCAGCGCGTGCCGCCACTCGTCGTCGGCGTTGCCCCGGTCGGGCCGCTCGGCGCTGAGTTCCCGGATCCGGGTGATCGCGTCCCGCATCACCTCGATGTCCTCGGGCGTGAGGTCGACCTTGCGCTTGCGCAGCACGGCGAGGATCTGCCGGCCCGGCTCGGGCAGGTTGAGGTCCGGGTCCGGACCGAACGCCTCCTCCCCCGACCCGCGCGTGAGCAGCCACTGTCGCAACTGCTCGGAGGGCACGTTCACCTCGGCGTGGAAGTCGTCCCAGATCACCTCGACCTCGGGGTCGAGTCGCGCCTCGCGTGCCATCACGCCTCCTCCTCCGGTGGCGGCCCGGACAGTTCCGGTTCGCCCTCGCTCGTCGGTGTCCGCGGGGTCAGGCCCTCCGGCGGCACCCGCACCCGGGACGGGTTGGCCGTCGGCGCGACCTCGATGGGTTCGCCGGCCGCCGCGTCCTCCCGGGTCTCCTCGGGTTCGGTCATGTCCGCCCTCCGATCCTCACGTGCCGGCCGGCCCCCGGTGGCGGGTCACCGGGGGTGGGACGTGGTGGCGGCCGAATAGCCGCGCTCGCCGGCGGACACGTCGAGGACGAGCCGGTCGTCGCGGGCGTCCACGGTGACCTTCTGCCCGGGTGAGATCTCGTCCTCCAGCAGCATCCGGGACAGCCGGTTGTCGAGCTCGCGCTGGATCACCCGGCGCAGCGGCCGGGCGCCGAACTCCGGCTGGTAGCCGTGCTCGGCGAGCCAGTCCACCCCGGCGGTGCTGATCTCGACCTGGATGTCCTGGGCGTGCAGCCGGCGGCGGGTCTCCTCCAGCAGCAGGCCGGTGATCTGGCGCAGTTGCTCGGCCTCCAGCCGCTGGAAGATGATGACCTCGTCGATCCGGTTGAGGAACTCCGGGCGGAAGTTCTCCTGCAACCGGCGCATCAGCCGTTCCCGCAGCTCGGTGGCCTCCTGTTCGCCCGGCTCGCCGGTGGCGAAGCCGACCGTGCGCTGGGTGCCGGTGATCAGCTCCGAGCCGAGGTTGCTGGTCATGATCAGTACGGTGTTCCGGAAGTTCACCGTCCGGCCCTGGCTGTCGGTGAGCCGGCCGTCGTCGAGCACCTGGAGCAGGACGTTGAACACATCGGGGTGCGCCTTCTCGATCTCGTCCAGCAGCACCACCGCGTACGGGCGGCGGCGGACCGCCTCGGTGAGCTGGCCGGCCTCCTCGTAGCCGACGTAGCCGGGCGGGGCGCCGACCAGCCGGCTGACGGTGTGCCGTTCCTGGAACTCGCTCATGTCCACCCGGACCATCCGGTCGGCCTCGCCGAAGAGCGCCTCGGCGAGCGCGCGGGCCAGCTCGGTCTTGCCGACGCCGGTGGGGCCGAGGAACAGGAAGCTGCCCATCGGCCGGTTCGGGTCGGCCAGCCCGGTGCGGGAGCGGCGCACCGCCTCGGCGACGGCGCCGACCGCGTCGTCCTGCCCGATCACCCGCTCGTGCAGGTGTCCCTCCAGGCGCAGCAGCCGGTCGCGTTCCTCCTCGGTGAGCTGGTTGACCGGGATGCCGGTGGCCCGGGACACCACCTCGGCGATCTCCTTCGGCCCGACCGCGGGCACCTGGCTGGATCCCTCGTCGCCGCGGGCGCGGCGGATCTGGTCCTCCAGCTCGGCGAGCCGGTCGCGCAGCGCGGAGGCCCGTTCGTACTGTTCGTCGGAGACCGCCTGCTCCTTGTCCCGGCGTACCTCGTCGAGTTGCTGCTCCAGGTCGCGCACGTCGGAGGCGGGGGTCCGGGTGCGCAGTCGCACCCGGGCGCCGGCCTGGTCGATCAGGTCGATCGCCTTGTCCGGCAGGAACCGGTCGGTGACGTACCGGTCGGCGAGTTCGACGGCGGCGACGAGCGCCTCGTCGGTGAACCGGACCTGGTGGTGCGCCTCGTAGCGGTCGCGCAGGCCGCGCAGGATGGCGACGGTGTCCTCGACGCCCGGCTCGGGCACCAGCACCGGCTGGAACCGGCGGGCCAGGGCGGCGTCCTTCTCGATGCTGCGCCGGTACTCGTCGAGCGTGGTCGCGCCGATCACCCGCAGCTCGCCGCGCGCGAGCGCCGGCTTGAGCATGTTCGACGCGTCCATCCCGCCCTCGCTGCCGGCGCCGCCGGCGCCGACCAGGGTGTGGATCTCATCCAGGAAGATGATCAGCTCGTCGCGGTGGGCCCGGATCTCATCGATCACCTTCTTCAGGCGTTCCTCGAAGTCGCCCCGGTAGCGGGTGCCGGCGACCAGGCCGGACAGGTCGAGCTGGATGACCCGCTTGCCGATCAGCGTCTGCGGCACGTCGCCGTCGCAGATCCGCTCCGCCAGCCCTTCCACGATGGCGGTCTTGCCGACGCCGGCCTCCCCGATCAGCACCGGGTTGTTCTTGGTCCGCCGGGACAGGATCTCCACCGCCTGCTCGATCTCGTCGGCGCGCCCGATCACCGGGTCGATCTGGTCCATCCGGGCCAGCTCGGTCAGGTCCTGTCCGTACTGGTCCAGGGTGGGGGTGCCGTGGTCCGGGCGCGGGCCGTTCGCGGCGCCGCGCTCGGCGCTGGCCGCCTGCAACGACTCCGGCTGGATCCGGCCGGCGGCGAGCATCCGCCCGGCGGGCGACTCGGGGTTCAGCGGCAACGCCATCAGGATGTGCTCGGGGCCGATGTAGTTGGCGCCCATGGCCCGGGAGAGCTGGTGGGCGTCGAGCAGCGCCCGCTTGGCGGCCGGGGTGAGCGACAGGTTCGGCGGCACGTCGCCGCCGGGCGCGCCCTCGGCCCGCCCGCCGAGCGCGTTCACGAGCGCGTCCGGGTCGGCGCCGGCGCGGCGGACCAGGTCCCGCAGCGGCGCGCGCTGCAACGCCGCCCAGAGCAGGTGGTCGGTGTCCAGGTCGGTGCTGTGTTTCTGGGCGGCCCGCCGGGCGGCGTCGGCGAGCATCTCCCGGGCGTCGGCGGTCATCAGGCGGGTGATGTCGACCCGGTGGGCCGGCCGGCGGCCTCCCTCGCCCCGGCCGAAGTAGCGGGCCAGGAACTCGTCCCACGGGTCGTTGCCGAAGTCACCGGGTCCCATCATCTTCGTCCTCCGCAGTCGGTCGGCACGACCGGGACGCGACACGACACGGCACGGTCGGCGGTGGCTACCCGGCGGGGTGCGCGGCAAACGCGACCGGATGGCAGGCTGGGGGCATGGAGAGCAGGCCGCTGCTGGTCGTCGACGGCGCGAACGTGGTGGGTTCCCGGCCGGACGGCTGGTGGCGCGACCGGGCCGGCGCGGCGGTCCGGCTGCGCGACGCCCTGGCGCCGCTCGCCGACGCCGGGGTGCCGCCGGAGCTGCCACCACCGGTGCAGGTGGTGCTGGTGGTGGAGGGCGCGGCCCGCCGGGTGGCGCCGTCACCCGGGGTCGACGTGGTGTCCGCCTCCGGGTCCGGCGACGACACCGTGGTCGAGCTGGTCGCCGCCGCGCCGGACCGGCGCCGGGTGGTGGTGACCGCCGACCGGGAGCTGCGTGCCCGGGTCACCGCGCTCGGCGCGGAGGTACGCGGGCCGCGCTGGCTGGGCCGCTGACCCGGGGGTCCCGCCGGTGGGACCGACCCGCCCGTCCGTGGGACCAGCGGAGGCCGGGCGGCGCGGTCTTCGCGCACGTCAGCGCCCTAATCGGACACCCGGGCAGGAACGGCGCGAGGGCGGATGTTCGCCCATCCGGTGGGATGGGTTGTAATGGAGATCTCCCCTGCCCCCAGGAGGTCCACGTGGCGAGCGTCGCCGAGCTGAAGGCCGCCATCGATGTCGCTCTCCAGCAGATCGGTGACGGGCAGACAGCGGTGCAGGCGGCCGGCGAGAAGCTGGCCGAGGCACAGCAGACCCTGGCCGGCGCGCTGGAGGGCAGCGGCCACGAGACCGTCGAGGCGGCCCAGTCCTCGCTGACCCAGGCCAGCCAGGGGTTGGAGGACTGCCTCGCGGCGACACTCGTGGCGGTCGAGCAGGCCCAGCTCTACGTGTCGACGCTCTGAGGGCCGGCCGTGTCCATCGTCGAGGACATCGGCGCGCAGGTCCGCGCCGCCGCCGAGGAGCTGCCGCTGGCGCAGCTCGCCGCCGCGCTGGAGAAGCTCGGCCAGGCGCAGGAACGGCTGCGCTGGGTCCGCCAGGAGTCGGCCGACCCGATGGGCGTGCCGGAGCTGTCCGCCGCCATCGAGCACGCCGAGACCACCGGCTACGCGCTGCGCGTGGCGCAGGAGCAGCTCACCGCGTACCTGGCCGCGATCGGGCTGTCCCCGGACGGCGCGCCGCCCCCGCCGCCGGGCGAGCGCCGGCCCCGGCACGACACGCCGCGCGGCGACGCGCCGCCCGCGCCGGGCCCGGACGCCGAGCCGGACGAGCAACCCGCGGTGAAACGGTGGTGGGCGGTCCGGGTGGCCGAGCTGACCGGCGGGCGGGAGGGCGCCCCCGACGAGCCGGACGAGCGGATCGAGGACTCCCGGGAGCTGCTGCGCCGGGTGGTCGTCGGGATCCGCTCCGGCGACCGGGACCGGCTGCACCGCGAGCTGCGCCGGGCCCACGCCGACGTCGGGCTCGGCCTGGCCGCGATCGCCCCGCCGATGCTGCGCGACCTGGCCGGGGAACTGCTCGGCCACCCGCCCCGCGCGGACGACCTGACCCGGCTGCGCCGCGAGTTGGACGGGCGGGTCCGCGACCTGCTGCCCGGCCTGCCGCCGCCGGTGCTCGACACGCTGCTCACCCGGGTCTGCCGGATGCCACCGCCGCGCCGCGACGACGGGCAGGAGCAGCCGCACGCCGCCGACCCGGCGGTCACCGCCGGGGTGGTCACCGGCGTGCTCCTGCAACGGCTCGGCCGGGACCTGCCCAGGGACACCGAGGAACGGGAGCCGTCGCGTGGCTGACGTCCGCGCCCAACTGGTGACGCGGGTCCGGGGGATGCTCTCCGACGCCCTGGGCGCCACCCGCACCCGCCTCGCCACCGCCGAGGCCGAGCTGGCCGCCGACCGGGAGCGGCTGGACCGTACCCGACGTGCCGCCGCCGCGGTGCCGGAGCGGGTCGGCGCGGCGCGCGACCGGCGGCTCGCCGAGATCGACGCCCGGCACACCACCCGGCTGGCCGAGCTGGCCGGCCGGGCCGCCGACGCCGCGCGGCGGGAGGCGCCCGGCGCGGCGTCCACGCCGTGGGAGCACTGGCAGGCCGCGCCCGCCGGTCGCGGCGAGCCACCGGGCGCGGTCCGGATCGGCACGGTACGCATCCCCGGCGCCGCGCCGGTGCCCGCGCTGGTGCCGCTGCTCGACGCCGGGCACGCGCACCTGGCCGGCGGCGACCGGGACGGCCTCGCCGCGGTGGTGCCGGCGCTGCTGCTGCGTTCCGTCGGCCGGGCCGACCCGGGCGGGGTCCGGCTGTTCGGGTACGACCCGGAGCACCTCGGCGGCGGGCTGGCCGGGTTCGCCCCGCTCGGCACCGCCGGCCTGCTCACCTTCGTCGGCCCGGGTGGTCTCGGCCGGCTCCTGGACGACCTGGTGGAGCAGATCCGCCGGATCAACGCCACCGTGCTGGCCGGCGAGTACGGCTCGCTGCGGGAGCTGGCCGCCGCCACCGGCCGCCGCCCCGAGCCGTGGCGGGTGGCGGTGCTGCTCGGCGGCGACGAGCTGTCCCGGCACGAGCGCGGCCAGCTCGACCGGGTGGTGCGCACCGGCGCGGCCTGCGGGGTGCACCTGGTGGTCCGGGGCATCGACCTGCCCGACGACCGGACCGTCACCCGGATCGTGGTCGACCCGGACGACGCCCGGATCGCCGGGCTGCCGGTGGTGCTCGACGACCCGCCGCCGCCCGCCCTGGTCACCGAGACCTGCCGCACGCTCGCCTCCCGGGTCAACGCCGGCCCGCCGCCGACGCCCTTCACCGACCTGCTGCCCGCGCCGGACGAATACTGGCGGGAGGACTCGGCGCACGGGCTCAGCGCCCCGATCGGCGAGGGCCCGCACGGGCGCCCGGTGCTGCTCACCCTCGGCGACTACCCGCCGCACGCGCTGATCGGCGGTCCGTCCGGCACCGGCAAGACCAACCTGATCTTCGCCTGGATCGGCGCGCTCGCCGCCCGCTACTCCCCCGCCGAGCTGGAGTTCTATCTGCTCGACTTCAAGGAGGGGGTGTCCTTCGCCCGGTTCGCGAAGGGCCGGCGCGACCCGAGCTGGCTGCCGCACATGCGGCTGGTCGGGATCAACGTCAACACCGACCGGGAGTTCGGCCTGGGCCTGCTCCGGTTCCTCGCCGAGGAGCTGCGCCGGCGGGCCGACGCGGCGAAGAAGCACGAGGTCACCAAGCTGGCCGAGCTGCGCGCGGTGGACCCGACCGGGCACTGGCCCCGGATCGTCGCGGTGGTCGACGAGTTCCAGGCGCTGCTCGCCGGCCGGGACGTGGTCGCCCGGGAGGCCGCCGACCTGTTGGAGGACCTGGCCCGGCGGGGCCGGTCGCAGGGCATCCACCTGGTGCTCGCGTCCCAGGACGTGCGGGGCATCGAGGCGCTGTGGGGCCGGCCGGCCCTGGTCGCCCAGTTCACCCTGCGCATCGCGCTGCCCAAGGCGCTGCGCATCCTGGCCGAACGCAACGACGCCGCGCAGTCGCTGCCCCGCCACCACGCGGTGGTCAACGCCGAGTCGGGCCTGACCGAGGGCAACGAGATCGCCCGGATCCCGTCCGCGAGCGACTGGGAGACGTGGAGCGAGTTGCAGCACCGGCTGTGGCGGATGCGCCCGCAGGACGCCGCGCCGGCCCGGCTCTTCGACGGCGACGCGATCCCCCGGCTCGCCGACGCGCCGGACTTCCGTGCCCTGACCGCCCCCGAACAGGGCCTGCCGCGCAACCCGGTGGCGGTGCTCGGGGAGATCATCGACGTGCAGTCCCGCTCGGCGGCGCTGCGGCTGCCCCGGGCCCCGGGCCGGAACCTGGCCGTGCTGGGCACCCGGGTGGACGAGGCGTGCGCGGTGCTCGACGCCGCCGCCCGCTCGCTGGCCCGGCAGTACCGTCCCGGCGCCGCCCGCTTCTCCATCGCCTGCCTCGACCCGGACGCCGACCCGGCCGCCCGGGCGCTCTACGAGGACCTGCCCGGCGACGCCTCCTGGTACGACGAGGAGACGGTGCCCGAGCTGATGGCCGAGGTGGGCGACGGCCTGGCCGCGCCGGGCACCCCGCGTACCCCCCATTTCCTGCTGCTGTACGCGGTGGACGCGGCGGCCGGGTCGCTGGCCGGCAAGGCCGGCACCCGGACCGGGTTGGCGCAGTTGCGCCGGATCCTGCATGACGGGCCGGAACGCCGCACCCACGTGCTGGCCTGGTGGCGCGGGGTGGCCCGGATGCGGGCCGACCTGGGCGGCGCCGGCGCCCGCACGGACCAGATCGGCGCCTGGGTGGCGCTCGACGTGCAGGGCGGTGAGCTGGGCTCGTCGCTCTACCCGGGCAGCGGCGGGCCGGACTGGTATCCCCGGCCGTGGCGCGGTCTCTTCTTCGACCGCGCGGTGCACCGCACCGGGCAGGTGATCATCCCTTATGGTCCTTCGCGATGAACGAACCTGTCTCCAGTGAGACGTACAGCGCCCAGATCCGCCGACTCGCCGAGCTGACCGCCCGGGTGTCCGCCCAGCGGTCCGAGGCGCACACCTGGTACGCCCAGCAGGTGTCCGCCGCCGACCGCGCGGTGGCCGAGGCGGCCGAGGCGGTCCGACGGGCCGAGGCGGAGGTGACCGCGGCGCAGCGGATGGTGGACCGGGTGGACGGCGAGGTCACCTACCTGTGGGCGCAGCTCCGCGATCGGCTGGGCATGAGCGTGCGGCGGTTGGGTGACCCGCCCGGGCCGGCCCGGGACGTCGCCGGTGACCCGGTGCCGCTGCTGCGCGGCGTGCGGGAGCTGCTGGAGCGCACCGGAACGCCGGGCGAGCTGCCCGGTTCGGTGAACCCGCTGCTGATCGCGTGCGGGGTGGGCGGCGCGCTGGTGGCGTACCTGCTGGGGATCGGGACGCGGGCGCTCGGCGCCGGCTCGGGCGGTGACCTGGCGGTGGGCCTGCCGGTGCTGGCGCTGGTGATCACGCTGCTCGGTCCGCTGGTCGGGCTGGCGCCGGCCCGGCTGCTGGCGGACCGTCGGCACGCGGTGCTGACCCCGCGCCCGATGATCCTGGTCGCCGCCAGCGGCCTGGCCACCACACTGCTCCTGCTGGCCGTCACCTACACCCGCTGACCCGCCCCCACCCCACCCCGCGCCGGCCCGGCGATCATGAAGTTGGCGGCATCAACGGAGATCGACATCGCCGTCAACTTCATGATCACCGCGGCGGGACGGTGGGTGGGTGGGGTGGGTCAGGCGGGGGTCAGGACGGCTTCCTTCAGGAGGCGGCGGGTCAGCACCAGGCGGTCGGCGTCGTCGTCCAGGCCGGGCAGGTCGCCGACCCGGGTGACCTCGCCGGCCAGCAGCGCGCGCAGCGCCGCCTCGCACGTGCCGGGCAGGGTGAGCGTGCGGTCGACCAGGCGCAGCGCGACGCGACCGGCGCCGGTCGGGGTGAGCTGCCAGCGCAGGCCGTCCCGGACCGCGATCCGGCTGTCCGGGCTCAGCCGGGCCAGCGCCTCGGCCTGGGCGAGCGGTCGGATCGGCGCCGGGCGGGCGGCCGGCCACACCCGGTCCCGCAGCCGCGCGGCCACCGCCGCCGGCTCGGCCCGCAGCAGCCAGTCGCGCAGCGCCTCGACGGTCTCGGTGAGTTCCGGCTCGATCGCGTCGGCGTCGGCCAGGTCGAGGCCGAACGGCAGGCCGGCGCGCAGTCGGGCGTCCTCGGCGGCCAGGGCCAGCAGCTCCTCGACCATGGCGTACCGGGTCAGCGCCCGGATCCCCACGGTCAGGTGCAGCGAGCTGGACTCCTGCGCCTGGGCGCTGTGCAGCCAGCCGCGGGGCAGGTAGAGCGCGTCGCCCGGTTCGAGCACCACGTCCAGCGCGGGCCGGCCGTCGGCGGTGGCGGCGACCTCGTCGGCCCGGCCACCCCAGGGCTGGCGCTCCAGCGGGTCGGCGAGCACCGGCGGGTGGATGCGCCAGTGCTTGCGGCCGTCGACCTGGAGCACGAACACGTCGTGGGTGTCGTAGTGGGTGGCGAAACCCTGGCTGCCGGCCGGGGTGAGGTAGGCGTTCACCTGCAACGGCTGGGCCAGCGCGGCGCCCAGGTCACGGGCGAAGTCGACGAGCGCCGGCCAGGTGCGGTGCAGGCCCTGGAGCACGAGCGTGGCGCCGTCGGCGTAGAGCGCCAGCACCTTGTCGTCGCGCACCTGGTCGCCGATCTCGGCGCCGGCGCCACCGCCGCCGGTGTACCGCGCCGCCGGCACGAGCTGGCCGTCCTTGGCCACCCGCAGGAACGGGGTACGCAGGCCGCGGCGGCTGAGCAACTCGTCGGCGTCGGCGGGGCTGAGCAGGTCGGTGAAGCCGTCCGGGTTGGGCAGCTCGGCGGCCCGGGACAGCAGTGGGCCGCGGCCCCAGTGGTCGGCGACGAACGTGGCCGGCTCGACCGCCACGCAGCGGGCCAGCGCCCCGGCGGCAGGAGACGGACCCGCCGGGTGGCCGTGGCCACCCGGCGGGTCGACGTGCGTCATGGTCATCGCTCAGGCGCTGCCGTCGGCGCCGCCGTCGTGCTGGCCGGGGGTCGCGCCGCCGTCGGCCGGACCCTCCGCGCCGCCGTCCGCGCCACCGTCGTGCTGACCCGGCGTCGCGCCGCCGTCGGCCGGACCCTCCGCGCCGCCGTCCGCGCCACCGTCGTGCTGACCCGGGGCCGCGCCGCCGTCGGCCGGACCCTCCGCGCCGCCGTCCGCGCCACCGTCGTGCTGACCCGGCGTCGCGCCACCGTCGGCCGGACCCTCCAGCCCGCCGCCGCCGCTGGTCTGGATGTCGTCGTCGTTCAAAGCCATGGGTGCTCCCTCGGTGTGCCGCCCCGCGTGTTCCCGGGGACCGTGTTGCAGCGGGTGGTACCCCACATTCGATCTTCTCTAACACACCGTAGACGTCCGGACCGGCACACGCGGACGGTTCGCGCCGGCACGGCCGGCGGACCCGGTCGGTGCCAGGACGCGGAGGGTGGACCGGCGGGCCGGGCCGCCGGTCCCCCGGACGCCACCGGCCGGTCAGGGGATCAGCTGACCGAGGTCGCGCGGCAGGTTCGACTTCACGTCCTGCCACTCCCCCTGGGTGACGTGCCGGCGCAGCGTGTCCAGCACGACCTGCACCACCCGCCGCGGGCCGCCGTCGGTGTCGTACGGGAAGCCCTGGCGGACCTCGTAGAGGAAGTCGTCGCGGTTGAGCTTGATCGGCACGTTCTCCGGCTGCCAGCCGTCGAAGTAGATGCCCCGCAGCAGCACCGGCAGCTGCTGGGCGAACTCGGCGCTCTCCCCCACCGGCATCCGGTCGCGCAGCAGGTGCAGCACCGTGCGCAACGCGGCGTAGGACTGGTTGCGGCGATCCGCCGGCCAGCCGTACGCCGACTCGATTTCCTTGAGGATCACGTTCGTCTTGTCCAGCGAGGACTCGAACGCGGACATCAACTGCTCAGCCATCCGGCTCACCCCCGGGCGTCGGTTTCCCAGCGTCGGTCGTCGGCGCGTCGCGGCGGTCCGCTCGGCCCCCGCCAGAGCCGGGTCGGGCTGAAGCGGCCGGGCCGCCCCGCGCGCCCGCGCGGCACACCGGTGTCGCCGACCACGTGCAGGACGCCGCCGCGGCGTCGATCCGCCACCACCCGTACCGTCATGACCCACCTCCTCGTCGCCGCGCGCGGTCCGGCGGGCCGCGCGCACCGCCCATGCTGCGCGGCGGACGGGTGAGCGGGCCTCACCCGGTGTGGGTGAAGCGCGCTCAGTTCGCCAGCAGGCCGACGAGCGTGGTGGCGTTGCGCTGGGCGTGGTCGCGATAGCAGTTGTTCATCAGCACGTGCGTCCGTTCGGCCCGCCCGGCCAGTTCGCGCAGCTTCGGCGCCCAGTCGCGCAGTTCCCGGTCGGAGTAGTCGTAGCCGAACTTCTCGTGGATGTCCTTGCTCGTCCACTTGTCGCTGTGCCCGTGGAACCGGACCACCGCGAGGTCCGCGGTGGCGGCCAGCACCGGCGGTACGGACGACCGGTGGCCCTGCGGCATGTCCACGCAGACGAGCGGCAGTTCGTGCCCGCGCAGGAACTCAAGCGTCTCGTCGGCGTGGTCGCCGTCGAACCAGGAGGCGTGCCGGAACTCGAAGACCGGGCGCAGCGGGGCGCACCGCCGCGCCACCTCGAGCAGGTACTGCTTGTTGTCCCGCCGGAGGGTGAACCAGGGTGGGAACTGGAACAGCAGCGCGCCGAGCTTGCCGGCGGAGACCAGCGGGTCGAGGGCGGACAGGAACCGGGTCCAGACCTCCTCGTACGCCTGCGCCGGCAGGTCACCCGGGTAGACGGTGCGCTTCTGCGTGGCCGGCCGCAGGTCCTTGTAGAGCGCGGAGACCCGGGTCGGGTGGCCGGTCAGCAGGCTGAACGCCTTGACGTTGAAGGTGAACCCGGGTGGCGTGCGGTCCGCCCACAGCCGAGCGGTCCGCTCGGCCGGCGGCGAATAGTAGGTGGCGTCCACCTCGACCAACGGGAACTGCCGGGCGTAGTAGGACAGCCGGCGCTCCGGGGTGTCGGCGTCCGCCGGGTACCAGCCGGAGTCGAGCAGGGTCCGGTCGGTCCACGACGCGGTGCCCACCTCGATCTCACCCACGGGACCGACCGACGACCGGGCGGGCTCAGGCCGCCCGCCGCTCCCGGGTCTGCTTGCACGCCACGCAGGAGGTGGCGGACGGGAAGATCTCCAGCCGTTCCACCGGGATCGGCGCGGCGCAGCCCTCGCAGTAGCCGTAGGTGCCCTCGTCGAGGCGGGCCAGCGCGCGCTCGAACTGGGCGCGCCGCTCCAGGATGGTGCGCAGCAGGGACTGCGCGGTGTCCCGCTCGGCGGTCTTGGTGCCGCTGTCGGCCTGGTCGTCGCCGGCGGTGTCGCCGACCTCGACCAGACGCAGCACCTGGCTCTGCGCGACGGCGAGGTCGTACTCCGCGGTCAGTTCGTCGTACCGGGACCGCAGGGACTGCCGGATCTGGTCGACCTCCGCCTGGGAGCGGCCCGTGGCTGTCGTGTCGTGGACGAGCATCGCTGCCTGCCTTTCCTGCGGTCTCATAACGGGTCCGGCCGGAGCGACGAGCGCCGGCGGACCCGGTCCGGGACGTGGTGGGCGGGCGAACTCACCCGTGCCCTGTGAGCCGGGCGAATACCCCTGCCCCCAGCGGGCCAAACCGGAGATTTCCTGTCACTTTCCGGTGAGTTCGTGCCCGCGTGCGCGCATCGGCTCAGCCGGTCTCCACGAGGGCCGGGTGGCGGGGGTCGTCGGCGCGTACCACCACGTCGGCGAAGGAGGCCGGGTCGACCTCGTCGGCGTAGCGGGCGAAGGCCGGCAGGGTCCAGCGCCACGCCGGGTCGGTGCGCCGGGCCAGCGCCGCCGGGGAGAGCACCAGATGCACGGCGACGTCGAACGGCAGCGGGCCGCCGAGCAGCAGCGCGCCGCTGACCAGGACCACGCCGCCGGCCGGCACCCGCCGGTAGGTGGCCCGGCTGGCCCGGTCGGTGTCGGCGTCCCAGAGCGACGGCAGCAGCCGGCCGCTGCCGTCCGGGCCGGCCGGGTCGAGCACCTCGCGGCGCAGGCCCGGTTCGTCGAGCCAGCCCTCGTAGTACGCGTCCGGGTTGGTGCGTCCCTGTTCCAGGCGCACCGAGGCGGGACGGAGGAAGTCGGCGGCCCGTACGTGCAGCACCGGCCGTCCGGCGGCGCGCAGCGGGTCGACGAGGGCGGCGGCGAGGGCGTCCGGTTCGGCGGCCGGCGGCCCGTCGACGGCCACCCGCAGCCGCCCGGGCGTCTCGGCGGAGGTGAGCCGCGCGACCAGTTCGGCGACGAGGCGGTCGGGGCTGATCGGACGGACACGCATCCGTCCATCCTGCCCGGCCAGCCGCGCGGACCGACCACGAGTGCGCGTCCGGGCGGTCGGGGCTCCGTCCGGCGAGCGGGCTCTCGCAGGGGTGGCGTGCAGGTCAGCCGGTGCGGTCGATGGTCACCCGGGCGTCGTCGGCGAGCCGGTAGCCCACCCCGTAGACGGTGGTGACGAGCGGCACGTCCACGCCGACCTTGCCGCGCAGCCGGCGCACGTGCACGTCGACGGTGCGGACGCCGGCGTGCTCGTACCCCCAGACGGCGTTGAGCAGTTGCAGTCGGGTGAAGACCCGGCGCGGGTGGGCGACCAGGTGCAGCAGCAGGTCGAACTCCAGGCGGGTCAGCGGCAACGGCTCGCCGTCGCGCAGCACCGACCGGGAGGAGGCCAGGATGTGCAGGGTCGTCATCGTCGAGGCGAGCGGACGTGCGGGGGCCCGACCGGTCGGCACCTCGGGGCGGCGTTCCGCCGCGACGGTCCCCGTGCTGATCACCGCGTCGCCGCGTTCGAGCAGCTCACGAGCCGCGTCGAGGAGCCGGCGGGCGGCCGGGGTGAGCGACTCCTCGCAGGCCAGCGGAATGTTCAGGGTCACCGTGAGCACGGGCGTGGCGGTGTTGGCGGGGCGACGTTGACCGCCGGGCGGACGACCGGGGACCACGGGTTGGGACGTATGCCATCCGGCGCGCGGCGAGGCGGGGCTGACCGACATGGTCCTCCTTGGCTGGTCCGGGTATCTCCCCGCGGCCCGGGACACCGCTTCATCGATGCTTCCCGGCGCTCGCGTGGGGGTCAAGGGGCCATTGTGTTGCATGAATGTGACAATTGACGAACACACCGGAGCGGAGTGCTCGCTCTGCGTGCGAGGCCCGTTGATTACAGCAGAGCGACGAAACGCGGTGTTACGGGGGGTCCCCGCCCGGTTCACAATGGCCGGTAGGGCACGGAACGTGAACGCGGCGCACCCGGAAGCCGGGTACGCCGCGTGTCGGCGGGCGGCGACTCAGGCGTCGCGGTCCACCTCGATCGGGGCGTCGTCGGCGAGCCGGTAGCCGACGCCGTACACGGTGGTCACCAGCGGCGTGTCCGGACCGAACTTGGCCCGCAGCCGACGGATGTGGACGTCCACCGTGCGGGCCACCGCGTGCTCGTAGCCCCACACGTTGGCGAGGAGCTGCCGCCGGGTGAACACCCGACGCGGGTGCTCGGCGAGGAACAGCAGCAGGTCGTACTCGATCCGGGTGAGGGCGACCTCGACGCCGCCGTGCCGGACCCGCCGGGTGCCGGTGAGGATGCGCAGGCCGCCGGACAGGTCCGGCGTCGCCGGTGGCGGCTCGGCCGGCGTCTCCCGGGGTTCGGCAGGTCGGGCGGCGACGCGGCGCAGGTCGAGCACGGCCGGGGCGGCCCGGTGCCCGTCGGGGTGGACCGCGTCCTCGCCGGCGGTGGCGAGTTCGTCCAGCAGCTCGACCAGCCGGGCCAGGCCGGGCGTCAGCGGGCCGGCACCCAGGTCGAGGGTGACGGTCAGGGTCGGTCCGGTACGCGGCCGGGGCGGCAGGACCCGGTCGGTGCGGCCCGGTCGGGCCGGACGGGTGGTGAGGGCGACGACGGACATGGGTGCCTCCTGTGCGGGCGGGCGCCCCGCCCCGCCGGGTGCGGCGGGACGGTCAGCGGAGTGCCCGGCCGGCAGTGACCGGGGGCGCGGTGGACGAGGGTCGGGACGGCGGGGTGGGGCCGAGGGTGGGCAGGCCGGCGATGCGCCAGGCGGCGAAGCCACCCGCCACGTCGGTGGCGCGGCGCAGGCCGATGTCCTGTAGCGCGGCGGCGGCCAGCGACGAGGTGTAGCCCTCCTGGCAGAGGACGACCACGGGCACGTCGTAGTCGACCGCCTGCGGCAGCCGGGCCGGGCAGCGCGGGTCGAAGCGCCACTCCAGGACGTTGCGCTCGACGGTGAGCGCGCCGGGCACGGTGCCGTGCGCGGCCCGCTGGCCGGCGGGGCGGATGTCGACGAGCAACGCGCCGCCCCGGTGGGCCAGGTGCGCCTGCTCCGGGTCGAGGCGCCGCAGCCGGGCGCGGGCGGCGGCGAGGAGGTCGTCGATCCCCCGGGAGCCGGGTGGGGGGACCGGACAGCTCTCGACGAGGGCGGGGGTCAGCGCCATGTCGGCGTCCTTCCGTTCGACGGGGTTCGGGATCGGGGTGGCGGGCCGGCTCACCACGCGACGCCGGCCTCGGCCACCTCGGCGACCCGGAGCCGCCCGGCGTCGAGGCGGTAGCGGGTCATCCGGCGCAGCGCGGGCCGGTAGACGTGCACACTCACCGCGGGCTGGTCGCCGCGGTTGGTGACCTGGTGCACGTGCCGGGCGCCGAAACGCCGGCCGGCGCCGGCGGCGAGCCGGTGCGGACGCAGCCGGCTGCCGCTCACCGTCTCCTCGGTGAGCACGCCGACGACGACCAGGAAGGCGCCGGACGAGCCGCCGTGGTCGTGCAGGTCGGTGCCCTGCCCCGGCAACCAGCTCAGCGCCCACACCTCGTGCTCGCCGTCGGCGTGCAGCCGCGCGTACCACCGCTCGGACCGGTCGAAGCGCAACGGCACCGGCCAGCCGGTCGGGTCGGCCCAGCGGGCGGCGACGGTGCGCAGGTCGGTCGGGTCGGTGCTGGTCATCGGCGGGACGTCCTCACGGTGCGGAGCGGCGCGTACTCCCATACCTTAGGCGGCAAACCCGATAGGTTTAGTAGGTAATTCCAGATGCTGGGATGATCTAGGCTGGGCGGATGCCCGACGAACTGGACGGCGAGACGATCGCCTTCGCGCACCGGATGTTCGACCTGGCCCGCAGCGGAGCGACGGAGGAACTGGCCGCCAACGTGGACGGCGGACTGCCGGTCAACCTCACCAACGCCAAGGGCGACACGCTGCTGATCCTGGCCGCCTACCACGCCCACCCGGAGACCGTCTCGGCCTTGCTCGCCCGCGGCGCCGACCCGGCCCGGGTCAACGACCGGGGGCAGACCGCGCTGGCGGCGGCCTTGTTCCGGCAGAACGCGGCGGCGGTCCGGGCGCTGCTCGACGCCGGCGCCGACCCGGACCACGGTGGCCCCTCCGCGGTCGAGACCGCCCGCTTCTTCGACCTGCCGGAGATGCTGACGCTGCTCGGTCGGGACTGACCTGCGGTATACAGGGCCGGTGGAGGAACCCGTACCCGAGCAGATGCGCACCGCGGCCACCGCGCTGCTGGCGGCGCTCGACGAGCCGGCCCGCCGGCGCGCCCGGCACGACTTCGACGACGAGCCGGCCCGGCGGTGGCTGGAGTACCGGCCCCGCCCCCGGCCCGGCGTCCCGGTCGCCGACCTCGACGTCACCGCCCGCAAGGCCGCCCACCGGCTGCTCGCCACCGCACTGAGCCCGCCCGCGTACGCCCAGGCGATGGCCGTGGTGGCCCTTGAGGAGGTGCTCGACCGCGCCGAGGGCTGGCGGCGTGGCCGGCACAGCGGCGACTACTGGGTGGCGGTCTTCGGCGACCCGGCGCGCGACGACCGCTGGGCCTGGCGGTTCGAGGGACACCACCTGTCGGTGAGCATGACCGTGGCCGACGACCTGGTCTCCCCCGCCCCGATCTTCCTCGGCGCGAACCCGGCCACCGTCCGGCACGCCGGCCGGCCGGTCTCCCGGCCACTCGGCCCGGAGGAGGACCTGGCCCGGGAGCTGCTGGACGCGCTCGGCCCGGCCGGACGCTCCGCCGCGATCATCGCCGAGGAGGCGCCGGCCGACATCATCAGCGCCACCCGGGCCACCGCGCCCAAGCGACTCGACCCGCTCGGCGTACCACGGGGTCGGCTCGGGCCGACCGGCCGCGCGCTGCTCGACCGCCTGGTCGCGCTCTACCTGGACCGGCTCCCGGCCGACCTGGCGGCCCGCGAGGCGGCCCGGCTCGACGGCGGCGAACTGCACTTCGCCTGGGCCGGTCCGGTCGAGCCGGGCCGGCGGCACTACTACCGGGTGCAGGGCGACGACCTGCTGATCGAGTACGACAACACCACCGACGACGGCAACCACGCGCACACCGTGCTGCGCCGCCCGGCCGCCGACTTCGGCGCCGACGTGCTGGCCGCCCACCACGCCGCCGCGCACCGCCCGGTCACCGGCGACGCGCCTCGATGAGGAACCGTCGGGCGTGGGCGACGAACGGCCCCTCGGCGCGGATCCGCTCGTCCAGCCGGCGCAGCGCCGTGCGGTGCCGCTCCACCGTGAAGCCGGGCACGGTCCAGACCACCTTGCGCAGGAACCAGACCACCGCGCCGATGTCGTGGAAGACGGTACGCAGCGTGGCCGTGCGCAGGTCCACCACGGTCAGCCCGGCGGCCTCGGCGTCGGCCACCGCGCGCTCCGGGTGCCGGTGCGCCGGCGGCGGCAACGGCCCGAGGATCGCCTCGCTGAGCTCCCGCACGGTGCCCGGGCCGATCTGCTGGGACAGATAGCTGCCGCCGGGGCGCAGCACCCGGGCCACCTCGTCCCACCAGGTGTCCACCGGGTGCCGGCTGACCACCAGGTCGAACCCGGCGTCCCGGAACGGCAGCGGCGGCCGGTCGGCCACCCGCACCACGGACGCGCCGACCCGGCGCAGGTTGCGCCGGGCCACCGGCACGTTCGGCGGCCACGCCTCGGTGGCGACCAGCAGCGGCGGTGGCGCGGGCGCCTCGGCCAACACCTCGCCGCCGCCGGTGTCGATGTCCAGCGCGGCCCGGGCGGCGGCCAGCCGGGCACCGACCAGGCGCGCGTAACCCCATGGCGGGCGCTCCTCGGTGGCGCGACCGGCCAGCCAGGAGAAGCCCCAACCCTCGACCGGCGCGGCCACGGCCTCGGCGACCAGCTCGTCGAACCCCCGTTCCATCGTCATGGACGCAGCCTGCCGCCGGCGCCGGGGGCTGGCAACGCCTTTACCCGGCGCGCCGGCTCACCGCCGTACCCCCGCCGCGCCGTACCCCGGCCTCGGCGCTGGACCGGCCGCGCCGTACCCCGGCCTCGGCACTGGACCGGACGCGCCGTACCCCGGCCTCGGCACTGGACCGGACGCTCTCGGCGTTCCCGCCGCCGACGCGGTCGGTGCCTTTCGGTGGCGACGCACGGAGATCTTGGTACGAAATGGCCCCTATAGGGGCCGATTTCTACCAAGATCTCTCCTGGTCTCGCGACTTGGAAGATCGATCCCGAGAAACGGGAGCAGGTACCCCGGCGGCGGACCGGGCTGGTGCCCACCGGCCGTGCGGCACGGCCGGGGTCCAGCACGGCCGGGGTCCAGCACGGCCGGGGTCCAGCACGGCCGGGGTACGGCACGGCCGAGGTACGGCACGCCGGAGAGGCGCCGCGCCGGTGGACGGGCGGCCCGTGGCGGGCGGCCTGCGGGTGGGAACGGTCAGAACGGCCGGGGACGGGAGATCTCGACGGTCGCGCCGGGGATCTCGGCGAGCGCCTCCAGCCCGGTCGGCTCGGCGGCGTGGCTCCGGTCGGACCGCTGCATCAAGCGGGCGCCGAGCGCCACCCCGACCGCGCCCACGACCAGCGCCACCAGCTCGGTGACGAGCTGGCCGGTGGTCGCGCCCCGCTGCGGTGCCTGCGCCCGGACCAGGCAGGTCAGCAGGAACAGCCCGGCCATCACCGCGTTCACCACGTTGAACGTGAGCGCGGTCCGGTCGGCCCGACCGGCGCGTACGTCCCAGAGGTCGACCATCCCGGCGACCGTGGTGAGCGCGGCGGCGACAAGGGCGGCGACCGCCGTCCAGTAGCCCACCTCGCCGAGGAACGCCGGCCCGCCGACCACATCGGCCAGGTCGAACACGGCGGCGCTGACGAAGAGCCCGAACGGGAACGTCACAAGCATCGGTTGGATCGGGTGCCCCTGCACCCGAAGTCGGCTCTCCATCGCGTCCTCCCCACGTCGGCGCGGCTCACCAGTCCAGGGTGCTACCCGACGGCCCGTGGAGCGAAACGACTGTCGCTCAGTTGTCCCGAGGACGGGAGACGGTGAGCACGAGCCGCTCCGCCACCGCGCGCAGCGGAATGTCCAACGAGGAGGCGGCGCTGCGCAGCACGTCCAGGGCCTCCGGCGCGGGACAGCCCCGCTGCGTCATGATCACGCCGACCGCCTGCCCGACCACGCCCTCGACCAGCAACGCGCCGTCGAGCTGACCGGCCCGGGCGGCCACCCGTTCCCGGTCGCGGACCGCGGCCAGCAGCAGCCCGGCGTGCTCGGCCAGCAGCATCGCGGTGAGCTGGTGGCTCGGCGTGAGCGCGCCGGGCGACTCCGCGTACAGGTTGATCGCGCCGATGACGTGGTCGTCCACATCGACCGGCGCGGAGACCACACCGTGCACGCCGAGCGCCCGGGCGCGCGCGCACCAGGCCGGCCAGCGCGTCTCCTCCGCCAGCGCGCCCGCGATGGTCATCTCCCGGCGGCGGATGGCGCTCAGGGCCGGCGTGTCCGGGCCGTACCGCAGGTCGTCCAGCTCGGCCCGGCGCGCGTCGGAGGCGGCCACCCCGGCGGGCTCACCGGCACGCAACGCGGTGAAGCCGCAGCAGTCCACCCCGGGCACGGCGGCCCGGGCGATCCGGACCAGCCGGTCCAGTGCCTCGTCGAAATCGGTCACGGCGATCAGGCCGGCGGTCAGCTCGCGCAGCAGCGCGGCGGTCTCCAGCACGCCGAGATCCTCGGTTGTCGGATGGCAGGTGTGGAGGTTCACCGCGTCGCGGCCCCCACCGCCCCCGCGTCCGCCCGCGCGGTGTCCGTGTCCGGCGTCGTTGCCTGTCCCATGTCCGCCCTCTCTCTGCCGAGCCTCGGCCTACTACCCTCCCAGACCACCGTCGAAACCGCGCAAAAAGGCCCCTTCCGACCGGATCGGCGGAAGGGGCCCTGCGCTCGGGGTCAGCGCGACCCGGAGATGAGCCGCCGCCCCACCGAGGCGATCAGCCGGTCCAGCTCCGAGCCGAACGGGTTGTCGTGCACCAGGTAGGTCCAGGTGGCGGTGGGCCGCACCAGCTTGGACGAATCCGGCTCCCAGCCCTCGTCGAACTCGGTCTCCTCGAACGTGGCGACGGTCCGCGTCTCGATCTCCGGCACCAGGGCGTTGAACGCCGGCACCGCGCTGCGGTGGAACTCGTCAAGCGGGTCGAGCCGGCCCAGCGCCCGCAGGTGCACCCCCTCGCGCACCTCGGACAACTCGGCCAGGTGCTCGGCCCAGAGCCGGTCCAGATGATAGAGCGCGATCTTGCGGGCCACGTCGGCGAGCAGGTCCTCGTCCATCTCGCCGGCCTTCTCCGGCACGCGCTCCAGCAGCATGAGCGCGGCGATGTCCGTGGTCAGCAGCCGCTCCCGCCGCTCGGCGAGGGCCTTGCGCTGCTGCTCGATCACATGGCTGTAGCGCCACGTGTTGCGGTGGATCTCGTGGTTGACGCCCTCCGCGACCCGCTGGGCGTGCTCCACCGCGTAGTCGACCACCGGATCGGTGACCAGACCGTCGGCGTTCATCCGGGGCGACGCCGGCACGGTGTCGCCGGCGTGCCGCACGACCAGGTCGTCCTCCAGGCTGACGAAGAAGACCGACCCGCCCGGGTCACCCTGCCGGCCGGCCCGCCCGCGCAACTGGTCGTCGACCCGGCGGCTGTCGTGCCGACCGCTGCCGATCACGTAGAGGCCACCCAGCTCGGCCACCCGCTCCCGGTCGGACTGGTCGCTGCCGCCGAGCCGGATGTCCACGCCCCGGCCGGCCATCTGGGTGGAGACCGTCACCGCGCCGTACGCGCCGGCCTCGGCGATGATGCCGGCCTCCTCGTCGTCGTTCTTGGCGTTGAGCACCACGCTCGGCACCCCGGCCTCACCCAGCGCGGCGGCCAGCGCCTCGGACTCCTTGACGTCGAGCGTGCCGACGAGCACCGGACGCCCCGCCTCGTGGCAGCGGGTGATCTCGTCGACGAGCGCCTCGTCCTTCTCGGCGCGGGTGGCGTAGATCCGGTCCGGCTCGTCCTCCCGGACGCACGGCGTGTTCGGCGGGATCACCGCCACCTCCAAGCCGAAGAACTCCCGGAGCTGGTCGCCGACGAGCACCGCGGTCGCGGTCATCCCGCAGACCGTCGGGTAGAGCGCGATGTACGCCTGCACGGTCACCGTGCCCAGCACCTCGCCCTCGGCGGTGGCGTCCAGCCCCTCCTTCGCCTCGACCGCGGCCTGGAGCCCGTCCGGCCAGCGCCGCCGCTGGGCGACCCGGCCCCGCATCTCGTCGATCAGCTCGACCGAGTCGTCCCGCACGATGTAGTCGACGTCGCGGTGCAACAGGGCGTGCGCGTGCAACGCCACGTTCACCGCGGAGAGCTGCCCGACGTGCTCGGCGTCGTACAGGTCGATGCCGCCGAGCTTGGCCTCGACGGTGGCCAGGCCGAGCGAGGTGAAGGCGACGCTGCGACCGTCCTCGGCGACGGTGTAGTGCCGGCCCTTGCGCAGCCCGCGCACCAGCGCGGCGGCGGCGTGCACCGGATCCTGCTCGCCCGGGACCGCGCCGGCGAGCACCATCGGCACCCGCGCCTCGTCGATGAGGATCGAGTCGGCCTCGTCCACGATCGCGGTCTTCAAGGAGGGCTGCACCCGGTCGGTGACGTCGGTGGCGAGCTGGTCGCGCAGGTAGTCGAAACCGGCCTCGCTGACGGCGACGTAGGTGACGTCGCAGCCGTACGCGGCGCGCCGCTCCTCCGGGGTGGACGCCTCGTTGACCCAGCCCACGGTGAGCCCGAGCAGGGTGTAGACCGGCTCCATCCACTCGGCGTCCCGGCGGGCCAGGTAGTCGTTGACGGTGAGCACGTGCACCGGCCCGTTGCCCAGCCGCACGTGCCCGTACGCGGCGACGGTCGCGGTGAGCGTCTTGCCCTCACCGGTGGCCATCTCGGCGACCTTGCCGGAGAGCAGCGCCATCGCGCCGAGCAGCTGCACGTCGTAGGGACGCTGGTCGAGCCCGCGGCGGGCCGCCTCACGGCCGACGGCGCAGATCTCCTCGTATTTCTCCGCCCGGCCGGCGGCCTCGGTCAGCTCGGCGTCGGAGAGCTTCTCCAGCTCGGTCTCGCGAGCCTCGATCGCCGGCAGCAGCTTCTCCAGCGGGGCCAGGTCGACAGTCGTCCCCGGGCGCTGGAGGAACTGGCGGAGCCTGGTCTTCAACCGTTGCGACACACCCATGAGCCGCAACGGTACGCGAACCGCAGCCGATTGTGACCCCCGCCCGGCACGGCGGTCGGAACGTGTCCGGGTTCCGGCCGGTCACCGCAGGTCAGGGCCGGTCCGGGCGGTATCAGTCCACGAGCAGTTGGTGCGCGGCCAGCTCGCGGTAGAGCGGGCTGACCGTGGTCAGCTCGTCGTGGGTGCCGATCGCCGCCACCCGGCCGCCGTCGAGCACCACGATCTGGTCGGCGTCCACCACGGTCGAGAGGCGGTGCGCCACGATCAACAGGGTGCGGCGCACCGCCACCGCGTCGATCGCCCGGCGCAGCGCCGCCTCGTTGCGCGCGTCGAGGTTGCTGGTCGGCTCGTCGAGCAGCAGCACCGGCGCCCCGGCCAGCAGCGCCCGGGCGATGGCCAGCCGTTGCCGTTCCCCGCCGGAGAGCAGCACGCCGCCCTCACCGACCTGCACGTCCAGCCCGTCGGTGGTGCGGTCGCCCAGGTGCGTCAGGTTCACCTCGTCGAGCACCGCGCGCAGCCGGTCGTCGGTGGCGTCCGGGGCGGAGATGAGCAGGTTGTCCCGCAGCGTGCCGGCGAGCACCGGCGCCTCCTGCTCGACGTATCCGAGCCGGGCGCGCAGCGCGTCCCGGGGCAGCTCCCGCACGTCCACCCCGTCCAGCCGGATCGCGCCCTCGCCCACCTCGTAGAAGCGCTCGACCAGCGCCAGCACGGTGGACTTGCCGGCGCCGGACGGGCCGACCAGAGCGGTCCGGGTGCCCGCCGGCACGGTGAAGCTCACCCCGCGCAGCACCGGCGGACCGCCGGGATAGCCGAAGCCGACCCGGTCGAACTCGACCCGGGCCGGAACGTCCACGGACGGCGTGCCCGCCGCGGCGGGACGGTCGTCCGCGCCCTCGCCCGGCACGGCGAGGATCTCCTCGATCCGGGCCAGCGCGCCCAACCCGCTCTGCAACTGGGTGTACGCGCGGGCGCCCTGGCCCAGCGGCATCACCAGGAAGAACAGGAACATCACGAAGGCGACCAGGTCACCCACGCTGATCGCCCCCGACGCCACCCGGGCCCCGCCCACGGCCAGCACCAGCAGGAACGCGCCCTGCACGGTGATCGTGCTCGCCGGGCCCACGAGCGCCTCGGCCCGGGCCACCCCCAACCCGGCCTGGTACGCCGCGGTCGCGCTCGTCACCACCGTGTCGGTCTCGCGGCCCTCGGCGCGGCTGGCCCGGATGGTGCGCGCCGCGGAGATCGCCCGCTCCACGGCCGAGGTCATCTCGCCGACCCGTTCCTGCGCCCGGCGGGCCAGGCCCCGCACCCGGCGGGCGACGGTGACCGCGAAGACCACACCGACCGCGACCGCGGCCAGCGTCACCCCGAACAGCAGCGGGTCCAGCAGCAGCATGGCGGTGCCCGCGCCGACCACCATCACCGCCCCGGTGACGGTCTCGAAGAGGCCAGACGTGATCACCGCCCGCAGCAGCGTGGTGTCCGCGCCCACCCGGGACAGCAGGTCGCCGGTGCGACGCCTGTCGTACTCGACGATCGGCAGGCGCAGCACGTGCCCGGCCAGGCGACGGCGCACACCCAGCACGAGCCCCTCGGCCGTCCGCTGGAGCAGGTAGTCCCGGAGCCCGCCGAGCAGCGCGGCGACCACCACCAGGGCGACGAGCGCGACCACGAGCAACGCGGCCGGCTGGCCGGCGGTGATCCGGTCCAGCACGGTGCGGGTGAGCAGCGGCTGGGTCAGCGCGGCGACGGACCCGGCGAGCGACAACCCACCCACCCCGGCGAGGGTGCCGCGGTGGGCACGCAGATAGGGCAGCAGCGCGGCGAGCCCCGGCATCGGGCCGGCTTCGACGGTCATGACGGAAACGGTAGCGGGGCGCCGCACGGATCCGGCGCCCCCGCGCCGCCGTCAGGCGGTCAGCACGACCTGCAACTCCGACCGTCGCCGCTGGGCCAGGTCGGTGAGCAGGGCGGGCGCCTCGTCCAGCGGCGCCACGGCGGAGACGAGGTGTTCGCGGATCTCCGCGCCGTCCTGGCGCAGCAGCGCGATGGTCTCCGCGGAGAGCCGCTCCCGGTCCCAGGTCGGGGCGAGACCGCGCGGCACCCGGCCGATCTGCGCGCAGCGCAGCGACAACCCGTTGTGGTGGAACTCCTCGCCGAGCCGCACCGCCCCCGCGCCGCCCTGGTAGAACGCCAGGTCGACCACCGTGCCCTGGGGCCGCAGCAGCCGCAGCGCGAGCTGCAACGCCCAGTCCTGGCCCCGGCACTGGAAGACGACGTCCGCGCCCCGGTCCCCGGCGGCGTGGTGCCACCGGGTCTTCAGCACCACGGCCGGGTCGTCCGCGTCCGGGTCGAGCGTCGCCAGGCCGAGCGCCTCGGCCACCCGCCGCCGGGCCGGGGTCGGGTCCACCACGACCACCGAGGCGGCGCCGTGGCGGCGGGCGAACAGGGCGGTGAGCAGGGCGACCACGCCGCCGCCGACGACCGCCACCCGGCGCCCGCGGACCCCGTCGCCGAGGGTACGCACGTCCGTGCCGCACAGGTCCGCGGCGGCGTGCAGCAGCCCGTTGGCGCAGATCGGCCCCATGTGCGCCACGTAGACGCCGAGCAGCGGGTCGAGGTCGTCGGGCAGCGGGACGAACCGCTCGGCGACCGGGTCGGCGACCCAGCCGCTGCGGTGCCCGTACGTCATCGCGCCGACCGTGCCCACCGCCACCGCCGGGGTGCGGCTCGCCACCACGCGGCCGACCTGCATGTAGCCGAGCCGGGTCACCGGGTACGGGGTGGTCGCCGCCCCCGGCCGGAACAGCCCGAGGCCGGCGTCCCAGGTGACGTGCAGGTAGGGGTTGGTGCCCTTGACGTAGCTCAGTTCGGTGCCGGCGGAGACGCCGCTGTAGATCGTCTCCACCCGGAACGTGCCGTCGCGCAGCTCGGGCGCGTCCTGCTCGACCAGCTCGACCCGGCCGGGTCCGCGGACCACCACCACCCGATCACGCATCGACGGCCGCCCCCGCGTCGGCGACCGCGGCCCGGGCCGCCGGGCCGGTCGGCAGGGCCACCGGGCGGCCGGTCCGCGCCGATTCGGCCACCGCGACGGCGAGCCGCTGGGTACGCAGCGCCTCGGCGTACGGGACGCGCACGTCGTCGCCGACGCCGCGGACCGCGTCGACGAAGGCCCGGTCGACGGCGACCCGGGCGGCGTCCGGGTCGGCGGACAGGCGCCGCTCGCCGTCGGCGTCCCGGACCGTCAGGCCGTCCTCGGCCAGCGACAGGACCAACCCGTCGGCGAGGATCTCCAGGCCGGCCCGGTGCTTCCAGGTGAGCACGCAGGCCGCGGCGAGCGTGCCGACCGCGCCGGAGGCGAACCGCAGCGTCGCCGCCGTCACCGAGTCGATGTCGGCGCCGTCGACCGGCGGCGGGTCGCCGTCGCCGTACGCGGTTACCTCGGCCACCTCGCCGGCCAGCAGCCGGACCAGGTCGAGCACGTGCGCGGCCTGCTCCACCACCGGGCCGCCGGACCGGTCCCGGCGCGCCCACCAGGCCACCGGCGGCACCTTGTCCAGCCAGGCCCCGTTGACCATCCGCACCGGGCGGTCGCCGAGCAGCCGCCGGGCCTCGGCCACCACGTGCAGGTAGCGCCAGTGGTGGCCGACGCCGGTGAGCAGCCCGCGTCGTTGCACCAGGGCGGCGATCCGCTCGGCCGTCTCCAGGTCCGCCGCCACCGGCTTCTCCACGAACATCGGCACGCCGGCGGCGATCACCGCCTCCTCCACCGGGCCGTGCGCGAACGGCGGCACGCACACGTACACCGCGTCCGGGCCGGCGGCGAGCAACTCGTCCGGGTCGCGGAAGACCCGGCCGCCGTACGTTCCGGCGAGCGCCTCCGCCGCGCCCGGCGCGACATCCGTCACGCCGAGCAGGTCCACGTCCTCGAAGCCGCTGAGCACGCGGGCGTGGCGTTGCGCCACCCCGCCCGCACCGACCAGTCCCACCCGCATCCGACCGCCCCTCACCGTGACCTCGACACCCGCGCGGAGCACTCCCCCGGCCGGTGTCCCGGCAAACGCGACCGGGGGCGCAACGTGACGTTCATCCGCTTGATCACGAGAGTGGGCAGGATCCGGTTAGCGCGGGTCCGGAACCGGGAAAACAGGAACCCGCGATTCCGCCACTGATGGGGGTGCCCGTGCGGGAATCAGATTCGACCGTCTCACCTGTGGTGGAGGCGTGGGCCACGTACCGGACCAGCACGGCCGACGACTGGCCGGCCCGCCGGCTGGTGCGGGCCAAGGGCACCAGCCGGGTCAGCGTGGTGCTGCCGGCGCGCAACGAGGAGGCGACGGTCGGCGCGATCGTGTCGACCATCCGCGAGCACCTGATGGACCGGGTGCCGCTCGTCGACGAGCTGATCGTGGTCGACTCCCGGTCCACCGACCGGACCGCCCAGGTGGCCCGCGCGGCCGGCGCCGAGGTGGTCGGCCAGGACGCGATGACCCGCGGGTTGCCGCGGCTGACCGGCAAGGGTGACGCGCTCTGGGCCGGCCTGGCCGCGGCCGAGGGGGACGTGGTCGCGTTCGTCGACGCCGACCTGCGCGAGTTCCGGCCGCACTTCGTCACCGGCCTGCTCGGGCCGTTGCTCACCGACCCGGGCGTCGAGTTCGTCAAGGGCTTCTACCACCGGCCGCTCGTCGGCGCGACGAGCGTGGAACCCGACGGCGGCGGCCGGGTGACGGAGTTGATGGCCCGCCCGCTGCTCAACCTGTTCTGGCCGGATCTGGCCGGTTTCGTGCAGCCGCTGGCCGGCGAGTACGCGGGCCGCCGCGCGGTGCTGGAGCGGGTGCCGTTCGTCACCGGGTACGGCGTCGAGACGGCGATGCTCATCGACCTGCTGGAACTGGTCGGACTGGACGCCCTGGCCCAGGTCGACCTGGGCGAGCGCAAGCACCGGCACCAGGACACCGCCGCGCTGGGCCGGATGTCCGCGCAGATCATGCTGACCGCCTGGTCCCGGCTCCAGCGACGCGGCTGGGCGGCCACCGGCACGGCGCCGACCCCGCTGCTGACCCAGTTCCGCCGGGGTGGTTCCGACACGCTGCCCCACCTGGACCGGGAGATCGTCGTCACCGACGTCTCGGTCGAGGAACGCCCGCCGCTGGCGCAGCTGCGCCACCGGGTGCCCCGCCGGCGCGTGCCCGCGTGACCGCGACGTCCGAGCGAGGAAGAGGCGGCGCATGACGCTCACCGTGCTGATGAACGCCGGTCCGTGGCTGTCCGTGCCGCCGCCGGGCTACGGCGGGATCGAGAACGTGGTCGCCACGCTGGTGCCGGAGCTGCGGCGCCTCGGCGTGCGGGTGGTGCTCGCCTCGGTGGAGAGCAGCACGCTGCCGGTGGACGAGCGGATCGCGGTCTTCCCGGACGGGCAGTTCCACGCGTTGCAGCGGCCGTACAACCAGGTCTGCGGCGTCTCCCAGGCGCACCTGGCCGCCGTGGTGCGGGCGCTGCACGTCCGCGACGACATCGACCTGGTGCACGACCACGTGGAGGCGGTCGGGCTGGCCACCCTCACCGCGATGGGACCGGACGCGCCGCCGGTGCTGCACACGCTGCACTGGGACCTGGCCAAGCACCCGGAGCTGTACGGCAACCTGGACGGCGGCGACCGGGTCCGGGTCAACGGGGTGTCCGCGTCGCAGCTGGCCCGCGCGCCCCGCGCGCTGCGGGAGCACTCGGTCGGCCACGTGCACCTGGCCACCCCGCTCGCCGTCGACGCGGACCGCCGCCCGGCGGTCGACAAGGGCGACCACGTGGTGATCCTCGGCCGGATCAACCCGGGCAAGGGGCAGGATCTGGGGGCCCGGCTGGCCCGGGAGGTCGGCTTCCCGCTGGTGCTGGCCGGGCCGGTCGGCCCGTACCACCGGCCGGCGGACCTGGCCGCGGCCGGCGACGAGGCGCGGCAGAACCCGGACGTGCGGTTCTTCCACGACCACGTCGCGCCGTACGTCGACGGCGACCTGGTGCGCTGGGTCGGCACGGTGGCCGGGCCGGAGCGCGACGACCTGGTCGCGTCCGCGCGGGCGTCGCTGTTCCCGCTGCGCTGGGAGGAGCCGGGCGGCACGGCGGTGGTCGAGTCGCTGTCCCTGGGCACCCCGGTGGTGGCCACCGCCCGCGGTTGCCTGCCGGAGCTGATCGAGCACGGCCGCACCGGCCTGCTCGCCGCCGACGAGGAGGAGCTGGGCGACCTGGTGCTCGCCGCCGGCCTGCTGGCGGCCGGCGAGTGCCGGCGCGAGGCGGCCGGGCGGTTCACCCCGGCCCGGATGGCGCAGCGGTACGTCGAGCTGTACGACCGGGTCCGCCAGGGCGCCACGAAGCCGTTGCAGCCCGCCTGAGACCCGCGCGTCGCCGTCACCGGTCCGGTCGGCCTCGCGCCTCCGGGCCGGCGCGGATCCGGGCCGCTCCGCGTCGCGCTCGGGGTCCCCGGCGCGCGGCCCGCACCTGTCGCAGGTGGGCTGGCAACGGGGCTGACCTGCGACGGAGGACTCCGGAGCCCCCGGTTTCGGTGGTCCGGGGCGCGGGTACGTCGGTAGTCCTCCGACGAGTTGGAAACGAGGGCCCGATGTCGACCCGGATCAGGTGCGAGGTCCGCGACGAGTCCCCGGTCACGGTCGTACGGCTGGCCGGCGCGCTCGACCTGGGCACGACGCGTTCCGTGCACGAGGTGCTGGACCGCTGCCTCTCCGCGCAGCCGGACGCGCTCGTGGTCGACCTGGAGAAGCTCGACGTCCTCGACCCGCTCGCGTTGTCCGTCTTCGCGGCGGCCTGCCGGCGGGCCGCGGACTGGCCGGCCGTGCCGCTTGTGCTCTCCGCCCCGCCGTCGGCGGCGGCCCGGTTGAAAGAGACGATCGCCTGCCGGGTGGTGCCGGTGCGCCGGGACTGCACCGAGGCGACCGCGCTGGCCGGCACGGCCGCGTCGCCGCGGTTGCGGGCCCGGTTCGAGCCGGTCGCCGGGGCCTGCCGGCGGGCCCGGGAGCTGGTCACCGAGGCGTGCGGCAGATGGAACGTGCCGGAGCTGGCCGGGCCGGCCGCGCTGGTGCTCAGCGAACTGGTCGGCAACGTGGTCCGGCATGCCGGCACGCCGATGCAGGTCACGCTCACGCTGCGCCGGCCGTACCTGCGGGTGGCGGTGATGGACGGCAGCCCGGCCGACGCGCGGGCGGCGGCCGGCAACGACCCGTCGGCCGAGGGGGGCCGCGGGTTGATGCTGGTGCGGGAGCTGACCCAGCGGTGGGGCAGCACGCCGGTCGGCGCCGGCAAGGTCGTCTGGGCCATGCTCCCGGCGAACTGACCGAATTCTCCGCTCTCGCCTGGTTTCATGGGCAGCGGGGTCGGGTACGCGCGCCCGTCCTGTCTGTCGTCATACGGGGTGAGATGCCATGCCCAAGCGGGTAGTCACGGATCCGGCACGAGACCGAGGGCCCGCGATCCTCGCGCCGGCCCGGTTCGGGGGGTATCCCGGCCCGGTCCGGGAGGCTACGAAGGGCAACTCGCTGTGGCGGTTGCTGCGGACCACCGACGCCAAGCTGATCGGCCTGCTCTACCTGGGCACGTCGTTCCTGTTCTTCCTGGTCGGCGGCGTGCTGGCGCTGGTGCTGCGGGCCGAGCTGGCCCGGCCGGGGATGCAGTTCCTCTCGCCCGAGCAGTACAACCAGATGTTCACCATGCACGGCACGATCATGCTGCTGCTGTTCGCCACCCCGCTGGTCTTCGCGTTCGGCAACTACATCGTGCCGCTGCAGATCGGGGCGCCGGACGTGGCGTTCCCCCGGCTCAACGCGTTCGCCTACTGGTTGTACCTGTTCGGCGGCACGATGGTGGTGGCCGCCTTCGTCACGCCCCAGGGTGCGGCGGACTTCGGCTGGACGGCCTACACGCCGTTGAGCACCGCCCAGCACAGCCCGGGCGTCGGCGCCAACATGTGGGTGGTCGGCCTGGCCCTCTCCGGGCTGGGCACCATCCTCGGCGCGGTCAACCTGATCACCACGGTGCTGACCCTGCGCGCGCCCGGGATGACCATGTTCCGGATGCCGATCTTCACGTGGAACCTGCTGCTCACCAGCGTCCTGGTGATCTTCGTGTTCCCGCTGCTGGCCGCCGCGCTGTTCGCGCTCGCCTCGGACCGGATCCTGCACTCGCACGTCTACGACCCGACAACCGGCGGGCCGATGCTGTGGCAGCACCTGTTCTGGTTCTTCGGGCACCCCGAGGTCTACATCGTGGCGCTGCCGTTCTTCGGGATCATCACCGAGATCATCCCGGTCTTCTCCCGCAAGCCGGTCTTCGGCTACACCGGTCTGGTGCTGGCCACGCTCGCCATCACGGTGCTGTCGATGGCCGTCTGGGCACACCACATGTTCGCCACCGGCCAGGTGCTGCTGCCGTTCTTCAGCATCCTCAGCTATCTGATCGCGGTGCCGACCGGGGTGAAGTTCTTCAACTGGATCGGCACCATGTGGAAGGGGCAGCTCACCTTCGAGACGCCGATGCTGTTCGCGGTCGGCTTCCTGGTCACGTTCCTGCTCGGCGGCCTGACCGGGGTGCTGCTGGCCAGCCCGCCGGTCGACTTCCACGTCACCGACTCGTACTTCGTGGTCGCGCACTTCCACTACGTGCTCTTCGGCACCATCGTGTTCGCGGCGTTCGGCGGGGTCTACTTCTGGTTCCCGAAGATGACCGGCCGGCTGCTCGACGAGCGGCTGGGCAAGATGCACTTCTGGACCATGTTCGTCGGCTTCCACGCCACCTTCCTGGTGCAGCACTGGCTCGGCGCCGAGGGCATGCCCCGCCGGTACGCCGACTACCTGCCCAGCGACGGTTTCACCGGGCTGAACGAGATCTCCAGCATCGGGTCGTTCGTGCTCGGCGCGTCCACGCTCTTCTTCATCTACAACGTGTGGCGGTCGTGGCGCTACGGCGCGCTCGTCACCGTCGACGATCCCTGGGGCTTCGGCAACTCGCTGGAGTGGGCCACCACCTGCCCGCCGCCGCTGCGCAACTTCGACCGGATGCCGCGGATCCGGTCCGAGCGCCCGGCGTTCGACGCCAAGTACGGCCCGCTCGTCTCCAACCTCGGCCGCGACCTGCCGCAACGCACCACCAAACCGCCGCAGCGCCTCACCGAGGAGTTCCACCGCGAAATGCTGGTGCCGGAGTCGCCGGCCGCCGAGGGCGCGCACGGCGCCCGCGAGGCGGTGGAATACCAGCCCGCGCCGCAGTCCGGCGCCCGCCCCGTGGTCGTGCCGGAACCGGAGGAGGTGCGCCGCGCCAGCTTCGAGGAGACCGACGAGCCGGAGGAGACGATCCTCGGCGCCCAGCGCGAGGACCAACCCAACGACCGCTGGCGGCACCCGCGCGGACACGGCGACACCCCGCAGAACTGAAAGGAGGGGCCCCCGCTTAACGCCTGGGGTAGAGGAGGGGGCCCCGCTTAACATGCCCGTCGAGGCGCCGAAGCCGCGGCGCGGCCCGCCGGCCCGTCGAGGGCCGGCGGCGCGCGGACCGTTCAGTCGGCGGCCGGCAGGCCCGCCGCGGTCAGCGAGCGGCGCACCGCCGGCTGCACCCGGGTCAGCCGCAGCGGCACCCCGGTCCGGACGGCGGCGTCCCGGCCGGCCATCAGCGCGGCGATCCCGCCGGCGTCGAAGCCGCCAGCGCCGACCAGGTCGACGACCACCTCGCGGGGCTGGCCGGTGACCGCCTCCAGCACCGCCCGGCGCAACTGGTCCGCGCCGGCCCGGTCGACCTCCCCGCCCACCTCGACGACCACCCGGTCGCCGTTGTGTTTCACCGAGATCCGGGCCTTCGCCGGCTCGGTCTCGGCGGCGCCGTTCTGCCACGGCGGTGGCGCGTCGGCGAGCATCGCCTGGCGCAGCCAGGTCAGCGCCCGGGACAGCAGCCGGGAGACGTGCATCTGCGAGATGCCGAACCGGGCCGCGATCTCCGCCTGGGTCTGGTTGCCGTAGAAGCGCATGGCCAGGATCCGCCGCTCCCGCCACGGCAGCCGGTGCAGCAGGCCACTGATCGTGACCCGGTCGTCGACCGACTCCAACGCGTTGTCGGACTCGCCCACCAGGTCACCGAACTCGGCCGAGCTCTCCCCGCCCACCGGCGCGTTGAGCGAGGCCGGGCTGTAGCCGGCGGCCGACTCCAGCGCGGCGAGGATCTCCTCCTCCGGTGTCTCCAGCCGCGCGGCCAGCTCGGCGACCGAGGGGGCCCGGGACAGCTCGCTGGTCAGCGTCGCCGTCGCCTGTCCCACCTCGAGGATCAGGTCACGCAGCCGGCGCGGCACGTGCACGCCCCAGGTGCGGTCGCGGAAGTGCCGCTTGATCTCGCCGACGATGGTGATCGCCGCGTACGCGGTGAACGAGCCGCGCTCCGGGTCGTACCTGTCGACGGCGTTGACCAGGCCGAGGCGGGCCACCTGTTCCAGGTCCTCGAGCGGTTCCCCGCGGCCCCGGTAGCGACGGGCCAGCCGCCCGGCGAACGGCAACGCGAAGCGGACCAGGTCGTCCCGCGCCTCCTGCCGCCGCTCGGGTGGCAGCCCCGCGATCCGGGCCGCGTACGCCAGCGCCGCCGCGTCCAGGTCCTCCAGTCCCCGCTCGGTGGTCGGTGGGGTGGGTGTGGTGGTCTGTCCGAACATCCGCGCCTCCCTCGCCGAAGTCCCCCGCCCGGTCGGAACCGGTTACGCGCGTGGTCGGACCACGCACCGGGTGAGGAAGTTGGGTTACGTGACGGAATACGTCGGAAGCGGTCGCTGCCCGCCGCGCGGCGTCGTGGGCCGTTCCGCGGCGAGCGGTCTTCCCGCTCCGTAGGTACTCAATCACGGTCCGCAGGATCGCGAGGATGTTTCGCCAGGTTGCCCGGGCGGCCGGGTCAGCAGACCAGCAGCCCCTGGTGGGCGCCCGCGTCGCGGAGCGCGGACAGCGCCTCGGCCATCCGCAGCGGCGGCGGTACGGGCAGGTCACAGGGCTGGTTGCGCAACACCTCCGTGGCACGTCGGGTCGGTACCGAGGTGACCGGGTAACCGCGCGCCGCGCCCCGGTCCAACGCCCGCCGCCGCCGCCCGAATCCGGCCACGGCAAGCCACTGGGGCAGGCCGGCGAGCGCCGGCGACCGCAGCCCGGGCGGTTCGGGCAGCACGTCCACCGAACTGAACGGCTCGCTGCCGGCCAACCACCACTCGGCCCCCTCCACCCGGCGACGGGTGGCGTTCTCGCACCAGTAGGGCACCAGGCCGGCGCGAAGCACCTGCCCCGGGTCGAGCAGCCGGCCGCACTCCACCACCAGCCGGTTTCCGGTCTTGCCGGCCCGGCGCAGCCAACGCCGGTAGAGGTCGGCGGTGGCCGCGCTCAGCGCGTCCGGCTGCGGGACGACCACCCGGTGCAGGGGGTGCCCGTGCGTGTCGCCCCACTCCCGCGCGCCGTGTTCGAAACCGGACTCCACGCCGTGCTCGGCGAACGCCGCCGACTCCGTGACCTCGGGCGACGTCCAGTGCGTCTCGTCAGCGCCGGCCGCCCGCAGCACATGGCGCAGCGCGCGGGCGTCCGGGTGGAAGTCGACCGGGTCGAGGCCACTGGCCGGGCAGCCGGCCTGGAAGCTGTGCCCGGCGCCGTCGTCCCGCACCGGCCACGTGCGCGCGTCGTGCAACAGCAGCACCGGCGCCGACGGCTCCAGCCGGTCGGCCAGGAACCGCGCGTACGCCCCGGGCAGCGCCCGCCAGCGCGCGGCAAGGGTCACCGTGGCGCCGGCCGCCACGCCCCGGCTGGCCGGGCAGTGCACCTGACGTACGTGCACCCGGGGGTTTCCGGCGAGCAGCCGGCCGGCGAGCGCCGCCCCGTGGTCCAGCGCGGCGTCCGGGCGGTCCACCGCACCCCGGCCCCACCGCGCGGTGAGCTCGAAACCGGCGGGCAGCCAGGGCACGCCGAGCGCCACCGCGAGGTGGGCCGCCGCGCCGTGCGGCGAGCCGAGCACCGCCCCGGGCCAGTGCCGCTCCGGATACTGGCCGACGAACCATTCGGCCACCCGCTCGGCGTCGACGCGGGCGACCTGGGCGGCGGTGAGCGCGGCCCGGCCGGCGGCGCGGGCGGCGGCGGCGCGGCGCACCGGCTCCGGCGTACCGGAGAGGCGGGCCAGCGGGCCCGGGTGGCCGAGGTCGCCGCAGTCGTCACCGCGCAGCGCCCGGGCGGTCGCGGCGACCAGGATCCGGGCGGCGCTGCCCGCCGTCACCACCCGCTCGCCGGGCAGCCCGGCGTCGACCACCGGCGCTCGCTTGCCTCGTTCGCTCACCACGCGGCCCGGCTTCCCGTCCCTCTGGGGTCTAAACGGGGCATCTCCCCACGACGCGGACCAATGCCCGGTCGGGTGCCGTCGCGCCGCTGAACCGCCGTCGCGGGCGCAACGGCACGGCGGTGCGGGTTCGGGGCCAAGGCGGGACGCGACGGAAAGGAGGGGCCCCCGCTTAACGCCTCCGGTAGAGGAACGGGCCCCGCTTGGCGGGGCGGCTAGACGAGGTCCTCCGCCGCGATGGCCTCGGTCTGGCTCACCCGCTCCCGCACCCGGCGGGCCGCCTCCCCGTCGACCATCAGGCCGCGCAGGTCGGCCAGCGCCGGCTCGGGCACCTCCAGCGGCACGGTCGGGTCCACCACCGCCTCCAGCACGCTGGGCCGGTCGGCCGCGAGCACCTCGTCCCAGGCCGCGCCGACAAGATCCGGCCGGTCCACCCGGACGCCGTGCAGCCCGAGCAGCCGGGCCCATCCGGCGTACGGCACGTCGGGCCGCCGGTCGGCCGGGAGGCCGGGCGGGCGGCCGTCGCCCACGCCGGACTGGTCCCGGTTGTTCAGCACCAGCACGACCAGCCGGGGATCGGGCCACCCGGTCCAGTGGTGCGCCACGGTGATCAGCTCGGCGAGACCGTTGAGCTGCATCGCCCCGTCGCCGAGCAGCGCCAGCACCGGCTGACCCGGTTCCGCCAGCTTCGCGGCCACCGCGTACGGCAGGGCACAGCCCATCGAGCCGAGCGTGCCGCAGAGCCGGGCCTGCACGCCGGGCGGCAGCTCCAGGTGCCGGGCGTACCAGTAGACGACCGAACCGATGTCGACGGCGACCGCGGCGCGCGCCGGCAGCCGGGCGGACAGCTCACGGAGCACCAACTGCGGGTTGAGCGGCTCGGCGGGCGCGGCGACGCGGTCGGCGGCGACGGTACGCCACCGCTCCACCGTGCTCTCCACCACACGACGCCACTGGGCGTTCGGCCGTTCCGGCACCCGGGCCAGCAGCGCCCGCAGCGTCTCGGCGGCGTCGCCGACCAGCGGCACGTCCACCGGATAGCGGGCGCCGATGCGCCGGCCGTCGACGTCGATCTGGACGGTGCGCACCTGCCCCGGCATCGGGAACCAGTCGGTCCAGGGGTCGTTGGTGCCGACCAGCAGCAGCGTGTCGCAGCCACCCATGAGCTGCGCGGCGGCCGGCGTGCCGACCGCACCGAGCACACCGGTGTGGAACGGCAGCCGCTCGTCGAGCACCGGTTTGCCGAGCAACGACGTGGCGACGCCCGCGCCGAGCCGGTCGGCGAGCGCGACGATCTCCCCGGCCGCGCCGTGCGCGCCCTGGCCGACAAGCAGGGCCACCCGCTGTCCGGCGCCGAGCAGCGAGGCGGCGGCGTCCAGGTCGGCGGCGTGCGGCAGCACCCGGGCCAGCGGCTCGCCGGGCGTGGCGGTGACCACGCCCGCGGTCTGCGGCAGCAGGTCGGGTACGGGGGCCACCTGCAACGCCCGGGGCAGCACCACACAGGTCGGGCTGCGGGTCGCCGCCGCGGTGCGGAACGCCTGGTCCAGCAGCACCGGCACCTGATCCGGACGGCGACCGTAGCGGATGAACTGGTTGCACACGTCGCCGAAGAGCCGGCTCAGCCCGATCTCCTCGTGCGCCCCGCCGAGCGGGCCGTCGACGTCCTCGCCGATGATCGCCACCACCGGCTTGTTGTCCAGCTTGGCGTCGTAGAGACCGTTGAGCAGGTGCACCGCGCTGGGGCCCTGCGTGGCCAGGCACACCCCGATGCCGCCGGTGAACTTGGCGTGCCCGGTGGCCATGAAGGCGGCGGTCTCCTCGTGCCGGGCCGGCACGAACGCCGGGTCGCCGCCCGCGTCGACGAGCGCGGCCACAAGCGGGGCGAGCGCCGCGCCCGGGTAGCCGAAGGCCCGCGGCACCCGCCACGCCCGCAGCCGCTCGACCACCAGGTCGGCGACGGTACGGTCAGCCATCGTCCCGCCCCGGGGTGCCGGCGTCGACGTAGCGCAGCACCGCGCCCACCCCGTCGGTCAGCTCCGGCGCCTCCTCCGGCGCGAGCACGGTCAGGTCCGCGTCGGTGCCGATCAGCGCGCGCAGCAGCGCCGCGTCGGCGCGTACCCGCTGCGGGTCGGCCACCGACATGTCCGCCAGTTGCGTCCGGTCGGTGGCGATCTCGGTCGGCTCGGGTCCGACCCACAGCTCGCCGTCGGCGGACGCGTCGTCGACGAGCAGCATGGTGTCGACCTGGTTGCGTTGCAGCGCGGCGACCACCGCGTCGAGTCCGGCGCCGACGTCCTCCTGCACGCCGAACCGGTCCAGCGCGGCGGCGACCCGGCGGTCGGCGACCTCGGCGACGGTCTGCACGGTGAGGTCGTCCATCAGGGTGTCCTCCGCGCCGCCGGCGCGGGAGCCGGCGTCGGTGCGGACCAGCACGTCCTGCCAGCGCTCCGGCAACTGGGCGGCGATCATGCCGGTGGCCCGGATGTCGCCGGCCACCACGACCACGTCGGCGCCGACCCGCTCGGCCAGGTCGGCGGTGGCCGCGGCGGCGTCGCCGGCGTTCTGGTGCCACGCCTCCATGGCGGCGCGCTGGTAGCGCGACTGCGACCAGCCGCCCGGCTGCACCCGGCGCAGCTGGCGGGTCTGCCGGCCCTTCACCGTGGCCCGCCGGGGCACCCCGCCGGCGCTGACCGCCATCGCGTCCGCGCCGGTGCGGTCGGCCAGCACCCGCACCCAGGCCACCTGCTCGCCGCGCTGGGCGACGAGCGGCATGGTGTGCGGCAGCGCCGCCCAGGTGCCCAGGTCGCGCAGCGGTGGCGCGGAGAGGTACTCGGTCAGCACCACCCGGCCCCGGCTGGCGAAGACGGCGATGCCGTAGTCGCCGGGCATCGGCTCGTGCCGGCGGACCACCTCCTCCACCGCCTCCACGGTGACCTGGTCGGCGCCCTGGGCGAGCAGGTCACCCTTGAGGGCCCGCCAGCGCAGGTCGACCTGCGGCCGGGAGTCGTGGGTGTCCCGGGAGGCGTCCAGGTACACCGAGCACCAGGGCCCGGGACGGTCGTAGAGCGGGCGCAGGAAGGACAGCTGCATGCTCGACCCCTTTCCAGCTCGGCCGCACGCATACCCGCGCCCCGGCCGATGTCACCTTCCGCGCGCCGGTGCGTGACCGCCGTTCATTCACGTCGTTCAACCCGAAGGATCGATACCATCTGTGCACGGAACGGAACTCTGGGTGGTGAAGATGGACACGGAGCTGCACACCCGACGCGTGGCCCGTCCGACGGAACGCATCGTCACCGGGCGCATGGTCCGGTTCATGGAGGGCTACGCCCGGGAGGTACGGGTGGGCCAGCCCGTGCTGGTCGCGGTGCTGACCGCCGCGGGCGTGGTGGGGCTGCTGCTGCGGGTGGTCCGCGCGTTGCTCAGCAGCGGCGGCGGGGGCGCGAAGCGCAGCTTCAAGGAGTTGAAGAAGGGGCCCGAGTTCCTGGTGACCCCGGTGCGGGTACGCGACACCGCCGACCGGCTGGTCGAGGTGGAGCTGCACGGGCACCTGCCGCAGAGCGCCCTGCACCCGGGCGACCACGTCCAGCTCACACTGCGGGCGCAGCGCGACCCGGACCTACCGCCCCGGATCGAGCGGATCGTCAACCTGACCACCGGGCAGTTGCTCACCCCGCGTACCGCGACGCTCTGGTCGCACCTGGGCCCGGCGCTGCTGCTCCAGGCGACCCTGGGCGCCCTCTTGCTGTTCACCGTGGCCGCCTGCTCCGCGTTGACGTGAAAGGCGGGGGCCCCTTTTAACGCCTCCGGTATAGGCGGGGGCCCCTCTTAACCACCGACGCCGACGCGCGGAGGCTCGGCGGCGGTGGGAGCGGAAACGGCGGCGGAGAGCAGGCTGCGGCGGCGGGCCCAGCGCTCGAACACCACCGTCGCGAACGGCGGCACGGAACTGGCCAGCGCCAGCCCGGTCTGCACCAGCGACCAGCGACAGCGCCGCGCCACCACGAGGACCAGCAGCCCGTACGCCACGAAGAGCGCGCCGTGGATCGGGCCGAACACCTGCACGCCGATCTCGTTGCGCGGCGGACCGTACTTGACGGCCATGCCGGCCAGCAGCGCCGCCCAGGAGCATGCCTCGGCGACGGCCGCCACCACGAACGCCCGAATCCACCCGTCGCGCATCAACCACTCCCGGAGTCGCCGTCGGCGGCCATGGTAGCCGCCCGGCCTCCGACCGGGTGTTAAAAGGGGGCCCCGCCTATACCCCAGGCGTTAACAAGGGGCCCCTCCTTGCACCGCAGGCGTTGGCGAGGGCGGGATGGGGTACAGGTTGCGGGAAACCAACGGTGACAGGGTGGTGACCATGGGCGAGGACGTCGGTGTACGCACCTTCAGCCGGGAGGATCGGGCCCGCTACCGGGAGAAGGTCCGGCGGTGCCTGGACGTCTTCGCCGAGATGCTGCGGGAGTCCCGGTTCGACGTGGAGCGGCCGATGACCGGGCTGGAGATCGAGCTGAACCTGGTCGACGACAGCTTCGACCCGGCCATGCGCAACGCCGACGCGCTGGAGGCGATCGCCGACGAGGCGTTCCAGACCGAACTGGGGCGGTTCAACGTGGAGATCAACGTCGCGCCGCGCCGGCTGGCCGGCGCCGGCACGGCCGAGTTCGAGGAGCACGTCCGGGCCAGCCTCAACGCGGCCGAGGCCAAGGCGCGTACGGTGGGCGCGCACATGGTGATGATCGGCATCCTGCCGACGTTGCGCCCGGCGCACCTGACCGCCGACACGCTCTCCACGAACCCCCGGTACGCGCTGCTCAACGAGCAGATCCTGGCCGCCCGCGGTGAGGACCTGCCGATCTCGATCAGTGGGGTGGAGCGGCTGGCCACCACCGCTGACTCGATCACGCCGGAGGCGGCCTGCACCAGCACGCAGTTCCACCTCCAGGTCAGTCCGCCGCAGTTCGCCGACTACTGGAACGCGGCCCAGGCGATCGCCGGCATCCAGGTGGCGCTCGGCGCGAACGCGCCGCTGTTCTTCGGCCGGGAGTTGTGGCGGGAGACCCGCGTCCCGCTGTTCCAGCAGGCCACGGACACCCGGGCGGAGGAGATCAAAGCCCAGGGGGTACGCCCGCGGGTGTGGTTCGGGGAACGCTGGATCACGTCGGTGTTCGACCTGTTCGAGGAGAACGTCCGCTACTTCCCGGCGCTTCTGCCGGTGTGCGACCCGGAGGATCCGGCGGTGACGCTCGCGAGCGGCGGCGTACCGAAGCTCGCCGAGCTGCGCCTGCACAACGGCACCATCTACCGCTGGAACCGGCCGGTCTACGACGTGCTGCGTGGCCGACCGCACCTGCGGGTGGAGAATCGGGTGCTGCCGGCGGGCCCGACGGTGGTGGACACGGTGGCGAACGGCGCGTTCTACTTCGGCCTGGTCCGGGCGCTCGCCGAGTCGGACCGTCCGCTGTGGTCGCAGATGTCGTTCAGCGCCGCCGAGGAGAACTTCAACGTGTGCGCCCGGCACGGCATCGACGCCCAGGTGTTCTGGCCCGGGTTGGGCTACCTGCCGGTGACCGAGTTGGTGCTGCGCCGGCTGCTGCCGATGGCCCATCACGGGCTGGACCGGTGGGGTCTGGACCCGGCCGAGCGGGACCGGCTGCTCGGCATCATCGAGCAGCGCTGCCTGACCGGCCGCAACGGCGCGACCTGGCAGGTGGAGACGCTGCACCGACTGGAGTCCGCCGACCACCTGGACCGGCCGGCCGCGCTGCGCGAGGTGGTCCGCCACTACGTCGACCTGATGCACAGCAACCGTCCGGTGCACGAGTGGCCGATCCCCTGAGCGGGCCGCCCCCGCCCGGGGACGGCCCGCATCCGCGCCGCGGGTTACGCGGTCGCGCAGATCGCGTACGACGTCAGGGTCCAGTTGCCGGCGAAGGCGTCCTCCTCGTAGGCGCCCGACGTGATCGAGGTGGGTGCCGTGACGCTGCTCCCGTTGGGCCGGAAGTCGTCGACCACCGCCTCGCCCGTCGCGCCGTTGAGCTCGTAGCCGGCCCCGGTGAGGACTTTGCCGGCCGCGCAGGTCGCGACCGTGCTGTGGAAGTCGTTGGAGTTGCTCGGGCCGGTCACCGTGGTCCGGACCAGCCCGGCGATCGGGTTGGCGCAGATCGCGTACGCGGTGACGCTCCAGTTACCGGCGAACGCGTCCGCCTCGTACGCCCCCACGGTCACCGCGGTGGGCGCGGTGGCCGCGCCGCCGTTGGGCCGCAGATCGTCCACGACCGCTTCGCCCGTCGCGCCGTTGAGCTCGTAGCCGGTGCCGACGAGGACTTTGCCGGCCGCGCAGGTCGCGACCGTGCTGTGGAAGTCGTTGGAGTTGCTCGGGCCGGTCACCGTGGTCCGGACCAGCCCGGCGATCGGGTTGGCGCAGATCGCATACGCGGTGACGCTCCAGTTACCGGCGAACGCGTCCGCCTCGTACGCCCCCACGGTCACCGCGGTGGGCGCGGTGGCCGCGCCGCCGTTGGGCCGCAGATCGTCCACGACCGCTTCGCCCGTCGCGCCGTTGAGCTCGTAGCCGGTGCCGACGAGGACCTTGCCCGCCGGGCAGGTCGCGGTGACCGTCCGGAAGTCGTTCGAGTTGTTCGCGCTGACCGCGGAGATCCGCACCAGGCCGGGGACGGCGGCGGAGGCCGGGGTGGCGGGGGCGACCACCACGACCGCGGCGGCGCCGCAGAGGGCGAGGGCCGTCATGGCGTGCCGCCAGGGTCTGTTGTGCTCGGACATGGTTGTGCTCCTGTTCAGGTAGCTGTCGAAATGACCTCCATACGGTAAGTAACATCGCGACCCGGCATTACCGGCGATCCGACCACGCTAAGTAATCGACAACGCCCTTCCATATCCGGAATAACCGGCATACCATCGCCTGTCCTGCGCGTACCCTCCGGGCCGGGTTAAGGTCAACCGCCGACAGCGCCGAACGCCACCGCGCCCAGGGCGGCGAGCGGGAGCGCCACCACCGCCGCCTGCAGTCGCACCCGGGCGGAGCGGCCGACCAGCACCACCACCAGCGCGGCGAGCCCGAGGTCGATGGCCACGTTCCACCACGCCCCGGGGTAGTAGCCGGTCCGGGCCCGGCCGGCGAAACGCAGCGCCTCCTCGACGAACACGGCCGCCGGCAGCGCGATCGCCACCACCCGCCGCCACCCGGCCGACCGCGCCCAGACGCCGGCGACGCCGAACACCACGCCCGCGAGCACGCCGGACGCCATCCAGACCAGCGAACTGGGCGCCCAGATGACGGCCAGGTCGTCGCCCTGGAGGAGCGTCGCCGCCAGGTAGTAGCTGGGCACGGCGACGACGAGCAGGACCACGCCCGCCACGGCCGCCCGCAGCGCGCCGGCCCGGGCCCACCAGCCGAGCGCGAACGCGGCGACCGCCCAGGTGGCGGTGGAGTTGCCGAGTTCGGCGAACGGATACGGCACCCGCGTGATCCAGACGAAGTCGAGGAAGCCGAGCAGGAAACCGGCGACGGGGGCGACGAGCGCCAGGACGTGACGGGCGGGTGGCATGTCCGCGAGCATACTCAGTATGCCCTTCCGCGCGGCGGCGGGCCCTGGCAACACGGTCAGGCCGGCGCGCAGCGCTCCCGCAGGGTGGGCAGGCCGGGCCCGCTGAGGTCGTCGCAGTACGCGACCCGCCCGGCCACCGTGAAGTCCCGGGCCTGTCGAAGTCGAACCGGGCGCCCAGCACGCTCGCCAGCCAGCGGACCCGGCCGAGGCTCGCCGCCGCGGTCAGGTGCGCGACCACCTCCTCCACCGTCCACCGGCCGCACAGCGAGCGCCGCGCCCACTGGGGCCGCGTCGAGTCCGGCCAGGTCGTCGGCGAGGGCGGCCCGCTCGGCGTGCGCGAGCCCCCACAGTTCGTCGGACATGCACCCTCCAAATATTCGAGCCGTCCCCCAAAGACCACCCCCACCCCACAAACACCCTCAATGCCGTGATCATGAAGTTGACGGCAGTGTTGATCTCCGCCGATGCCGCCAACTTCATGATCACGGCCCGGGGGGGGGTGGGTGGGTGGGCGGCACCGGGCGTGAGTCGTTCACGACATCAAGTTTGTAGGCAGGGCGTCAACGACCTCGCCGGCCCGCGGCGAGCAGCCCGACACCTGGTCACGCACGTTGACGCAGGGCCTGAACCTCAATGGTCCGACCGGCGCAGCCGGATCGGCGGACAGGAAGCCGCGCCGCAGCCGCGAGGCTCAGAGCGACACGATCGCCGCGCTCTCGGCGGGCAGTTGGAGGCCGTCGCGCATCACGGTGACGCCCTCGGAGGTGGCGAGCAGCACCCGACGCACCACCCCGGGCAGGTTGACCCGCTGCGGCCGGTCGGCCAGGTTGGCCACCACGAGCGTGTCGCCGCGCCGCATCACCAGGAACTGGTCGCCGTGACGCACCTCCACCCGGTGCAGCCGGGGGTCGGACAGGTCGGGTCGGGACTTGCGCAGCGCGATCAGCCGCCGGTGGAACTCGTACATCTCGCGGTGCTCGGGTTTGTCCAGCTCGGCCCAGTCGAGCCGGGACCGCGTGAACGTCTGCGGGTCCTGCGGGTCGGGCACGTCGTCGGTGGCCCACCCGTGCGCGGCGAACTCCCGTCGGCGGCCGGTGGCGACCGCCACCGCCAGCTCCGGCTCGGGATGGCTGGTGAAGAACTGCCACGGCGTGGTCGCGGCCCACTCCTCCCCCATGAACAGCATCGGGGTGAACGGCGCGGTCATCAGCAGCGTGGCGCCGACCCGCAGCATCCCGGCCGAAAGCGTGGCGGAGATCCGGTCGCCGGTGGCCCGGTTGCCGATCTGGTCGTGGTTCTGGAGGTACGCGACGAACCGGTGGCCGGGCGTGCGCTGGCGGTCCACCGCGCGGCCGTGGCTGCGGTTGCGGAAGCTGGACCAGGTGCCGGCGTGGAAGAACGCGCCGGTCAGCACGTCGGTGAGGCACTCCAGCGAGCCGAAGTCGGCGTAGTAGCCCTGCCGCTCGCCGGTGAGCAGCGTGTGCAGGGCGTGGTGGGCGTCGTCGTTCCACTGGGCGTGCAGGCCGTAGCCGCCGGCCTCGCGCGGGGTGATCAGCGTCGGATCGTTCAGGTCGGACTCGGCGATCAGCGACAGCGGCCGGCCCAGGGCCGTGGACAGCGCCTCGACCTCGGCGGCCACCTCCGCCAGCCAGTGGGTGGCACGGCCGTCCGGCATGGCGTGCACGGCGTCCAGCCGCAGCCCGTCGACATGGTAGTCGCGCAGCCACATCCGCACGCTGTCGACGATGTAACGGCGTACGCCGTCGGAGTGCGGGCCGTCCAGGTTGACCGTGCGGCCCCAGGTGTTGCTCTGCTCGGCGAGGTAGGGCGCGAATCGCGGCGCGTAGGCCCCGGAGGGCCCGAAATGGTTGTAGACGACGTCGAGGATCACCCCCAGGCCCTTGGCGTGGGCGGCGTCGACGAACCGCTTCAGGCCGTCCGGCCCGCCGTAGGGCTCGTGCGGCGCATACCAGCAGACCCCGTCGTAGCCCCAGTTGTGCTCGCCGTTGAACGCGTTGACCGGCAGCAGCTCGACCAGGTCGACACCGAGGTCGACCAGGTGGTCGAGCCGGGCGATCGCGGCGTCGAACGTGCCCTCCGGGGTGAACGTGCCGACGTGCAACTCGTAGAGGACGCTGCCGGGCAGTTGCCGGCCGGTCCAGGCGCGGTCGGTCCAGGCGAACGCCGACTGGTCGTACACCCGGCTTGGTCCGTGCACGCCGGCCGGCTGCCAAGCCGACCGGGGGTCGGGCAACGCCTGCTCGTCGTCGTCGAGCAGGAAGGCGTAGTCGGTGCCCGGCCCGGCGTCGGGCGCCTCGACCCGCCACCAGCCGTCCCGCCCCGGACGCAGCTCGTGGTCGGCGACGCCGGGCAGGCGCAGCCGTACCCGGGCGGCCTCGGGCGCCCACACCGTGAACTCGGTCATGCGGCGGCCTCCACAAAGTCGATGGGCGCGAGGAGGGCGACGGGATAGGTGCTCAGCAGATCATCCAGGAGCAGCTCAGCACCACTGTAGACCCGTCCGGTGAACAAGTCGGCACACTCGTGAACGGGCAGTGACAGGGTGGTGTCCCGCCAGCCGCCGGCGCGGGCCAGCCGCAGCGGCAGCCGGGTCGCCACCGCTACCGCGCCGCCCCGGTCGAACGCCACCGCGTGCGCGGCGGCCGGGCCGCGCGCCGGCACCGGCCGGTAGCCGCCGAACAGGTCCGGGCGGTCGCGGCGCAGCCGCAGCGTCCGGGACACCACGAGCAGCTTGGCCGCGCCGTCGGCGGCCACCGCCGGCTGCCAGCCGGCGTCGAGCCGGGCCAGCACGTCCCGGCGTACGGCGAAGTCCACCGGGCGGCGGTTGTCCGGGTCGACGAGCGAGTTCTCCCACAGCTCGGTGCCCTGGTAGGTGTCGGGCACCCCGGGCATGGCGAGCTGGACCAGCTTCTGCCCGAGCGCGTTGGACCAGCCGGCCGGGGTGATCTCGGCGGCGAAGGCGGTGATCTGGGCGTGCAGCTCCGGGTCGTCGTACATCCGGTCGACCAGGGCGTGCATCTGGTGCTCGAAGGCCGGGTCCGGGTCGGCCCAGCTCGTGCTGACCGACGCCTCCCGGGCGGCCTTCTCGGCGTACCCGTGCAGCCGGTCCCGCTCGATCGGCCAGGCCCCGACGGCGGTCTGCCAGAGCAGGTGGGCCAGCGCGGGGTCGGCCAGCGGCGCCCGGGACATCCAGTCGGCGACCCGCTCGGCCCAGCGGCCCGGCATCTCGCTCAGCACGGCCAGCCGGGCGCGGACGTCCTCGCCACGCTTGGTGTCGTGGGTGGAGAGCGTGGTCATGCTCGCCGGCCAGCGCACCTGGCGGGCGGTGGCGAAGCGGTGCAGCTCGGCCGGCGGCACGCCGAAGTGGGCGGGGCTGCCGCCCACCTCGTTGAGCGCCACGAACCGGCTCCACCGGTAGTAGGCGGTGTCCTCCACGCCCTTGGCCATCACCGCGCCGGTCAGCTGCGGGAACCGGGCGGCCAGTTCGTGGCCGGGCTCGCGGAGCCGGGCGGTGACCTGGTCCAGCACGCCGGTCAGGTCCGGGCGGCGGCGGCCGGACTCGCTGCGGGCGGCGGCGAGGTGCCGGGCGCCCTCGGGCGGGTAGCCGCGGTAGACCGGGTAGCAGGCCGCCAGTTCGGCCAGGGCGGCGCGGACCTGCTCCCCGGGCAGCTCGGGCACGAGCGCGGCGAGGCGGGTCAGCTCGGCGGCGAGCAGCCGGGTGGCGGCTTCCAGCTTGGTGGCGTGGGTCAGGTCCGCCCAGGAGGTGTGCCGTCCGGTGAGCCGACCGTCGAGCGCGGTGAAGTCCGGTTCGGCGTCCGGGTCGACGAAGAGCCCGCTGACGGCGGCCAGCGCGTCATAGCCGGTGGTGCCGTCGACCGGCCAGTCGGGCAGTTCCTCGCCGTACTCCAGGATCTTCTCCACCACCAGCCAGCGGTCCGGCGCGGCGGCGCGCAGCCAGGCCAGGTAGCCGGCCGGGTCGCGCAGCCCGTCCGGGTGGTCGACCCGGATGCCGTCGACGTCCCCGGCGTCGACCCAGCGCAGGACCTCCGCGTGGGTGGCGTCGAAGACGGCCCGGTCCTCCACCCGCAGCCCGGCTAGGTCGGAGACGGCGAAGAACCGCCGGTACGTCAGCTCGGTGTCGCCGCGCCGCCAGTTCACCAGCTCGTAACGCTGCCGGTCGTGCACCTGCCGGGGCGTGCCGTCGCCGGTGCCGTCGGCGACCGGGAACCGGTGCTCGTGGTAGCGCAGCTCCCCGTCGACGAGCTTGAGGTCGTCGAGCGCGTCGGGGGCGTCGGCGAGCACCGGCAGCAGCAGCCGGCCCCGGTCCCAGTCGATGTCGAACCAGTCCGCGTACGCCGAGTCGCGCCCCCGCCGCAGCACGTCCCACCAGGCCGGGTTGGCCGCCGGCCGGGCCACCCCGGCGTGGTTGGGCACGATGTCCACGACCAGCCCGAGCCCGGCCGCGCGCAGCGCCCGGACCAGCCGCCGCCGGCCGGCCTCGCCGCCCAGCTCCGGGTTGACCGCGCGGTGGTCGACCACGTCGTAGCCGTGCGGCGAGCCGGGCGTGGCGGTGAGCAGGGGCGCGGTGTAGAGGTGGGTGACGCCGAGCCCGGCCAGGTAGTCGGCCAGGTCGGCGGTGGCGGCCAGGTCGAAACCGGGGCGCACCTGCACGCGGTAGGTCGAGCGGGGGGCGTCGGGCATGGTCAGGGCGTCCTCTCCAGGACCAGCAGCGAGCGGTCCGGTACGCAGACCGTGCCGGCGGCCTCCACCACTGTCGTCTTCTCCGGATCCGGTTCCGCGGTGCTGATCACCAGCTCCCACCCGGGGCCGAACTCCTCCCCGGGCAGCGTGAAGTCCAGCGGCGCGTCGTGCGCGTTGAACAGCAGCAGGAAGGAGCTGTCCCGGTGGCGCTGGCCGTACTGGCCGCGTTCCGGGATGCCGTCGCCGTTGACGAACAGGGCCACCGAGCGGCCGAAGTCGTTGCCCCAGTCCTCGCCCGTCATCTCCCGGCCGTCCGGGGTGTACCAGGCCAGGTCGGGCAGGCCGGAGCCGGCGGCCCGACCGCCGACCGGCAGGCCGGTGAAGAACCGGCGGCGGCGGAACACCTGGTGCCGGTTGCGGAAGTCGGTGAGCCGCCGCACGAACGCGAGCAGCTCGTCGTCGGCCCGCTCCCAGTCCACCCACGCCAACTCGCTGTCCTGGCAGTAGGCGTTGTTGTTGCCGCGCTGGGTGCGGCCCAGCTCGTCGCCGTGCCCGAGCATCGGCACGCCCTGCGACAGGATCAGCGTGGCCAGGAAGTTGCGCCGCTGCCGCTCCCGCAACGCCCGCACGCCCGGGTCGTCGGTGTCGCCCTCGACGCCGCAGTTCCAGGACCGGTTGTGGCTCTCCCCGTCCCGGTTGTCCTCGCCGTTCGCGTCGTTGTGCTTGTCGTTGTAGGAGACCAGGTCGGTGAGCGTGAACCCGTCGTGGCAGGTGACGAAGTTGATGCTGTGGAACGGACGGCGCCCGTCGTCCTGGTAGAGGTCGGCGGAGCCGGAGATGCGGGACGCGAACTCGGCGAGCGTGGCCGGCTCGCCGCGCCAGAAGTCGCGTACGGTGTCGCGGTATTTTCCGTTCCACTCGGTCCACTGCGGCGGGAAGTTGCCCACCTGGTAGCCGCCGGGGCCGATGTCCCACGGTTCGGCGATCAGCTTCACCCGGCCGACCACCGGGTCCTGCTGCACCACCTCGAAGAACGTGGAGAGGCGGTCCACCTCGTAGAACTCGCGGGCCAACGTGGCGGCCAGGTCGAACCGGAAACCGTCGACGTGCATCTCGGTGACCCAGTAGCGCAGCGAGTCCATGATCAGTTGGAGCGAGTGCGGGCTGCGCACGTTGAGACTGTTGCCGGTGCCGGTGTAGTCGACGAAGTACCGCCGATCCTCCTCCGACAGCCGGTAGTAGCTCGGCGTGTCGATGCCCTTGAAGCTCAGCGACGGCCCGAGGTGGTTGCCCTCGGCGGTGTGGTTGTAGACCACGTCGAGGATGACCTCGATGCCGGCCGCGTGCAGCGCCTTGACCATGCCGCGGAACTCCTGCACCTGCTGCCCGAGCCGGCCCAGCGCCGAGTAGCCGTGGTGCGGGGCGAAGAAACCGATCGTGTTGTAGCCCCAGTAGTTGCGCAGGCCCAGGTCGACCAGGCGGTGGTCGTGCACGAACTCGTGCACCGGCATCAGCTCGACCGCGGTCACCCCGAGCCGCTGGAAGTGCTCGATCATCACCGGCGAGGCGATCGCCGCGTACGTGCCGCGCAGTTCCTCCGGGATGTCCGGTTGCCGCATGGTCAACCCGCGCACGTGCGCCTCGTAGATCACCGAGTGGTGGTAGGGCGTGCGCGGCGGCTTGTCGTTGCCCCAGTCGAAGTACGGGTTCACCACCACCGACTTCGGCATGTGCGGCGCCGAGTCGGCGGTGTTCATCAGGTCCGGGTCGCCGCCCACCTCGTAGTCGTAGACCGCCGGGTCCCAGGCGACCTCGCCGTCGACCGCCTTCGCGTACGGGTCGAGCAACAGCTTGTGCGGGTTGCACCGCAGCCCGTTGGCGGGATCCCACGGCCCGTGCACCCGATAGCCGTAGCGCTGACCCGGCTCGACGCCCGGAATGTAGGCGTGCCAGACGTACGCGTCGACCTCACGCAGCTCGACCCGCCGCTCGGTGCCGATGTCCCACTCGTCGAACAGGCACAGCTCGACCCGCTCCGCCACCTCGGAGAAGATCGCGAAATTGGTGCCCATCCCGTCGTAGGTGGCGCCGAGGGGGTAACTGTCGCCCGGCCAGACCTGCATGTCGCTCCTTCGGGCCATGATCATGAGCGCACCGGACGGGCGGCCGGCACACACGCCGATGATGCCCCGCCGCACCCGCCACCAATCCACCCGTTCGGACGGTAGACCCGAACGCCCCGGGTGTCGTCCGTCACGATCGTCCATTTCAAGATGCGGGTTCGGCCCGGATGCACTTTCCTGGACCGCGGACGCGCGCCCGCGCGGGTCCACCCCGGCCGTTCGGCCACCCTCACCGCTGTCCCCGCCGTCACCGACGCCGGCGTGTCCCCCCATGCATGGACGGAGATCGACGTGACCTCTCTGCGGGTCGGCGCGCAGACCGCCACCGCGACGGACCGGCTCCACCGGCCCACCCTCACCTCCCGCCCGACCGCGCCGCCGCAGCCCGGCGGCACGCCCCGGACCCGGCGCATCCTGATGCTGTCGTGGGAGTACCCGCCGGTGCTCGTCGGTGGCCTCGGCCGCCACGTGCACGCGCTCTCCGTCGCCCTGGCCGCCGCCGGGCACGAGGTCACCGTCGTCACCCGGCACGCCGAGGGCGCGCCCCTGGAGGAGTACGCCGACGGCGTGCGGATCGTCCGCGCCGCCGAGGACCCGGTGCGCTTCCCCCTCGCCACCGACTCGCTGCTGGCCTGGACCATGGCGTTCAACCACACGCTCACCCGGGCCGCCCTGCGCGCCGCCCAGTCCGGCGCGTACGACGTGATCCACGCCCACGACTGGCTCGTCGCGCACACCGCGATGACGCTGCGCGAACACCTGGACGTACCGCTGGTGACCACCGTCCACGCCACCGAGGCCGGGCGGCACCAGGGCTGGCTGCCGGCGGAGATGAACCGCACCATCCACGGCGTCGAGCACTGGCTGACCGGCGAGTCCGGCCGGGTGATCGTCTGCTCCGGCTACATGCGCGACGAGGTCGGCGCGCTGTTCGGCGTGGAACCGTCCCGGGTCGACGTGGTCCCCAACGGCGTCGAGGCGCACCGCTGGCGGGCGCCCGCCTCGGCCGTCGCCGCCGCCCGGGCCCGCTTCGCCGCCGACGGCCCGCTCGTCACCTTCGCCGGCCGGCTCGTCTACGAGAAGGGCGTGCAACACCTGCTGGCCGGGCTGCCCCGGCTGCGGGACCGGCACCCCGGGCTGCGCGCGGTGATCGTCGGCGACGGCCCGTACCGCGCCGAACTGGAGGCCGAGGTGCGCCGGCTCGGACTCGGCGACACGGTGCGCATGCCCGGGTTCCTCGGCGGCACCGACCTGCCCGCGGTGATGGCCGCCTCGGACTGCTTCGTGGTACCCAGCGTCTACGAGCCCTTCGGCATGGTCGCGCTGGAGGGCGCCGCCGCGGGCGCGCCGCTCGCGGTGTCGCGCACCGGCGGGCTGGCCGAGATCGTCGAGCCGGGCGTCACCGGGATGACGTTCGCCCCGCAGGACCCGGAGGCGCTCGCCGGGGCGGTCCACGCGGTGCTTGCCGACACCGACCGGGCCCGCGCGCTGGCCCGCCGCGCCCGCGCCATGGTGCACGAGAGGTACGGCTGGTCGGCGATCGCGTCCCGCACGGCCGCCGCGTACGCCGCCGCCATCGCCGGCGATCCGGCGTTCACCGCCGCCCGTGCCGAACAGCGCATGGCCGCCGGCCACACCCGCCCCGCTCTCCCCGCCGGCAACCTGCTCACCGCCGCCGGTTTGCGGTAAGGCGGGGGCCCCGCTTAACGCTTCCGGTAGAGGCGGGGGCCCCGCTTAACACCCCAGCGCTCCGGAGCACGGGAAAGGCCGCCGACCCCTGCACGGGGTCGGCGGCCTCACTCGTCGGCGGTGGTTAAAAAGGGGCCCCGCCTCTACCGCAGGCGTTAAGCGGGGGCCCCGCCTTACACCTCAGCGGTTGGTGGCGGGGAGGTACTGCCGCTCGGGGGCGCCGGTGTAGAGCTGCCGCGGACGGCCGATCTTGGTCTCCGGGTCGTTGATCATCTCGCGCCACTGCGCGATCCAGCCGGGGAGCCGGCCCAGCGCGAACAGCACCGTGAACATCTTCGTCGGGAAGCCCATGGCCTTGTAGATCAGGCCGGTGTAGAAGTCCACGTTCGGGTAGAGCCGCCGGGAGACGAAGAAGTCGTCGTCGAGCGCGATCTCCTCCAACTGCATCGCGAGGTCCAGCAGCGGGTCCGGCTTGGCCATCCGGTCGAGCACGTCCTGGGCGGCCTTCTTCACGATCGCGGCGCGCGGGTCGTAGTTCTTGTAGACCCGGTGCCCGAAGCCCATCAGCTTCACGCCGTCCTGCTTGTCCTTCACCTTTTGTACGAAGGAGCGGACGTCGCCGCCGTCGGCCTGGATCTTCTGGAGCATCTCCAGCACGGCCTGGTTGGCGCCGCCGTGCAGCGGGCCGAACAGCGCGTTCACGCCGGCCGAGACCGAGGCGAACAGGTTGGCGTTGCTGGAGCCGACCAGCCGCACGGTCGAGGTGGAGCAGTTCTGCTCGTGGTCGGCGTGCAGGATGAACAGCATGTCCAGCGCCCGGGCGACCACCGGGTCGACCTCGTACTCCTCGGCCGGCACGCCGAACGTCATCCGCAGGAAGTTCTCGACGTAGCCGAGCGAGTTGTCCGGGTAGAGCAGCGGCTGGCCGATCGCCTTCTTGTAGGCGTACGAGGCGATGGTGGGCACCTTCGCCATCAGCCGCACGGTGGACATCTCCACGTGCTCGGAGTCGAACGGGTCCAGGCTGTCCTGGTAGAAGGTCGAGATGGCGCTCACGGCCGAGGAGAGCACGGCCATCGGGTGCGCCTCACGGGGGAAACCGTCGAAGAAGCGGCGCATCTCCTCGTGCAGCAGCGAGTGCCGCCGGATCCGCTCACTGAACTCGGTGAGCTGCGCCTGGGTCGGCAGCTCACCGTAGATCAGCAGGTAGGAGACCTCCAGGAAGGAGGACTTCTCGGCCAGTTGGTCGATCGGGTAGCCGCGGTACCGCAGGATCCCGGCGTCGCCGTCGATGTAGGTGATCGCGGACGAGCAGGACGCGGTGTTGACGAACCCGGGATCGTACGTGGTCATCCCGGTTTCCTTGAGCAGTTTGCTCACCCCGATGCCGGCGGGGCCTTCGACCGCGGACTGCACCGGCATCGACAGCTGCCCACCGGGGTGGTCGAGCTTGACTTCCGTCATCTGTTCCTCGCTTCGCCGGCAAGATCTTCGTTGAATTGCCTTCGCTTCTACCGTAATCACGGTGCGGGGGACAACGCCCGGCGTGGTTTCGCGGTGAGGTATGCGTCACCTCATTCCCGACTTGCCGGGGCGGAAACCGGCAGCGGCCGGGGGCGGAAACCGGCAGCGGCCGGGGGCGGATACCGGCGGGGACGCGGTCAGGACAGCGTGAGGCGGCGCAGCGCGCCCCCGGCGTCGACCCGGTAGAGGTCGAGGCGGTTGGCGCCGGCGACGAAGAGCCGGTCGTCGGGGAGGAACGCGGCGAACCGCCGCCCGCCGGCGTCCGGTGGCACCACCGGCACCACCGCGCCGACCGTCCCGTTGACCGCGACCGCGAGCCGGGTGCCGTCCGGCACCGAGTCGGGCAGGGTCCCCCAGACCAGCGCGGGCAGCCCGCGCGCCGGGTCGACCGCGTCGAACGCGGCGCGGTTCGCCACGGTGGCCGTCCCGCCGGCCGGCGCGTTCCCGACCCGCCTGCCGACGAGCGGGTCGGCGGGGGGCGGCGGCACCGGCGCGGGCACCCCGCCGGTGATCGTCACCGGCTGCCCGGGCCGGTCGTAGAAGCGCTTGTCGGCCCGCTGGCGCGGGGCGGCCTCGGCGGAGACGCCGTCCATCCGCCAGGGCACCCGGATGTGGGTCTCGTCGGCGATGGTGGGCAGCAGGTCGACGTGTTCCCAGTTGCGGTCGTCCACCCGGCCGGCGTGCTGGCCGGGCTCCTTGACGAACATCGGCACCCAGGCCACCTGGTTGGCGGCGTGGTCGATGGCGCCCATCCCGCGTCCCTGCCAGTCCTGGCGGAAGCTGACGCCGTGGTCGGCGGTGACCAGCACCAGCGCCTGGTCGTAGAGACCGGTGGCGCGCAGCGTACGCAGTGTCTCGCCGATCAGCCGGTCGGTGTAGCCGAGTTGGGCCAGGTGCCGGGCGCGGGCCAGGTCCACCCAGCCGGCGCCGTCGTTGGGCAGGTCCTCCGGCGCGTCGTAGTGCGCCCCCGACGGCAGGTACGCCCACGGCGAGTGCGGCATCAGCAGGTGCAGGAAGTGCAGCGTGGGGCGGTCGGCGGGGCGTAGCCCGGCGAGGAACGAGGTGAACCGGGCGGGCTGGTTGTCGTCGAGGGTGTCCCACCGGAACTTCGGGTCGTCGGGCACCGGCTCGGCGGCGTCCAGTCCGGCCTCGGCGGCGGTCTGTTCCCGGTAGGAGTCCTCCGGGTCGACCTGGCTGTCCACCGGCGCGGCGAGTTGGCGCAGCAGTTTGCCACTCTCCCGGGCCAGCACCCCGAATCCCTGTGGCGGGCTGGCCGGTTGCTCGCAGCGGCTGGGCGGGCAGAGCCGGGTGATGCTCTCCTCGGCCTTGATCTGGTAGAGGCCGCCGAGCGCGGTGAACAGGTTGTCCGGGTACTGCGAGTAGTGCGGCGCCACCGCCCGGTCGGGGTACCCGCCGCTGAGCATCGCCGGCAGCGCGTAGGGCGTCCAGCCGCTGACCCCGGTGGCGTTGCGGTACCAGGTCGATCCGTCGGCGAGCGCGGCGAAGTTCGGGTAGCGGGTGGCGTCGATCCGCCCGTCCGGGCCGAGCAGCGACACCAGCGGCAGCTCGTCCAGCACGATCATCACCACCGGCGGGTGGGCTCCCGCCCCGGCCACGCCGGCCGTGCCGCCGTCGCCCCTCGGCAGCACCACCGCGGAGGCCGGCGACGCGAACAGGAACAGCCCGACGAAGACCACCGGGCCGATGGCGGCCACCCGTAGCACCCGGCGCAGCGCCCGCCATCGCCGGTGCGCGACCGCCGCGGCGACGCCGGCCACGCCGGCCACGACCAGCAGCGGTACGCCCCGCAGCGGCGTGAGGTGCCGGCCGACCTGGACCGCGAGCGCGGCGAGCAGCAGCCCGACGAGCGCGGTGTGCACCGCGGCGCGGATGGCCCGGCCGCCGAGCAGGGACAGCGCGCCGAGCGCCGCGACCGGCAGCGTGGGCGCCACCGCGATCAGGGCGACCAGGAGCAGCACGTCGCCCCGGGAGGCCCGGTGGAACAGGAAGAAGTCGGGGCTGCGCCCGAGCACGTCCAGCAGCGGCTGGGTGACCACCAGGCCGATCAGCGCCACCATTTCCGCCAGCCGTGCCGCCTCGGCCCGCCAGGCGACCCGCCGTCGGGGCGTCCCGGTGCCGGCGGGGCGCTCCCGCGGCGGCGCGAGGGTGCCCTCAGCCACCCACCACCACCTGGTGGAGGGTGCGGGTGCCGGACGGCAGTTCGGCGCGCGCGACCACCCGTCCGTGCCGGGCCAGCAGCGCCTCGAACACTTCCGGCCGGTAGTCCGGGAAGAGTCCGTCCGGCTTGTTGGCCAGCAGCCGGCGGGCCATCGGGTCGTCGGGGTGGACGAACTCGACGACCAGGCTGCCGCCGGTCTCGGTGAGCGCGGCGAGTTGGTCCACCACCTCGGGCAGCGGCACGTTCCGGCCGATCGCCAGGTGGTGCGTCACGGCGAGGGCGAGCACCACGTCGGCGCGGGCCCGGTCGGCGAACGCGGCCCGCTCGACGCCGCGCCAGCCGCCGCCCGGAGTGGGATCCGCCAGGTCCATCACCAGCGGCAGGATCCGCTGCTCCCCCTCGTCGCGCAGGGCGCGGTAGAGGGCGTCGACCACCGCCGGGTCCTGCTCGACGGCGACCACGTGCGCGGCGTGCCGGGCGGCGATCCGGGCGTACCGGCCGTCGTTGGCGCCCAGGTCCAGGGCCGAGCCGGGCGCGGTGGCGGCCATCGCCCGGTCGACGAACGCCTCCTTGACCTGCCGGTCCGGCACGGAGTACGCGCAGGTGCGCTGGTAGTCCGACCAGTGAGTGTCGCCGGGCCGGTGGTCGAGCCGGCGGATCAGTCGGGTCAGCCCGCGTACCGTGGCCAGGGCCAGCTCGCGGGAGAACCCGGCGGCGCGCAGCTGGGCACGGACGTCGCTGGTGCTGGCGCGCGCGTTGCGGGCCTGCATGGCGCCGTGCAGGTGCACGTGGGTGGGCACGCCGGCGCGCCAGCGGCGGGTCCCGGCGAACAGCCGGCGCATCTGGTCCGGTTCGACGCCGTCGACGCGGGCCCGCAGGAACGGCTGGAAGTCCAGCCCGAGGTGGGCCTGGATGAGCAGCGGGTAGAGCAGGGTCTGGCAGAACTGCCGGTAGCCGGCCCAGGGTTCGCCGTCGCGGTGCGCCTCGAACGAGCCGACGTCGATGAAGACCGGCCGGGCGCCGCGCCACTGCACGTTGTAGGCCGAGCCGTCCTTGGTGGTGAAGCCGGCGTTCAGGGCGGCGCGCAGCACGTCCAGGTGCAGCAGCGCCGCGTCCCGCAGCATCGCGTACGACCATTCGTAGGGGTGCGAGACGAACGGGATCCGGTCGTGGCGCAGCACCGCGGCCCAGGGCGCGTCGACCGGGGTCGGCGTCAGCTCCTCGGTGCCGACGACGTGGCCGGCGGCGGTGAGGTCGCGGAAGAAGTCGGTGGCGGACAGCGCCTGCCAGTCGCGGGCGGATCGTTCGTCGAGCCCGCGCAGCACCTCCGCGCCCCGGTGGTAGACCCGGTTGCCGGGGTCGCGGAAGGAGCCGGGGTCGGCGCGGACGCGGGTGTCGGGGACCGTCACGCCGTCAGCCCCGGTCGGTGGGCTGGCGACGGAACCGGGTCACCAGGCGCCGCCAGTAGAGCTTGGCGGTCACCGCCACGCCGGCCACCCCGCCGACCACCGCCTGCACGATGAGACTGCCGGATCCCGCGTCCAGGTAGGCCAGGTGCGTCACGGCTGCTTTCCTTCCTTCGCCGGTTCATCGCTGTCCGCCCGGTATGCGAGCTTATTTCCGCAAAAAGACGGACTCATCCCCTACGGTACGCGGTCGACCGGATACGCGCGGGCACACCGGACACTCCTCGCCCGTCCGATCCGTTCAAGACGGCCGGCCCCGCGTGCACCTACCGTGGCGGACATGACAGCGCACTTCGACCTCGTCGGGACGGTCGTCACCGACATGGCCCGCACCCTCGACTTCTACCGCCGGATGGGGCTGCCGGTCCCGGCCGGCGCCGAGACGGAACCGCACGTGGAGATCACCCTGCCCAACGGCGTACGGCTGGCCTGGGACACCGTCGAGACGATCCGGAGTTTCCATCCCGGCTTCACGCCGCCCACCGGCAGCCCCCGGATGAGCCTCGCGTTCCGCTGCGCCGACCCGGCCGAGGTGGACCGCAGGTACGCCGAGCTGACCGCCGCCGGCCACCACGGGGAACTGCCGCCGTGGGACGCCTTCTGGGGCCAGCGGTACGCGGTCCTGCACGACCCGGACGGCAACGGCGTCGACCTGTTCGCGCCGCTGGCCACCGACTGAGCCGGGGCCGCACCGGTCAGTCGACGGGCGGGGCGAGCAGGTGGGTCGGCGGCACCCCGGCCAACTCCCGCACGTCGCGGGTGAGGTGGGCCTGGTCGGCGTACCCGGCCCGCACGGCGACCTCGGCGAGCGGCACGCCGGCCCGGGCCAGGCCCAGCGCACGGCCCATCCGCATGATCCGGGCGAGCGTCTTCGGGCCGTACCCGAAGAGGGCCCGGCTGCGCCGGTGCAGGGCACGCGGGCCGAGGCCGACCTCGGCGGCGGTCGCGGCGACCGTCGCCCCGGCGGCCAGCCGGGCGGCCACCCGGACGCCGAGCGGGTCCGGCCCGCCGGCGGCCCGCAGCCGCCCGCGCGCCACCTCCTCCAGGATCGCGGCGCCCGCCGCCGACCAGCCGGCCACCGTCAGCGCGGCAGCCGGACCGGTCGGGTCGGCCGCCGCCGCCTCGATCCGTTCGGCCAGGTCGGCGGCGGCGCGACCCCACAGGTCGGCGAGCGGGACGCGGCGGTCCCGCAACTCCTCGGCGGGCAGCCCGAACACGGCCGGCCCGACAGCCGGGGGCAGGCGCAACCCGATCCACCGCTCCCCCGGCGCCGAGCGGCCCACCTGCGCGGTGCGGTCCGGTCCCGCCACGAGCAGCCCCACCCGGCTGGACCAGAGCAGGTCCAGGCAGCCGTCCGGCAGAACCCGCACCGGCCCGCCGCCGGACGCGACGCTCGCCCATCGCACGGCCCGCCGGACACCCACCGCCTCCCGTTCCCGGTACACCACGCCCACCCTGCCACCTCACGTCGATCACGAGGTTGGCGGGCACGCGCCGGGCCGGTCAGCGGCGGTGGTGCATGGCCAGGCGGAGCAGGAGGAAGCGCAGCGCGGTGGCGGCCAGGTTGGCCGTCACCAGCACGGCCAGCTCGGCGGCCCGGGACGCGCTCGTGGTCGCGTGCAGGACGGCCAGGGCCCCGCTGGTCAGGGCCAGGCCGAGCGCGAACGCGAGCATCCCCTGGAGGTGGTGCCGCCCGGCGTGCCGGCGACCGGTGACGCCGAAGGTGAGCCGCCGGTTGGCCGCCGTGTTCGCCACCGCGGTCAGCAGCAGCGCCAGCAGGTTCGCCGGTTGCGCCCCGAGCGGGCCGCGGGCCACCACGAACAGCAGGAGGTACGCCAGCGTGCTGGCCACCCCGACGGCGGCGAAGCGGGCGAGCTGACCGGGCAGCCCGACCGGCACCTGCGCCGCCGGCGCCGGAAGCGGCGCGCGGCCGAGCTGGGAGCGCAACCGGGCCAGCGGCAACGCGCCGGTGAGCAGCGCCCGGCCCAGCCGTCCGATGCCGCGCAGGTCGGCGAGGGCGGTGGCGACGATGTCGACCCGGCTGTCCGGGTCGTCCACCCAGTCCACCGGCACCTCGTGGATCCGCAGCCCGGCCCGCTGCGCCAGGACCAGCAACTCGGTGTCGAAGAACCAGCCGGTGTCCTGGACGAGCGGCAGCAGCTCGGCCGCCACGTCGGCGCGGATCGCCTTGAAGCCGCACTGCGCGTCGGAGAAACGCGCCGCGAGCGCGCCACGCAGCAGCAGGTTGTAGCCCCGCGAGATCACCTCCCGCTTGGCGCCCCGGACCACCCGGCTGGCCCGCGCCAGCCGGGTGCCGATGGCCAGGTCGGAGTGGCCGGACAGGAGCGGGGCGACGAGCGGCAGCAGCGCGGCCAGGTCGGTGGAGAGGTCCACGTCCAGGTACGCGAGCACCGGCGCGGGCGACGCGGACCAGGCCGCCCGCAGCGCCCGTCCGCGCCCCTTCTCGGCCAGGTGCAGCACTCCCACCTCGGGCAGCTCGGCGGCGAGCGCCTCGGCCACCGCCCAGGTGCCGTCGGAGCTGGCGTTGTCAGCCACCGTGATCCGGAACGGGTACGGGAAGTGCGCGGTCAGGTGCGCGTGCAGCCGCCGCACGCAGGGGCCGAGGTCGACCTCCTCGTTGTAGACCGGGACCACCACGTCCAACACGGCGGTGGCGGCGGTGGGCCGGGCGTGCACCGCGGCCCGGGACTCAGGCGTACGTGTCATGGCTCAGCCCTCGCTGCTCAGGTCGTAGACGGTGGTCCCGTCGACGGTGGTCGCGGTGAAGGTCTCGGCCACCCAGGCGGCGATCTCGGCCGAGGCGCTGCTGCCGCCGTTGGCCCGGAACCCGCCGCCCCCGACGAAGTAGTGGATCTTCCCGGCGGCGACGTACCGCTGGAACTGTTCGAGGGTCGGCGACGGGTCGCTGCCGTTGAAGCCGCCGATCGGCATCACCGGTTCGCCGGTGGCGAGCTGGTAGCCGGACGCGTTGTTCGAACCGACCGTGGCCGCGACCCAGGTGTAGTCCGTCGCGTCGGCCTTGAGCAGCGCCGTCATCTCCGCGCTCGGCTCACGGGCGTCGAGCAGTCCGCCCATGCCGCCGCCGGGCGTGCCGCGACCCCCGTCCTGGCCCGTGCCGCCGCCGTCCCGGCCACCGGAGGCGCCCGGAGCCTGGCCGCCGCCCGGAAAGCCCGGAAACCCGCCGTCCTGTCGGGTGCCGCGGTTCTGGCCGGTGCCGTCCTGGCCGCCGGGAAAGCCGGGGAACGCGCCGTTGCCGCCGCCGGGGAATCCGGGGAGCTCCCCGCCGCCGGGGCTCCGCCCACCGGGGAAGCCACCCCGGCCGGCGGGACCGAAGCCGCCCGCCACGACGGGACCCGCGCTGGGAATCGAACCGGTGTGCGGGGTCGACGCGGTCTGCCAGGCGTACGCCGCCGGCCCCGCCATCCCCACCGCCACCCCCACCGCCGCGATCCCGGCCACCCCCCACCGCGTCCACCGCGTCCACCGCCGCGCGCCCCGACCCGGGGTGATCAAGGAGTTCGCGTCGCCGCGCGACTCGCTTCCCGACGCGAACTCCTTGATCACTGGAAGGGGCCGGGGGGTGCGGAGGTCGAGCAGGGGCAGGAGGGCGGCCGTCGTCAGGCCGGTGGCCAGGATCGTGGGGCGCAGCCACGGGTGCCAGTCGGGGGTACGGCCGAGCAGGCGCCACGACCACCAGACGGTGATCGCGAGCGTGCCGGCCAGGATCAGCGTGGCGACGTGTCCACGCCACCGGCCGGACGCGGTCCGGGCCCGCCAGAGCATGGTGACCCCGATGCCGACGAGCGCGCCGACGGCCGGCGCGAGGGCGACCGTGTAGTAGGCGTGGAAGATGCCGGACATGAAGCTGAAGATCAACCCGGTGACCAGCAGCCAGCCGCCCCAGAGCAGCAGGCCGGCCCGCCGCCGGTCGGTACGCGCCGCCCGCCCGGCCAGCCACAGGCCCGCCGCCAGCAGGATCAGCGCGGCCGGCAGCAGCCACGAGATCTGCCCACCGACCTCGGTGTCGAACATCCGCAGCGGGCCGGCCTGCCCGGAGAACGGTCCCCCGCCTCCGCCGCCCGGCCGGCCGCCCCCGCCGACGCTGCCCACCTCGTCGCCGGTGATCCGGCCCAGGCCGTTGTAGCCGAGCGTCAGCTCCAGGATGCTGTTGTGCTGCGAGCCGCCGATGTACGGGCGGGCGCTCGCCGGCACCAGCTCCACGAGCGCCACCCACCAGCCGGCGGAGACCAGCACGGCCAGACCGGCCAGCAGGAGCTGGCGGATCCGCCGTCCGGGGCCGGTCGGCGCGGCCAGCAGGTAGACCCCGGCGAGGACCGGGAGCACCAGGAACGCCTGGAGCATCTTGGTGAGGAAGCCGAAGCCGACGAGCACGCCGGCCAACGCGAGCCACCGGGTGCTCGCCGTCTCGACCGCCCGCACCGTCGCGTACGCGGCGGCCACCAGCAGGAACACCAGCAGCGCGTCGGGGTTGTTGAACCGGAACATCAGCGTCGCCACCGGGGTGAGCGCGAGGACCGCACCGGCGAGCAGCCCGGCGGCCGGGCCGTACCAGCGGCGCACCGAGGCGTACAGCACGCCGACCGAGGCGACGCCGAGCAACGCCTGCGGCACCAGGATCGACCAACTGCTCAGCCCGAAGACGCGCACCGAGAGGGCCATCAGCCAGAGCGAGGCGGGCGTCTTGTCCACGGTGATCGAGTTGGCCGCGTCCGAGGAGCCGTAGAGGAACGCCGTCCAGCTCTCCGAGCCGGCCTGCACCGCGGCGGAGTAGAACGCGTTGCCCCATCCCGAGGCGCCCAGGCCCCACAGGTAGAGGAGCCCGGTCGTCACCAGCAGGGCGAGCAGGGCCGGGCGGGCCCAGCGCGGGTCACGACCGGCCGGCGGGTCCGCCGGGGTCGGCGTCGGCCGGGGTACGGGGTGGGCGGCCGGATCGGTCGCGGGCGGACCGGTCTCGGGGGCGGTCGCGCCCGGGCCACCGGTCAGCAGGCTCTCGGTTCTGTCCATGCCGGCAAGCTTCGGAGCGCCCGCTGGCCCGCCCCCGTGAACGACCTATGCGTCCGCTGTGGATCGCGGCAGCCACACCGTGAACGCGGTGCGGCCGGGATCGCTGGCCACCTCGACCCGGCCGTGGTGCGCCTCCACCACGGCGGCCACGATGGCCAGGCCCAGACCGGTGCTGCCGTGCGCCCGGGAACGGGAGCTGTCCCCGCGGGCGAACCGCTCGAACACCTCCGCCTGCAGGTCCGCCGGGATGCCCGGTCCGTCGTCGGTGACCTGGAGCTCGACGCCGTCCGGGACCGCCGCGAGGCGGGTGGTCACGGCGGTGCCGGCCGGGGTGTGCACCCGCGCGTTGGCCAGCAGGTTCCCCACCACCTGGTGCAGCCGGTGGGGGTCGCCGGTGACGGTGAGCGGCTCGTCGGGCAGTTCGAGCTGCCAACGGTGCTCCGGTCCGGCCACGTGCGCGTCGCTCACCGCGTTCACCGCCATCGCGGTGAGGTCGACCGGCTCGGCGGTGAGCGGACGGCCGGAGTCCAGTCGGGCGAGCAGCAGCAGGTCGTCGACGAGGCTTGTCATCCGGGTGCTCTCCGACTCGACCCGGCGCAGCGCGTGCGCCACGTCCGGCGGCACCTCCTGCCGGCCACGCCGGGCCACCTCGGCGTAACCCCGGATCGCGGCCAGCGGCGTGCGCAGCTCGTGGCTGGCGTCGGCGACGAACTGGCGTACCCGGGTCTCGCTCGCCTGCCGGGCGGCGAGCGCGGCGGCGACGTGGCCGAGCATCCGGTTGAGCGCGCCGCCGACCTGCCCGACCTCGGTACGCGGGTCGGTGTCGGCGGCCGGCACCCGGACCGACAGGGCCACCTCGCCCCGGTCCAGCGGCAGCTCGGTGACCCGGGCGGCCGTCGCGGCGACCCGGTTCAGCGGGCGGAGCGTGCCCCGGACGATCAACGCGCCGAGGCCGCCGGCGATGACCAGGCCGGCGCCGATGACCCCGGCCTGGGCCACGAGCATCCACATCACGGTCTCGTCGACCTGGGCCGTCGGGATCGCCAGGACCAGCACGTCGCCGTCGCCGCGCGGGGAGGTCACCGCGATGGCCCGGAAGTCTCCCCGGGCCCCGACGTCGACCGTGCGGGGACGGTCGTCGGGGGTCACCGTGGCCAGGTCGGCCAGGTCGGCCGCGGACACCGACTCGGTGGCGCCGCTCTCGGTCCGGACCTGCCCGGAGGGGCCGCCGGTGGGTGGCACCCTGGCCGCGATCGAGCCCGGCGGGAAGCCTCCCGGCGGCGCCGGCGCCGTCTCGCCGGCGGGCGGTACGGGCGGGGCCACCTGGTTGGGCCGGGTCGGGTCGACGCCGCGGCGGGCCCAGCGTTCCAGGTCGGCCGGCCTGCGGTCGCCGAAGGTGAGCTGGTTGTCGATCTGGCCGATCAGGAAGTGCCGCAGGGCGACCGTGGTCAGGCCGCCGATGCCGACGCTCACCAGCGCCAGCAGCGCCACCACGGAGAGGACCAGGCGGCGGCGCAGCGACCAGCCGGCCAGCCGCCGCCGCAGCCGCCCGCCGAGGTCACTGTGCGGGCTTGAGGACATAGCCCGCGCCACGCAGCGTGTGGATCATGGGTGTCCGGCCCGCGTCGATCTTCTTGCGCAGGTACGAGATGTAGAGCTCGACCACGTTCGCCTGGCCGCCGAAGTCGTAGTTCCACACCCGGTCCAGGATCTGCGCCTTGCTCAGCACCCGGCGGGGGTTGCGCATCAGGTAGCGCAGCAGCTCGAACTCGGTGGCGGTGAGCGTGATCAGGTCGTCGCCGCGGCGTACCTCGTGGCTGTCCTCGTCGAGGCTGAGGTCGCCGACGGTGAGCACCGCCTCCTCCCGCGCGGCGACCGCGAACCCGGTGCGGCGCAGCAGGGCGCGCAGCCGGGCGATCACCTCCTCCAGGCTGAACGGCTTGGTCACGTAGTCGTCGCCGCCGACGGTGAGCCCGGCGATGCGCTCCTCCACCGCGTCCCGGGCGGTCAGGAACAACACCGGCACGCTCGGTGACTGCTCGCGCAGGCGGCGCAGCACCTGGAACCCGTCCAGGTCCGGCAGCATCACGTCGAGCACGACGGCGTCCGGCCGGAACTGGCGGGCCGTGCTGATCGCCGCCATCCCGTTGCCGGCGGCGGCCACCTGCCAGCCCTCGTAGCGCAGGGCCATCGAGAGCAGGTCGGTGAGCGTCGGCTCGTCGTCCACCACCAACACCCGCACCGGCTCACCGTCGGGTCGGCGCAGCTCGATGCGGCCCTGCGCGGCCTGCCCGTTCATGACCATGCTCCCCATCGTGGGCGCACCCGCTGTACCGGCGCTGTCCCGATCCTGTGTACCAGCTGTGCCCGTGGCGCGCGGCGCATCCGGGCGGGTCGGTCGCCGTACACCCCTCGCGGTTTGCACAGCTCGGGGCGTGGGTAGCGGGTTCGGGGGGACCGGATGACGGCAGGGAGTTTTCGATGAGGACGCTGGGCGGGCGGTACGAGCTCGAACAGCGAGCCGCGCTGGGTGGCATGTCCGAGGTGTGGCGGGCACACGACCGGGTGTTGGACCGCACGGTCGCGATCAAGCTGATCTCACCCGGCCTGGACGGCGACGCCGGTTCGGTGGAGCGGATCCGGGCCGAGGCCCGCTCGGCGGCGCGACTGGTGCACCCGAACGTCGCAAGCGTGCACGACTTCGGCACGGCCACGCTGCCGGACGGGCGGCCGGTCCCGTACATCGTGATGGAGCTGGCCGAGGGGGAGACGCTCGCCGCACACCTGCGCGCCGGCCCGCTGGACTGGCGCATCGCGGTGCGGGTCTGCGCCGAGGTGTGCGCCGCGCTGGCCGCCGCGCACGGCCACGGCATCGTGCACCGGGACGTGAAACCGGCGAACGTGATCCTCACGCCGTCCGGCGTGAAGGTGCTCGACTTCGGCATCGCCACCCCGGCCGGAGCGCCGGACCGCACGCCGGAGGGGATGGTGGTGGGCACCCCGGCCTACCTGGCTCCGGAGCAGCTCGACCGGCAACCGGCAACCCCGGCCGCCGACATGTACGCCCTGGGCGTGCTGCTCTACTACTGCCTGACCGGCCGCCTGCCCTACGACGCCGACAGCGCCACCCAACTGCTCGGCGTACGCCGCCGCCGGCCGCCCCGGCCCCTGCCGGAGGTCCCCGGGCTGCCGTCGGAGGTGGCCGAGCTGTGCGAGCGCTGCCTCGACTCCGACCCGACCGCGCGCCCGACGAGCGCGATGGCCGCGTTGCTGCTGGCCGAGGCGGTCGACGCCCGGATCTACGTGCCGATGACCGTGCTGCTCCCCCGGCAGCGCGCCCCGGAGGTGTCGCCGTGGACCCGCCGGGCCGCCGCGGAGGCGACCGAGGCGATGGCCCTGGAGGCAGCCACAAGCGGTCGGGTGCGCTGAGCGTACTCCCTGATCGGCGGCGGTTTCGCCGGTCGGCGGTCGGGAACGCCCGCCGGTGAGTGACGGGAGGAACGCGATGCCGGATCCGAGTTCCTGGCTGACCGAGACGGCCACGGCGACCGCGGCGGGCGGTCATGTACGCACCGACGACGGCGGTCTCTCCTCCGCCCTGGCGTCCCCGCTGGCGCCGCACTGCACCGGCCTGACACCGGAGCAGCTCCTGGCCGCCGCGTTCGCCTCCTGCCTGCACCACGCCGCGGTGGAGGCCGCCGGGAAGATCACCGACGAGGCGCACACCGTGCAGGTGACCGCAGAGGCGCGGCTGGGCCGCGACGACGACGGCCGCTACCGGGCCGACGTGCACGCCGAGATCTCCTCGGCCGGGCTCACCCGCGAGCAGCTTGCCGACCTGGTCGCGAACGCCGACCAGCTCTGGCCGTTCTCCAGCGGCGACCCGAGCCGTCACCGGCTCACGGTCACCCCGGCCGAGAACGGCCGGCACTGAGCGGCCGGTTCACCAGCGGAAGCCGGCGGTGACCGCACGATGGTCGGTGTCCGGCGTGTGCACCACGCCGGCCCGGGTCGGGGTGAGCCCCCGGTAGAGGACGTGGTCCGGGCGGGTCACCGGCACCTCCGCCGGCCAGGTGAAGCCGAAACCCTGCCCGGCCTCGGCCTGCGCGTCGCCGAGCAGCCGGGTCAGCGGGTCGAGGGCCCGGTCGGTGGTGGCCGTGTTGAGGTCGCCGAGCACCACCAGCCGGTCGGCCGGGTCGGCACGGACGGTGCCGGCCAGCGCCGCGACGGTCTCGTCCCGGGTGGTCGTGTGGCCGGCCCGCGCGGACCCCAGGTGTACGACGTACACCGTCAGGTCGCCCTCGGGGGCCGCCACCACGGCGCGCAGGGCACGGTCCCAGCCCAGTCCGGTGTCCACGCCGTGGGCCTCGCGGATCGGCCAGCGACTCCACAGCGCGACCGTGGAGACCGCCGTCCGGTGCGGGTAGCGGCCGGCCAGCGCGGGCGCGACCCGCGCGTCGTCGTCGACCTCCTGCAACCCGATCAGGTCCGGCGCATCCCCGGCCAGCGCGCCGACGGTGGCGGCCGGGTCGGGGTTGCCGGCCCGCAGGTTCTGGCTGGCCACCCGGACCACGGTGGCGTCCGCGACGGCGGGCGGGGGCAGCCAGGCGCGGCCGTAGAGACCGGCCCAGACCAACGCCGGCAGCAGCACGACGAGCAGCGCCCGGCGGGAGCGGCACAGCAACGCCGCGAGCCCGAGCAGGGGTACGCCGAGGCCGAGCAGCGGGACGGCGCTGTCGACCAGGCTGCCCAGACCACGCACGTTGGGGACCGCCCGGTGGCCGGCGAGGAGCACGGCGAGCAGCGCGGCGCAGACGATGACGATCGTGCCCCGCCGACTCCGGCGGCCGGCGGGCTCTCCGCCGGCCCGCTCGTCGACCATCTGCCCCGTCACCGTCCGCATCGTATCGAGCGGCCCCGGCGCCGGTGGACCCGATTCCGGTACGCGGACAGGTCCACCGCCAGCACCACAGGTCATGACCCGTGCGACCGGCGCGGCCTGGGTCGAACGGCCGATGCCGCCGTTCGGGTCGACACCGGCCCGCTCGTGCCCGAATCACCCCGTCCAATCTGACATAGACGTCTTTACGGACACGAACGGATGGCCCGTTATGGGGGCTCGTGACGGTAATGCGGGGGTCGATTCCGGCGAATTGTGGCGCATGCCACCAACCAGCCCGATGGCAAGCGCCCGCAAGATCTCTAACCTCGGCGGGTGCATGCCGACCACGACGACTCCCAGCCCTTGCCCGCGAAGCGCCCGGCCGGCCGAACGATCGACCCGGCATCGGCCGGACGGAGGGTGGGGCGTCATCGCGCCGCGGAGCCGCCCCGGCGCGGGCCGGCCCGGTCCGTCCCCGGCCGGATCGCGGTGACCACCGGCATCACCTGCTGTCTCGGCCTGGTCGGCGTGGCCGGGGTCGGCGAGGCCCGGCAGTCGCACCCGGACGTACGCGAGGCGCTCGCCGACCGGGCCGCCGTCGAGCAGCGGGCCTCCCGGGACTTCACCCGCGCCGCCCCACCGGTCGCCGCGCCCGCGCCGATCGCCACGCCCAGCCCGACACCGACGCGGAAGAAGGCGCCGAAGAAGGTCGTCCGCCCCCGGCACCCGCGGCCCGTCGCCGGCCTGGACCAGCGGCAGATGGACAACGCGAAGGCCATCGTCGACGTCGGACGGGACATGAGGCTGCCGCGCCGGGCGATGGTGGTGGCGGTGGCCACCGCCATGCAGGAGAGCGACCTCTACAACCTGGCCAGCGACGTGGTGCCCGCGTCCTTCGACCACCCACACCAGGGCAGCGGCTCCGACCACGACTCGGTCGGGCTGTTCCAGCAGCGCCCGAGCAGCGGCTGGGGCACGGTCGCCGAACTCATGCGGCCGGCGTACGCCGCCCGGGCGTTCCTCACCGCGCTCGTCGAGGTGCGCGGCTGGGCGGACATGAGCGTCACCGGCGCGGCCCAGGCGGTGCAGGTCTCCGCGTTCCCCGACGCGTACGCCAAGCACGAGAAGCGGGCCGTCACGGTGGTGGCGGCGCTGGCCTGACGCGGGCGTCCGTCAGGCGTGCTTCGGGAGCACGACCACCCGGCCGAAGAACTCGTCGATGCGGCGCACCACGTCGTTGAAGTCGTCCAGGTCGATCGGCTTGGTCACGTACGCGTTGGCCTGGAGCGTGTAGCTGCTCACCACGTCGGTGTCGGCGTTGGAGGTGGTCAGCACCACGATCGGGATGGTCCGCAGGTTCTCGTCCCGCTTGACCTCGCCGAGCACCTGCCGCCCGTCCATCCGAGGCATGTTGAGGTCGAGCAGGATGACGTCCGGTCGCCGCGCCTCGGCGTGCCGACCCTCGCGACGGAGGAACTCCATCGCCTCCTGACCGTCGGCGACCACGTCGATGACCTTCTCGACGTCGGAATCCTCAAGCGCTTCCTCGATCATCAGGACATCGCCCGGATCGTCGTCCACCACCAGGATACGAACGGGGTTGGGGCTGGGCTGACCCATGGGGCTACCTGCTTCGTCTCGAGGAGGGCGCCGACCGCACGGCCGGCCGCTGGCGGGGAAATCTATCCGATCAGGCGCTGGCCGACCGCGTCGGGTCGAACGTGTCGCGATCGTGGCGTAGCACCTCGGCCAGGCCGGTCACCTGGAGCACCCGGGCCACGCGGCCGGTCGCTCCGGTGAGCCGCAGCCACCCGCCGTCGTCGGCGACGAGGTTGTCCCCCCGGACGAAGGCGGCGATGCCGGTGGAGTCGCAGAACGTCAACTCGCTGAGATCGAGCAGCAGCTCACGCCGGCCCTCGGCGATGAGCCGGTCGATCGTCGCGCTCAGCGTCCCGACCGTGCTCAGGTCGAGTTCGCCGGCGAGCCGAAGGCAGGCGCCGGCCTCGCCGCGCCGGGCATGCGTGACGGTGAACGTCACCGTGGCCCCTCTCGCTCCCACCGCAGGCGAACCCTTGCAGTGCAGCAAGTATAGGGGGTGTGCGGTGTTTCGCGGCTCAGCGGCCCGCCGCCGCCGCGGACCGGCCGCCCACCACGGCGCGCCCCCGGCCGAGGAAACCGGCCGCGCGCGGGAAGTCGCGCAACTCGTGTCCATAGTGGTCCAGGGTGAGCCCGACCGCAGCCGCCGGCACGCCGCGGCTGACGAGAATCTCCACCAGCCACTCGACGAACTCGGCGAACAGCGTCCCGTCGTCCACGTAGAGCGCGGCGGCCAGGAAGTCGACGATGTAGCCGAGGTCGCCGACTGTCGAGTCGAGCTGCGCCGGGGTGTAGTCGGTCACCGCCGGCACCCGCGCACGCAGGTCGGCGAGCGCGCTGTCGATCAGCTCACCGCGCCGCTTGACCAGGCTGGCGTACTCGTCGTCGGCGAGGTGGTCCAGGCGCGCGGGCGGCGTCGCGCGCAGCGCCCGGTCGTCGGCGACCAGATCGGCCGCGGTCGGTGCGTCCGGTGCCCACGCCACCCCGAGCACGCGCGCCCAGCGGCCGTCCGAGCCGAACCCGCGCCCGCCCACCACCACCGGCACATCGGAGCGGCGGCACGCCTCGATCATCCGATGGGCGTGCGGCAGCCGCATCGGCAGGGCACACGCCAGGGCCACCGCGTCGGCGTCGTACCGGTGCAGGTAGGACACCAGATGCGCGGCCGGCACGCTGGCGCCGAGGAAGACGACCTGCCAGCCCCGCAGCCGCAGCACCTCGGCGACCAGGCGGGCCGGCAACGCGTGCCACTCACCGTCCATGCAGGCCATCACGATCCGGCCGCGGGTCGGGCGGGGATCGGCGTACGCGGCCACCGCGGCCACCACCCGCTCGCTGATGTGGGTGGCGGCGTGCTCCTGGGCGACGCTCCACTCGTTGCGCGCCCACCGCTCCCCCACCTCGGCCTGGGCCGGGGCGACCAGGTCGAGCAGGACCCGCTCGGCCGGCACACCGGCCTCCAGCAGCTCCCGGGCCACCGTCACGGCGCCCTGCTCGTCGGCCTCGGCCAGGCACTCCAGATAGCCGGGGAAGGCGCGGACCGGGTCGGCCCCGGTGCTCGTCGCGGTCACGCGGGCTGCTCCCTCGCTCGGTCGGCGTTGGTCGGGCCGGGCACCGCGTGCAGGTGCCGGGACGCGCGGCCGGACGGACCCGTCGCCCGCAGCGCGAGCACCGCGATGTCGTCGTGGTCGCCGTGGGCCAGCCAGTCGCAGGTCACCTGCTCGACCCGCTCGGCCAGCGCCGCCGCGGGCATCCGATGGCAGCCGGCCACGGCGGTGAGCAGCCGCTCGGCGCCGAACTGCTCGTCGCCGCGCCGCCCACCCCGCGCCTCGGTCACGCCGTCGCTGTAGAGCAGGCACGTCTCCCCCGGCGCCAGGTGCACGGTCACCTCGCCGATCCGCGGGTCCGGCACCACGCCGATCAGCATCCCGCTCAACGGCACCACCTCGACCGCGCCGGACTCGCGCAGCACCAGCGGAGGCAGGTGCCCGCCGCCGGCCAGGGTCAGGGTCAGCCCGCCGTCGCGGTGCGGTCGGCTCACGCCGAGCACCATGGTCGCGAACCGACCCTGCCCGTGAGCCTGGGTCGTCTCCAGCAGCGCGTCGTTGAGCAGCTTCAGCAACCGGCCCGGCTGCGACTCGACCCGGTGCAGCGCGTGCAGGCACTGGCGGAGCTGCCCGGTGAAAACCGCCGCCTCCACGCCCTTGCCCGACACGTCACCGAGGAAGAAGACCGAGCCGCCGTCGGCGAGCCGGTGGGAGCCGTAGAAGTCGCCGCCGATGCGCAACCCGGCCTGCGCCGGCCGGTAGGCCGTGCCCCACTGCCCGCCCGAGACCGCGGCCGGCTCGACCGGCAGCAGGCTGGCCTGCAGGGTGTCGGCGACCTCGGCCTGCTCGCGGTAGAGCAGGGCGGTGGTCAGCGCCGCGCCGGCCCGGGCCGCAAACGCCCGGACCAGGTCGACGTCGGCCTCGTCGTACCAGCGACCGGCCCGGCGGGCCACCAGCAGCACACCGGCCGGCGACTCCCGGCCGGGCAGGGGCACCACCCGGGCGGTCGCGCCGGGCACGTCGAGGCCGGGCAGCCAACCGGCCTCGGCGGCCTGCTCGGCCAGCCAGTCCAGCGCGTGCGGCTCGGCGCCGGCGAGACCGGCCTCGATCGCCGCGGGCAGCGCGGAGGCGGGCAGCACGCCGGTATCCACGGCGGGGGCCTCGTCGTCCGCGCGCACCGCCCGCCACCAGCGGGCCCGTCCGGCGCGCGGGGCCAGCACCAGCACCGCCACGTCGGCCACCGCGGGCACCGCGAGCCGTGCCACGGCGGCGGCGGCGCGGTCGGGGTGCAGCGGATTGCCGAGCTTCTCGCCGACCACGGCGAGGAACAGCGAACGAGCCCGTTCGGCGAGCAGCGCGTCGGCCCGGCTGACGCTCTCGGTGACGTCCTCCACGTACCAGCAGCGCCGGCCGCGCGAGAGCGACACCGGACGCAGCCGCAGCCGCCGTCCGTGGTGGGTGAACTCGGCCGGGCCGTCGCCGTGCAGGGGCGCCACCGCGGCGGCGGCGAGCACCTCGCCGGGCGCCACCTCGGGGACGAGGCGTTCCGCTACCGGGCTCACCTGACGCACCACGCCGTCGGCGTCGCAGACGATGAGGCCTTCGCGGAAGTGCTCCACCACCTCGGACCACTCGGGTACGGCGGCGATGTCGAAGTCGGGGGCCAGCGGTGGGAGCTCGGACGTGGTCGCGGCGACGGCGGACCACGCCGGAGCCCGTGCGGCACTCGTCGTGGAGATCCGTCCGTCGCCCGGGTCGGAACCCCTGACGTCGGAAGCAGTCACCAGCGGGGCCCCACTCTCCTCGTCGACATCCGTCGGGTGCCGAAACCCGGCACCCGTGGTCACGTCTCGTCACCCCACCCTACGCCGGTCCGGCCGCACCGCCACCCGAGCGCGCCGCCGGGTGACGGACGCGCGCCGAGCGGTCCGGTTGCGGGGTTGTTACGATCCGAACGTGCCTGCCCGACCGGCAGCTTGCGGAAAGGCGTGATGAGTGGTGCCCCAACGGAGAAAGCCCGACGCGACGCCGCTGAGCCTCTCCGTGGACGATTCCGATCCCGCCGCGCCGGTGGTGAGCGTCGGAGGTGACCTGGCCTACACCACCGCCATGCCGCTGCGGACCGAGGTGGACCGCCTGCTCGCCGCGCATCCGGCCACGCTGGTGGTGGACTTCGCCGACCTGGTCTTCCTCGACAGCACCGGCCTGTCGGTGATCGTGCACGCCTGGCGGGAGGGTCAGCAGGTCGGCACGGCGATCGAGCTCCGTTCCGTCCCGCGCTTCCTGGCGACCATCCTCGACATGACCGGGGTGACCGCTCTGCTGGACCGCCCCGCGGCGGGCGGCCGGCCCGCCCCCGGCTCGATCGTGTCCGCATGAGCCCGGGGGTGGCCCCGGGCACGGGCGGCTGGGACCATCAAGCGGTGCGCGCGCCGCTGCTGTCCATCGAGGTGGACCGGATCGACGCCGGGTCCGCCCGGCTGCGGCTCGCCGGTGAGCTCGACTTCGACACCGCGCCGGACCTCGTCGAGGCAGCCGCCGGGCTGCGCCGCGACGGCCACCAGGAGCTGTGGCTCGACTTCGCCGGCGTGACGCTCTGCGACTCCTCCGGCCTGAGCGCGCTGCTGGTCGTGCACCGCGCCGGCGCCGGCGCGGTCCACCTGCTCGGGCTGAATCCGCGGATCCAGCGGCTGCTCGACCGCACCGGTCTGGCGGACGTGCTGGCCGTCGCCCCGCACGCGGCGCCCGGCGCCACCCACGACGTGGTCACCTCGCGGGCGGCAGCCGCCGACGCCCGCGAGGTGGGCTGAGGCCATCCCCTCACCGATCCCGGACAGGGGGTGGCCCCCGACCCTGGGACCAGGGGTCGGGGGCCGGGAGGGGTGGCTCAGGCGGCGGGCACGGCCGCGACGTGCGTCCCGGTCTCACGGGTCTGACCCGCCGCGGGTGGTTCGGCGTCCTCCGGCATCCCGGAATCGGGCGTCTGAAACAGATAGCGGACGAAGTCCACGGTTGCGGCGTCGTCCGCGCCGGGCCACTGCCCCACGCAGTCGACGCCGACCACCTCGCGTCCGCTGCCGTCATGGCGCTCCAGCAGCGCCCACAGGGTCACCGGATAGCACCGCGTGGTCTCCGGGCCGAGGCGCCACCGGGCATACCAACCGGGACGAGCGGGGACGATCTCCACGATCCGTTTCATCACGACCTACCCTTCCGCGTGCGTCGGAAGTTGTCCGGTCCACCCCCGATCCTGCGACCCGACGGGGTGACCGTTCCTCACCCCCAGGGAATGAAGCCACCGCTCCCACAGCGCCCGTGCGCTTCCCGGCCGCGACCGTCAGCTTCCCCGCAGCACCCGTTAGCTTCCCCGCAGCGCTGGGAAGGCGACCGGCGCAGGCGCAACCGACCAGGAACGAGGTGCGACGATGCGCAAGCAGATGGAGGGCGACAACAAGCGCCGCCGGGCCCTCGCCCGCCAGGCCCGCGAGCAGGGGCGGCGACCGAGTCAGACCGGTGCCAGCCTGAGCGCGTCCAAGCAGGTCACCTCGCTGGACCGCCACGACCGGTCCGGCCCGCCGCCGGCCGGCCGGCACAAGCCGGACAGCACGCGCGGCGGTCCCGCGCCGCCCCCGGTCGGGGTGGCCGAGCGGCCACGCCCGCTTCCGGATCCGCCCACCGGACGGGCCGCCACGATGAGCTACCGGGAGCTCGTCGACGACGTGAGCCGACGCGCCGGCGTCGACTTCACCGAGGCGAAGATCGCGGCGGAGGCCACGGTGCTCGCCCTGGCCCGGGCGCTCGACGAGAGCGAACGGGAACGGCTGCTCGACGCGGTGCCGGTGAAGCTGCACGACGTGGTGCCGGTGGACGGCATCGAGCGGCGGCACGACCTGCCGGGTTTCCTGGCCGAAGTCGGGCGGCGCAGCCGGCTCACCCCGGACCAGGCGCGCTACCAGGCCGAGGCGACCCTGGCCGCCCTCGCCGACGCCGACGCAGAACTGGTCGGCTCGTTGCGCGTACCCGACGGATTGCGGGACCTGCTCGCACCGGCCGACTACGGCGGTGGCCTGGTGGGCGCCTCCTCGGCCACGCCGCCGCTGACCGAGCCGGAGCTGCGGGACGCGCTGGCGTCGCTGCCCTACTGGTCCAGCGACAGGCGGTCGTTGGTGCGTACCATCGAGCTGCCCGGCGGCGACCTGGACCGGCTGCTGGACCGGCTGGACCGGCTCCGGGCCGAGGGTGGGCGTGGTCCGCAGATCGGCCGCCCCGACCCGGACAACGCCGTGCTCACCGTCCGGACCCAGCACGCCGACGGCGTGACCGCCGCGGACGTCGACCTGGCCCAGCGCGTCGACGCCGCTCTCGACACCGCCGGTTGAGGTGTAAGGAGGGGCCCCCGCTTAACACTTCCGGTATAGGCGGGGGCCCCGCTTAACACCGCGCCCGCGGCGGTAGCGTTGCCGCGGTGGAGAGCGACGCCGAGGTGTTGGAGATCGTCGTGGACCCGGCCCGGCCCACCGGGCGCACGCTGCTCGCCGATGGGGTGGAGCAGTCCTACGTGGACGTGGCCGACGCCCGCCACCTGCACTTCGAGTACGTCCGGCGGATCGCCACCGTGATCGACCTGAGCGCGCCGGCCGGCCACCCGCTGACCGCCCTGCACCTGGGCGGCGGTGCGCTCACCCTGCCCCGCTGGCTGGCCGCCACCCGTCCCGGCTCGACGCAGCGGGTCGTCGAGCGCCACCCCGGTGTGGTGGACCTCGTCCGCCGGAAGCTGCCGCCGGTGCCGCCGGAGGTGGTGGTGACGCTCGGCGACGCCCGCGACGCGGTCACCGGTACGCCGGACCGGACGTACGACCTGGTGGTGGGTGACGTCTACCGGGCGGCCCGGATGCCCGGGCACGTGGCGGCCGTCGAGTTCGCCGCCGAGGCGGCCCGGGTGCTCCGCCCGGACGGTGTCTACCTGGTCAACCTCGCCGACCTGCCGCCCCTGGCGCACACCCGCGCGCAGGTGGCCACGCTGCGCGCGGTCTTCGCCGACGTCTGCCTGATCACCGACCGGCGAATGCTGCGCGGCCGGCGGTACGGCAACGTGGTGCTCGCCGGCGCGGCGCGCGCCGGGCGGCTGCCGGTGCGCCGCCTCGCCGCCCGGGTCGCCGGCGACCCGGTGCCCGGCACCGTGTTGCACGGGGCGGCGCTCGACGCGTTCGCCGCCGACGCCTGGCCGGTCACCGACGCCGACGTGGACTGAGCGCGGGTTTTCCGGCCGGTAGGGCGGGTAGCCGCGCGGATGAGCGTCGCCGACGACCGGACCACCGCCCGCCGGACGTTGATCGTGATTGTGCTGGTGCTGGCCACCGTGGTCGGGTTGACGCTGGTCTGGGCAACCCGCCGCGTGCTCGTCTGGGGGCTGGTCGCGGCGTTCCTCGCGGTCGCCCTCAAACCGCTCGTGGACCGGTTGGAGCGGCGGGTACGCCGGCGGGCGCTTGCCACCCTGCTTGTCTTCCTGGCCACGTTCGTGCTGCTGGCCGCGCTGGGGGCGCTGATTGTCCTGCCGCTGGTCGACGAGCTGGGCCGGCTCGCCGACCGGGCGCCGAAGGTGGTGCACGAGACGCAGGCCGGGCGGGGGCCGATCGGCCAGTTGCTGGACCGCCTGCACCTCCTGCGGTACGCCGAGCCGGGCCATCTGCGCCGGTACGGCTCCCAGCTCGGCGAGCCGACCGTCGGGCTGGTCCGGAGCGTGGCGCAGGCCGTCGCCGCGCTGGTCACGGTGGTGGTGCTGGCGTACCTGATGGTGTTGGAAGCGCCCCGGATCGTGGCCGTCACGCTGCGGCTGGTGGGGGACGGCCCGGCGGAACGGTTGCGGCGCATCGGCCGCGACTCGTCCCGGATCGTCACCGGCTACCTGAGCGGCAACCTGGTGATCAGCCTGATCTGCGGCGGCCTGACCTTCGCCGTGCTGCTCCTGCTCGACGTGCCGTTCGCCGCGGTGATCGCCCTGGTCGTCGCCGTGGTGGACCTGATCCCGCTGGTCGGCGCCACGCTGGGGGCGATCGTCGCGGCCGGCGCGGGTTTCGCGCGCTCCCCCACCGCCGGCATCGTGGTGCTCGTCTTCTTCGTGGTCTACCAGCAGGTGGAGAACCATCTGCTGCAACCGGTCATCATGGCCCGCGCGGTCCGGCTGAACCCGCTGACGGTGTTGTTCAGCGTGCTGCTGGCGGCCGAGTTGGCGGGCCTGGTGGGCGCCCTGCTGGCGATCCCGGCCGCCGGCATCGTGCAGGTGCTGCTGCGCGAGTTCGTACCCACCGGCCGGACGGTCCTGGCCGCGCCGGCCGACGGGGAACGCGACGACGGTGCCGTGGACCCCCCGCCGGCCGGCGGCTGACTCTCGCCGGTCAGGTGCCCCGGCGTACCAACTCGGGCGACTCGCTCTCCAGCGGCACCGCGTTCGCCGGCACGAGGCCGAGCTGCACCGCGGGTCGGGGCAGGGCCGCGTCGAGCGCCCAGTCGACGGCGACCCGCGGACGGTTGCCCGGCATGGCCAGCAGGTGGTAGCCGCGGGTGACCGCCTTGGCCGGCAGGCCGGCCAGCGGCACCTTCAGCGGGTTGGCCGCCGCGTCCTTCCCACCCAGGTCCACCACCCAGCCCAGATCGTGATGCTTGTACGACTTGCGGGCGCCCTGGCCGTACGAGGCGGCGATGTTGTGCGCGGCCAGCTTGCCCTGCCGCTGGGCGTGCTGCGCGGTCATCGCGCACACTTGGCCGGGACGGGTCGGGTCCGGGACGGCGGCGGCGTCGCCGCAGGCGAACACCTCGGGGAAGCCGGGTACGTTGAGGTACTCGTCGACCACCAGCCGGCCCTTCTCGGTGCGCAGCCCCAACTGCGCCACGAACGGGTCGGGGCGCACCCCCACGCACCAGATGAGGCTGCAGTTCGGGACGTACTCGCCGTCGGTGAGCATCACCCCGTCCGGGGTCGCCTCGGCGACCGAGGTGCCCATCCGCACGTCCACGCCGCGGCGGCGCAGCACCCGGTCGGCGGTGACGGACATCCGCCGGTCCAACTCGGGCAGCACGCGCGGGGCGACGTCCAGCAGCATCCACCGTGGCCGGACCTTCAGGTGCGGACGCTGGGCCATCAGCCGGTCGGTGAACAGCTGCCCGTGCGCGGCGACCTCGGTGCCGGTGTAGCCGGCGCCGACCACCACGAACGTGGTGCGGGCCCGCTGCTCGGCCGGGTCGTCGGTCAGCTCGGCCAGCTCGACCTGCCGGATCACGTGGTCGTGCAGGTAGAGCGCCTCGGGCAGGCCGCGGAAGCCGTGCGCGTACTCGGTCACGCCGGGGATGGGCAGCAGCTTGTTGACGCTGCCGACGGAGAGGACCAGCCGGTCGTACGCGAGCTGCCCGTGGTCGCCCTCGGCGGAGCGGTAGCCGACCCAGCGGTTCTGCAGGTCGACCCGGTCCGCCTCGCCGACGACCACCCGGACGCCGTCGAGCGTGCCGGCGAGCGGCACCGAGATCCGGGCCGGCTCGACCACGCCGGCCGCGACCTCGGGCAGCAGCGGCAGGTAGAGGAAGTAGTCGGTCGTGTTCAGCAGGACGATCTCGGCCCGGTCGCGGGCCAGTCGGCGCAACGTCTTGGCCGCGTGGTACCCGGCGAACCCGGCCCCCACGATCACCACACGTGGTTTCGTCATGTCTGCTGCCGTTCCCGCACAGACCTCCGACAAACGTTCCGACCCTCCACCCGCCTCTGCCGACATGACATTCCAGCCCGGTCGCGTTCCCGAAACCGGGCAACCGAGACGCCGGCTCAGCGCGTCGGCGGCGGGGCGGGCGGCGGTGCGGTGAGCGCCCAGCGCTCGTGGTCCCGCCACGCCCCGTCGACGAACAGGTAGTCGGGCGAGAAGCCCTCCAGCCGGAAGCCGAGGCGGCCGGCCAGCCGCTTCGACGGCTCGTTGCCCGGTTGGATGTTCGCCTCCAACCGGTGCAGCCCGAGCGCGTCGAACGCGTGCGCGACCACCAGCCGCACCCCGGCCGAGGCGTGACCGGTGCCCGCGTACGGGCGAAACGCCGCATAGCCGAGGTAGCCGCCGCGCAGGGCGCCCCGCACGATGCCACCGATGTTCGCGTACCCGGCGATCTCACCTGTGCTGCGGTCGCAGAACAGGAAGCCCTCGCTGTCTCGCCGCCGCATCTTCCGGAGGTACGCCGCGTACCGCTCGTTGTCGTCCGGCGCGGACAGCCACGGGTGGTGCAGGTCCCGGCTGCGCCGGGCGGCGGCGACGAACTCCGCCTCGTCGGCGGGTCGGGGCCGGCGGATCGCGACCCGCTCATCGCTACGCAGGTATCTCACCCACCCACTCTCGACCACCGACCCCAGCGGGGCCCGAGCGGGGTGGTGCGGCGCGCACCGGTCCACCCGGCGACGCCGTTGCCGCCGCACATGCTCGACGTGCCGAACGGTCAGCACGGCTTCGAGCCGCATCCGCTCCTTGATCGACTCCACTTCGGCGAGCGTGGCGGCATCCCGCGCCTTGATCCACTCCTTTTCGCCGAAGTGGCGGCATCCCAGCGGTCCGACCCCACCACTTCGGCGACCTGGAGTCGATCGCGGTCTCAAAACCCGGCAAACGGCGGTTCCCGGCACAGCGGGCTGGATTCGGGCATCTCCCGCGGCGGGCACTTTGACATCGAGCGGCGAGCACGAACTCCACCGTCTTTGGGTGCGTCTGTTGTCGCCTGGGCGACAACAGACGCACCCAAAGGCCGCTCCCCCCACCCGCGATGGGCCGAAGCCGAGGCCAGGCGTCCGGTTTGGGTGGGTCGAGCGTGGTCGGGGCTACCGCCACGGCGGAATCGCCGCCGGGGGTCAGGCGTTATACCTGGCAGACCGCGTGGAGCCCGGCCCCCGCCCAGGCAACCCCGGTCGGAATGACCGGCCACCGGCCGTCGTTACATCCCCCGGCCGTCCGAGCAGGCCCAGCCGCCGGACGCGCCCCTGCGACTCAGCCCCGCACCGCACCGCGCCGGGGCGCTCACCTGAAACGTCGCGGCATCCCCCGATCGCCGCACACCCCCGCACGCGGCACCGCCGCTGATCCCCCAACCCCCTGGGAGGCAACCATCATGGCTACCACCCTGCTGCGTAAGACCGTGCTGACCGCCGCCGGCATCGCCGCCACCACCGGCGGCATCGCCGGACCCGCCATCGCCGCGCACGCCACCCCGGCCCCCAAGACCGCCGTCGTCGCCGACCGCACGAGCGGCGATCGGGAACTCGACGTCCGCTACCAAGCCCAGCCCAACTTCTACTACTGCGGCCCCGCCGCCGCCCGCAACGCCATCAGCGTCCTCGGCAAGAACATCGACGTCGACACCATGGCCAAGGAAATGGGCACCACCGAAGACGGCACCAACAGCATCAACGACATCACCCCCGTCCTGAACAAGGAAACCGGCAAAACCTACAAGTCCGTCGAAATCAAGACACCCAAGGCCGACGACAAGCAGACCGACACCCTGCGCACCGACATCGTCCGCACCATCGACGACGGCCGCGCGGTCGTAGCCAACATCGCCGGCACCACCACCGACACCGACGGCAACCCCCACGCCTTCGAAGGCGGCCACTACATCAGCATCGTCGGCTACCAGAACGGCGGCAAGACCGTCACCATCGCCGACAGCGCCAACCCGAACACCGCCTCCTACCACATCACCGTCGACCACCTCGCCGACTGGATCGCCACCCGCGGCTACTCGACCTCCTGACCCACAACCACACGAATGGGCCCGACCCCAAGGAACACGGGGTCGGGCCCATTCGCGTATCGAACCGCTGCCTCCCGGTCACCTCGCGGTCATGTCGGCGTCGTCACCCGGACCGCTCGTCCCACCACGCTGGGTGGCACCGGACGGTCTACCCCAGCGGAGGAGCAGCAGTGGCAGCCGAGGAGGCGACAGACCCACCGACAGCCCGCCCCGACGTCAGCGTGATCGTGCCGGTCTACAACACGCTGCGCTACCTGCGGGCCTGCCTCGACTCGGTGCTGCGGCAGACCATCGGGCTCGACCGGATGGAGATCGTGGCGGTGGACGACGGGTCCACCGACGGCAGCGCTCGCCTGCTGGACCGGCTCGCCGCCCGGCACCCCGGCGCCGTCCGGGTGGTGCACCAACCCAACTCGGGCGGCCCCGCCGCGCCCTGCAACCGGGGGCTGGACCTGGCCACCGGCCGGTACGTCTTCTTTCTCGGCTCGGACGACCGGCTCGGCCCGGAGGCGCTGGAACGGCTGGTCGCCGCCGCCGACCGGTACGGCTCGGACGTGGTGCTCGGCAAGGTCGTCGGCGTCAACGGCCGGCACGTCTTCTCCGACGTGTTCGCTGCCGGCAACGCGGTCGACGTGGACCTGTTCGACTCGGCGCTGCCCTGGTCGCTGGCGAACACGAAGCTGTTCCGCCGGGACCTCGTCGACCGGCTCGGGCTGCGGTTCCCGGAGGACATGCCGGTGCTCAGCGACCAGCCGTTCACGCTTGCCGCCTGCTACCACGCCCGCCGGATCTCGGCGCTCGCCGACTACGACTACTACCACGCGGTACGCCGGCTCGACGCCCGCAACATCACCTACCACAGCCGGATCGAGCAGCGCCTGGTGAGCGTGGAACGGCTGTTAGCGTTCGTCGCCGGACTGATCCCGGCCGGCGCGCGGCGGGACGCCGTGCTGCGCCGCCACGTCGGGCTGGAACTGGCGAACCTGGTCGGCGACGACTTCCGCCGGCTGGACCGGGCCGCGCAGGAACGGGTGCACGCGACGGTCCGCCGCCTGGTCGAACGGCACGTCACCGACGGCCTGCGGAACCGGCTCGACATCGAGGCCCGGCTGCGCCTGGGCGCGGTGACCGGCGGCGGCGTCGACGAGTTGCTTGCCGTCATCGACCAGGACACCCGGCGGGGCGTACCGGACACGGTGGTGACGGGCGGCCGGTGGCATGCCGGCTACCGGGGCGCGCCGGCCGCGTGGACCGACGTCACCGATGTCCGCGCCGACTGGCTGGCCCGGCTGGACACCGTCGAGGTGAGCTGGGTCGACGGTGAGACCGTGACGGTGACCGCGCGCAGCCCGTACCCCCGGTTCGCCGTGGCGGCCGGTCCGGTCCGGCTGATGGCCGGGCGGGTCGCCGGCGCCACCCGGCTGGACGCCCGCGACCCGACCGGCCGGACCGTGCGCGCCGACTTCCCGGCGGACCTGCTGCTGGCCGCCAGCGCGGCCAGCGGCCAGCGCCATCCGGTGCGCGCCGAGGTGGACGGCGACCACGGTCGCGGCGCCGCCCCGGTACGCGCGCCCCGGCTCGCCGCCGGCCGGCCCCGCCTGCTGCGGCACGGCGCCCGGCTGTACGGGGTGGCCTCGACCGTCGACCCGCGCAACGGCCAGCTCGTGCTGTCGGTGGTCCCGGTGACCGTGGGCCAACTTGTCGGTCGGCTGCGCCGCCGCTGGCGGGGCAACCCGCCGACGGTGGCGTCCCGACCGGCCCCGGCCCTGGTCCCGGTCACCCCGCCGCGTCCCGGGCGGGGCCACCACGCCGAGCCGGCGCCGACCCCGGTGGAGCGGTTGACCGTCACCCGCTAGCTGTCCTGCCAGGCAGGCGGGGCCTCCCGACGTCAGCGCGGCGGCATGGGGACCTGGAGGTAGGTGGTGCCACGCAGGTCCAGCCAGGCCCGCTCCGGCGCGCGGACCAGGCGCACCATCACCCCGGTGCAGGCCGGGCAGCGCCCCACCAGGCCCGGCGCGTGCGAGTAGACGTGCAGGCCCGCCATCGGGCCGGTCGTGCCGCAGTTGTCGCAGCGCCCGGTGGTGGCGCTGAGGTCGACCGCGAGGAGTTCCCGCAGCGGTCCGTCGAGCATGTTGCCGTCCAGATACGACAGGTCGGTCACGCGTCCTCCTCGGGTCGTCAGCCGGTCGGACCGAACCGCTCGGTCCGCACCCGCCGGGTCGGGTGGCCCAGCCCGACGAGCAGGTCGGCCACGGTCTCCACGAACCCGGTGGGGCCGCAGACGTAGCAGAGCGGCTCCAGGTCCGGCGGCCAGCCGTGACTGTTCACATCGGCCAGCCCGATCCGGTGCGGCTCGCCCCGCCACCCCTCGGGCGCCGTCCGGGTGTAGACGTACGCGACGTCCAGGCCCTGGTCGTCGCGGGCCCGGCGGCGCAGCTCGTCGGCGTAGATCACGTCGTCCGGTGTCCGTACCGAGTAGATCAGCCGGAACGGGGTCCGGCTGCCCGCGGCCCGGCGGGCCCGGACCATGGCCATCAGCGGCACCACGCCGGAGCCGCCGGCCACGAGCAGCACCGGCGCGGTCTCGTCGGTACGCCAGACGAACCAGCCGCCGACCGGCCCGCGGACCTCCACCGGGTCGCCCTCGGCCCAGGTGTCCACCAGGTACGGCGACACCTCGCCGTCGCGCACCCGCTGGACGGTCACCTCGATCCGTTCGCCGTCGGCCGGGCCGGCGAGCGAGTAGGACCGGGCCGCCTGGTAGCCGTCCGGGGCGGTCAGTCGCACGTCGACGTGCTGTCCGGGCAGGTGCCCCGGCCAGCCGGGCACGTCCAGCACGAGCGTCTGCGCGGTCGACGTCTCGACCCGCCGCTCGACCAGCCGGGCCACCCGCCAGGTCAGCGGCACGACCCGGCTCCCCGTGGTCGGTGCGGTCACCTCAATCGCCCTGGTAGCGCTGCTCGCGCCACGGGTCGCCGTAGTCGTGGTAGCCGGCCGTCTCCCAGAACCCCGGCCGGTCGTCGGTGAGCAGCCGGATGCCGCGTACCCACTTGGCGGACTTCCACAGGTAGAGGTGCGGCACGAGCAGCCGGGCCGGGCCGCCGTGCTCGGCCGGCAGTGGCCCGCCGTCGTACGTGTGCACGACCCAGGCCCGCCCGCCGCGCAGGTCGTCGAGCGGCAGGTTCGTGGTGTAGCCGCCGTACGAGTGCGCCAGGGCGTAGCGGGCGGCGGTGTCCACGCCGTCAAGCAGCGTGTCCAGCGAGACGCCCTGCCAGGTGGTGCCGAGTTTGGACCAGCGGGTGACGCAGTGCAGGTCCACCGTCGGCGTGTCCTGCGGCAGGCTCATCATCTCGGCCCAGGACCAGCGGTGTTCCGCGCCGGTCTCGCTTGTCAGCACGAACTCCCAGGTGTCCGGCGACACCCGGGGCGTCGGGCCGGCGGAGAGCACCGGGAAGTCCTCGGTGAGGTATTGCCCCGGCGGCAGGTCCGGGGCGGACGACCGGGGCCGGCCCTGAAAGCCCGGCGACACGATTCCCACCCGTCAGTCCTACCACCCCCGGCGACGTCCGGGAACGGCTTCCGCGGTGTAAGGCGGGGCCCCTTCTTAACACGCGGAGTTAAGAAGGGGCCCCGCCTCTACCGAAAGCGTTAAGCGGGGCCCCCGCCTTGCACCTCGTGCACGACGGTGCGGTCACCGTCGCCACTGTCGCGGGTGGCGCGCAGGCTGGTGATGGTGACGATCACCAGGACACCGATGATCACACCGAGCGAGGCGAGCGTCGGGATCTGCGGCACGCCGGCCCAGATGCCGTGCGCCCAGTGCAGGCCGAGCTTGAGCCCGATGAACGCCAGGATGACGGCCAGGCCGTAGCTGAGGTGCACCAGCCGGCTCAGCGCGGCGTGCAACACGAAGTAGAGCGCCCGCAGGCCCAGCAACGCGAACGCGTTCGTGGCGAAGACGAGGTACGGGTCCTCGGTGATGCCGTAGACGGCGGGCACCGAGTCGACCGCGAAGACGATGTCGGTGGCCAGCACCGCGACCACGACAAGCGCGAACGGGGTGAGCGCCCGGCGGCCCTGCTGGCGGATGGTCATCCGGGTGCCGTGGTACTCCTCGACCACCGGCATGACCTTGCGGAGCAGCTTCACCGACCGCATCTTGTTGATGTCGACCTCCTGCTCGTGCCCGGAGAGGGCGTCGCGCAGCAGCTTGATCGCGGTGGCGATCAGGATGACGGCGAAGAGCAGGAAGGCGAAGTCGAGCGTCTGGAGGGCCGCGGCGCCGAGCGCGATGAAGATCGCCCGCAGCACCAGCGCCCCGGCGATGCCGTAGAGCAGCACCCGCTGGGCGAGCGCGGCGGGCACCGCGAACGCGGCCAGCAGCAGCATGAAGACGAAGAGGTTGTCCACCGAGAGCGACTTCTCGACCAGGTAGCCGGTGAGGTACTCGATGCCCTGCTGGCCGCCCCAGCGGGACCAGACCCAGGCGCCGAAGGCCAGCGGCAGGGCGATGTAGAACGCCGACCAGGCCAGCGCCTCCCGGATGGAGACCTCGTGCGGCTTGCGGGTGACCAGGAAGTCCAGCACGAGCAGGGCGAGCACGCCGGCGATCGTCACGGCCCACAGCGTGGGCGTGCCGATCGACGACAGCTCACCCGCGGACAGGTAGGACAACTCGGGCATGGGGCCTCCTCGAACACCGTGTCATGTTCGAGGTCTCCTTCACCCACCGTTCGTGGGCAACCACCCGAGGCTCGCCCTCGGGGCTCGCCGTACTGACCGGAATGGTTCGTGGGAAGTACTCCCCTCGCCGACCCCAGGCTAGGCCAACCGGGGGCCGGACGCCAACTAACGCCACGTTGATTGCCCTGGTCAACCGCTGTCCGCGCGGACCGGACGTGGCGTCGGCCGGTCCCGGACCCTAGGGTGACGCGGGTGAGCAACTCCGGGCCGCTTACCGGCGTACGGGTGATCGAGCTGGCCGGCATCGGCCCCGGCCCGTTCGCCGCGATGATGCTTGCCGACCTGGGCGCCGACGTGGTGCGGGTGGACCGGCCGGGTGGCGGCGGGTTCGGCGCCTTCCCCGGTGACCTGCTGAACCGCAACCGCCGCTCGGTCGCGCTGGACCTCAAGCACCCGGACGCGCGGGATCTGGCGCTGTCCCTGGTCACCGGCGCGGACGCGCTCGTCGAGGGCTTCCGGCCCGGGGTCGCCGAGCGGCTCGGCCTGGGCCCGCGGGAGTGTCTCGCCGCCAACCCACGCCTGGTGTACGGGCGGATGACCGGCTGGGGACAGGACGGGCCGCTGGCCCGCACGGCCGGCCACGACATCGACTATCTGGCGCTCACCGGCGCGCTGCACGGGGTGGGCCGGGCCGGCGAGCGTCCGGTGCCGCCGATGAACCTGCTCGGCGACTTCGGCGGGGGCGGCATGATGCTGGCCCTGGGCGTGGTCGCGGCGCTGTACGCGGTCCGCGGCGGCGCTCCCGGCCAGGTGGTCGACGCGGCCATCGTGGACGGCGTGTCGGTGCTGGCCACCCAGATCCACGCGCTGCGCGGACTCGGTCTCTGGCAGGATCCGCGCGGCGTGAACCTGCTCGACGGCGGCGCCCCGTTCTACGACACGTACGAGTGCGCCGACGGGCGGTACGTGGCGGTGGGCGCGCTGGAGCCGCAGTTCTATACCGAGCTGGTCCGGATCACCGGTTTCCCGCTCGACGGCGACGAGGCCCCGGACCGGGACGACCCCGCGAACTGGCCGTCGTTGCGGGCCGCCTGGGCGCGGCTGTTCCGCACCCGCACCCGGGACGAGTGGGCGGAACTGCTGGCCGGCACGGATGCCTGCGTGTCTCCGGTGCTCGACTGGGCCGAGGCCCCGGACCACCCGCACCTGGCCGCCCGCGGGGTGTTCGTCGCGCCGGAGGGAGTCACCCAGCCGGCACCGGCACCGCGTTTCTCGGGCACGCCGACCTCGGTGCGCCGCCTGTCGCCGCGACCGGGCGAGCACACCGACGAGGTGCTGGCGGAGGCGGGCGTGGACGCGGCCCGGATCGCCGCGCTGCGCGCCACCGGCGCGATCGGCTGAGCAAGCATCCCGCGGGCCCTCCGGCCGCCGCCGGTCGCCGGTCGCCGGTCGCGGGAGGACCGGACTGGTGGAGATGCACGACCATAACGCCACGGCTTTCGGCCCTCGCCGACGATCACTCACCGCAATCCGCGCCGCCGTCACTCAGCGTGTCCGTGCGGTGCGGGTGACGGGAGTCGCCTCGACCGCCTTTGCTCTGCAGCCACGGACGCACTGGTGCCTTGAGCAGGGGTTCGCCGGAAGTGCGGTGCGACGACGGTCGACCAAGGATGTGACGATGCGTGCGTGCTGCGCCGATGGCTGCAGAGCAAAGGCGGTGGTGGAGACCAGCTACGGGAGTGAGGCCCGTGACGGAACGTGGCCGCTTCCGTCGTGCCGGCACCGAGGTCGGGCACCGGGCGCGCACGGGCGCACCACAGCGGCGGCCCGCGCGGATGACCGCCGCGAGGCCCGGCAGCGCCCGGCCACGGGCGGCGTCAGCGGCGACGGGAGGCGTCAGCGGCGACGGGCGGCGGCCGGCGCGAGTGCCGGCTCCACCATGTCCCGGTAGTCGCGGGGTAGTTGCACCACGACGTCGTCGAACTCGCCACCGCTGATCGCCTCGCGCAGCGTGGCGAACACCGCCCGCGCCGCGCCTCGGGCCGCGTTCTCGTCGCAGTCGGCCCGCCGGGCGACCCGGGCGACGAACTCGGCCGCCCCGAACCGTTCCGCCGCCTCGGTGCGCGGGTGCGGGCGCAGCATGGCCCACAGCGGCTTGGGCAGTTGCGCCGCGAGGTCCAGCACCTCGCCGCCGGTCAGCCGGTCGGCGAGCGTCTCAAGCGTGGCGGCGGTGAGCGTCGCGGCCCGGTTCTCGGCGGTGCCGGTGAGCCGGGCGACCCGGGCCACGAAGGTGTGGTGGTCCATCGGTTGCTACCCCCTTCGGTGCACGCAGGGGGCTACCCGTCCCGGCGCGGCGGAAACAGCCGAGGATCACTGGCGTGAGCCGCCGCGAGACGGGTAACCGCCGCGCGGTCACGACCCGACGACTGGCGCGAGGAGCCCGACCCATGGCGAGCTATTCGGACGTCCTTGAGTACCTGTCCGCGCTTGACTATCCGGCCGGGAAGGACGACGTCATCCGCGAGGCCGAACGGGAGGGCGCGCCACCGGACGTGTTGCGGGCGTTGCGTGCGCTGCCGCCGGTTGACTACGCCAACGGCGTCGAGGTGGCCCGGTCGGCCGGCATCGAGGCGGCGCCGGAGGTGGACCGGTCGCAGCGGGCGGCGCAGGCGAGGGACGACCACTCGCGCGTCTCGCAGCACCTGCGCGGCATCTGAGCCGCCCGGTCGACGACGCGGCCGGGCTCGGCGCTGGGCGGCGCCGGCTCCTCGACAGGCGGGCGCCCCGGGTCGCGAACCGCGACCTGGGGCGCCACGCAGCACCTGTGCCTGCCGGTCCGCGCCCGAATCGGGTCGCGATCGTCAGGCGGTGGATGTTCGCCCGAACCGGGCTGGCATCACTGCCACGATCATCATACGGCGCGGCATCAGCCGAACGGGTGATGTTCGCGAAAGTGTGTCGGGCGGCACGTCGCCTACGAGTCTCAGTCGCGTACCCCGCCGCTGCGGTCGCGCGACTTGAGCCGGGTGGTGGGCAACGCGGGCGCGGGCAACGAGGGCGCTGCGTCGTCGGCCACCGAGCCGAACCGGCGGCCGGCCATCCAGTCCTCGCGCGCGGCGGCGATCTCCTCATGCGACCGGCCGACGAAGTTCCACCACATCACCAGCGGCTCCTCGAACGGCGCGCCGCCGAGCAACAGCAGCCGGCTGCCGGGTGCGGCACGCAGCGTCAGCGAGGTCCGGCCCACCCCGAGGTAGAGCAGCGCGCCGGGGGCGAGCGCCACACCGTCCACCTCGGCCGACCCGGACATCGCGAGCATCCCGTACTCGAAGTCGGGGCGCAGCGGCAGCGTGGCCGGCGCCGGTCCGCGCGCCTCGATCTGCACGCCTAGCAGCGGGGTGTGCGCGACGGCGGGCGAGCGTTTCCCGCCGAACTCGCCGACGAGCACCGTCAGGTCCAGGTCGCCCTCGCGCCCTGCGGGCAGCTCGGCGTAGTGGGCGAAGTCGGGGTCGCCGGCCCGGGCCGGATCGGGCAGCGCCACCCACAACTGCACGCCGTGCATCAGCGGCGGATGGACCAACGGCGAACGCTCCGAGTGCGCGATGCCCCGCCCGGAGGTCATCACGTTGAGCTGGCCGGGACGGATCGGCTGCACGTTGCCGAGGCTGTCCCGGTGCAGGATCTCGCCGTCGAGCAGCCAGGTGACCGTCTGGAGCCCGGTGTGCGGGTGCGGCGGCACCTCCATGCCCGGGCGTTCGGCGACGTCGTCCGGGCCGAAGTGGTCGACGAAGCACCACGCGCCGACCATCCGCCGCTGCCGCTGCGGCAGCAGCCGGCGCACCGTGGTGTAGCGGCCGAGGGGAACGTCGTGCCCGGGCAGCAGCACGCTGCCCGGGTCGGTGGCGCCGACGCCGGGCGGGAGCGTCTGCGCGGGCAACGATTCGGTACGGTCCACCGCCCGAACTGTACGCTCAGCCGGCGGTGACACTCACCGTGTTCGCGCCCGCGACCAGGTCGAGGTAGAGCCGGTCGCCCGCCCGGTCCCAGCCCGGCGAGCTGACCACGTCGCCGGCGGCGATCCCGCCGTGGCTCTCGTCGTAGACGTTCAGCGAGCCGGCGCCGGCGGCCACCCGCACCCGGGCCGGCGGCCCACCGGGCACGGCGACGGTCAGTTGGTTGACCCCGCCGGTCATCCGCACGGTGAGCGTGCCGCCGAGCGGGGGCAACCGCAGTTCGGTACGCGCCGCGCCGCCGATCAGCTCGATGCCGGCGAGCCGGGCCGCGCCCAGGTCGAGTTGCTGCTCGCGGACGCCGCCGACCAGCCGCAGTCGCCAGGTCAGCCGGGAGTTGAGCACCACCTCCACGTCGGCCGGGCCGGGGCGGCCGTTCTCGACGATCCGCAGCCGGACCCGGTCCCCGGTGACCTGCGGGCGCGGCGTCACTCCGGCACCGTCCGGCGCGCCGATCCGGTAGAGGTCGTCGCCGAGGTCGGCGGCCCGCAGGGTGAAGCTGGTCAGGCCGTCGGCAAGCTCGAAGTCCGCCCGCCGGCGGTCCCCGCGCGGGGCGGTCAGCGTCTCGGTGGCGGCGACCTCCGCGCCGCCCACCCCGCCCGAGCCGCCGCCGGTGGCCGGCGTGGACGAGCCGCCGGAGAAGACCACGCCGAGGCGGGCCGGGTTGGACATCGTCGCGGCGACCGCGACCGCGCCGAGCACCACCACCACCACGGCGGCGGCGACAAGCAGCCGGGCGGCCCCGGACCAGCGTGTGTCGGTCAGGTCAGCGTCGTCTCCCGACGGTGCAGTCATGGTTGTCCCCTCTCACCGGTCCCCACCGGGTCATACGTCTCCGTTTCCGTCGCGGTTCATTCGGGCGGCGGGCAGCGGCGTCCGGAGTTCACCCGGCCGGTGAACCGGACGGCGGTGACGATCCGTATCCGGGGGCGGTGCGGGCAACGGTGCGCGTGCCGGAGGCGGAAGGACGTGCCCGTGATGCCGGAGACCGTCGAGACGGTGTTCACCAAGGTGGTCGCGCGCAATCCCGGGGAACCCGAGTTCCACCAGGCGGTCCGGGAGGTGCTGGAGAGCATCGGTCCGGCGCTGCACCGCCACCCCGGGTACGCCGAGGTGGTCGAGCGCATCTGCGAGCCGGAACGGCAGGTCATCTTCCGGGTACCGTGGGAGGACGACCACGGCCGGGTCCGGGTCAACCGGGGGTTCCGGGTGGAGTTCAACAGCGCGCTCGGCCCGTTCAAGGGCGGGCTGCGCTTCCACCCGTCGGTCTACCTGGGCATCGTGAAGTTCCTCGGGTTCGAGCAGATCTTCAAGAACGCGCTGACCGGGCTGCCGATCGGCGGCGGCAAGGGCGGCGCCGACTTCGACCCGAAGGGCCGCTCCGACCGGGAGGTGATGCGGTTCTGCCAGAGTTTCATGACCGAGCTGCACCGGCACATCGGCGCGCAGACCGACGTGCCGGCCGGGGACATCGGGGTGGGCGGCCGGGAGATCGGCTACCTCTTCGGGCAGTACAAGCGGATCACCAACCGGTACGAGGCGGGCGTACTCACCGGCAAGGGCCTGACGTACGGGGGCGCACAGGTGCGCCGGGAGGCGACCGGCTACGGCGCGGTGTTCTTCGCCGAGGAGATGCTCAAGCAGAGCGGGGACAGCCTGGACGGTAAGCGGGTGGTGGTGTCCGGCTCCGGGAACGTGGCCATCTACGCCGTCGAGAAGGTGCACCAGCTCGGCGGCACGGTGGTGGCGTGCTCCGACTCGGACGGCTACGTGCTGGACGAGAAGGGCATCGACCTGGCGCTGCTGCGGGAGCTGAAGGAGGAGCGCCGCAGCCGGCTGGACGACTACGTGCGGCACGTGCCGCACGCCGTCGCGGTCGCCGGCCGTACCGTCTGGGAGGTGCCGTGCGACCTGGCGCTGCCCTGCGCGACGCAGAACGAGATCGGCGGCGCGGAGGCCGCCGCGCTGGTGGCCGGCGGCTGCCGCACGGTGGTCGAGGGGGCCAACATGCCCACCACGCCGGAGGCGGTGCGGATCCTCGGGCGGGCCGGGGTGCGGTTCGCGCCGGGCAAGGCGGCCAACGCCGGCGGGGTGGCGGTGAGCGCGCTGGAGATGCAGCAGAACGCCAGCCGTGACTCGTGGACGTTCGCCCGGTCGGAGCAGCGGCTGCGCGAAATCATGCGGGACGTGCACGACAGGTGCTGGGCTACCGCCGAGGAGTACGGCCTGCCCGGCGACTACGTGGCCGGCGCGAACATCAACGGGTTCCGGCGGGTGGCCGAGGCGATGCTGGCGCACGGCGTGGTGTGACCGGCCGGTGTCAGTCCTCGTCGGCGCCGTACCAGCCGCCCCGGTAGACGGTGCCCGGCCGGGGTGGGGCGTCAGGTGTCGGGTCCGACCGGCGGGACCGGCGGACCCGGCTCACCACGAACCAGCCCACCCCGGCCACCACCGCCACGATGACCACGTTCTGCAACGTGCCGGCGTACGCCTCGACCACGTGCCAGTTCTCGCCCAGCAGATAACCGGCGAGCACGAACGCGGTGTTCCAGATCAGGCTGCCCAGCGCGGTGAAGAGCAGGAACACCGGCACCGGCATCCGTTCCACGCCGGCCGGGATCGAGATCAGGCTCCGGAAGATGGGGATCATCCGGCCGAAGAAGACGGCCTTCACGCCGTGCCGCAGGAACCACGCCTCGGTGCGGTCCACGTCCTCCACCTTGACCAGTGGCAGCCGCCCGACCAGCGCCCGCATCCGGTCCCGCCCGAGGGCCGCGCCGACGTAGTAGAGCGCCAGCGCGCCCAGCACCGACCCGAGCGTGGTCCACGCGATCGCGCCGAACAGGCTCATCCGGCCCTGGCTGGCGGTGAACCCGGCCAGCGGCAGGATGACCTCGCTCGGGATGGGCGGGAACAGGTTCTCCAGGGCCACCGCGAGCCCGGCGCCCGGGCCGCCGAGCCGTTCCACCAGGCCGGTGACCCAGCCGACGGGTCCCTCACCGGCCGGCTCCGCGGCCCGCGCGGCGCTCGCCCGGGGTCCGGCGAGCAGAGGTGCGTGTCCGATCATCCGACCACGTTACGGGGCGAGGTGGGCAACGGCCACGGAAAGCCGGGCCGGTTACGCTGCCGCGCATGCGTACGCCGCTGCGGATCGCGGTCGCCCAGCCGCTCACCCTCGCCCACGACGTCGCCGGCAACGCCGCACGGCACGCCGCCGCGGTCCGGGCCGCCGGCGCCCGGGTGGTGGTCTTCCCCGAGCTGTCCCTGACCGGGTACGAGTTGGACGCCGCCGAACTGGACCCGTCCGACGCCCGGCTCGCGCCGCTGCGGGCGGCGTGCGCCGACACCGGGACGCTGGCGCTCGCCGGCGCGCCGGTGGCCGGACCGCACATCGCGGTGCTCGCGGTCGACGGCGAGGGCGTACGGGTGGCGTACCGGAAGATGTGGCTGGGTGGCGCGGAGCCGCAGCGGTTCCGCGCGGGCCGGGAGCCGGCGGTGCTCGCCGTGGACGGCTGGCGGCTGGGCCTCGCGGTCTGCAAGGACACCGGCGTGCCGGCGCACGCGGACGCGACAGTCGCCGCGGGCGCCGACGCCTACCTGGCCGGGGTGCTGGAGTCGGCCGACGACGCGGCGGTGCCGGACGAACGCGCCCGCCGGATCGCCGCCGCGCACGGCATCTGGGTGGCGATGGCGAGCTTCGCCGGGTCGACCGGCGGCGGGTACGCGCACGCGGCCGGCGGCTCGGGCGTCTGGTCCCCGGCCGGCCGGGCGGTGGCGCGGACCGGCACGGCCACCGGCGAGCTGGTCACCGCCACCCTGCACTGAGGACGCCGCGGCTACCGTGGAGCGGTGGAGCAGAGGCGTCTTCCCCCGGTCGGGGCGGTCCTGCTGGCCGCCGGCCGCACCGCCGACGTGTGGGCGCTACCCGGTGGACGGGTGCTGCGCCGCTACCGGGCCGGTGGCGACGTGCGCGCCGAGGCCGACGTGATGCGGCACCTGCACCGGGCGGGCTTCCCGGTCCCCCGGGTGCATCGGGCCGACGGCGCCGACCTGCTGCTCGACCGGGTCACCGGGCCGACGCTCGTGGAGGCGTTCCTGGCCGGGGATGCCGGCCCGAGCGACGGCGCCCGCATCCTGGTCGACCTGCACGCCCGACTGCATGCGCTGCCGGCCCGCCGGTCCACCGACCCGGAGGCCCGCATCCTGCACCTCGACCTGCACCCGCACAACGTGCTGCTCGGGCCCGCCGGCCCGGTGGTCATCGACTGGACCGACAGCGCCGAGGGGCCGGCCGCGCTGGACCGGGCGACGACCGCGCTGATCCTCGCCGAGACGGCCGTGGACCGCGTCGAGCCGTTGGCCGCGGCGGCGCAAGCGCTGCTGACCGCGTACGTCGCGGCGGCCGGACCGCTTGGGCCGTTGACGGCGGCCGTCCGGCGACGCGCGGACGGACGGGCGCCCGATCCGGACCGGCTGCCCGAGGCGGCGGCCCTGGTCGCGGAGACGGTACGGGGCGTGCCGCGCAGCGGCGGGTAAGGTTCAGCCCTCGTCGCGGGCGACGCCGCGCAGCCGATCGTAGGCGTCGAGTACCTTCCGCAGGGCCGTGGCCGTGGCACCGTCGATCTTGTCGTCGTCGGCGGCGTCCTCGATCCGCTCGTGCAGGTCCTCGACCCGCTTGGCGCGCTCCCTCGGCTTGCCCCGGCCCAGCTCGGCGGCCTTCTTCCGCAGGTCGTCGGCGGTCTTGCGGTCGATGAGCCGGGCCGTCTCGGCCCGGTCCAGCAGGTCGGCGAACCGGTCCGCGAGCTGACGCGCGGTGACTGGTTGGGGTGACCGGGTCGTCGGTGCGGCGCGGCTCGGCGCGGGCCGGACGGCGGATCGGGCGGTGCTCTTCGACGTGGCCGGCGGGGCGGCGGCGGGCGACGGGCCGGAGCGGCCCTCGAAGACAAGCGCGCCGACCAACGCGAGCAGCAACACCACCGCGCCGGCGACGAGCACGCCGGTCAACCGGTTCGGCGAGACCTCCGGCCGGGCCGGCGGGACCGGACGGGCCGGCGTGGGGCGCCGCTCGACGAGCGTGGCCGGACGCTCGGCTCCGGACACCGTGGACAGGAACGCGGTCGGCGGGTCGACCGGTCGGCCCGCGCCGAGCCGGTCGGCGACCTGGGCCGCGGTGGGCCGCCGGGCCGGGTCCACGGCCAGGCAGTCCAGGACCAGGGCGGCGACGTCGGCCGGCAACCCGGGCACCCGGGGCGGCGGCACCGCAGGCCGCCGGTCCCGCAGGTCGAGCACGTCATCCCAGGTCCGCACCGGCAGCGGGGGCCGGCCGGTGAGGCTGCGGTAGAGCAGCACGCCGAGCGCGTACACGTCACCGGCCGGGTGGGTGGGGCCGGGATCGAGCCGCTCCGGGGCGAAGTATGCCGGGGTGCCGGCCAACGGCTCGCCGGCCGGCCCGGTGACCGGCTGGTGCGGGCCCGCCGGCGCGGCGATGCCGAAGTCGAGCACCTTCGCGCCGGTCTCGGTGAGCATCACGTTGGCCGGTTTGACGTCGCGGTGCACCACGCCGATCCGGTGCGCGGCGGCCAGCGCGGCGGCGACCTCACCGCCGGTCCGGACCGCGTCCGGCCAGGCCAGCGGCCCGCCGGCCAGCCGGTCGGCGAGCGTCTGCCCCTCCACCAGCTCCATCACCAGGTACGGCGTCACCACGCCACCGGGCAGGGTCGCCTCGCCGTAGTCGTACACCTGGGTCACGTGCGGGTGGGTCAGTCGCGCCGCCGCGCGGGCCTCGCGTTGGATGGTGGCGCGCAACTGCGGGTCGGCGGCGAGGCGGCCGGCGAGCGCCTTGACCGCGACCGGGCGGTGCAGCACCTCGTCGTCGGCGCGCCACACCTCGGACATCCCGCCGAGCCCGATGCGCTCGCGCAGGACGTACCGGTCGTGCAGCCGGAGTTCGGGCGTGAACGGCGACATGATGTACAAGTCTGCCCGGCCACCTCCCGTACGTCACCCAAGTGCCTCGCTGCAGAGTTCAGGGTTTGCGGCCCACTCCGCCGTACAGGCTGACGTCGACGGCTGTGGGGCGGGGCTCGGGCTCGCCCTCGGCGCGCCAGTCGGCCACCGGGCAGACGCCCGGCTCGACCAGTTCGAGGCCGTCGAAGAAGCGCGTGAACTCGTCCCGCCCGCGTACGTTGATCATCCCGTGCAGGCCGCCGCCGCGGGCCGTCTCCTTCGCCTCGGCGGCGAGGTGGGCCGGCAGGTGGTCGTGGGTGGCGTGCGAGGCGGCCAGGTAGCTGCCGGCGGGCAGCGCGTCCAGCAACCGGCGGACCGTGGTGTGGGGGTCGTCCGCGTCCGGCACGAAGTGCAGCACCGCCACCAGCATCAACGCCACCGGCTCGGACAGGTCGAGGGTGCCGCGCAGCTCGGGGTGGGCGAGGATCCGCTCCGGGTCGCGCAGGTCCGCGTCGAGGTAGGCGGTGGCGCCCGCGGCTGAGCTGGTGAGCAGGGCCCGGGCGTGGGCCAGCACGATCGGGTCGTTGTCGACGTAGACCACGCGGGCGCGCGGGTCGACGGACTGCGCCACCTCGTGGGTGTTGTCGGCGGTCGGGATGCCGGTGCCGATGTCGAGGAACTGACGGATCCCCGCCTCGGCGGCCAGGTGCCGCACCGCGCGGCGCAGGAACCGCCGATTCTCCAGCGCGCTGACCCGGATGGTCGGGAAGCGGGCGGCCATCGCGTCACCGGACTCGCGGTCGGCCTGGAAGTTGTCCTTGCCGCCCAGCCAGTAGTTGTATCGCCGGGCCGGGTGCACCACCGAGGTGTCGATCCGGTCGCCCGGGTGCGCCGGCTCGGTGGCCGTGCCGTTCGCGTCTCTGGTCAAGGCCGCCTCCACGACTCGCGTGCCACCGCCGTGGCATGGCGTCCGTCCACTGTCACCGGTGTGCCGGCCATGGTATCGCCCGGTCTCCCGACGGTCAGGCCGGGTAGAGCTCGTCGCGGATGCGGGCCAGCATCTCGCGGGTGCGCTCCGGGGGCGCGGCCTCGACGCACAGCCGCTCCATCGCCTCCGCGTAGTAGTCGAGGTCGTCGCGCTTGTCGAGGTAGATGGCGCTGGTGAGCTGCTCGATGTAGACGATGTCGGGCAGGTCCTCGTCGCCGAAGCGCAGGATGCTGAAGGCGCCGCTGGCGGCGGCGTGCCCGCCGGCGGTGAACGGGACGATCTGGAGCCGCACGTGCGGCGCCGCGGTCGCCTCGATCAGCGCGTCCAGTTGCTCACGCATCACCGCGGCGCCGCCGATCGGCCGGCGCAGCACGGCCTCGTCCAGCACCGCCCACAGCTGTGGGGGGTTGGCGCGGCGCAGCAGCCCCTGGCGCTCCATCCGCAGGTCGACCCGGCGGTCCAGCTCCGCCGCCGAGGCGCCGCGATGCCCGAGCAGGATCACCTCCCGGGCGTACGCGGCGGTCTGCAACAGGCCGGGCACGAACTGCACCTCGTACGTGCGGATCAGCGCGGTGGCGGCCTCCAGCCCCAGGTAGGACTGGAACCAGGCGGGGAGCACGTCGCTGTAGCGGTGCCACCAGCCCGGGCTGTTCGCGTCCCGGGCCAGCTTGAGCAGCGCGTCGCGGTCGCCCGGCGCGGTGACCCCGTAGAGCGTGAGCAGGTCGGCCACGTCGCGCTCCTTGAAGCCGACCCGGCCCAGCTCCATCCGGCTGATCTTGGACTCGGAGGAGCGGATCTCCCAGCCGGCGCTCTCCCGGCTGACCCCGGCGCCCTCCCGTAGGCGGCGTAGCTGCGCCCCGAGCAGCATGCGCAGCACTGTCGGACCACTCGTCGGTCCGCCCTCGACAGGCACCGTCGTCACCTGACCGCCCCTCGCATCCCGGCCGCTCCCGGACCGGGCGCCCGCCCCGGCCGACGTGTAAGCATGCCATGGACCGACAGTGAGGTGAACTCCCCCGGACGGCCGAATCAGTCCCGTGTACGGGACGGCGGGATCAGGTGGTCGAAGTCCCCGTCCCGGGCGCCGAGCACGAACGCCGCGATCTCCTCGACGGTGTAGATCAGCGCCGGCCCCTCGGGGTGCCGGGAGTTGCGCACCGCGATGCCGCTGCCGCCGGGCAGCTCGGCCAGCTCGACACAGTTGCCGCTGGGATTGCTGCGGCGGCTCTTCAACCACCTCATCGGGGGCAGGTGGGGCACGGGTACGCCGTTCGGAGGCGGTTGCATGGGCGTCCTTCGGGAAGGCCAGCCGTGGCCGCGGGGAGGAGCGGTGGGTGGCGACGTTTGTCGACTGAGGAATGAGATGCACGTGCATCTGCTATTGCATCTGCAATGGACTGCGAGCATGATAACCGAACGTACGGTGTGCCGGGTCGCTCACGTTCGGTGACCCGAACCCGGCCCCCGGAAGCCGCCCCGCGCGGCCGGGGACTGCGGTGAGGAGGGCGCGTGCCGGATCCGATGACCGTCGCCTCCGGCGTCTCCGCCGCAGGCGCGCTGGTGTCCGCCTGGCAGATGCGTCGGCGGGCCCTGCGCGCCGAGGCCGAGATCAAGCTGCTCGAATCCGAACTGGCCGCCGAACGGCACGCCGCCAGCCACGACCCGCTCACCGGCCTGCCCAACCGCCGGGCCTTCTTCCGGCTGGCCGCCACTCTGCTCACCGACCCCGGCGGTCAACCGCTGGTGGCGGTGATCCTCGACCTCGACGGGTTCAAACAGGTAAATGATCGCTTCGGGCACGCCGCCGGGGACCAGGTTCTGATCAGCGTGGCCCAGCGGTTCGCCGCGTTCGCCGGCAACAACCTGGTGGCCCGGCTCGGCGGCGACGAGTTCGCCGGCCTGCTGGCCAGCCCGACCGCCGACCGGCGGTGGATCGAGCACGCCACCCGCCGGCTCTGCGAGGCGCTCGCCGCGCCGATCCCGCTCGGCGGTCGCAGCATCCGGGTCACCGCCTCGGTCGGGCTCGCCCCGGTGCACAGCCCCGCCCAGCTCACCGACGCGCTCTGCCGCGCCGACGCCGCCATGTACGAGGCGAAGACGCTCGGTGCCGCCCCCGTGCACCGCCAGCTCGTCGCCGAGCACTGACTCGACCGGCCCGCGCCGGGCCGTCAAATGCCAGCCGTAGTCAGCCCAGGCCAGCCCCCGCCGCCGCGTCAGCGCCAGCCGTGACCAACCCGCGCCAGCCCCTGCCGCCGCTCCGGTGCCGTGCCGGCCGGGACGGCGTCGTGCTGCGCTGCGCTCAGCGCCAGCCGTAGCCGGCGCGCAACGCCTGGCCGACCCGGTCGAACCGGGGCCGGTCCAACACCGCGCCCTCGCGGCGGATGCTGTCCTCGCGCATGGTGAGCACCCGGTCGAGGCGCACCCAACTGGGCCGCTTCTCCCGGTCCCACTCCCCCGGGCCGAGCGACAGCCAGTGCCGCTGGCCGTCCCGGTCGCTCTGGCTGGACAGCATCAGCCCGTACAGGGTGCGGCTGTGCCGGCCCACCACCAGCACCGGCCGGTCCTTGCCCTGCCGGGGATCGTCCTCGTAGGGCACCCAGGTCCACACGATCTCGCCCGGATCCGCCTGCCCGTCCGGCTCCGGGGCGTACGACAGCTCGCGGCGCTGCAACGCGCTGACCTGGCGTCGCCGCGCGACCTGGGCCGGGATCGGCCCGCCGGTGCGGGTCGGCGCGGCGGCGCCCCCGGTCAGCCGGCCGAGCCGGGACGCCACGTTCTTCAACAGTCCTGCCACGGCGGGCAGCCTATCGGGTCCGCGCGGACCGCCCGGCGGCGCGGCGGGACGGCGGTCCGCGCCCAGGTCAGGCCGGACGGCGGGCCAGGGCGAGCGCGGTGCGAAGGTCCAGTACGACGGTGCCGCCGAAGCCGTCGACCGCCGCGCCGACCGCGGCCCGGACCCGCGCGCGCAGCTCCGGCGGGCGGCGCAACTGCGGCGAGAACGTGTCGACAAGCCGCAGGTACGCCGCGGTGTCCAGCGGCACGGCGCGGCGGAACCGGTCCAGCCGCACGTCGGTGAAGAAGCCGCTGTCGGCGATGTCGTCGCGGAACCAGCCGTCGGGACGGTCGCCCCGGTCGGCGGGGTCGGCGGTGCTGAACGCGACCCGGATCGCCTCGGCCTGCGCCGCCTCGACGTAGGCGTAGCGGTGGCCGAGGACGGCGAGTGTGCCGCCCGGGCGCAGCGCGTCGTGGGCGCGCCGGTTGCGGGTGGCCGGGTCGAGCCAGTGCCAGGCCATCGCGCAGGCCAACGCGTCGACACCGCCGAACGGTGGGCTCCACTGCTCGAAGGTCGCCGTCACCACCTCGACATCCGGAAGCCGCTCGGCGAGCACGCGGGCCATCCGCGCGTCCGGCTCGACGCAGGTGGTGGCCGCACCGAGCCCGAGCAGCGCCGCGGTGGCCAGGCCGGTGCCGGCGCCGACCTCGACAAGCGTGCCGGGCGGCCCGCCGTGGTAGGCGCGGATCGCGTCGGCGACCTCGGTCGGATAGCCCGGACGGGCCTCGTGGTAGGTGCCGGCGGTCTCCCCGAACAGTTGCGACATCCCGCCATCGTCCCAGGTTCGGGCGGTGCCGGCGGGCCCGGTCGGCTTCCCTACGCTGCCGGCATGGAGTTGCCTCGCGATTTTCCGGTGGTGGAGCGCACCGCGGTACGGGTGGTGGTGCTCGACGCCGCCGACCGGGTGCTGCTGTTCCACACCCGCGACCCGGAACACCCCGACCTGGGGGTGTGGTGGGAGCTGCCCGGCGGCGGGCTGGACCCGGGCGAGACGTACCGGGAGGCGGCCGTGCGCGAGCTGCGCGAGGAGACCGGCATCGTGGTGGCGGCGGACGACATCGGCGCGCCCAGCTGGCGGCGACGCGCCAGTTTCCGGCACCGGCAGCGGCGGCACCTCCAGGACGAGGTGGTGGTGCCGGTGCGGCTGCCCAGGCCCGGTCCGGAGGTGGACGGGGCGTACCGGCTGGACTACGAGGTGGAGGACTATTTCGGGTTCCGCTGGTGGCCGCTTGCCGAGGTGCTCGCCGACCGACCGCGCTGCTACCCCGGTCGCCTGCCGGAGCTGCTGCCGGCGTTCCTCGCCGGCGAGGAGATCGACGAGCCGTTCGAGCTGTGGTCCTGACCGGCGTGCCGGTGGGCGCGTCAGCGGGCAGAGTGGAGCGGTGACTCCTCTCCACGCCCCCCTGGCCCACTACGCCGAGCGGCTGCACCGCGCCGCCGGTGACACCCACCACGTCGCCTCGCCGCTCGGCGCCTGGCTGCTGCTGGCGCTGACCGGCCCGGCCGCCACCGGACAGGCCCGGTCGGCGCTCGCCGAAGCGCTCGGCGTCGACCCCGACGACGCCGCCGCGGCGGCCCGGGCGTTGCTCGCCGCGCCGCACCCGATGGTCGCGGCGGCCACCGCGCTGTGGGAACGGACGCCGTTCGAGGAGCTGGCCGAGTGGCGGGCCGCCCTCCCCGCGTACACCGAACGGGGCCCGCTGCCCGACCAGGCCGCGCTCGACGCCTGGGCCCGGGAGCGCACCGGCGGGCTGATCGAGCGGTTCCCGGTCGACGCCGCCCCGGAGACGCTGCTCGTGCTGGCCAGCGCGCTCGCCACGCGCGTGTCCTGGGCCGACCCGTTCGAGGTGGCGCCGGGCACGGAACTGGGTGCGGGCAGCGTCTGGGCCGGTCGGCTGCGGCAGGTGCTGCGGACGCCGCCGGTCGGGCACCGTTGCTGGGTGTCGGTCACCGACCGGGCCGGCGACGTGGCGGTGCACGTGGCGCCGGCCCGGGTGGACGATGACGGGGCGGGGATGCTCGTGGTGTCCGTGGCCGCCGCGCCGGACGTGCCGGCCGGTGCGGTGCTGGCCGCCGCGTGGAACCTGGCCGGGGCCGCCGCCACCGTCCCGGACGGGCCGGTGCCGGGCCGCCGGTCGCTGTTCGAGCTGCCGCTGGGCGAGAGCCCGCTGTGGACGGTACGCGAGGAGCCGACCCGCACGTTCGCCCGGGACGGCCGGGAGGAACGCGCCACCGCCGTGCTGCCCTGCTGGGCGGCGCGGAGCCGACACGACCTCACGGCGCCCGGGTTCGGCTTCGACGCGGCGGCCGGCGCGCTCGGTGAGCTGCTCGGACTGGTCGAGCCGCCGTTCGCCGCGGCGCAGTCGACGGTGGCGCGGTTCGGCCGATACGGCTTCGAGGCCGCCGCGGTGACCGCGTTCGGGATGGTGGCCGGGCTGCCGCCGGAGGGCGTCGCCCGCATCGCCGACCTGCGCTTCGGCCACCCGTACGCCGTGGTCGCGGTGGCCACGGACGCCGCCGGCGGCCCCTGGCACGGCCTTCCGGTCTATTCCGCCTGGGTCACCGACCCGGAGGACGTGCCCGCCGACGAGGCCGGCTGACGACCACCGTCGAGGATCTGTTCGCGGAGGATGTCCGCGTGTCCACAGTGCTGGGCGAGCTCGCGCAGCACGTGCAGATACACCCACCGCAGCGGAAGCGGGCCCCGCCGGTGCCCCCGAACGACGTCGTCCAGCCCCAGGGCGGACGTGGCCCGGCGGGACGCCTCGCAGGCATCGCGGTGCGCCCGCCGGACGGTGGCGATCGTGTCGTCGGCGTCGAGGAGGAACGACTCCTCCGAGTTCTCCGGGATGCCGATCTCGGCGCGCGACCGGCACCTGACGGCCTGGTCGAACCAGACCTTCTCCACGAAGGTCGCGTGTTTCACCAGACCCAGCAGCGTGGTCCGGGAGGCCACCAACGATCGGCGTGTCTGCTCCTCGGTCAGCCCGTCCAGGCAGGCGTTGAGCGCGTACCGGTGCTCGTCGAGGAACGCCTCGAACTGGGTACGGGCCGGCAGCGCGACGACCCGGTCGGCGAAGGTGGGCGGGAAGGAAGGCATGGGCGAAGCATTCCAGACCGTCGTCCGGCCGAGGGGGATCGCCTCGGCGCGATCCGGCGTGTTAAAAGGGGGCCCCGCCTCTACCGAAAGCGTTAATAGGGGGCCCCTCCTTGCACGTCAGGGGCGGGGGCCCAGGAACAGGCCGCCGCTGGCGTCGATGACCTGGCCGGTGATCCACCGTGCGGCGTCGGAGGCGAGGAACGCGACCACGTCGGCGACGTCGCCGGGGCTGCCCAGCCGGTCGAGCGCCGTCATGCCGGCGATCAACTCGACCAGGCCGGGTGTCGCGAAGACCGGCCCGTTCGTCGGGGTGCGGGTGGCGCCGGGCGCGACCGCGTTCACCGTGACGCCCCGGGCGCCGAGCTGGTTGGCCAGGGTCCGGGTCATCGTCTCGACCGCGCCCTTGGTCATGGCGAACGAGGTCTGGGTGGCGTTCGCCATCCGGGTCGCCACGGACGAGAGGGTGATGATCCGGCCGCCGTCGCGGAGCAGGGGCAACGCCCGTTCGATGATGAAGTACGGCGCCCGCACGTTGACCGCGAACAGGTGGTCGAACGCGGCTCGCGTGGTGGCGCCGAGCGGACCGGCGGGTGGCGCCGCCGCGTTGTTGACCAGGATGTCGAGCGGTTGCCCGGCCAGGTGCTCCTGGACGCCCGCGAACAGCGTCTCGACGTCGCCGTCCACGCCCAGTTCCGCGCCGACGGGGTACGCGGCGCCGCCGGCCCGGGTGATCCGGTCGACCGTCTCCGTCGCGCCGCCCGCGCCGGTGCCGTGGTGGGCGATGACGACCGCGCCCCGCGCCGCCAGCCGGACCGCGATGGCCTGCCCGATGCCGCGCGAGGCGCCCGTGACGAGCGCCGTCCTGCCGATCAGATCGTTCATGATGTTAGCCGCTCCCAAACTGCTAGTCACTACCAGCCTGATAGTGTCTACCAGATGGACGGGCGGCACTCCACACTGCGGGAGCAACGACGGGCCGAGACGCAGCGCATGATCCAGGCGCACGCGGTGCGGTTGTTCGTCGAGCGCGGGTATGACGGCACGACCGTGAACGACGTCGCCGAGGCGGCGGGCGTGTCACCGATGACGGTCTACCGGCACTTCCCGACGAAGGAGGATCTCGTGCTGCTCGACCAGAACGGTCCGCTTGTCGCCGAGCGGATCGCCGCGACGCCGGCCGGGCAACCACTGGTGCGCCGCATCGGCGCCGCGCTCGTCGACTCGGCACGCACGCTGACCGAGGGTGACGACAGGTTCCTGCTGGCCCGCCTGCGGCTGATGATCTCGACGCCCGCCCTGCGCGCCCGGCACCTGGACAACCACCACCTGCTGCAACAGGCCATCGTGAACGGCCTCGGGGGCGACAACGACGGCCCGGAGGCGGCCTTCCACGCGGCGGCGGCGGCCAGCGCCTGCCTGGCCGCCATGCACACCGCGCTGGTCCGGTGGGCGGAGGATGACGGCCGCGACGACCTGGGCGACCTGATCACGCAGGCGTTCGCGGCGGCCTTCGGCGACCAGGCCGAGGCTCCAGGTCAAAGCGGCGCGGCAGCCGGATCGCGGCGCCGCCGAGCGACCGGAGGGACGCCGGCACACCCGTGAGCGACGGGACCGCGACGGGCCCGGCATGAGCGGAGCGCGACGGTAGACCGCCGGTGTTGGTGGGAGCCCGCTCGGCTCAGGACGTCGCCGCCCGCGGGCCGTACCGTTCGGCCGCGCGCGCCTTCGCCTTCGCGGCCTCCACCTCACGGTCCCGGGACGGCGCCTTCGTCACGAGCTGGTCCAGCAGCGTCCGGGTGGCCGCGGTGACCGCGCGGACCGCCTCGTCGAACGCCTTCTCGTTGGCCGTGGACGGCCGGGTCGCGCCGCTGACCTTGCGCACATATTGCAGGGCGGCGGCTTCGATCTCGTCGTCGGTGGCGGGCGGCTCGAAGTTGTGGAGCACGCGAATGTTGCGGCACATGCCCCCACCATGCCACCCGGGTCCGACACCCGCACCGACCGGCGCGTCGAACGGCCGCCGCGGTTGCTTGATCGACTCCAGGTCGCCGAAGTGGCGGGGTCAGGCATGCCAGGACACCGCCACCTCGGCGAGGTGGAGTGGATCAAGCAACCGCTGACCCACCCCGGGACGAGTCCGGCCGGGACGGCACGGCGGTGGCGGCGAGGCGCTTCTCCCGCTCCTGGGCGCCGATCAGGTCGTCGGGCAGGGAGTCCTCGACCTCCAGGTCGAAGCGGCGCAGCAACCGGATCGCGAAGCCGCCGAGCGTCACCAGGATCAGGATCACCCCGAAGCAGACGTACGCGAAGCCGATGCCGCGGCCCGGACCGGTGCCGATCACCTCGCCCACGGTGCCGGCCAGCGTGCCGCCCGGGGCGAGCATCGGCTCGAACAGGGCGGTGGCGGCCGGCGCGAGCACCGCGAACCCGATCGGCAGGGTGGACCAGGAGATGGTCTGGTTCAGGCTGAACACCCGGCCGTGGAAGCGCTGCGGCACCTTCACCTGCACGATCGTCGCGTAGATCGACTGTGCGGTGGTCATCGCCATGGCCAGCCAACAGAAACCGACGCAGATCATCGCGACGGACGCGTCCAGGCCGATCAGCACGCAACCGGTCGCGGTGCCGAGGTTGCCGATCAGCACGCCGATCATGCGACGCCGGCGCGGCCCGCCCCAGAGCGCCATCAGCACGCCGCCGAGCACCGCGCCCACCGCCTCGGCCAGCGCGACCTGGGCCACCTGGGTCGGGCTCCCGAACGACAGCACCAGCGGGGCGGTGAGCACCAGCGCCGGCGCGAGGAAGATGTTGCCCAGCGCGAAGTAGCCGAGCATCAGTCGGAACCCGCGGTGCCGCCAGGAGTAGCGCATGCCGTTGGCGATGGCCACCAGCAGCCGTTCCCGGGGCCGCCAACCGAGCAGGTCGGGGAAGCGGACCACGGCCAGGGTGAGCACCGCGACGAGGTAGCTGGCCACGTCGATGACCAGGATGCCCTTGAGGTCGATCGCGGCGAGCAGGCCGGCGGCGAAGACCGGCATGAGCAGCGTGGCCACGCCGGTGGAGAGCTGGGTGATGCCCATGGCGTGGCCGAGGTAGCGCTTCGGCACCAGCTGGGGCACCGCCGACTGGAACGCGATCCGCTGGAACGACCCGGCCACCGAGCTGAACGCCACCAGCAGGTAGATGTGCCAGAGCACCAGGTTGTCGGTCCACAGCAGGGCGGCCAGCACCAGTTGGACCGAGCCGGCGACGCAACTGGCGAGCATCATGATCCGACGCCTGCTGACCCGGTCGACCAGAGCGCCGGCCACCGGCAGCATGAGCACGCCGCAGATCAGCGCAAGCGCCCAGAGCAGGCCGAGGTCGGCCACCGAGCCGGTCCGGTTGAACAGCCAGATCGGCAGCGCGAACGCGGTGAGCGCGGAGCCGGTGCTGGAGACGAGCTGCCCGACCGTGACGGCCAGGAACCGGCCCATGCTCGGCTTCACCGTGGCGACGGGTGGCCCGTCCGCGCCGACCCGCAGCGTGTCCTGCACCGCCCAGCCGGCGTCCTCGCCCCGGGCCTGCGGGGCGAGCGCGGTGACGTCACCGGCCACCACCGCGGGGTGTACCCGGGTGACGATCTCGGCCAGCTCCACGGCCCGGTACTTGAGGAAGAAGTGCCCGGCCTGGTCGAGCACGACCAGCCCGAGCGTGTCGCTGAGGAACTGCCACTCGGCGTACCGCTCGCGGTGGTAGTCGGTGACCGGGTCCTCGGAGCCGACCACCGAGATGATCGGGGCGCGCAGCTTCGTCGCCTGCCGGTCGAGCAGGCGGGTGAAGTACTCCTCCGAGGCGCGGGAGTCGGCCCGCATGTTGCTGATGATCCGGTCGGCCTGCTCCGGGTCCAGCTCGTCGGTGTCCACGCCCATCGACTTGAGCCAGCTCGCGTAGTGCTTGTTGCTGCGCAGCTGCTCCAGCCGGTTGCGGGTGGCCGCGAAGAGGCCCTTCGGGCGGGCGAACGGGAACATCGCGCCGATGTAGACGGCGTCCAGGTCCCGGCCGGCCGCCTCGACCTTCCGGGCCACCTCGGCGACGATGGCGCTGCCCACGCCGCAGTGGCCGTAGAGCGCGACCGGGCCCTCGACGCGCTCCATGATCTCGTCGGCGACCCGGGTGGTGAGCTCGTCGAACGGCAGCGCGTCCTCGCTGAGGCCGACGTCGTGGCCGGGGATGGCGAGCGACCACAGCGCGTGCCCGGCCGGGAGCGCGTCGGCGAGCGGCTGGTAGACGATGGCGCTGCCGCCGCCGTACGGGACGCAGACGTAGGTGAGCACCCGCTGGGCGGCGGGGATCGGCCCGGTCAGCTCGTAGAGCAGGCGGCGCGGCCCCTCCTGGGCGGCGTCGCCGGCGACGAACGCGGCCAGCTCGCGGATGGTGCGCTGCTGGAACAGGTCCATCACGCCGACCGCCCGGCCGCCCAGGTCCGCCTTGCGGATCCGCGCCACCACCTGGGTGGCGAGCATGGAGTGCCCGCCCAGGTCGAAGAAGTCGTCGTCGATGCCGAGCGTGTCGACGCCGAGCACCTCCGACCAGATCACCGCGAGCGCGCGTTCGGTGTCGTCGCGCGGCGCGACGAGCGCCACCGACGCCTCGCGGGTGACCACGGGGGCGGGCAGCGCCCTACGGTCGAGCTTGCCGTTGGGGGTCAGCGGCAACACGTCGAGCGTGACGAACGCCGCCGGCACCATGTATTCCGGCAGCGTGTCCTTCAGCGCCGCCTTCAGCGCGGCGTGCTCGGCCGGCCCGACCAGGTACGCGGTGAGCCGCTTGTCGCCGGGGCTGTCCTCGCGGACGATCACCGCGGCCTCGGTCACGCCGGGCTGCTCGCGCAGCGCGCTCTCGATCTCGCCCAGCTCGATGCGCAGGCCGCGCAGCTTCACCTGGTGGTCGATCCGGCCGAGGAACTCGAGCACCCCGGCGCCGTCCGGGCCGACCACCCAGCGGGCCAGGTCCCCGGTGCGGTAGAGGCGGGCGCCCGGCTCGGCCGCGTACGGGTCGGGGACGAACTTCTCGGCGGTCAGCGCCGGCCGACGGTGGTAGCCGCGGGCCAACCCGACACCGCCGATGTGCAGCTCACCGGCGACCCCGACCGGGCAGCGGGCGCCGGACGGGTCGAGCACGTGCAGCCGCAGGTTGGCGATCGGCGCGCCGATCGGCACCGCGCTCACCTCGGCCAGCCGCGCCGGCTCGCACTCCCACGCGGTGACGTCGATGGCCGCCTCGGTCGGGCCGTAGAGGTTGTGCAGGCCGCACCGGGGCAGCCGGGCGGTGAAGTCGACCGCCGTGGCCGGCGGCAGTTCCTCGCCGGAGCAGATCACCCGGCGCAGCGCGGTGGCCGCCTCGACGCCGTCCTCGGCCAGGAAGACGGTGAGCATCGACGGGACGAAGTGGGCGGTGGTGATCCGCTCGGACACCAGCAGGTCACGCAGGTAGCCGGCGTCCTTGTGCCCGCCCGGGGTGGCGAGCACCAGGCGGGCGCCGGTGCGCAGCGGCCAGAAGAACTCCCAGACCGAGACGTCGAAGCTGGCCGGGGTCTTCTGGAGCACCGCGTCGTCGGCGCCGAGGCCGTACGTCTTCTGCATCCAGTCGAGCCGGTTGACGATGCCCCGGTGGGTGTTCGGCACGCCCTTGGGCCGGCCGGTGGACCCGGAGGTGTAGATGACGTACGCCAGGTGCTCCGGTCCGGCGACCGGCGCCGGGTCGGTGGCCGGTTGGTCGGCCCAGACCGCCGGGTCGTCCAGGTCCAGCACGGTGGCGTCGGTGGCCGGCAGCACGTCGCGCAGGCGCCGCTGGGTCAGCACCACTGGCGCGTCCGCGTCGGTGACCATGAAGGCCAGCCGGTCGGCCGGGTACTCCGGATCCAGCGGCAGGTAGGCGCCACCGGCCTTGAGCACGCCGAGCAGGCCGGCGACCAGCTCGACCGAACGTTCCGCGCACACCCCCACGAGCGTCTCCGGGCCGACGCCGGCCGCGCGCAGCCGGTGCGCGATCCGGTTGGCGTCCGCGTTGAGCTGCGCGTACGTGCGGCTGTGCCCGTCGATGGTGACGGCGACGGCGTCCGGGGTGGCGGCGGCACGCTCCTCGAACGGGGCGTGCAGCGTCTGCGCGCGCGGGAAGTCCGCCGCGGTGTCGTTCCAGCCGGCCAGCAGCGCCCGCTCGGCGTCCGGCAGCAGCGGCAGCCGGGAGACCGGGGTGTCCGGCGCGGCGACGACCGCGTCCAGCAGGGTGGTCCACCGCTGCGCCATCCGCTCGACGGTGGCCCGGTCGAACAGGTCGGTGTTGAAGACCAGCTTGCCCCAGAGCCCGTCGACGGTCTCCACCGCGTGCAGCTCGAAGTCGAACCGGGTCGCCCTCAGCTCCATCGGGGTCCACGCGAAGGTGACCTCGTCGGCGTCGGACACGGCGCGGAACCGGCCCATCTCGTAGTTCTGGAGCACGAACATGGTCTGGAACACCGGTGAGCGACTGACGTCGCGCGGCAGTCCCAGCTCGTGCACCACCTTCGCGAACGGCACCTCGGCGTGCTCGAAGCCGTCCAGCACGGTGCGCCGGGTGCGGGCCAGCAGCTCGGTGAAGGTCGGGTCGCCCGCCAGGTCCGCGCGCAGCGGCAGCATGTTGACGAACATGCCGACGACGTCCTCCAGCTCCGGCGCGGCGCGGCCGGCGACCGACGCCCCGACGGCGAAGTCGTCCTGCCCGGCGTGCCGGGCCAGCAGCACCTGGTACGCCGCCAGCAGCGTCATGAACAGCGTGCCACCGCTGCCCCGGGTGAGCGCGTGCAACGCCTCGGTGGCCGCCGGGTCGAGCTGGAACTCGACGAAGTCACCCCGGTAGGTCTGGGTGGCCGGGCGGGGCCGGTCCAGCGGTAGGTCCAGCGGCGTGATGCCGGCGAGGCGCTGCTTCCAGTGGTCCACGTGCGACCGGGCCCGCTCCCCGTCCAGCTCCCGCGCCTCCCAGACGGCGAAGTCGCCGTACTGGATCGGCAGGGCCGGCGGCTCGCCGCCGCGGTAGAGCGTGATCAGGTCGCGCAGCAGCACGTCCACCGACCAGCCGTCGCCGACGATGTGGTGCTGCCCGAGGAAGAGCACGTGGTCCACGGCGGACAGGCGGATCAGCAGGGCCCGCAGCAGCGGCCCGTGCGCCAGGTCGAACGGCTCGGCCGCCGCCGTGTCGACCAGGGCCTGCGCGGCGGCCTCGTCGGCCGCCTCCACCACGGTCAGCGGGACGTCCGGCGTCTCGGCGATCACCACGGTCGGTCGGCCGTCGGCGTCGGCCGGGAAGCGGGCGCGCTGCGACTCGTGCCGGGCGCCGAGCGCGGCCAGGGCCGCGCGCAGCGCGCCGACGTCGAGCGGTCCGCGCACCCGCAGCGGCACCGCGATGTGGTACGCGGCCTCGCCCGGCGCGAGCTGGTCCATGAACCAGACCCGCTCCTGGGCGTACGACAGCGGCACCGGCGCGCCGTCCGGCCGGGGGGTGATCCGGGCCGCGGGCGCGGCGCCGTGGCGGGCGCGTAGCCGGCGGGCGACGAGCGCCTGCCGGGCCGCCTCGCGGGCCGGATCCTTCAGGTCGGTCATGAGTGGGTGTCCTCTTCCGCCGCGAGCAGCGCGGCGACCTCGGTGTCGGAGAGCCCGTCGAGTTCGGCGGCGATCAGCGCTTCGATCTGGGCGGCGAGGTTCGCCACCACGGGGCTGCCGAACAGCGCCCGCATGGGCAGCTCGACGTCCACCTCGGCCCGGATCCGGGCCATCGCCCGCATGCCGCGCAGCGAGTTGCCGCCGAGGGCGAAGAAGTCGTCGAGCGCGCCGACCTTCTCCACCTGGAGGATGTCCGCGTACACCTCGGCGACCAGGGCCTCGGCCTCGGTGCGCGGCGCGACGTAGCTGTCCCGCGTCGACTCGCCGGCCGCCGGGGCGGGCAGCGCGGCCCGGTCCAGCTTGCCGTTGGGGGTCAGCGGCAGCGCGTCGAGGCGGACCAGGGCGGCCGGCACCAGGTGCGCCGGCAGTTCCCGGGCCAGCTCGGCGCGGACCGAGTCCTCCCGGGCCGGCCCGACGACGTACCCGACGAGCGTCGGCTCGCCGCCGTCGGCGCGGACCGCCGCGGCGGCGGCCCGCACGTCCGGGTGGGCGAGCAGCGCGGCCTCGACCTCGCCCAGCTCGATCCGCATGCCGCGCACCTTGACCTGCTCGTCGCGGCGGCCCAGGTAGTCGAGCGTGCCGTCGGGACGCCGGCGGGCCAGGTCGCCGGTGGCGTACATCCGGGCGCCGGGCGGGCCGTACGGGCAGGGCAGGAACCGCCCGGCGGTCAGGCCGGGCCGGTCGTGGTAGCCGCGGGCGAGCTGAACGCCGGTGACGTACAGCTCGCCGACCACGCCCGGCGGCACCGGCTGGAGGGCGCCGTCGAGCAGCAGCGCGCCGGTGTTCGGCGCGGGCGTGCCGATCGGCACCGGCCCCGGGGGCAGCGGCGCGCCGGGGGCGATCCGGGCCGTGACGCAGCCGACGGTGGCCTCGGTCGGGCCGTACTCGTTGGTCACCGCCACCTCGGGGTGCGCGGCCCGCCAGCCGGCGAGCTGCTCGCCGGTCAGCGCCTCGCCGCCGATCACCAGGTCGGCGGTGGGTGACAGGTCGGCGTCGAGCAGCGGCAGGTGGCTCGGGGTGACCTTGAGGAAGGACGGCCGGCCGCCGGCCCGGGCGTCCGGCGAGTCGATCGCGGCCAGCCGCACCGTGCCGCCGGCGGTGAGCGTGCCGAGCAGGCCGGTGACGGTGAGGTCGAACGACACCGGCGAGTGCAGCAGCGCCACCCCGGCCAGGCCCGGGTAGGCCGCCCGGGCCCAGGCCAGGTAGGCGGTCACCGCGCGGTGCTCCACCACCACGCCCTTGGGACGGCCGGTCGAGCCGGAGGTGTGCAGCACGTACGCCGGGTGCTCCGGGCGCAGCGGGGCGACCCGGTCGGCGTCGGTGAGGTCGTCGTCGGGCTGGTCCGCGCCGACCTCACCGTCGAGCACCAGCGCGTCGCCGGACGCCAGCGCGGCGGTGTCCGGCATGGCCACCACGAGCGTCGGGGTGGCGTCCGCCAGCAGGTAGGAGATCCGCGCGGCCGGGTAGGCGGGGTCCACCGGCACGTACGCGGCGCCGGACTTCAGCACCGCGAGCAGCGCCACCACCAGCTCGCAGGAGCGGGGCAGGACCAGCGCGACCCGGGTCTCCGGGCCGGCACCGCGGGCCACCAGCAGCCGGGCCAGCCGGTTCGCGGCGGTGTCCAGCTCGGCGTAGCTGAGCGTCGCCCCGTCGCAGACCAGCGCCGGGGCGTCCGGGGTGGCAGCGACCTGCCGCCGCACCTCGTCGACCACGGTGGTCACCGGCGTGTCCCGCGCGTCGCCGGTCGAGGCGTCGAGCGCCCGGTCCCGCTCGTCGTCGGTGAGCAGCGGCAGCGCGCCGACCGTCCGGTCCGGCCCGGCCACCGCGGCGTCGAGCAGCCGCACGTAGCGTCGCGCCACCGTCTCCGCGCTCGCCCGGTCGAACAGCGCGGTCCGGTAGACCAGGCGGCACTCGCCGGCGGTGATGTCGAAGGCCAGGTCGTCCTTGGTGGTGCCCAGCTCCGCCGGGTCGAGGCCGGAGTCCGGGATCCAGTTCAGCGCGGTCTGGAAGATCGGCTGCACCGACGGGTCCCGCTGCGGGGCCACCGCCTCGACGATCTTCTGGAACGGGGTGCCGCCGTGGTCCATGGCGTCGAGCAGGCCGTTGCGGACCCGGCCGAGCAGGTCGGCGAAGGTCGGGTCGCCGGAGACGTCGCAGCGCAGCGCCACCGGGTTGACGAACATGCCGATCAGCGGCGCCAGCTCGGGGTTGTCGCGGCCCGCGGTGGAGACGCCGACCACCACGTCCGTGTCGCCGGAGATCCGGGACAGCAGCGCCGCGAAACCCGCCAGCAGCACCATGTACGGCGTGGCCTGCGCGCCGACCGCCAGCGCGCCGACCCGGTCGAGCAGCCCGTCGGGCAGCGCGAAGCGCACCTCGTCGCCGGCGAACCCGAGCTGGGCCGGGCGGGGCCGGTCCAGCGGCAGTCCGGTGACCGGTGGCGCGCCGGCCAGGTGACCGGTCCAGAACGCGAGTTGCCGGTCCAGTTCGTCGCCGGCGAGCTGCTGGCGCTGCCACACCGCGAAGTCGGCGTACTGGATGGGCAGTTCCGGCACGGCGGGCCCGGCCGCGCTGAACGCGGCCAGCTCGGCGTGGAACAGCACCGCCGAGTGGCTGTCGAAGACGGCGTGGTGCACCACGAAGAGCAACCGCCGGGTGTCGCCGAGGTCGACCAGGCGGGCACGCCACAGCGGCGGCGCGTCAAGCGGGATCGGGGTGCGGGCCAGCTCGGTCCGGAGCCGCTCGAAGGCGGCCAGCCGATCGCCGGCGGGCAGGTGGCTCAGGTCGGTGGTGGGCAGCGTGAGCGGCTCGTGGGCGCGTACCACCTGCACCAGCGCGCCGTCGTCGACCCGCAGGTGGGTGCGGAGCGCCTCGTGCCGGGCCACCACCCGGTCCAGCGCAGCGACGGCCGCCGCGGCGTCCGTCCCGGCCGGGACGGTCCACGGGACGGAGATGTTGAACACCGGCGAACCCGCGTCGAGCTGGTTGGCCATCCACACCCGTTCCTGGGCGTACGAGGCCGGGAACGTCCACTCCTGGCTCATGAGAGCCCCTCGCGCACCGAGCGTGGGCGCATGTCGGTCCAGACCTCGTCGACGTGGGCCAGGCACTCGTCGCGGCTGCCGGCGAAGCCGGTGTCGTGCCAGCCGGCGGGCAGGTCCCGGTCGGCCGACCAGATCGAGTACTGCTCCTCGTCGTTGCGGACGACCAGAAATCGGGGTTCGGCCATGTCAGTTCGCTCCAGCGGTGTCGGGGGTGTACGCCTCGGCCATCGCCACGGCGATCTTTCGCGGGCCGGTGAACGGCTCCCGGCCGTGCGCGGCGGTCATGTTGTCGACCACGAGCACGTCGTCGCGCTGGTAGTCGAAGCGGACCGTGGCCGCCCGGTAGGCGGCACGCAGGTGGTCCATGACGTCGGCGGGGATCTCGCCGCCGTCGCCGTAGTAGGTGTTCGACGGCAGCCCGTCGGCGCCGAACATGGCCAGCAGGCCCTCCTGGTAGTCCGCCGGCAGCGTGCTGAGGTGGAAGAACGTGGCGTGGTTGAACCAGCGCGGGGTGTCCGACCCGGGCCGGTGGTGCACCACGTCGCGTACCGCGCGGGTCCGCAGGCCGTCCGCGCCGACCCACTCCACGGTGATGCCGTTCGCCGCCGCGTACGCCTCGACGTCGGTGCGGCTCTCGGTGTTGAACACCTCCTGCCAGCGGGTGCCGAAGTCGCCGTGGAAGTTGCGGACCAGCATCCAGCGACGCCTGACGAACTCCTCCCGCACCGCGGGGTCGATCAGCTCGTACACCCGGCGCACGTCGGCGAGCGGGGTGGCGCCGCGCGTCTGCGGCGGGGTGATGCAGTAGAAGAACAGCGTCAGCGGCCAGCGCGCCTGGTAGGAGTTCTCGTTGTGCAGGAAGATCTCCTCGTCCGGCGGGTAGTCGGTCGAGGTGTAGACCCGTCCGGAGATGGAGTGCCGGGGCGAGGAACGCTCGGTGTAGGTCAACGGCTCGCCGGCAAGCGCGCGCACGGCGGCGTCGAAGCCGTCCACCCCGCCGACGTCGAACCCGCGGAACAGCAGCCCGCCGTGGGCGACGAGGGTGTCCCGCAGCTCGGCGCGGCGGGCCGCGATGAGGTCGGTGAGCGCCCGACCGTCGTTCGCCACGACCACCGGGAGCGTGGCGGTTGTCTCGCTCATGATGCGGTGTCTCCTTGTCGGGTCGGGTCAGCCGCGGGGTAGCCGCGGGATGGCCGGGATCGCCGCCGGGGCGGCCGGTGGTTCGGCGGTCGCCTCGGCGCGCAACTCCTCGATCCGGGCGGCCAGGCCGGCCACGGTCGGGGTCTCGAAGAGGCTGCGCATCGGCAGCCGCACCCCGGTCGCCTTGCGCATCGCGGCGATGAGCTGCACGGCCACGAGCGAGTTGCCGCCGAGGGCGAAGAAGTCGTCGTCCACGCCGACGTCGGTGACGCCGAGGCCGTCGCGCCACACCTGGGCGATGGTGCGCTCCAGGTCGGTGCCGGGCGCGGCCGAGCCACCGGTGACGGCCGACGCGCCGGCCGGGGCGTCGGTCGCCCCGGCCAGGCTGTCCGTGGTGACCCGGGCGGCCCGGCGCCGGATGTCGGCCACGGCGCGGGTGGCGATCACCACCTGCGCGCCGAGGCCGGCGCCGAGGCTGCGGCGGAACGCCTCCGCGCCGTCGACCGGCCGGATGTCCTCGGTGGCCGGGGCCGGCTCGTCGGTCGCCGGGGTCTCGGCCAGCGTGCCGGCGACCGCGCCCTGGTCCACCCGGCGCAGCACGAAGTCGCTGATCGCGACGAGCTCCCGGCCGTGCGGGTCGCGCAGCGACAGGTCGGCGGCGACCACCTCGTCGGTGGCGGCGGACCGGTGCCGCAGGTGACTGTGGAACGTCTCCGGCAGCGTCCCGCGCACCACGATCCGGCCGTACGACAGCGGCAGGTAGGTGCCGGCGCCCTGACCGCGGCCGAACGCGGTGGCCACGTCGAGCAGCGCCGGGTGCAGCCCCCAGGCGGGCAGGTCGTCGCGCGCCGCGGCGGGCGCCTGCACCCGGGCCAGCTCCTCCCCCTCGCCCAGGTGGTGTTCGGCGAGCGCGGCCCAGCGCGGTCCGAACGTGAGCATGCTGGAACGACCGCGCCCGAACGAGGCGTCGTCGTCGACCCGCCGCCCGGTCACGGCGGACGCGGCGGGCGGCGGCACGGCCTCGGTGGTCCAGCCGGCCGTGCCCCGCACATGCGTGCGCGACCGGCCGGCGGCGAGGCTGGCCACGGTGAACTCCGTCCCGTCCTCGGCCGGGGCCAGCTCGACCCGGTACTGCGCGACGGCGCCGTCCGGGACGCCGAACGGCTCCAGGAACACCACGTCGCGCAGCTCCACCGCGGCGTCCGGCGCCGGCGCGGGCAGCGCGGCGACCACGGCGGCGCGCACCGACTCCAGGTGGGCGGTGCCCGGCACCACCGGCACGCCGCCGATCCGGTGCTCGTCGAGCACCCAGTGGGTCTCCGCCGAGACCAGGCCGTGCAGCACGGCGCCGTCCGGACCGGCGACCATGGTGGTCAGCACCGGGTGGACGACCGCGCTGGTCACGGTGTCCCGCCCGGCGGCCCGGAAGGCGGCCGGCGCGTCGGTCTCCACCGCCATGCCGACCTCCGCCCAGCCGCCCCAGTTCTGCGCCACCACCGGCGCGCGGAAACCGGCGCCGGAGCGCGCGAAGGCGTCCAGCACGTTGTTCGCGGCGCAGTAGTCGACCTGACCGAACCCGCCGATCACCGCCGTGACCGACGAACAGAGCACCACGAAGTCCAGCGGCAGGTCACCGAAGACCCGGGCCAGGGCGAGCGTGCCGGCGAGCTTCGGGGCGAGCACCCGCTCCGCCTCGGCCCGCTCCTTCACCTCGGCCATGCCGCCGCCGGGCAGGCCGGCGGCGTGCACGATGCCGTCCAACCCGCCGAAGCGGTGTTCCGCCTCGGCGCGGGCCCGGCGCAGGTCCTCCGGGTCGGTGACGTCGGCGGCGAGCACCAGCACCTCGGCGCCGGCGGCCTCCATCCGGCGGATCGCCGCGATGGCCCGGCCGGCCCGGTCGGCGCCACCGTGCACCGCCAGGTGCGCGTCCCAGTCGTCCCGCTCCGGCAGCCCGGAGCGGGCCAGCAGCACCAGCTTGGCGCGGGCCCGGACCGCGAAGTCCTCGGCCAGGGTGACGCCGATGCCGCCGAGACCGCCGGTGATCAGATAGCGGCCCTCCTCGCGCAGCACGCCCGGCTCGTCCTCGGGCCCCACGGTCACCTGCTCGTAGCCGCCCACCCAACGCCGGTCGCGGCGCAACGCCACCTCCGGGTGCTCCGGGTCGACCGGGCTGCGCAACTCCACCACGACGGCGGCCACCCCGCGCGCGGCCGGGTCGGCGTCGAGCAGCCGGACGGTGAGGCCGGGCAGCTCGACCGGGAGGACCCGGGCCAGCCCGGTGAGCGTGGCGTGCTCGGGGCGGACCACGTCGTCGCCGCGCACGTCGCCGATGCCGGCGGTGACCAGATCGAGGCGGACACCCGCCTCGTCGGCGGTCAGGCCGGCGCCGGCGAGCGCCTGCACCAGGTGCAGCGCGCCGAAGAAGCCACGGTCCTGGGCGGCCCAGGCGGCGGTCACGTCGGTGCCGGCCGGCTCGCCGTCGAACGCGAACGCGTGCACGATCCGGCGGGGCAGGTCCGCGCCGAGCGCGGCGACGAGCGCGTCGGCGTCGGACCGGGAACCGGGGCGCAGCCGGTAGCCGCTCGCGGTGACGGTGAACGCGCCGCCGGCGCGTACCTCCACCGGGTCGTCGCCGGCGGCCCGCAACGCGGCGACGAGCGCCTCGCCGCGCGGACCGTCGGCAAGCACCAGGCAGCGGCCCAGCGGCTCGACCGTGCGGGCCGGCGCGACCTGCCGCCACACCGGCACGGCGAACCACTCCGGCAGCGGCCGGGGACCGGTCTCCGCCGGGGCCGCGGCCGTCTCCTCCACCGGGTCCGGCTCGACCCAGTAGCGGCGTCGCTCGAACGGGTACGTGGGCAGCGGCACCCGCCGCGCGTCGGGGTCGGCGGAGAGGTTCACCGCCGTGCCGGCGCACCAGAGCGCGCCGGCCGTGCCGAGCAGCGTGGCCAGGTCACCCGTCGACTCGCCGGGCCCGGGCAGGCTGCCCAGCGGGGTGAGCGCCCGCTGCGCCGCGCCCGCCCTGGCGACCTGCATCCGGGCCAGGTTGGCCAGCTGCCGGCCCGGGCCGCACTCGACGAGCGCCCAGGTGCCCTCGGCGAGCAGGGTGGCCACGCACGCGCCGAAGCGGACCGGCCGGCGCAGGTGCGCGGCCCAGTACGCCGGGTCGGTGGCCTGCGCGTCGGTGATCCAGGCGCCTGTCACGTTGGACACGAACGGCACCGCCGGCGGGCGCAGCGGCACGGTCGCCATCAGCGCGGTGAACTCGTCGAGGATCGGGTCCATCATCGGCGAGTGGAACGCGTGCGAGGTGCGCAGCAGCTTGGCCTTGTGCTTCCCGCCGAGGCTCTCCGCGAACGCCTCGACGAGCGCGGTCTCGCCGGCCACCACGCAGGTGCCGGGGCCGTTCACGGTCGCCACCGACAGGCCCGCGGGCAGCAGCTCGGCCACCGCCGACTCGTCCAGCGTGACGGCGAGCATCGACCCGGCCGGCAGGGCGTGCATGAGCCGGCCCCGGGCGGCCACCACCCGCAGCGCGTCCGGCAGGGCGATCACCCCGGCGAGCGTCGCGGCCACGTACTCGCCGATCGAGTGGCCGATCATCGCGGCCGGGGTGACGCCGGCGGCCCGCCACGCGGCGGCGAGCGCGTACTCGACGGTGAACAGGGCGGGCTGGGTCCAGCGGGTCTCGGTGAGCAGCGCCGCCGCGTCCGGGTCGCGGCCGAGGATCAGGTCCCGGACGTCCCGGCCCAGCTCGGGGCGGAGCAGCTCGGCGCACTCGTCCACGGCGGCGGCGTACGCCGGGTCCTCGGCGTACAGCTCGGCGCCCATCCCGGCGTACTGCGAGCCCTGGCCGCTGAACAGGAACCCCACCCGGGGTGCGGCGTCGGCGTCGCCCCGGTGCGTCCGGCGCCGCTCGCGCAGCGCGGCGGCGGCGTCCTGCGGGTCGCCGGCGACCACTGTCGCGCGGTGGGCGTACGCCTGACGGCCGACGCGCAGCGTGTGCGCGACGTCGGCGAGCGACCCGTCGCTGTCGCCGGCCAGGTGGTCGGCGAGCCGGCGCACGGCCTCGTCCAGCGCGGTGGGGGTCTTCGCCGACACCTGGAGCAGGTGCGCCGGGCGGACCCGCCGTTCGGCCCGGTACGCGGCCGGCGCCTCCTGGAGGACCACGTGGGCGTTGGTGCCGCCGATGCCGAACGAGCTGACCCCGGCGCGGCGCGGTTCGCCGTCGGTGTCCCATTTGGTGAGCGTGTTCGCCACGTAGAACGGGGTGTCGGCGAAGTCGATGGCCGGGTTCGGCGTCTCGTAGTTGATGGTCGGGGGGATCAGCCCGTGTTCCATCGCGAGCACCGTCTTGATCACGCTGACGATCCCGGAGGGCTGGCTGAGGTGGCCGATGTTCGACTTCACCGAGCCGATGCCGCACCAGCCCCGGTCGTCGGTGTCCCGGGCGTAGACGGCGGAGAGCGCGGCGATCTCGATCGGGTCGCCGAGCGCGGTGCCGGTGCCGTGCGCCTCGACGTAGCTGATGCTGCGCGGGTCGATCCCGGCCAGCCCGACGGCCTGGGCGACCGCCTCGGTCTGCCCCTCGACGCTCGGCGCGGTGAAGCCGACCTTCCCGGCGCCGTCGTTGTTGATCGCGTTGCCGAGCACCACCGCGCGGATGGTGTCGCCGTCGGCGATCGCGTCGGAGAGTCGCTTGAGCAGGGTGACGCCGACGCCGCTGCCCCACACCGTGCCGTTGGCGTCGGCGTCGAACGGCCGGCACCGCCCGTCCGGCGAGGTGAAGCCGTCCATGCCGAGGTAGCCCACGTGCGGCAGCTCGATGTTGACGCCGCCGGCCAGGGCCATGTCGCACTCGCCGTTGCGCAGCGCCTCGCAGGCGAGGTGGAACGCGACCAGCGAGGTGGAGCAGGCGGTGTGCACGGTGAGGCTGGGGCCGCGCAGGTCCAGCCGGTAGGAGACGTTCGTGGCCACGTAGTTCGGCGAGGTGCCGGTGGCGATCGAGACCAGGCCGTGCGGGTTGCCGCCGACCCGCTTGTTGCGCAGCACGTGGCGGTGCAGGTAGGTGTTGCCGCCGGCCCCGGCGTAGACCCCCACCGCGCCGTCGTAGCGACCCGGGTCGTAACCGGCGTCCTGCAACGCGGTGTAACAGGTCTCCAGGAACAGCCGGTGCTGCGGGTCGGTGACCTCCGTCTCGCGCGCGGTCATCCCGAACAGGCCGGCGTCGAACTCGTCGTAGCCGTCGACGAGCGGGGCGCGGTTGACCCAGCCCGGGTCGTCGACCTCGTCCGGGCGGGCGCCCCGGGCGAGTTGCTCCTCGCGGGTCAGCTCGGTGGTCGACTCCACGCCGTCGACCAGGTTGCGCCAGAACTCGTCGACGTCGGCCGCGCCGGGCAGGCGGGCCGCCAATCCGACGATGGCGATGGGTTCGATGCCGTCGTCGGCGGCGGCGGGAAAGTCGTTATGCATGGGAGGTCCTTCACTCGCACGGGGTTGCGGCATCACGGCTGCTGGGGTCGGCGGGGCGGCGGGGTACGGCGGGCGCGGCCCCGCCGGGCGGCGGCGCGCAACGCGGCGCGGGCCAGCTCCGGCCGGTCGGCGGCGCCGTCGAGGCTGGCGGCGAGCGCCCGCACCGTCGGGTGGCGGAACAGGTCGAGCATGGTGATCGAGCGGCCGGTGGCCTCGACGAGCCGGGCGTGCACCGCGGCGAGCGCCATCGAGTGGCCGCCGATGTCGAAGAAGTTGTCCGCGACGCCGACGGTGTCCCGGCCGAGGACGTCCCGCCAGATGCCGGCGATCAGCGCCTCGGTGCCGGTGAGCGTGTCCGGGCCGGCCGGCAGCGACGCCCGGGCCGGCTCGGCGGCGACGGTCATCGCGCCGAGCGCCGCCACCCGCACCGCCGGGCGGGGCAGCTCGGGCGCCACCTCGCCGGCCGGCGCGTCCGGGTCGGCGGCGAGCGCGCCGACCAGGGCGACCAGGTCGGCCAGGAGCGCGGCGATCCGGTCGGCGTCGAACAGGTCCGGGTTGTACACCACCTCGACGCCGGCCCGCCCGTCCCGGTGCACCACGTAGACGGTCAGGTCGAACGGCGACCCGGGTTTCGGCACCGGCACCGGCTCGGCGGTCAGGCCGGGCAGCGCCAGCCGGGGCGGGACGAAGTTGAGCACGTTGAACAGCACCTGCACCAGCGGCGCGCGGGAGGTGTCCCGGCCGACGCCGAGCGCCTCGACGATCCGTTCCAGCGGCGCGCCCGGATGGTCGGTGACCGCGCGCAGCTCGGCGGCGCACCGGTCGACCCGCTCGGCGAAGCTGCCGCCGGCACGCACCCGCACCGGCACGGTGTCGATGAAGAAGCCGATCACCTCGTCGAACGCGGCCAGCCTCCGGTCGGCGACGACGGCGCCGAGCAGGTGGTCGTCGCCGCCGGTGAGCCGGCGCAGCAGCTCACCGAAGCCGGCCAGCAGCACCGCCGCGACCGTGGCGCCGCGCCTTGCGGCCAGGTCGCGGACCGCCCGGTCGGCCGCGGCGTCGAGCCGGACCGCGGCCTCCGCGCCGGCGTACGTCTGCACGGCCGGGCGGGGCCGGTCGCGGGGCAGCTCCAGCACGGTCGGTGCGCCGGCCAGGTGCCCGGTCCACCAGGCCAGGTCCGCCTCGCCGCGACGCCTGTCGCGTTCCGCGCGCCACACCGCGTAGTCGGCGTACGTGGCGGGCAGCGGCGGGCGGCCCGGCGCCGGCCCACCGACCGCCCGGGCGTACGCGGTGGCCAGCTCGTCGTAGAGCACCGCCTCGGACCAGCCGTCGAAGACCGCGTGGTGCACGGTGATCGCGAGCACGTGTTCGGCGGCGGCGAGCCGGTAGACGGTGACCTGCCAGGCCGGTCCGGTGGCCAGGTCGAACCCGTGCCCGGCGCCGGCCGCGAGCATGCCGGCCAGTTCGGTGTCCGGGTCGGCGGCGGCGGTCAGGTCGACCACCGGCACCGCCACGTCTGTCGGTTCCTCCCGGACCGCGTACGGCACGCCGCCGGTCTGCGGGATGCGCCAGCGCAGCACGTCGTGCCGCTCGGCGACGGCGCGCAGCGCGACGCCGAGCGCGGCCACGTCGAGCGGCCCGCGCAGCCGGTGGGCGACCGCGATGTTGTAGGGCGCGCTGGACGCGGTGAGCTGGTCGGTGAACCACAGCCGCCGCTGCGGCGGGGACAGCGTGGGCGGGTTGCCGGTGGTCAGCCCGTCGCCGTCGGCCGGGTCGGCGGCGCGGACCCGGTCCACGAGCGCGGCGAACGTGCGGTCGGTGAACAGCACCCGGGTGTCGACCTGCCGGCCCAGCTCGGCGCGGAGCGCGGCGACCAGCCGCATCGCGGCGATCGAGTTGCCACCGGCGGCGAGGAAGTCGCTGTCCGGGGCGGGTGCGGCGCCGAGCAGCCGGGTCCACAGCCGCCGGACCGCGTCGCGCACCGGGTCGTCGCCGTCGGGCGTGTCGTCCACCGTGGCCGCGGTGGCGGCCAGCGCGCGCAGCGCCGGCCGGTCCAGCTTGCCGGTGGTCGGGCTCACCGGCAACGCCGCCAGCCGCACCGTCCGGGCCGGCAGCATCGCGGCGGTCAGCCGCTGCCGCGCGTACGCCCGCAGCGTGTCGTGGTCCGGGGCGCCGGCCGGGGTGAGGAACGCGACGAGCTCGGTGCCGGCCGGGCCGGGCACCGCCTCCACCACGGCCCGCTCGACGCCGGGGTGGGCGGCCAGCGCCGCCTCCACCTCGCCGGGTTCGATCCGCTGGCCGCGCACCTTGACCTGCCGGTCGGCCCGGCCGAGATAGACGAGCCGGCCGTCGGGCGCCTGCCGGACCAGGTCACCGGTGCGGTAGAGCCGTTCGCCCGGCGCGTCGCCGAACGGGTCCGGCACGAACCGCTCGGCGGTCAGGCCGGGCCGGTCGAGATAGCCGTCGGCCAGGCCCGGGCCGCCGATCAGCAGCTCACCGGTCTCCCCGGACGGCACCGGCCGCAGGTCGGCGTCGACCACGTACGCGCGGTGGTTGGGCAGCGGCCGGCCGATCGGCACCGGATCGGCGTCGGCCGGGGTGAGGTCGCCGCTGACCGCCAGCACGGTGGTCTCGGTCGGGCCGTAGGCGTTGACGAACCGCCGGCCCGGCGCCCAGCGGGCGACCAGCTCGGCCGGGACCGCCTCGCCGCCGCAGAGCAGCACCCGCCACGACGGCGTGGTGGCCGGGTCGAGCAGCGCGAGCATGGTGGGGGTGACGAACCCCCAGGTCACGTCGTGCGCGGCGAGGAACCGGGCCAGCCGCGCCGGGTCGGCCCGGTCGTCGGCGCCGAGCAGCTGCACCGCGCCGCCGAGGGTCAGCGGCACGAACAGGTCCATGGTGGCCGCGTCGAAGCCGAGCGAGGCGATGCCGAGGCTGCGCATCGAGGCGTCGGCGCCGGTCAGCGCGGACACCCCGGTGACGAACTCGACCACGTTGCGGTGGGTGGTGAGCACGCCCTTGGGGCGGCCGGTGGAGCCGGAGGTGAACAGCACGTACGCCGGGTCGCCGGGGCGGGCCGGGCACGGCGCCAGCGGCGCGGGGCCGGTCCGGTCGAGCGTCCGCACGCCCGGTTCGTCGCCGAACTCGGCCGCCGCCGCGTCGCCGGCCACCACCCGCACCCCGGCGTCCCGGGCGATCTCGCGCAGCCGGGTCCGCGGGCCGCCCGGCTCCAGTGGCACGTACGCGGCGCCGGCCAGCAGCACGCCGACCACGGTGACCACCAGGTCCGGGGTACGCGCGCCGCAGACGCCGACCCGGTCGCCCCGGCCGACGCCGTGTGCGCGCAGCGCGGCGGCGACCCCGGCGGCCCGCTCGACGAGTTCCCGGTAGGTGAGCCGGTGGTCCCACTGGCGCACCGCCACCGCGTCCGGCGCGAGGGCGGCCCGGGCGGTGATCAGGTCGGCGAGGGTCGCGTCCGGCCAGGGCAGGTCGTCCCCGATGACGGCGGCGGTGGCGGGCAGGACGTCGGTCACCGGTGTGCTCCCAGGTGCTCGGCCGGGTCGGTGATGTGCAGGCGCAGCTCGCTGAAGTAGCGACGGCCGGCGCCGTCGGGCACCCAGGCGTGCTCCGGGCCGGGCAGCATCTCGCTGACCGTGAGCGGGACGCCGTCGCCCCCGGTGCCGCGGGCGGCCCGCACCAGGGCGCAGAGCATGGTGGCGAACCCCGGCGCGGCCAGGTCCACGAAGCAGGGTTTGGTCTCGGTGCCGAGCTTGACGTAGACCCGTTCGGGCAGGCCGAGCCGGCGGCGCCAGGCCCGGACGGCGAGGAACCGGTTCCGCTCGCCGGTGACGGTGGCCAGGCCACTCTCGCCGACCGTGGTGCGCCAGGTCTGCCGGGCCACCACGAGGCGGTCCACCGTGATCCGGGGCGTGTGGGGCGCGGCGGCGACCAGCTTGAAGCCGTCCACCGCGTGCGCGCTGAGCACCGGGGCGAAGATCTCGGCGAGCGGCCAGCGCTGCCCGTCGGAGGCGGTGGCGACCAGGTCGCCGTCGACCGCGTCCACGGTGAGGTCCACCGTGGGCAGCACCCGGGCCGGGTCCGCGCCCGGCGCGTCCTGGAAGGCCAGTTGCCGGTCGGTCGGGCCGGCCAGCGACTCGGCGGTGCGGCTGGTGCGGCGCGGCCAGTCGGCCGGGAAGAGCAGCCGGACCCGCCGTTCGCCCAGGTCCGCGGCGAGCGCGTCACGCAACCGTTCGACGTCCGGGTGCGACGGGGTGAAGACCGCGCAGTCGAACGAGGACCAGGCGGCGTGCAGCTCACCGAGCACCACGGTGTAGTCGCCGCGACCAAGCGCCGCCGCGTCGGTGGCGCAGATCTGCAGGTCGGGGCTGTGCATCGCGGCGTTGGACCAGGTCGGCCGGGAGTCGGGGAAGACCACGTCGATCCGGTCGGCCAGGTCGGCCGCGCGCACCCGGATCTCGGTCGTCCCGGCGGGGAGCGTGTCCAGGCCGAACAGCCCGGCCCAGCGGGCGGCGAAGTCGGCCGCGACGGCGTCCACCGGCCGTTCGCCGTCGCCCCAGAACATGCCCTGGGCGAGGAACCACAGGTCGGCCAGCGCCACCGGCCCGCCGGACTCGGCCCGCAACTCGTCGTGCAGGCCGCGCAGGACCTCCAGGTACGCGTCGGCGAGCGCACCGGCGAGCCAGCGGGCGGCGCGCAGCAGCACGTCGAGCGGGGCGGCCAGCTCGGCCAGCAGCGGGCTGCCGAAGACCACGTCCAGGTCCCGGGCGGTGTCCTCGTAGCAGATGGTGCGGCCGGCGTACATCTGGCCGGGACGGCGCGCGGCCGGCACGCCGGCCAGCTCGGTGAACGTGGCGTCGAGGTGGTCCAGCGCGGCGCGCAGCGGCTCCGGATCGTCGGCCGCCGCGGCCACCGCGTCGCGGGCGGCCCGCAGCCGGTCGAGGCCGGACCGGGCGGCGGCGCGGGCCGGTTCGTCGCCGATCGCGGCGATCCGCTCGGCCAGCACCCGTTCGGCGTCCGGGCTTACCGGCAGCGCCGCGTCCCAGGTGAGCAGCTCCCGCTCCACCAGCCGGTCGAGCAGCGTGTAGCCGTCCTCGGGCCGGCGCAGCCCGATCGCCGGGTCGGCGACCAGGTCGACGGCGGCACGGCGGCCGTCGGCGGCACGCAGCAACGCGGCCTCGACCGGGGTCACGGTCAGCGGCGGACGGCCGGGCCGGAGCACGGTCCGGTCCCGGACCGCCAGGTGGGGCCGCAGCATCGGCGGCCACCAGCGGCGGACCGCCACATCCACGCCGATCCGGTCGGCGTACGCGGCCAGGGCCCAGGACTCGAACCACACCCAGCGCCGTCGGGTGAGCCGGTCGCCGGGGTCGACCCGGGCGACCTCGGTCCGGTCGGGGTCGAGGGTGACCCAGCAGCTGGGGCCGAAGAAGCCGATCGTCTCGTTCTTACCGCAGTACCGCTGCCAGTACTTGAGCAGCGCCCGCTCCCGGTCCCGCCGCCGCACGTTGCGGCGCGTGTCGGCACCGCCGCGCGCCAGCCCGTCCAGCGCGATCAGGGCGCCCCGGTTCTGCCAGGTCACCGCCGCACGCACCAGCGGATCGGCGGCCAGCGCGTTGAGCCGCTCGGCGCCGGCGCGGACCGCCTCGTCGAACTCCTTGTCGAACCGGTCCGCGCCGGCGCCGGTGTCGAGCAGCTCGTCGGCGGCGGCGGCGGCCCGGGGCGCGGTCAGCAGCTCCAGCCCGTCGGCGGGGAAGCCGGTGGTCCGCAGCATCGCGTCGCGCCACACCGACCACCCGGTGTCGCCGAGGGGAACCCGGTGCGCACCGCAGGCGGTCCCGCGGCCGGCGGCGCGCACCGGGTCCGGACCCGCGACCGGTGCACCGGCGCGGGGGTCGGAGGTGCCGGGCACGGCGGTCAGGTCGGCCCGGATCAGCGCGGCCAGCTCGGCGAGCCGGTCGTGCAGGAAGAAGTGCCCGCCGGGCAGGTCGTGCAGGGTGAACCCGGCCGCGGTGTGCTCGGCCCAGGCGGCGTTCTGCTCCCGGGTGACCGCCCGGTCCCGGTCGCCGGCGAACGCGACGATCGGCACCGGCAGCGGCTCACCGGGGACGTAGCGATAGTCGTCGACCCGGCCGAAGTCGGCCCGCAGCAGCGGCAGCAGCAGGTCCACCAGCTCCGGGTGGTCGAGCAGCTCGGCGGAGAGCCCGCCACCGTCGCGCAGGCGGTGCAGCAGCTCGTCGTCGTCGGCGCGGGACAGCCCGTCGAAGAGGCCCGGCCCGGCGACGTGCGGGGCGCGGGCACCGCCGACGTAGAGCCGCAGCGGCAGCGGGCGACCGGTACGGCGCAGTTCGCGGACCACCTCGAAGCCGAGCCGGCCGCCCATCGAGTGGCCGTAGATCGCGTACGGGCGGTCGGCGCGGGCGGCGATGGCGTCGGCCACCTCGGCGACGGTGAAGCGCGGATCCTCCATGATCCGGTTCTCCCGGCCGGGTAGCTGCACCGGCAGCACCTCGACGCCCGGACCGAACGCGGCCGGCCAGTGCCGGAACGCGCTGGCGCCCGCGCCCGCGTAGGGCAGGCAGAACAGCCGTACCGGCGCCTCGGGTCGGCTGCCGGCGGAGACGAACCAGTTCACCGTGGGCCTCTCTGCACGGGGTCGATCCAGTGCCGGCGGCGCTGGAACGGGTAGGTGGGCAGGCCGGTACGCCGCACGGCGCCCTCCGGGTGCAGAGCGGCCCAGTCGACGTCGCGCCCGGCCACCCAGTCGGCGGCCAGCTCGCGCAGCGCCCCGCCGTCCCCGGCGATCCGGGCGTCGGTGTCGAGCAGCACGTCCAGCGCGGCCAGCGCGGCGGGCCGGGAGGCGACGACGACCGCGGCCCGGTGGGTGAACGGTCGCCGGCCCAGCGCCAGCGTGGCGGCCACCTCGGGCAACGGCGGCGCGGCCCCGGCCAGGTGGCCGCGCAGCCGGGCCAGCGCGGCCCGCAACGCCGCCGGGGTACGCGCCGAGACCGGCAGCAGCCACGGCCCGTCGCCGGACGGGTCGCCCGGGTCGACCGGCGGTGGCTGCTCCACCACCACGTGGGCGTTGGTGCCGCCCAGGCCGAACGCGCTCACCCCGGCCACCCGGCGGGCGCCGTCGGGCCAGTCCCGCGCCTTGGTCGGCACGTAGAACGGGCCGGCGGCCAGGTCGATCTCCGGGTGCGGGCGGGTGAAGTGCAGGTTCGGCGGGATCACGCCGTGTCGGACGGCGAGCACCGCCTTGATCAGCCCGGCGATGCCGGCCGCCGCGTCGAGGTGGCCGATGTTCGTCTTCACCGAGCCCAGCGCGCAGGTGCCCGGGGGCGCGGCGCCGGCGTACACCTCGTGCAGCGCGGCCACCTCGATGGCGTCGCCGAGGGGGGTGCCACTGCCGTGCGCCTCGACGAGACGGACCTCGCCCGGGTCGACCTCGGCGGTGGCGAGCGCGTTCGCCACGGCGGCGGCCTGCCCGGCGGGGCCGGGCACGGCGAAGCCGGCCCGGTCCGGGCCGTCGTTGGTGACCGCCCAGCCGGGCAGGATGGCGTAGATCCGGTCGCCGTCGGCCTGGGCGTCGGCGAGCCGGCGCAACGCGACCACGCCCGCGCCGGAGCCGAACCCGGAGCCGTCGGCGGCGGCGTCGAAGGCCCGGCACCGGCCGTCGGGCGAGGCGAGCCCGCCGGGGGTGGCCCGGTGCCGGGGCCAGGTCACGGTGGCGCCGCCGGCCAGGGCGAGGTCGCACTGGTAGTCGGCGAGGCTCTGCGCGGCCAGGCAGACCGCGACGAGCGAGCTGGAGCAGGCGCTCTGCACCGCCACCGCCGGCCCGGTCAGGCCGAGCCGGTAGGCGACCTGCCCGGGCAGGTGGTCGGTGAACTGCCGGCCGAGCAGCCGCGCCTCCCAGTCGTCCGGGTCGACGTCGCCGACCACGGCCGGGTTGTCCATCAGGTGGAACAGGAAGTAGCGGTTGGCGGAGGTGGCGGCGTAGACGCCGACCGGCCCGGGGAAGCGTCGCGGGTCGTGCCCGGCGTCCTCCATCGCCTCCCACGCGGTCTCCAGGAAGAGCCGGTGCTGGGGGTCGGTGCGGGCGGCCTCGTCGGCGCCGAAGGCGAAGAACTCGGCGTCGAAGTCGGTCACCCCGTCGAGCCGGCCGCTGGCGCGGACGTGCCGGGGGTCGGCGCGCAGCTCCGGCCCGATGCCGAGCGCGGCCAACTCCTCGTCGGTGTGGTCGTGGACGGAGTCCACCCCGGTGCACAGGTTCCACCAGAACGTCGCCACGTCCGGCGCGCCCGGGAAACGGCCGGCGACCCCGACCACGGCGATCTCGTCGCCGGTGTGCGCGCGGGCCACGCCGACCGGCGCGGCGGGCGCGGGCAGCACCGGCACCCGGACCGCGTCGGGCGGGGCGTCGAGCAGCGCCGCCTGGGCCGCGACGGTGGGGTGGTCGAACAGGCGCAGCATCGGCAGGCGTACGCCGAACCGCTCGGCGATCCGCTGCTGCACCAGGCCCAGCAGCAGCGACTGCCCGCCCACGTCGAAGAAGCCGTCGGTGCGGCCGACCGCCGGGCGGCCGAGCACCGCGCACCAGATGTCGTGCACGGCGCGTTCGGTGTCGGTGACCGGCGCCGCGTCGGCGGGCACGTCGACGACCGGGTCGGGCAGCGCCCGCTCGTCGACCTTGCCGCTGACGGTGAGCGGGAACTCGTCGACCACGACCACCGCGCGGGGCACCGCGTGCTCGGGCAGAGCGGCGGCCAGCGCCGCGCGCAACGCGGTCGGATCGGGGCGGTCGCCGGCCGGTCGGACGTACGCCAGCAGCTCGCCGTCGCGGACGACGGCGCGGACGCCCGCCACGCCGGGCCGGGCGGCGAGCACGGTCTCGATCTCGGTCAGCTCGATCCGGTGCCCGCGCACCTTGACCTGCCGGTCGAGCCGGCCCAGGCAGACCAGCTCGCCGCCGGGCAGCCACCGGCCGAGGTCGCCGGTACGGTACGTGGGCACGCCGTCGGCGTCCGTGCCGAAGCGGTCGCTGTCCTGGTTGAGGTAGCCGGGGGCGAGGTGCCGGCTGCGGACCACGATCTCCCCGGTGCCGGTGGCGAGGTCGAGCCGGTAGCCGGGTAACGCGGCGCCGACGGGCAGCGGCCCGGTCGCGGTCGGGTCCACCCCGGACAGGCTCAGCACGTGTCGGGCGGCGAACGTCATCTCGGTCGCCCCGTAGCCGTTGACCAGCCAGCAGTCCGGGGCGAACCGGTCCCGGCCGCGCGCCGCGTCGGCCCAGGTGGCCTGTTCCCCGCCGAGCAGCACGACCCGCACCGAGGGCAGCCGCCGCTCGCCGAGCGCGTCGAGCAGGAAGCGGTAGACGGTGGGGGTGCAGTGCAGCACGGTGGTCCGGTGCCGGTCGAGTTGCTCGACGGCGTACGCCAGGCCCTGCCGGCGCACGTCGACCGGGACGACCGCGGCGCCGGTGAGCAACGCCGGGTAGAGGTCGGGGATGGCGGCGTCGAAGCTGAACGAGGCGAGCAGGCTGAGCCGGTCGGCGGGGCCGACGGCGAGCGCGTCGATCTGGTTGTCGACGACGTGGGCCAGGTTGCGGTGGGTCTGCCCGACGGCCTTGGGCACGCCGGTGGAGCCGGAGGTGAACAGCACGTACGCGAGCGCGTCCGGGTCGACCGGGACGGGGCGCAGTGGGGCCGGCGGCACGTCGTCGAGCGGCACCACGGCACGTCCGCCGGCAAGCGTCCGGGCCAGCTCGCGGTGCTCGGCGGCGCAGGCCACGGCGGTCACGTCGGCGGCGTTGACCATCTGCCGCAGCCGCGCGACCGGGAAGCCCGGGTCCAGTGGCACGTACGCGCATCCGGCGGCGAGCGTGCCGAGCAACGCGGTGACTGTCGGCGCACCGTGCGCGGTGAGCAGCGCGATCCGGTCGCCGGGGCGGAAGCCGGCGGCGGCGAGCCGGGCCGCGTGCCCGCCGGCTGCCTCGGCCAGCTCGGCGTAACCGACCTCGTGGGTCTCGCCGAGAAGCGCCGGGCGGCCACCGTGGACCGCTGCGACCGCGCCGAAACGATTGATGATCGTCGTCTCTGCCATGTCAGGAGACGGACGGCTCTCCACCGACGGCGGGCACGCAGCATGGAATGAACGTGATCATTGATTCCCCCCCAGGACTTCACGTTGGAAGCAGAATATGGCCCGACCCCTCGACCGGAAGAGCATCGATGCGGGTCAAGCCGAAGGGGGGAAGGCCCCTGGCACCACGGGCGGAGGAATCCGTCCGATCATCCCTCTAGCGCGAAGACGATTTTCAGCGTAGGCACCTACTGGCGAGTTATTTTACGGTGAAAATACTTTCGGGCCGCGAAATCTTCACCTGGCGGCCCCGATGCCGGCAGCTCGACCCGGATCGCGGGGAGCCTGCTCAGACATCGTACGGCGGACGCGGAATCGGGTCCACCATCGCGTCGAACCCCTTGGGCAACTGCGCCACCAGATCCTGGAACTCGCCCACGGTGACCGTCTCGCGCAACGTCTCCAGCACCGCCCGGGTGCCCACCTGGGCGACCGCCGGATCCACCGCGGCCCGGTCGGCCACCCGGAAGAGGAAGTCCACCAGGGCGCCGGTCGCCCCGGCCGGTTCGGACGTCGTCAGGTAGCCGCCGACGTCGTCCGGGAGTTGGGCCGCCAGATCGGCCGACTCGTCGGCGGTGATCCGTTCGGCGAGGGTCTGCAACACCGCCCGGGAGATGGTGGCGGCCTGGTCGCCGGGAAGCTCCGCGCGGCGCGCCACCGCCTCGACGAACATGGGAAACCGCATGCCGCCCCTCCCCTCGTCGCCGGCCACCGACCCGCCGCCGCCCGCCGACCCCGGCGAGTACCCGCGCCCACCCCCACCAAACGACGTGGCTCAGCCCTCGGCGAGCGCGTCCAGCACCAGCGCCGCGGTCCAGCTGAACGCCGGTGAGCCGAGGCCGACGCCGGTGTCCGGGTGGAAGTACTCGTGGCAGCCGGCACGGTCGACCAGGTCGAGCAGGGACTCCCGCAGCCCGGCCGCCAGGTCGGCCCGGCGGTGGGTCCGCAGCCCCTGCCAGAGCAGCCAGCCGGTGTTCACCCAGCTCGGTCCGCGCCAGTACCGCAACGGATCGAAGTCCGGCGCGGTGCGGTCGTGCGTGGGCAGCGGCCGGGCCATCCGGGCGGCCAGGCCGAACCGGGGTGAGCACGCCTCGGCCAGCACCGCCCGCACCTGCCGTTCCGGCAGCTCGGGCAGGGCCAGCGGCATCAACCCGAGCACGGTACGCGCCGGCACGAGCCGGTCGGTGCGGACGTCGCGGGGGCGGAACGTGCCGGCGACCGGGTCCCACAGGCGGGTCACCAGCGCCTCGGTGATCCGGGCCGCCCGGTCGCGGTGCGGGCACGGGTCCGCGCCGACGACCGTCGCGATCCGGGCCAGCGCGTACTCGGCGACCCCGAGGGCGGCGTTGACGAGCGGGCACTCCACCAGGAACGGGTGCCGGCCGAGCAGGCGGTCGTCCCGGTAGCGGCCGGCGCGGTAGCTCTCCACCAGCGCGACGTACCGCGCGTAGTCCAGGTCGGTGGGTCGGTGCGCGGCGTCGGCGTACGCGGTGTCATGCCGGCGGTACACGCGCATCACCGACTCGTCGGCCGGCACCGCCCCCAGCGGGGCGTCCCAGGCCGGACTGTTGTCCAGGCCCGACTCCCACGGGTGCACGATCGCGGCCAGCCCGCCCCCGCCGACGTCCCGCCGCCCGGTCAGATAGCGCTGCTGGGCGACCAGCCGGGGATAGAGCCGCCGCAACGCCGCCACCGACGCCTCGGAGGGGGCGCGGCGGTGCACCAGCCACGCCGCCGGGGCGTGCACCGGCGGTTGGACGATGCCGGAGGTGGCCACCGCCGGTGCGCCGTCGACGCGGGCCGAGTCCCAGAACTCCGGCCCGGGAAAGTACGCGCCGACGCGCAACGCCGGGTTGAACACGATGTGCGGCACCCGACCGTCGGCCCACTGCGCGGCGAACAGCGTGCGCAGCTCGCGCCAGGCCCGGTCCGGGCGCACGTGGGCCAGCCCGACCGCGACGAACGCCGAGTCCCAGCTCCACTGGTGCGGATAGAGCGTGCGGGACGGGACGGTGTGGTCGTGTTCCCAGTTGGCGTCCAACGTGGCCAGCGCGAGCCGGCGCAGCCGGGCGTCGCGTTCCGCGCCGGCGCGTACCCCGGCGGCCAGGCTGCCGGTCAAGGGCGTCACGTCCTCCGTCACCAGGGTGCATGAAGGGGGTGCCGGATCCGATCGTACCCCAAAAATGGGCATATGTGATTAGACGGCTACTCCCGGCGCCGGTCGGGGTCGACGCGACCGCCCGCGACGACGGCGGGCGGGAGGTCCGACGGTTAACGTGAGCCCATGGCCAAGCCGACCCGCTGGGTGACCGACACCGAACCCGGCCACTCGCAGTGGTACGTCGACCGGTTCCGCCGCCTCGCCGCCGAAGGGGCGGACCTGGCCGGTGAGGCCCGGCTCATCGACGCGCTCGTGCCGCCCGGCGCCCGGATCCTGGACGCCGGCTGCGGCACCGGCCGGGTCGCCGCCGCGCTGGCCGCCGGGCTGCGCCCGGAGCACCGCTTCGCCACCTGGGACCTGCGGCCGTGGCGCGACGACGCCGGGTTCGTGGTCACCGTCCTGCGCCGCCCCGCCTGAGTCGCGGACCGGCCCGGATCACGGGCCGGGTGGGTCGCCGTCGTGCCTCACGGTCCGTGGTGAGTCGCGGCCGGTGGTCAGGCCGGAGCGGCGACCACGCGGGCGGCCTCCGGGTCGAGTGGGCTGCCCGCCGGCAGCAGGTCGACCAGGCCCGCCGGCAGCCGCACCGGACGCACCCCGGCGTAGCCGAGCATGCCCGGCACGTCCGCACCGGCGAGCGCGTACCGCCGGCCCAGGTCGGTGACCACGCACACCGCGCCGCCGGTGGCGCCCGGGGCCGCCACCGCCTCCACGAGCGCGCCGCGCCCCGGCTCCACCACGACCTGGTCGGCCAGCCCACCCCGCCCTCCCGAGGTACGCGCGACGGCAGCCAGGTCTGGCGCGGTCACCCCGAGCCGGATCTCGCGTACGCCCGCGTCGTCGCCGGCCCGTGCGCAGAGTGCGCCCGCCTCGGACGCGGCCAGCCGGGGCGGCACGGCCGGCGGCGCGGTCGGGCCGCCGGGTACCAGGTCGGGCAGCTTCGGCAGCGCGGCGAACCGGCCCAGCGTGATCGGCTCCGGCTCACCCTGCCCGGTGCGCGCCAGCAGCAGCGCGGCCTGCAACTCGGTGATACCGGCCAGCCCGTCGCGGGCGGCCACCGCGTACTGCCGGCCGCCGCCGGAGTTGCGCACCAGGTAGACGTCGCCCACCGTGGCCCCGGCGATCCCCCCGGAGGGTACGCCGAGGTCACCGACCGGCGGCGGGGCCAGGTCGACGCCGGCCGGGATCGTGTTGAGCAGCGCCGCCGCGACCGGCACGGCTCGCGCCCGGGTGGCGGCGAGCGCGGCGAGCACCCGGTCGGTGTCGCGCAGCAGGTAACGCCGGTCGTGCCAGAGCAGGTGCAGGCCGCCGTCCGGGTGACGGACCAGCAGGCCGCGGTCCCCGAGCGCCCGGCCGCCGGCCGCGTCCCGCCCGATCAGCAGCGCCGAGCGGGCCTGGTCCTGCCCCGCCTCCCCGGTCACCGACGAGCAGAGCGTCCAGCCGTCGCGGACCAGCCGGTCGGGCGCGGGCAGCGAGTCCGGGGCGTCGGCGATGCCGAGCGGCAGGCCGCGCGGCACCCCGTCGATGGCCCGGCGGGTGACGAGCACGGTCGTCGGCCGGTCCGCGCCGATGATCAGCAGCGCCGAGGCGTAGTTGAGCACCGGATGCAGCTTCTCGTCGCGGTAGACGAACCGGGCACCGGACTCCTTCTCCACGATCACCGCGCCGGTGTCCCGCCAGGAGCTGCCGCCGCCGGTGAACAGGCCGTACAGCGCCACCGCGCCGAGTGCGATCGCCGCGACCAGCACGCTGGCCAGGCCGGCGCCGGCCAGCCGGCGAAACGGCGACTGCGGGGGGTCGGTCTCCCGCATGACGAGCGCGGCGACCGCCCGCTGGACGGTGAACTGGTACGAGTGCAGCTGGTCCTGCCGCGACGCCATCGGGGTCCCTCCGCCGGGATCGTCGCCGCACAGAATAAGCACTCCGTCGATCCCCCAGCCACCCTGCGTGCCTCCGCTGACTCTCGTCCCCACGTCCGCCGACCCGCCCACACCTCGTCGATCATGAGGTTGCCGTCCGACATAACGGACAGGAACGCCGTTAACCTCATGATCAGCCAGGGGCGGTGGCGCTTCGGTTACCCCCGGGGGTATGTTGGGGGCAGGAGGTGGGACGTGAAGTTGCGACCCGAGATGACCGGCGACGCGTTGACCCGACTCAAGCGGGCCCGCGGGCAGCTCAACGCCGTGATCGAGATGATGGAGAACGGTGAGGACTGCCGCGCGGCGCTCACCCAGCTCGCCGCGGTGTCCAAGGCCATCGACCGCGCCGGCTTCAAGATCATCGCTTCCGGCATGCGCCACTGCGGCACCGCCCGCCAGGCGGGCGAGGAGCCGGAGATGACCGAGGAGGAGCTGGAGAGGCTCTTCCTCTCCCTGGCCTGATTCCACCGAACTCCGCCCGCGTCGCCTGATCGCGACGTGGGCGGGTAATCCGCGCCCGAACCCGGGCCGGAGTCTGCGCCCCGCATACCCCCCGGGGTATAGCGGGCGAGGAGAGGAGAACGAGACATGACCGCAGAGGTGTCCGTCATCGCGACGTCCTCGCTCGGCGACCGCAGCTACCTGGCCTCCGACGGCCGGACGGCAGTCGTGGTCGACCCGCAGCGCGACATCGACCGGGTCCTGCACCTGGCCGGCGCCAAGGGGGTGCGCATCACCCACGTGGTGGAGACCCACATCCACAACGACTACGTCTCCGGCGGCCTGGAACTGGCCCGGCTCACCGGCGCGCGTTACCTGGTCGCCGCCGCCGACCAGGTCGGCTTCGACCGGACGCCGGTGGCCGACGGCGACGTGGTGCCGGTCTCGGACGACCTGCGACTGCGGATCGTCGGCACGCCGGGCCACACGTTCCACCACCTGTCGTACGTGCTGGACCAGGCGAGCGACGGCGGCTGGACGCCGATCGGCGTGTTCACCGGCGGCTCGCTCCTGTTCGGCACCACCGGTCGCACCGACCTGCTCGGCCAGCGACACGCCCACGAGCTGGCGCACCACCAGCACGCCTCCGCGCGCAAGCTGGCCGACCTGCTGCCCGACGGCGCGCAGGTGTGGCCGACCCACGGCTTCGGCAGCTTCTGCTCGGCCAGCCAGGCCGACGCCCCCGAGTCGACCATCGGCCGGGAGAAGGACGTCAACCCGGTGCTGCGACTGGCCGCCGACCGGTTCGTCACCGAGACGCTCGCCGGCCTGGACGCCTACCCGGCCTACTACGCCCACATGGGCGTGGCCAACGCCGCCGGTCCCGCACCGGTGGACCTCACGCCGGTGGCCCGCGCCGACGCCGCCGAGCTGCGCCGCCGGATCGCCGCCGGCGAGTGGGTGGTCGACCTGCGGCACCGCAAGGCGTACGCGACGTCGCACCTTGCCGGCACCGTCAGCCTCGGCCTGGACGGGCCGATGTCGACCTGGCTCGGTTGGTTGATCGACTGGGCCGTCCCGATCACGCTCCTGGCCGAGACCCCCGGCCAGGTCGCCGACGCCCAGCGGGAACTGGTCCGGATCGGGATCGACCGGCCCGCCGCCCAGGCCACCGGTGCGCCTGAGCGGTGGGCCACCGCACCGTCGGAGCTGCGTGACCTGCCCGTGGCCGACTTCGGCGCCCTGGCCGACGCGCAGGCCGGGAACACCCCGGCCGGCCTACCGGACCCGCAGGTCGTCCTCGACGTCCGGATGACGAACGAGTGGACGGCCGGGCACGTCGACGGCGCGGTCCACGTCCCGCTCCCCGACCTGCCCGCGCGACTCGCCGACGTCCCCGCCGGGACGGTCTGGGTGCACTGCGGCTCCGGCTACCGGGCCACCGCCGCCGCGTCCCTGCTGGCCAACGCTGGTCGGGACGTCGTGCTGATCGACGACGCGTTCGGCCGGGCCGAGGCGGCCGGCGTCCGCATGGCGCCCGCCGCCTGACCTCCCCTGCCCCGCCCGGCCGGCGCGCCGACAGCGCCGGCCGGCGATGCCCCCTGCCCGCGACGGCTCCCGCCGACCCGGTGGCCGTCCGCCCCCGAAGGAGAACCATGACCACGACCAACCCGTCGACCGTCGACGCGACCACCTTGCGCGAGCTGATCGCCACCGGCCACGCCCCCCGGATGCTGGACGTCCGCACCCCGGGCGAGTTCGAGACCGCACACGTCCCCGGCGCCTACAACGTGCCCCTGGACCTGCTCCGGGAGCACCGCGACGAGCTGCGCAACCACCTCGACGAGGAGGTGGTGCTGATCTGCCGTTCCGGCGCCCGCGCCGCTCAGGCCGGGCAGACGCTCGCCGCCGCCGGCCTGCCCCATCTCCGGGTGCTCGACGGCGGCATGCTCGCCTGGCAGGCCACGAACGCCCCGGTCAACCGGGGACGCCCGCGCTGGGACCTGGAACGCCAGGTGCGGCTCGTCGCCGGCTCGATCGTGCTGGCCGCCGTCGTCGGCTCGGTGTGGCTGCCCGGCCTGAAGTGGGTCGCCGGGTTCATCGGCGCCGGCCTCACCGTCGCCGCCGTCTCGAACACCTGCGCCATGGGCATGCTGCTCAGCAAGCTGCCCTACAACCGGGGCGCGAGCTGCGACCTGGACACCGTCGTCGGCCAGCTGCGCGACACGGGGCGGCGGTCGTGACCGCCCTGGCGCTGACCCTGGTCGGCGCGGTGCTGATCGGGGTGAGCCTCGGCCTGCTCGGCGGCGGGGGGTCCATCCTCGCGGTGCCGCTGCTGGTCTACGTCGCCGACCTGCCCGCCAAGGAGGCCATCGCCACCTCGCTGCTCGTCGTCGGCGCCACCAGCGCCGTCGGCGTACTGCCGCACGCCCGCGCCCACCGGGTGCGCTGGCGCACCGGGCTGGTCTTCGGCCTGGCCGGGATGACCGGCGCGTACGCCGGCGGCCGGCTGGCCGAGTTCGTCCCGGCGAACGTCCTGCTCACCGCGTTCGCGCTGATGATGCTCGCCACGGCGGCGGCGATGATCCGCGGTCGCCGCCCGGCCGCGGGCCGGCCCGTGCCGCACGAGCTGCCGGTGTTCCGGGTCGTCCTCGACGGAATCGTCGTCGGCCTGGTCACCGGTCTCGTCGGCGCCGGCGGCGGCTTCCTGGTGGTGCCCGCCCTGGCGCTGCTCGGCGGCCTGCCGATGCCGGTGGCGGTCGGCACCTCGCTCGTCGTCATCGCGATGAAGTCCCTCGCCGGCCTGGCCGGCTACCTGTCCAGCGTCAGCATCGACTGGGGCCTGGCGACCGCCGTCACCGCCGCCGCGATCGTCGGCAGCCTGCTCGGCGGCCGGCTGGCCGGCCGGATCCCGGAGGACGTCCTGCGCCGCGCGTTCGGCTGGTTCGTCGTGGTGATGGGCGTGTTCGTGCTGGCCCGGCAGTTGCCGCCGGTCGCCGGACTCGGGCTGGCCGTTCTTGCCACGGCCGGTACGGTCACGGTGGCGGTGTGGGGCCGCCGAAGAAGGGATTACTGTGGACAGTCGCGCCTGGGACGACAGGTACGCCAACGCATCCGGACTGGTGTGGACCGCTGAACCCAACCGCTTCGTGGTCGAGTCGGTCGCCGGTCTGAGTCCCGGCTCAGCGCTGGACATGGCCGCGGGCGAGGGGCGCAACGCGGTCTGGCTCGCCGGTCAGGGGTGGCGGGTCAACGCGGTGGACTTCTCGACCGTGGCCGTCGAGCGAGGGCGTGAGCTGGCCGCCGCGCGGGGCGTCGCGGTCGACTGGCGGATCGCCGACGTGACCGCGTACCGGCCGGTGCCGGGCAGCTACGACCTGGTGCTGATCAGCTACCTGCACCTGCCCGGCGCCGACTTCGCCGGCGTGCTCGCCGCGGCGCGCTCGGCGCTGCGTCCCGGCGGCACGCTCGTGGTCGTCGGCCACGACCTGGCGAACCTGGACGGCGGCACCGGCGGCCCGCAGGACCCGAGCGTGCTGCTCACCCCCGAGGCGGTGGTCGACGGGCTGGCCGGGCTGCGCATCCGGCGGGCGGAGACGGCCCGCCGACCGGTGTCGACCACGGACGGCGGCACGGTCGACGCGCTGGACACCGTGGTGGTGGCCAACCGCCCCGCCGGCTGAGCCACCGGCGGCGGTCGTTCCCGCCGGCCACCCCGGTGCCGGCCGGTAACATCCCGGGGACGGGATCGGCGGAGGGGACACCGGGTGGGCGTGCGTTTCGAGGAACTGGCCTGGCGGGAGACGCCGATCGGGGAGATCAGCCTGCGCCGCCGACACGACCCGGCACTGCACGCCGACGTGTACGAGGTGAAGCTCGGCGACGAATACCTCATGTCCAGCGCCTTCCCGGTGGCGGAGATCGAGCTGGCCCGGCTCGGGCTGGCCCCGCTCACCGGGGAGTCGCTCGACGTGGTGGTCGGCGGGCTCGGCCTCGGCTACACCGCGCGCACCGCGCTCGAGGACTCCCGGGTGCGCTCGCTGCTGGTGGTCGAGGCGATCGAGGACGTGATCGACTGGCACCGGCAGGACCTGCTGCCGTTCGCCGCCGGCCTGGCGGGGGACCCGCGTACCCGCTTCGTCCGGGCGGACTTCTTCGCCGCGGTCGCCGACGGCGGCTTCGACCCGGACGAGCCCGGGCGGCGGTTCCACGCGGTGCTGCTCGACGTGGACCACTCCCCCCGCCACGTGCTGCACCCCGGCCACGCCTCGTTCTACACGGTCGAGGGGCTGCGTCGGCTGGCCGCGCTGCTGCACCCGGACGGGGTGTTCGCGCTCTGGTCGAACGACCCGCCGGACCCGGAGTTCCAGCGCACGCTGACCGAGGTGTTCCCGACCTCGGTGGCGCACGTCGTCCGGTTTCCCAACCCGTTGCAGGGGCGGGAGGCGGCGAACACCGTCTACGTGGCGCGACGTTGACCGTCGGCGGCGGGCATGCTCGCTGGCGCAGTGGGAAAGCGCCGGGCGCACCGTAGGAGACGGGAGGCACCACATGCGTGCGTTGCTCTGGGTGGTCGGCGTGGTCGCCGGCGTCCTCATCCTGCTCGGGCTGCTGCTGGAGGCGGTCCGCTGGCTCGTGATCATCGGCGTGATCGCGCTGGCCGCGGTCATCATCTTCGGCATCCTGAAGACCCGGCGGGTGGTGCACCACCACTCGACGCCCCGCCGCTGAGCTGGTCGGAGGACCTGCCCGCAACCGTGAGCCGTCGGCCGGTACGGATGTCACACGGCGAGGTGGGCGTCGACCGTGTGCGGCAACTCGAACAGGCCGAACACGGACGGATCGGCGAACGTCACGCAGCGCCGGATCAGGCCGTCCCGCACCGTGAACACCTGGACGGAGTGGGCCCGGCCGCCACCGGTCGCCGGGTCCGGCGCGTACGCGGCCAGGGCCGGACTGCCGTTGGCCGCCACCGCTCGCAGCCGCCAACCGTCGCCGCGCATGGCGAAGACCCGCGCCATGAACTCGCGGTAGTGCGTCCGGCCGGCGAGCCAGAGCGGCACCGGAGGCATCTCCAGCACCACGTCGTCGGCGAGCAGCCGGGTCAGGCCGGGCACGTCGGCCGCCTCGAACGCGGTCAGGTAACGCTCGACCGTCGCCTGCTCGTCCGGGTCGGCGGGCTCGCGCCACTCGTCGAGGACCGGCCCGGCGGCCCGCAGGCTCGCCCGGGCGCGTTGCAGGCTGCTGTTCACCGAGGCGACGCTGCTGCCCAGGGCCTGCGCCACCTCGGTGGCGGGCAGTTGGAGCACCTCGCGCAGCAGCAGCACGGCCCGTTGCCGCGCCGGCAGCAGTTGCAGCGCCGCGACCAGGGCGAGCCGCAGTCCGGCGCGCTGCTCGGCGGCGTCGGCCGGGTCACCGAGCCGGGTGTCCGGGAACGGCTGCAACCAGGAGACGTGCCGGCTCGGCACCAGCGGCGCGTGCGGGTCGTCGCCGGGCGGGCCGAGGCCGCTCGGCAACGGCCGCCGGGCCCGCCCCGCCAGGGCGGTGAGGCAGGCGTTCGTGGCGATCCGGTGCAGCCAGGTGCGCAGCGACGCCTGCCGCGGGTCGTACCTGTCGGCGGCCCGCCAGGCCCGCACCAGCGTCTCCTGCACCACGTCCTCGGCCTCGTCGACGGAGCCGAGCATCCGGTAGCAGTGCGCCAGCAGATCGCCGCGGTACGCCTCGTGCTTCGTCGGGTCCCCCGCCACCCGTGCGAGCCTACGCGGAACTCCCTGCCCGGGATGCGATGAGTTCCGCGCGTGGCGCCGGTATGTGCGGGTGAGGGCGGCCCGACCGGAGCCGCCACGACCGCAGGGAGCCTTCGATGGGCGACGTCATCGTCATTCAGTTCGTCACGCTTGACGGCGTGGTCTCCGACCCCGACGGGCGCGGCGGGACCGACCACGGCGGCTGGGCGTTCCGGTACGGGCCGGAGGCGGTCGCCGGTGACAAGTTCCGCCTCGGGCAGCGGATGGAGCGCGGCGTCCAGCTCTACGGCCGGCGGACCTGGGAGCACTTCGCCGGGCTCTGGCCGAGCCGGGACGGGGACTACCCCCGGCTGATGAACGCCGTGCCGAAGCGGGTGGCGACCCGCACCGGCATCGACGCGACCGCCTGGTCGAACTCGGCGGCGATCGACGGCGACCCGGTGGCCTGGGCCGTCGACGAGCGAACGCGCCGGGACGTGGTGGTGATCGGCAGCCTGAGCCTGGTGCGGGCGCTGGCCTGCGCCGACGTGGTCGACGAGTACCGGCTGATCACCTTCCCGACGGTCCTCGGCCGGGGTGACCGGCTCTTCGCCGACGGCCCGCCCGCCGACTTCCGGTTCACCGCGGCCGAACCGGTCGGCGCGGCCACCTTGACGGTCCTACGCCGCACCCGGTGAGCAGCTCGGTCTCCGCGCCGATCGGGGACCGGGGAGTGCGCTGAGCAGCCGCCCGCCGTCGTCGGCGTGCCGGCACCTGTCGCGTCCCGCGGTCGGTGTCGGTACCGGCGCCTACGCTGTGGCGATGGTGGACCGTCGGCAGGTGATGAGCTTCCGCGTCCGGGCCCAGCAGCTCGACCGCGCCAAGGGTGCGCTTGACGACACGACCGTGCTCGACCTCGGGGTGCAGGACACCGGCCCCGACGGCGGCCGGTGGGCGCTGGCTTTGCGCGGGGTCGACGTCTCCGCGCCGGCCGACGACGAGCTGGTCGTGCTGTGGACCGTGCGCGGCGCCCCCCATCTCTACCGCCGTGCCGACGTCGACCGGGTGGCAGCCGCGGTGGAGCCGTTCTCGTACGCCGACGCGGCCAAGCGCATCTACGACGCGGCCAAGCCGTTGCGGGCGGCCGGCATCGGGATCCTCGACGCGCTCGACGAGGTGGCCGCCGGCATGCGGTCGATCGTCACCGAGCCGACGGTCAAGGGTGACGTCTCGGGCCGTCTCGCCACGATGCTGCCCGAGCCCTACCTGCGCTTCTGCCGGCCGTGCGGTGTCACCCACATCTACGAGATGCCGTTCCGGCTGGCCGCCGTGCGCGCCGGGTTGGAGCTGGCGCCCGGCACCTCGCCGCCGGTCCTGCGCCGCATTCCGCGGTTCCGTCGGGCGGCGGCCCCGGGCGAGCGATTCGACCTGGTCCGCGCCTACCTCCGGCTGCTCGGCCCGGCCACGCCGAAGCACGTGGCCGACTACCTCGACGCCCCGGTCAGGGACGTGAAGGCCCGCTGGCCGCAGGACGTGGTGGAGGTGACCGTCGACGGCGAGACCCGCTGGCTCCTGGCCGCCGACGAGGCGGCGTTGGCGTCGGCCGGGAGCACCGGGGTCCGCCTGCTCGGCCCGTTCGACCTGTTCCTCCAGGCGAAGGACCGGGCGACGCTGGCGCCGGACGCGGCCCGGGCCAAGGAGTTGTGGCCGGTGCTCGGCCGACCGGGCGCGGTGTTGATCGACGGCGACCTGGTCGGCGCCTGGCGTCCCCGCAAGTCCGGCACCCGCCTGACGGTCACCGTCCAGCCGTGGCAGAAGCTCCCCGACAGCCGCCGCCGGGCCGTCGTCGAGCAGGCCGAACGCCTCGCCGCGCACCGCTCGGCCACCCTCGCGGGCGTCGAGTTCGCCGACTCCCGCTGATCATGAAGTTGACTGCCGGGAGAGCGCTCCCCCAGGCCGCCAACTTCATGATCGTCAAGCCTTTCGCGCCGGCTCGCGTCGATCGACTCAGGTGAAGCACTCGATCGTCGCGGGGATCAGGCCGTGGCGTCGGACGACGTCGGTGAGCCGGTGGAGCAGCGGGCGCAACGCCTCCCGGTCGAGCGGCTCGGCCGTCACGTCCAGGCACCATGCCACCCCACCGCCGACGCGACGCAGATCCCAGCGCAACGCCGTCCCGTCGAGGTGCAGCCGACCCGTGCCGACCACACCCGGGTCGGTGCCCCCGTCGAGACGCAGGGCCACCCGCAGGCCGGTCAACCGCTCGGCGTCGAGGTCACCGGCGAACAGCACCCGGTGCACGGCCGGGCCGAAGCCGAGCCGCAGCGGCGCGGTGGCCGCCAACGGCACGTCGTCCCGGAAGCGGTCGCGCAGCGCGTCGTCGTCCGGCAGCACGCCGCCGCCGAGCCGGCGGTAGGTCTCCTCCGCGTCGGCGCGGGTGACCGCGCGCACCCGGGCGCGCACGTCCGGGTTCGCGCGGACGGCCCGCGTGAACGCCGCCGCACTCCACCAGCCGCCGTCCGCAGGCGTCCAGCCGGCGGTACGCAGGCGCGTGGCGGACAGGTCGTCGGCCAGCTCGAACTCCTCGACCAGCAGTCCGACCGGCGCGGCCGGGCCCAGCAGGTAGTAGTCGAGCGTGGACGGGGCGACGACCGACGTCGCCAACGGCTGGGTCACCCCGGCACGGTAGCGCGCTCACCGGTGGGCGAAGACGAACCCGCCCGCGACACCCGGGGCCGGGCGGTGCGTCATCTCCGCCGCCACGGTGAACCCGGCGGCGTCCAGCCAGGCCGCGACCCGCTCCGGCGGGCGGCGGTGCACGTGGACGCGCATGGGGTGACCGCCGTATCCCTCGGTCTTGAGCCGGCTGCCGTCGCCGGCGTGGAACCCGAGCAGCACGACGCCGCCGGGCCGCAGCACGCGCCGGAACTCGCCCAGCACCGCCGGCACCTCGCCGTCCGGGACATGGATCAGCGAGAACCAGGCGAGCAGCCCGGTCAGGGCCTCGTCGGCCAGGTCGAGGCGGGTCATGGTGCCGACCTCGAACCTCAGGCCCGGATGGTCCCGCCGGGCCATCTCGATCATCCGCGGGGACAGGTCGACGCCGAACGCGTCCAGTCCGAGGCCGTGCAGGTGAGCGGTGAGTCGACCCGGCCCGCAGCCGACGTCCGCGACCGTCCCATGCCCCCGCGCCCGCACCAGCTCGGCGAAGAGCGCGAGGACGCCGCGCTGGAACGGTTCCTCGGCGAGCGCGTCGCGCAGCATCTCGGCGTAGCTGGCCGCCACCGTGTCGTAGGAGATCCGGGTGTCGTCGAGCCAGCCGGGTGCGTCCATCGCCGTACCCTAGCCACCGCCGCCGCCACGGCTGCGATCCGGTGCCACCGCTCCCGGGACCGGCCGGCGGCGCGTCACCGCGACGCCGCCGCCGGGCTGAGCCTCGGCCAGGACGGGCGCCACACCGGACCGGGCGGCGGCGGCAGGCCCGCGAGGTGGTCGACGAGCGGCCCGAGCGCCGGGTGCGGGGCGGTCGCGGCCAGCATGAGCGAGATCGGGTACGCGAGCGTCGGGTTGATGATCGGGATGCGGCGCAGGTCGTGGCCGGCCGGCCAGAGGTGGCGGTCCCGCGCGCCGACGAAGGTGGCCAGGTCGGCGGTGTCGGCCAGCGCGTCGAGGAGCACCTCGACGCCGAAGTTCGGGCCGGTCGCGTCGATGCGCAGGTCGAAGGCGGTGGCCACTTCGTCGTAGAACTCGGACCATTCGCTGCGCGGGACGATGCCCGGCACCCAGATCCGGAGCTTGCGCAGGTCGGGCGGGCTGAGGGTGCGAGCGGCGGCGAGCGGGTGCCGGGGGCCGACGAGGAGTTCCAGCGGGTTGTCGAAGGCGTGGACCATCCGTACGCCGGGCGGCAGCGTCGCCGGGTCGGTGACGGTCCGGAAGGCGGCGTCGAGGTCGCCGGCCCGGACGGCGGCGGCGACCAGGTGCGGGTCGTCGACCCGGAACGTCACCACGTCGAGGTCGACGCCGGGTCGCGACCGCCAGTAGTCGTGCAGGATGACGGCCTGCGCGCTGCGCAGGCCGAGCACGTCGATCCGCAGCGCCCGCGAGCCGGACCGGACCGCGGCGACGGCCCGGTCCGCGGTCGCGACGACGTCCCGGGCGTGCGCGAGGAACGCCTGGCCGTCGAGCGTCAGCTCGACCCCTCGGGCGGTACGGGTGAACAGGCGGACCGCCAGTTCCCGCTCCAGGGCGGCGACCCGTTTCGAGACGGCCTGCTGGGTGACGCCCAGTTCGTCGGCGGCGTGTCGCAGCTGCCCCAGCTCGGCCGCCCGGACGAACGATCGCAGTGCCTCGGTGTCCACCGGCCCACCCTAGGGCCGCACAACCGATGGTTGTGGCTCGCCGGTCGCCGGTTGTTTGCTCCCGCGCCGCCCCGGCCGGTCTGATGCGCGGATGCGCGAGAATCTGGGCCCCGACTTCGGCCGGCTGTGGTCGGCGTACGCGGTCAGCACGTATGGCACGTGGCTCGCCTTCGGGGCGTTTCCGCTGCTCGCGGTGCAGGTGCTGCACTCGTCGGCGTTCGCGGTGTCGCTGCTGGAGGCGGCCGGGCTGGCCGTCGCGGCGCTCGTCGCGCTCCCGCTCGGCCCGTGGGTCGAGCACCGACGCAAGCGCCCCGTGATGATCGCCATGGACGTGGTCCGGTTCGCCGCCATGGTGAGCGTGCCGGTCGCGTACGGCCTGGGTCTTCTCTCCTACGGGCAGTTGCTCGTCGTCGCGGTGGTGACCGGGACGGCGGGCATCGCCTTCACGGCGGCGTCCGGCGCGTACCTGAAGCATCTGGTCCGCGGCGACCACCTGGTGGTGGCGAACGGACGGTTCGAGGGCACGAGCTGGGTGGCGATCGCGGCCGGTCCGCCGCTCGGCGGCGCCCTTGTCGGGCTGCTCGGTCCGGTCGTCACCGTCACCGCCGACGCGGTGAGCTACCTGCTGTCCGCGCTGGCGGTCCGCCGCATCCGCGGCGACGACGTCGCGGCGCCGTGGGCCGGCGGGTCGCGCGCCGCCGCGCTGGCCGCCGGCTGGCGGTTCATCCGGTACGACCCGGTGCTGCGGCGGCTCTTCCTCAACGCGGCGCTGGTCGGCGGCCTGATCACGGCCACCGTGCCACTGCTGGCTGTGCTGCTGCTCGGCGAGTACGGCTTCCCGGCCTGGCAGTACGGTCTCGCCTTCGGGGTGCCGGCGCTCGGCGGCTTCGTGGGCGCCCGGCTCTGCCCCCGTCTGGTGCGGCGGTACGGGCCGCACCGGGTGCTGACCGGGTCCGGCTGGCTGCGCTCGATCTTCCCGCTCGGTCTCGCGTTGGTCGGGCCGGGCCTCGCCGGGCTGCTCACGGTGATCGTCGTGGAGGCCCTGCTGATCACGTGCATGGGGGTGTTCAACCCGATCCACGCCGCCGAACGCCTGCGGCGCACTCCCCCGGACCGGGTCGCCCGGGTGCTGAGCGCGTGGAGTGTCGGCAGCCGGCTGACGCAGGCCGCGTCGACGCTGGTGTGGGGTGTGCTGGCCACGGTCATCGGCCCGCTGGCCGCGATCGTCGTCTCCGGTGTGTGTCTGCTCGCCACCCCGCTCCTGCTGCCCGGCGCGGCGCTCATGCGGTCGCAGAGCATCGGTCAGACCCGGGTCGAGCTGCCGATCCGGAGGGTTCAGCGGCGCTCCACCGGGGCTCCGGCGCGGATGGCGCGCGGGATCTCCGCCACCTCGTCGACGCGGTCCAGCAGCCGGTCCAGGTCGTCGGCGGGCGCGGGTGAATGAAGCTCGACGTGGTAGGTGATGCCGGTGGACGCCCAGGTCGTCGTGTCGAAGCCCCCCGCGGCCGTGACGCGCACCCCGTCGACGCGGATGCCCATCTCGCCCGCCTCGCGGTACACGTCGTTGAGCACGCAGCCCGCCGCCGCGACGTGCAGGAGGTGGGCCCCGGTGAAGTCGGCGGTGACCGTCACGCCCTCCGCCGTCCACCGGTGGGGGAACCGGACCGTTTCGGCGGCACCCGACCGGTACGAGCCGGCGCCGACCACCACTTCGAACTCGCCCACCGGCTCGCCCCGTTCGCTCGTACCACGTCGGACCCGGCCATTGTGCCCCCGCCCGGGGCGTCCGGCCAGGAGTGCGACGCACAGGCGTCAGCCGGCGGTCCGCGTCGCCGCGACGGCGGCGTGCGGCCGGCGGACGCCGTCGCCGGGCCGGTGCACCCGTTCCACCTCGCTGAAGCCGGCTCGGGCCAGCCGTTCGGAGAACTCGTCGACCGGCCAGCGGTAGGCGGTGACGACCTTGTGGTCGAACGCGGCGACCTCGTCGCCGACGAAGATGCCCAGCACCACCGTGCCGCCGGGCGCCACGACCCGACGGAACTCGGCGAGCACCGCGTCGAGGTCGTCGGGCGGCAGGTGGATCACCGACCCCCAGGCCAGGATGCCGGCGGCGGCGTGGTCGGCGACGGCGAGGCGCGCCATCGAGCCGAGCACGTAGCAACCGTCCGGGTGGCTGGCCCGCGCGTGGGCGATGAACTCGCCGACGAGGTCGAAGCCGATCGCGTCGACGCCCTGCGCGCGGAGGAAGTCGGTGAGGTGGCCGGGTCCGCAGCCCAGGTCGAGCACCGTGCCGGTCCGGCCGCCGAGGTGACGTCGGATGAAGGCCCGGTCGTCGGCGTGGACCTGCTCACTCGTGCCGAACAACGCGATGTACTGGTTCGCGACGGCGGCGTACGCCCGGCGCACCTGCTCGGTCCTCATGCCCCGACCCTAGAGCCCCGGTCACGGTCCTTCGCGGTAGGTCAGGCGATCAAGGAGTTGGGACATTGTGGAGATCGTCTTCGACGCGAACTCCTTGATCATGTCGACGAGGGGGGGGTGGGCTAGGCTCGGGTGGTGGCCTTCGAGCAGCCTTTGACCATGCGCTGGCCGTCGCTTGACGACGAGCGTCGACTGCCACTGGTTTCCTGATCGGCGGCGGACGGGATGGGGGGCGGACGGGATGGGACGGAAGGGCACGCTGATCCTGCTGGCGGGTGCCGTCGTCGTCGGTCTCGTCAGTCTTGTGATGGCCATGCTCGACCCCTCCCGGGTCGGCTCCTGGGCGACCGCCCTCGGCATGGCCTGTGTGGCGAGCGCGCAGGTGCTCCGGCTGCGGGAGCTGAGAAAGCGCGGCCGGTGAGACAGCGGCCTCAGGGCCGCAGGTAGCCGGACAGCCGATCAGCGAGTTGCTTCGGGCGGCTGAGCGCCACCGAGTGACCGCCGCGGATCAACACGAACGTCGCCATGCCCGAAGCGTCGCACGAGGGCCCGACATCTCGTCGACGGACGGACGGTCTCGTGCGTCGTACCCTCCGGTTAGCCTTCCGTCATGCCGAGCCCCGAGCTGGACGAGTTGGTCGTCGCGGACGCCGAGGAGCTGCGCGCCTGGTTGTCGGCCCACCACGCCACCTCGCCCGGCGTGTGGCTGGCCCTGACCAGAAAGGGCGGCACCGTGACGACGCTGACCTGGCAGCAGGCGGTCGACGAGGCGTTGTGCTTCGGCTGGATCGACGGGCAGGCCCGCCGGCGGGATCAGGAAAGCTCCTGGATCCGGTTCACCCCGCGCCGGCCCCGCAGCGGGTGGTCGCAACGCAACGTCGCGCACGTGGCGCGGCTGGAGGCGGCCGGGCGGATGCAGCCGGCGGGCCGCGCCGTGGTGGAGGCCGCGAAGGCGGACGGGCGTTGGGCCGCCGCCTACGCCCCGTCGTCGGAGGCCGAGGTGCCGGCCGATCTGCTCGCCGCGATCGCCGCCGATCCCGCTGCCCAGGCCATGTTCGACGTGCTCACCAGGACCAACCGGTTCGCTCTCGCCCACCGGCTCAACGCTGTGAAGCGGGCGGAGACCCGGGAGCGGAAGATCGGCGAGTTCGTCGCCATGCTGGCCCGCCACGAGACCCTCCACCCGCAGAAGGCCAGGCCCTCCGCCACGCCCTGACCGACGATCAGTTGTGCATAGACGTCTGATGATTGTTGCGTCCGGCGTCTCCGACGCCTACGCTCCAAAACGGAATTCTGTGACCATGGGCGAGAGATTGCGAACGGGCGGCGGACGTTCCCGGTGGCACGGTGAGTGCGGCCGGTCGGGTGAGCTTCGCTGCTCGTAGGGCACGTATGACCTTGCCTCTGCATGTCGCTGCCCCTTGCCAAGGAACCCGCCATGGTCGGAATCGCCAGGTAGCCCCCAGGATGACTGTCCAGCGACCATCTCCTTCGGCGGTAAGCGAAAGGAATGGCACGTGAGATCAGACGTCTCCACCGTTCGACGGTTGCTGCTCGCGGTTGCGCTTGTGGTCGCCTCCACGCTTCCGGCGGTGCTCGTGAATCAGTTGCCGGCTTCGGCCGCCGTCCAGCAGACCTACTACGTCGCCCCGGACGGGAACGACGCCGACCCGGGCACGCTCCAGTCGCCGTTCAAGACCCTGCAACGTGCGCGGGACGCCGTGCGTACGGTGAATTCGAGCATGACCGGCGACATCCAGGTATATCTGCGCGGCGGTAGTTATCCGGTGAGCAGCACGATCGAGTTCGGCGCGGCCGACTCCGGCACCAACGGTCACCGGGTCGTCTATTCCGCCTACCCGAACGAGACGCCGGTGCTCGAAGGTGGTGTGCAGGTGACCGGGTGGACCCAGCACAGCGGCAACATCTGGAAGGCGCCGCTCGACCGCGCCAACAAGTTGCGGGCGCTCTACGTCAACGACAAGCGGGCGTACATGGCGTCCAAGACGATCGGCTCGGCCGGCTGCTACGGGACGTACACGGTCACGGCCGGGCAGGCCGCGTGGGCCTGGGAGTCGGGGTCGCAGTGCGACGGCGCCAAGTACAGCCTGAACGACTTCCCCGCGATCGCCCGCAACGCCGACGACATCGAGATCGAGACGGCGACGACCTGGACCACCGCCATCGTGGGGGTCCGGCAGGTGACCACGAGTTCCGACGGCGCGAACCGGGTGGCGCTGTTCCAGCAGCCGGGCGCCGCCATCGCCCAGGGCGCGTTCAACGGCAACGCCCAGACGGGCGGCTCCCACAAGGTGATGAACGCCTACGAGTTCCTGGACACGCCTGGTGAGTTCTACTTCGACAAGAGCGCCCGGACGGTCTACTACTACAAGAGCAGTGCCGAGAACATGGCGACCGCGTCGGTCTTCGCGCCGAACAACGTGACCACGCTGCTGCGGGTCGCCGGCACCTCGACGAGCAGCCACGCGCGCAACATCACGTTCTCCGGGCTCACCGTGCAGCACTCCGACTGGAACCTGTTCACCGTCGCCGGCTCGTCGTACAAGCAGGCGCAGCAGGGCAACCTCGGGGCGTTGGCGTACGCGAAGAAGAACTTCCACGACTACTACTACCGCAACGTGGACGTCACTCCCGGCATGATCCAGGTGGAGAACGCCGACGGTGTCCGCCTGGAGCGCAACCGGATCCAGCACACCGGCGTCGACGGCGTCAACATGGTCAACGACGTGCAGAACAGCCAGTTGGTCGGGAACGTCACCAACGACATCGCCGGCTCGGCGATCACCGTCGGCCATCCCCAGCACGTCTACATCGGCGACGGGACGTCGACCAACCGGGAGAAGTGGTCCCCGCAGGTCGAGGGGCTGCCGAAGAACATCGAGATCCGCAACAACTACCTCTACGACAGCGCGGTGCTGTTCAACGGGCACAGCCCCATCTCGGCGTACTTCGTCGACACGCTGACGGTGCAGCACAACCGGATCGAGAAGTCACCGTGGTCGGGCATCACGCTCGGTTGGGGCTGGTGGAACTTCGACGGGTCATCGGGCTCGATCGCACCGAACCGGCCCACAACCACGGCACGGAACAACACCATCAGCTACAACCACATCATCGACACCGTCCAGCGACTCAGCGACACCGCACCCATCTACACCCTGGGCAGCCAGCCGGGGACCACGATCACCAACAACTATCTCCAGGGCGTGCCGTCCGGTCACAAGTACGGCCTGCACCCGGACGAGGGTTCGGCGTACATCACGTTCCGTGACAACGTCCTGAGCGTGGACAAGAACATCACCTGGCTCATCAACTCCGACGACTTCGGGCGCAAGCACGACCTGAGCATCACGCAGACCTACGGCCCGATCAACAAGGTCTCGAACAAGAACCTGCCCAACAGCACGGTCAACGACATCCTCGTCTCCTCCGACTACGTCTGGCCGGCCCCGGCGTACGCCATCGCGGTCAACTCCGGCCTGGAGGACGCGTACCGGGACATCGTCCCGGCGGCCGACCTCTCCCTGCCGAACCATGTTCTGCCGGCGAGCACCTTTGTCACCAGCGGGACGTCCTCCATCCCGATCCGGAGCGCCGGCGACGCGACCAGGACGGTCTGGTTGGCGCCCGCCGGCACGACCACCTTCACCGCCGGTCCGACGATGACCCGGGCCGGGGGCACCGCCACCTCCATCGCCGTGCCGACGACGCAGGGCGAGTACCGGCTGTACGTGGTCGACGCGCAGGGCGGCCGGTCCGCCGAGTCGGGTTCGATCGTCCGGCAGCAGGGCACCGGCGGCGGCCAGCAGGGTGGCCGGCTCGTGGGTGGCCAGTCCGGTCGCTGCGTCGACGTGCCCAACTCCTCCACCACGAACGGCACCCAGGTGCAGCTGTGGGACTGCGGCGGCGGCGCGAACCAGCAGTGGACCTACGGCGCCAACAGGCAACTGACCGGGTACGGCAACAAGTGCCTGGACGCGAACGGCGCGGGCACGACGAACGGCACCACGGTCATCGTCTGGGACTGCCACGGCGGCACCAACCAGCAGTGGAACGTCAACGCCAACGGCACGCTCACCAACGTCGCGTCCGGGCTCTGCCTCGACGCCAACGGCGCCGCGACCGCAAACGGCACGAAGATCATCCTCTGGTCGTGCAACGGCGGCGCGAACCAGCAGTGGAGCCTCCGCAACTGACCGGACACAGCCGGGGCCGGGTCACGCGACCCGGCCCCGGCGCGGCTCCGGCAAAGTGACTTGCACGGTCACCAGGTTGAGGCTTTGACTGCTTGCCATGCCTACCCCCGCACCGGTCTTCGTCGCCGGCACGGGCCGTTCGGGGACGTCACGGATCGCCGACATCATCGGCGAACACCCGCTGATCCACCGGATTCCGATGGAGACCCGGTTCATCGTCGACCCGGGTGGCCTACGGGACCTGGCCGACGCGCTCACCCACCGGTACGACCCGATCGTCGGTGAGGACGCCCTGCACCGGCTCAGCGACCTGCTCACCGTACGAATCCCCGGCCGGCGCGACGACCGTGGCGGTACCGTCCCCGAACTGGTCGGCGAGCGGCGCTACCGGGACGCGGTGCACCGGCTCTGGCCACGGTTGGTCGCGTGCGCGTACGACGAACCCACGCCCGCGGAAGGCTTCGGCGACGCCGACCGGCCCGCCGGACCGTTCGCGCCGCCCAGCCGGCGGCGGATACTCCCCCGGCATTTCCGCGACCGGGACGAACTGCTCGGCATCCTGCGTGACCTGGTCGACACCATGTTCGGCGGGGCAGCCGTCGACGCGGGCAAGCCGACCTGGTGCGAGAAGACACCGTTCAACCTGCTGTGCATGGATTTCCTCTGGGAGCTGGTGCCCGAGGCGACGATCGTGCACATCAAACGGCACCCGCTCGCCGTGCTCGCGTCCCACCTGGCCCAGCCGTGGGCGCCACCCACGGTCGACGGCGCGCTCGCCTACCTCACGGCGGTCTACCACCGGTGGCTCACCTGGAGGAACACGGTCGACCTCACCGGCAGGCGGTACGTCGAGGTGAAGGCGGAGGATCTCGCCGCGGACTGGCCGGGTCAGCGCCGCGCCCTGTTCGCACAGCTCGGAGTGGACGACGCCGTCACCGTCGCCACGTTCCAGTCGCACAAGCTTGCGCACCGCGACAACCAGTTCGACGACGAGACCCGCGAATACGTCACGGCAGCGCTCGGCACGATCATCACCGCCATGGGGTACGAGTGACGGGCAGTCAGGAGACCGACGGCGGCCAGCGGTGAGTGCGCCACTCGTGCCACGTCGCGAACCCGGCCGGCGGGTCACCGATCGGTTCGCTGCCGTCGAGTTCGCCGGGCGTGGGGATCTCGATGGCGGCGGCCCACGCGGCGAGTTCCTCGTCGGACATGGGCCACGTCGTGTGCGGCGCTTCGGCTTGGCGCCTGTCGAGTCGTCTGCGCTGTTCGGCCGCGGTGAGCGCGAAGTAGCGCATCTCCACCGTCGCGCCGAGGTCCGCCGCGGCCTGCCGCAGGGCGGAACGCTCGGCCCGACTCCAGAGGCCGAAGTCGATCACCACGTTGGTGCCGAGTTCGAGGGCGCGCAGCCCGATCTGGATGAGCCGTCCTTCGATCACATCCGAAGCCGACGGCGGGTTGTCGTGCCCGTAGAGAGCCTTCACCCATTCGTCCTTCGTGAGGCGAAGTGCCTTCCGCTCGATCTCGATGCGTCGAGCGGATGTGGTCTTTCCGGTGCAGGGGAGCCCGACGGTCAGGAAGAGTGTTGGTTGCCCCATCATCACCCGTTTCCCGCCGTGCCTCGGTCGACAACGTCAGGATAGGGTTCACGGGGCCGGTTCATGGGGCAAGGAGTAGTCGTGAGCGACTGGAACGACAAGATCATCGAGGAGTTCCGTGCCAACGGCGGCCAGGTGGGCGGCCAGTTCGCCGGCGCGCCGCTGCTGCTGTTGCACACCGTCGGCGCGAAGAGCGGCCAGCCTCGCGTACACCCGATGATGTATCAGAAGCTCGACGGCGGCTGGGCCGTGTTCGCGTCTAAGGCCGGCGCGCCCACCAATCCCGACTGGTATCACAACGTGCGCGCCCAGCCGCGGGTCCGGGCGGAGATCGGCACGGACACGGTCGAGCTGGTCGCCCGGGTCGCCGACGGGGACGAGCGGGAACGGATCTGGAGCGCGCAGAAGGCCGCGTACCCGGGCTTCGCCGACTACGAGCGGAAGACCAGCCGCGAGATCCCGGTGGTCGTGCTGGAACCCGCGCCTTGACGTGAAGCCCGGTCGAGGTCGGATCATCGGCGCATGTCGGTGACGGACGAGGCGCGGCGGGCACTGGATCGGCAGCAGACGGTGGACATCACCACCATCGGGCGGCGCAGCGGCCAGCCGAAGCGAATGGAGATCTGGCGCTACCGGGCCGCCGGCCGCTACTGGCTGACCGGCAGCCCGGGCGCGCGTGACTGGTACGCCAACCTGCTCGCGCATCCCGCGTTCACGCTGCACCTGACCGGCCTGGACCTTCCGGTACGCGGGCGCGCGGTGACCGACCCGGACGAACGGGCCCGCGTGTTCGGGGAGATCGTCCCGACGCTGGACTGGGCCGGCAGCCTGGAGAGCTGGCTCGCCGGAAGCCCGCTCGTGGAGATCGAGCTGACCTGATCGCGGTCAGCGGATCTCCCAGGCCGGTCGCAGCGGTTCGTCGTTGTGCACGATGATGTCGGCGTGCGCGGTCGGGCGGGCCGTGGCGACGTAGAGCTGCTGGGCGGGGATGTACCGCTCGCGCCAGCGCCGCTCGACCTCGGCCCGGGCGGACACCTGGCGCTCCCGGATCACGGCACGCTCCACGATGGTGTCGAGCGCGGTCGACACGAGGACACGCAGGTCCCACCGGTCGATCAGTTCCGGGCGCATGAGGAAGACACCGTCGAAGAGCAGCACCGCGTCGGCCGGCGCGGTCCGGATCGGCGGGGACAGCACGGTGTCCCCAGCGTGGTCGTAGACCGCGTGTTGGAAGCGTCGGTCTCCCCCGGGCCCGAGTGGATCGAGCAGGACCCGGTTCAACGCGCCGTGGTCGTGGGCGTCGCGGTAGCAGCCCTCGGCCGAGAACTCACCGCGCGGATAGCGCCGCGCCCGCGGGACCAGGAAGTCGTCGACAGTCGCGCGGATGACGTCGCGGCCCTGCTCGCGCAGGACCGCAGCCAACTCGTCGGCGAGCGTGGTCTTGCCGGCGGCGGGCGGTCCGTCGACGGCCACCCGCGTCGGATGCCCCACGGCGACGGATCCGACCGCCTCGGCCAGGCAGCGCAGCAGATCGTCGCGGGTGCCCCGGTCCATCGTCGGTCCCCTCACCAAGACGCCGAGCCGACCCTATGCCCTCCCGCCCGCAAGATGCTCACCGCAACCACCCCAGGAACCGCCGGGGCAACGCCCCCGGCGGCGCCCAACCGAGGTCCGCCGTCGCCCGTACGGGCTGCGCCCCCATGTACAACGCCAGCGACACGGGCGCACCCTCGAACTCCTCCCGCAACTCCCGCCGCCGCGTCGCGCACGGCCACGGCCCGTCGCACCCACCGCACGTCCAGACCGGCAACACCGGCCCGTGCGCGCTCACTCCCGCACCCCGATAACGCGGGCCACGCCCGCCCGCGCCACCTGCCGACAGGGGTACGCAGTGAGCCGCCCGTGCCACACTCGGTGGCGGCCCACACACGTCCCGTCCACCCCGGATACGTGCGCCACGGGCATGATCCGGATCAGGCTCTCGTCGCTCACTGGTCACCCTGGGCAGGCCAGTGGCCGCGATTGATCGGTATCCGGTGGCGACTCCGACACGGCAGCTCTCCGCCACAGCGGCACACCCATCTCCACCTCAGCCATGACCACCTGGGCCGGTGCCGTCGCGCAAGCGTCATCGCCACGGCGAGCAGAATTCCCTCGTACGGCAGAAGACGTCGGCGCGACGCGGCGACCGTGGCGCGAGCGGCTGGCTGAGTCGGCGTCGATGGGATCGTCTGCAACTGATCCGATTCGGCCAACGCGAGAATCCGCCGTTTGGCCGCCTCCCACTCGGCCGCTTGGATCTCCTCACCCCTGGAGACTCTCCTCCGGCCGCCCCGACCACGCATCTTCGACCTCCGTCCGCCGGGGCATGGCATAGCCTCACCGATAGAGGTGTCGACGCCGCACCCGCCACAGCGAGGCAGTCGCCCCGCCCGAAACGGACACTAGAACCAAGCGGTAATGAACCAATTACCTATGGTTATGGGGCCAGCGTGATGCCGAGCCGCCCCGCCAGTAGGCGAAGCTCGTGGGGCACGGCCCGGCGCTTGGCACGTTGCGCCATCGCGACGACGGCGTCCTGAGCCAGCGGGTTGAGCGAGAAGGGCACCGGCGCGGCCTGCTCCGCGCGCACGAACGCCCCAAGCGCGTCACCGTCCCGGCGACCGGAATCGGCCAGCGCTCGCCCGAGGTCGAGCCAGTACGACATCTGCCGGATCGAAGCCGCGAGAACCTGAGGCCGTACCGTTCGGGCCAGCTCGATCACCCGGCCGGGCTCGCCCGACTCACCGGCGATGGACATCTCCCACAGCACCACGTTCGTCGGTCCGAACCCGCAGCCGTTGAATCCCACGCCGTCCTGGGGATCCCCGAGCGTCGCGGCCTCCTGGCCCGCCTCGGTCAGGTGATCGCGAGCGGCATCCGGGCGTCCGCTCACCGTCGACGCAAGCGCCGCCGAGAGATGCAACTGGCCCAGCATCTGGCGGACCCGCTCGTCCGACGCGGCGGACTGGAGTGCCGCCAGCGAGCGATCAGCCGCCCGCGCCGCCAGGGACGCCGACTCGATGGGCAGGCTCTGCGCGTACGCGAATCGGGCTGCCCCCAACCACGCCGGGTCCTCGACGTCCTCGGCCGCGGACACCGCCACCCTCGCGGCGTTCAAGGCGAGATGCCGGTACCCGAGGTGCCGCAGACAGGCCGACGCCTGATAAGCCACCCGCACGAGCACCGTCCCGCCCGATGCGGCGGCGTCGAGCAGAAGCCCCGGCAGCATCTGGGCCATCGCCGGAAAGTTCGAGCGGTGACGGAGTTGCTCACTTCGCGCGACACCGGCGTCCAACTCCTGCGGCGTGCGCGTGGGCACCCGCCGCGCGCCATCCTCGATCTCGATCAGCGCGGACCAGATCGCCGGCACGCGCTCAGCCGCGTGCTCGCGGGCCGGGTCACCGGTCTCGGTGCCCTGACCGAGCAGATCCGCGACGGTCACCTGCAACGCGGCGGCGACCGCGACCAGGGTGGACCGCCTGTCGATCGTCTTGCGGCCGGACTCGACCTGCGAGATGTAGGACTGACTGACCCCGGCCAGTCCGGCGAGGACGGCCTGACTCATCCCGCCACGACGCATCCGCCAGTATCGGATCCGGGCTCCGATCGTGTCGGTCTTCCTGACCATGCTTCGTCGCCTCCCCGGACAGGGACTGGGACCCGGCATGGACAGCCGCGCCGGCATGCCGCCTTTCGGACGGTACACCGCACGGCCGAGGGCTTCGCTCCGCCGCCTCAGACCGTACTGCCGAGCCGGTCGAGGAGGAACCGCGCCGTGGCGTCGACAACGTCGTCGAAGTCCCTGCCGTGGCCCGGGTAGTGGAAACCGTGTTCGGCGTGCGCGTACTCGACGAGCGTGCACTCGTTGCCGGAGCGCGTCATCGCGTCCCGGAACCGCCGCACCGCCTCGATCGGCTCGACCTCGTCGCGGATGCCGTGGTGGATCTGCATCGGCGGATGCCCCGGCCGCACGAATTCGATGAGCGAATACTCGACCAGCCGGCCCGCCGCGATGCCGATCTGCTGTTCCAGGCGGCGCCGCATGGCCGGCGCGAGGGCGCCAAGGTCCAGTCCCGCGGGATTGAGGGTCACCACGCCCGCGACGCCGGGCGTGGGCGCGGTCATCGCCGCGACCAGCGCGAGATGAGCCCCGGCCGAACTGCCGCCCGAGGCCAAGTGACGCGCTTCGAGCCCGCGCGACGCGGCCAGCCGGCCGAACCGTTCGACCGCGCGCCGCACGTCGGCGATGCAGTCGTCGATGCTGACCGCGCCACGACCGAGCAGCCGATACCCGGCTGAGACGGCGAAGATCCCGTGCGCGGCCAGTCGCCGGCAGTGCGGGGCGAGCCCGGCCGCCGAGCCTTCGCGCAGGGCGCCGCCATGGAACAGGACGACGCCGGCACGCGGTCTCGTGCCAACCGGCTCGAACACCAGCAGGGGCAGCTCCCTGCCGTCGGCGGCCGAGGTACGAATGTTCCGGCGACCACCTGGCGTACCGGAGGGCTTCGACATGCGCCTATCCATTCCTACGTGGCTGACGACCCCGCCCGTTCATCGCAACCGGACCGCTTCGAAGTAACTGAACCGGACATCAGCCGGCGCACCGGCGGCATCGCCGAAGGCGAATGCGTGCAGCCCTACCGGGCCAGGCCCGAGTGGGTCACCGGCGCCGTCACTGCTCTGCGCCGACAGGACCACATCACCGTTGATGGACATGGTCAGTTGTACCCCGCCTGCGGCATCTCGGCAGTCGACGGTCATGGTGTTCTCGCGAGTGACATCGAAGCCAGGAATGTTGGTCTGAGCCAGAGCCAGCTCGTAACCGTTCTTGATGTACGCATCTCCCGCGTGAGTCACGCTGAACTCATACTGTCGGCTGTTGTCCGCGATGCCCCGGCACCAGATACCCCATCCGCCCTGGCCGGCCTCCAGGTGCGCCTTGGCCGAGATTCGCACGCCGGCCGGAACCGGGTGAATCGGTGCGGTGATCCATTTGGCGAAGCCCGGGTTGGGCTGAATTCGCAGTTGTCCCAATTCGTAGCGCGCGGTGCCACGTTCGTTGTCATGCCCGACCTGCCAGCCGCGATCAGCGGTGTGGAAGTTCTCTTCGAGCAGCAGATCATCATCGGTTGATCGACTTGTACCTGAGGTTCGCGAACCAGCCGTGTTCGGCGACATCGGTTGACGCCCGGCGCTCCCGCCGCTGTTCATCGGAGGCAAGAATACGAGCGCCGTCGCGACCAGGATGAGCAACACGCCAGAGCCAGCGACGATCAACTTACCGCGACCACGCAACATGCCGGCCAGTGTGACCATTACACCGGCGACCCCGATGATCAATCCTGCCAGCTCCATGGCACATCCGCAGTACCCCTCATCCGGCTTTCTGCGATTCTAAGAACGCGCCGCAAGCCTTCCCTCAGAGAATGGTTTGCCGCCGCTCAGAACCATGTCTCCCGCATGTCCAGCGTGGTGCGGTCCAGGCTCTCCAGCAGGTCGAACTGGGCCGTCACCGTGGGCAGCTCCCATCGGTAGAAGTAGCGCGCCGCCGCCCGCTTCCCGGCGCAGAACTCGTCCGCCGGTGACCCCGACGCCTCCACCGCCAGCACCTGCTCCAGCCACATCCACGCGATCACCACGTGCCCGACCGCCGCCAGATAGACCGAGGCGTTCGCCAGCGCCAGCTCCGGGTCACCGGGTGCCCACAACCGCCGCGTCACCACCGCGATCCGGTCCACCGCCGTGGCGAGCCGCCCGGCCAGGTCGGCGGCGAACCCGTCCGCCTTCCAGGCCCGGTCGGCGGTGGCCCGCATGGTCTCCAGCAGCAGTTCCAGCGCCGCGCCGTCGCGCATGGTGACCTTGCGGCCGAGCAGGTCGAGGGCCTGGATGCCGTGGGTGCCCTCGTGGATGGCGTTGAGCCGGTTGTCCCGCCAGTGCTGCTCCACGTCGTAGTCGCGGGTGTAGCCGTAGCCGCCGTGCACCTGGATGGCCAGGTCGTTGGCGGCCAGGCACCACTGAGACGGCCAGCTCTTGGCGATCGGGGTGAGCAGCTCCAGCAGCAGGTGCGCCCGCTCCCGGTCGGCCTCGGCGGGCGCGGTCTTCTCCTCGTCGAGCAGCCGTCCGCAGTAGAGGACGAGCGCGAGCGCGCCCTCCACGTAGCTCTTCTGGGCCAGCAGCATCCGGCGTACGTCGGGGTGCGCGATGATCGGCACCTGCGGCGTGGTGGGGTCCTTGTCGGCCACCGGGCGGCCCTGCGGCCTCTGCCGGGCGTACGCGACGGACTTCAGGTAGCCGGTGTAGCCGAGCGCGGTGGCGCCGGCCCCGATGCCGATGCGCGCCTCGTTCATCATGTGGAACATCAGCGCCAGCCCGTGGTGCGGCGTGCCGACCAGGTAGCCGACCGCGCCGGCCCGCCCGTATGGCCGGTGCACGCCCTCGCCGAAGGTCAGCAGCGTGTTCGTGGTGCCCCGGTAGCCGAGCTTGTGGTTGAGCCCGACCAGCACCACGTCGTTGCGCGGGCCGAGCGCGCCGTCGTCGTCGAGGAGCACCTTGGGTACGACGAACAGGGACAGGCCCTTCACGCCGGGCGGCCCGCCGGGGATGCGGGCCAGCACCAGGTGGACGATGTTCTCGGCCAGCTCGTGGTCCCCCGCGGAGATCCACATCTTGGTGCCGGTGAGCCGGTAGGTGCCGTCGTCCTGCGGCTCGGCGCGGGTGGTGAGGTCGGCCAGGGAGCTGCCGGCCTGCGGCTCGGACAGGCACATGGTGCCGAAGAACCGGCCCGCCACCATCGGGCGGACCCAGGTGTCGACCTGCTCAGCGCTGCCGTGGGCGAGCAGCAGGTTGGCGTTGCCGAGGGTGAGGAAGGGGTACGCCGAGGTGCCCACGTTGGCGGCCTGGAACCAGGCGAACGTGGCGGCGGCCACCGCGTGCGGGAGTTGCATCCCGCCGACCGACTCGTCGAGCGTGGCGGCGAACAGGCCGGTGCCGGCGAACGCCTCTAGCGCGGCCTTGACCTGCGGGATGGTGCGCACGTGTCCACCGTCGACGGTGGGTTCGGCCGTGTCGGCGGCGCGGTTGTGCGGCGCGAAGCGTTCGGTGGCGACCCGTGCGGCGAGGTCGAGCACCGCGTCGAACGTCTCCCGGGAGTGCTCGGCGTAGCGGGGCCGTTCGGTCAGCCGGGTCACGTCCAGCCAGTCGTACAGCAGGAACGCCAGGTCACGGCGAGACAGCAGCAGGTCGGACGACGACAACGGGGTTCCTTCCGTCGTACCCGGATACGGGATCGGTCCGGGAAGTCAGGTGCCAGCCGTCCGTCAGGGGCGTGCCTGAGTCTGACCGCAGGCCGGGTCGACCCGGACCCGGCCGGTAGTTGGATTCCTCGGCGAACGGATTACCACCTGTGGACAACGTTCTCTCGAAAGTATCGCCCATCTGCGCCGCGTTCGCGCTGGCCACGCTGATCGGCGCATCCCCCGCCCTCGCCGCGGAGGCGGCCCCGGCGCCGGACCTGCCGCCGGCGCTCGCCCCGCTGACCGCGCTCTACCAGACCGCGGCGTGCGACCCCGACGGTCCCACCGGGGCCGACGGCACGCTCGCGACCCAGCTCAACTCGCGGTTGAACGCCGACATGCGCGGCTACATGTCGGCGTATCGCGTCTCCTGCGCCCGGGAGGTGGTCGAGGCGGTGCGGGACCGGGGGCTCTCCTCCCGCGCGGCGGTCATCGCGATCACCACCGTGATCGTCGAGACCCATCTGCAGAACATCAGCGAGGAGGTGGACCACACCAGCCTCGGTCTGTTCCAGCAGCAGGAGTGGTGGGGCACCCGGGCGCAGCGGCTGAACCCGGACTACGCCACGAACGCCTTCCTCGACGCGATGGTGCGGAAGTATCCCAGCGGGAGCTGGGCCAGCGCCCCGATCGGCGAGGTCTGCCAGGCGGTGCAGGTGTCGGCCTATCCAGACCGTTACCAGGCGCAGGCATCGGACGCGCAGATCATCGTCGACAGCCTCTGGAATGTCCCCGCCCCTCGTCTCGAGGACATTCCGGTGTCGGGTGACTGGAACGGCGACGGCACCGACACCGTCGGCGTCTACCGCCCCTCCAACTCCACCTTCTATCTCCGCGACACCAACAGCGGGCCCGCCACCCGCGTCTTCAAATTCGGCCACGGACCCTCCGGCGACATCCCCGTCGCCGGCGACTGGAACAACGACGGCAAGGACACCGTCGGCGTCTTCCGCCCCAGCAACTCCACCTGGTACCTCACCAACGGCACCACCACCGACGCCCAGTTCATCTTCGGCCACGGCGGATCCGGCGACATCCCCGTCGCCGGCGACTGGAACAACGACGGCTACGACTCCGTCGGCGTCTTCCGCCCCAGCAACTCCACCTGGTACCTCACCAACGGCACCACCACCACCGACCACCAGTTCATCTTCGGCCACGGCGGATCCGGCGACCTCCCCGTCACCGGCGACTGGAACAACAACGGCACAGACACCGTCGGCGTCTTCCGCCCCAGCAACTCCACCTGGTACCTCACCAACGGCACCACCACCACCGACCACCAATTCATCTACGGCCACGGCGGATCCGGCGACCTCCCCGTCACCGGCGACTGGAACAACAACGGCACAGACACCGTCGGCGTCCGCCGCCCCGACAACAACACCGTCTACCTCCGCAACACCAACAACGCCGGAGCCGTAGACATCCAATTCATCTACGGCATCTGACCGACACGCGGAACGGCGGGACCCGGCACCCCCGCCGGGTCCCGCCGCCGTGGTGACCGGGCCAACCGCGCCTCGATCGCCTCGCAGGCGCGTTCCCGGTCCGGTAGCGGCGTCGTCCCGAGCAACTCGCGGAGCGCCCTGCCGTGCCGGCCGGCCGTTTCCGTCTCGCCCAGGCAGATCGCCGCCCGGGCCTGCACGATGAGAGCGTCGGCGTGCAGTGGCCGGTAGGCGTTGCGCGAGGCGATCTGGAGCGCCTCCGTCCCGGCCCGATATGCCTGCTCGGCGGCGTCGCTCAGCAGGGCCGCTTCGGCGACGCCGATGGTCGACTGGCACTCGAAGTATTGAAAGCCGCGGCTCCGGCTGATCGACAGACTCTCGATGAACCGGGCTTGGGCCTCCTCGACGGCGCGGCTGCCGAGCAACGCGTACCCCAGGGTGTTGAGGGTGGCCGCCTCGGCCCGCAGGTTGCGCTGTTTGCGGGCGAGCCGCAACGCCTCGGCGGCGTTGTTCACCGCGGGCACCCATTCGTGCAACTGGCGGTCGAGTTGGCTCAGCTCGTCGAGGACCGACAGCTCGCGCAGGGTCGAGCCGGTACGTCGGTAGTAGTCGAGCGCGGCTTCGAAGTGGGCACGGGCCGGCTCGAAGTCTTCCATCTGCCGCAGGACCATCGCCAGGTTGTGCCGGTTCGCCATCGCCGACAGGTGCCGCGCCGACCTCTCGTTCAACCGTTGGGCCGCCCTCAGGTGGTCGGCCGCCTCGGTGAGTTGCCCCCGTTCGTGGCACAGGGTGCCCAGGTCGTTCAACGTCACCGCCCGCACGTGATGGAACTCCGGACCGCCGCCGAGATCCAGTGCCCGCTGGTAGAGCTCCTGTGCCTCGGCGGGCCGACCCAGCTCGGCCTGGACGAGCCCGAGGTTGTGCGACAGGTATGCCTCGCCGACGTGCCAGCCGCTGGCGCGGGCGGCGGCGATGCCCCGGCGGTAGTCGTCGGCGGCGAGGTGGTGCTTGCCGGCCGCCCAGTGCGCCTGCCCGATGGTCTGGTGCATGGCGGCCTGGGCCCGCACGTCACCCGCGGCCTGCGCGGCGGCCAGCCCGGCCGCCCCGCTCGCGAGCCAGGCGACCAGGTCGCCCGAGACGAAGAAGTAGCCGCGGAGCTGGTCGGCCAGCTCCCACGACCGTGCGCCGTGCCCGTCCGCCGGTGCGGCTTCGACGGCGGCGATGAGGTTGCCCACCTCCTCGCCGAGCCACGCCGTCGCGGCATCGACGTCGGGGAACGGGTACGGTGTCGGCTCGACGTCGATCGGCAACCGCACCATGTCGGCGTAGACCAGGCTCATCGCGGAGGCGGTCCGCGCGAGATACCAGGTGTAGAGGCGGCCCAGCGCGGCGGCGCGGTCGACGGATGCCCCCCGGGTCTCACCGTCCCGCAGCGCATAGAGTCGCAGCAGGTCGTGGTAGCGGTAGCGACGGTCCGCGCAGCCGGGCTGGAGCAGGTTCTCCGCGACGAGGTGGTCGAGCGCCGCGCGGACGGCCCGCGGCTCGACGCCGAGCAGCGCGGCGACCGCGTCGGCCGAGAAGCTCTCCCCCGGGATCAGCGCGGCCGTGCCGAACACCTCGGCCGCCGTCGGCGGCAGGTCACGGCAACTGATCGCGAAGCTGCTCGTCACGGTGCGGTCGCCGAGGCTCAGTCGGGCGAGCCGCGACCGCTCGTCGGTGAGTCCCCGCACCACCTCGGCGATCATGCTCTCTCGGCGGCCCGCCAACCGGCCCGCCACCAGCCGCACCGCGATCGGCAACCGGCCGCACGCCTCGACCAGCGCCTCGGCGTCCCGACGCTCGGTCCGGACGCGGGTCTCCCCCAGCGCTGCCCGCAGCAGGCCCAGTGCCTCCGTCGGCGTGAACACCGCCAGGGGCGTCGCGCCGGCGCCGTCCAACTCCTCGCACCGGTTACGACTGGTGACAAGCACCGCGCTTCCGCCCGGACCCGGCAGCAGCAGGCGGACCTGGGCGGCGTTGTGCGCGTTGTCGAGCACGACAAGCACCCGCCGGTCGGCGAGGACGCTCCGGTAGAGCGCGGCGGCCTCCCGCTCGTCGCCGGGGACGGACCGCGCCTCGACGCCGAGCGCCCGCAGCAGCCGGGCCAGGGCGTACGCCACCGGTACCGGCCGGTCGTCGCTGCCACGCAGGTCGATGTAGAGCTGACCGTCCGGGAAGTCGCGGCGCACCTCCCAGGCCGCCATCAGGGCGAGGCTGGTCTTGCCGACACCGGCCATGCCGGAGATGACGTGGACGGCGGGTGATCCGCCACGCGGATAGCGCAGCGCCCGCTCGATCCCCCGGAGTTCGTCGGCGCGTCCGCAGAAGTCCGCCGGTGGCGCCGGGGTCTGCCGCGGCGTGACCGCACCGCCGCTCACCGGAGAGGTGCCGGCAGCGCGAACGTGCTCTCCGCTGACCACGGCCTGCCGGGCCTCGACCAGCTCGGCGCCGGGATCGATGCCCAGTTCGTCGGCGAGCCGGCGGCGGACGCTTTCGAACGCCTCGATCGCGGCGGCCTGCTGGCCGCAGGCCGCGAGCGCGACCACCAACCGCGCGTGCAGCGACTCGTGCCACGGGTACCGCCCGGCCAGGCGGCGCAGGAGTGGGAGGACCTGGCGTTGTTCGCCCACCACCTCCCCGAGTCGCGCCAGCCGGACGGCGATCTCCACGCGTTCCTCGGCCAGTGCCGTGACCAGCGGGTCCCCGGAGAGTTCCGGCACGTCCTGGACGACGTCGTCACCGCGCCACATGGTGGAGGCGTCGAGGAGCAGGTCGAAGGCGCGTCGGGGCGGGATGGTCGGCGCCGCGGCCTCGGCCACGCGGGACCGGTAGGCCACGAGATCGAGTTGCTCGCCGTCGACGTGCAGCCGGTAGCCACCCGAGTCGAGGGTCACCGCGGGCGTCGGGTCGGGCTGGCGCCTCGGCTCCAGCAGACGACGGATCCGGCTCACATGGGTCTGCACCACGTTGGCCGCCGACGGCGGTGGCCGCTCCCCCCACAGCAGGTGGATCAGCTCGTCCCGGTTGACCGGCCGGCCGGGTTCCAGCGCGAGGCGGGCCAGCACGACACGGTGCCGGCCGGCGCGGAGATTGACGGGCCGACCGGCACGGGTGACGAGCAGCGGCCCCAGCGCCCAAAGTCGGGCCGGGCCGGGCGCCTCGACCCGGGCGCGCTGCGGCGGCCGGGCGAGCTGGGTGAACCGCTCGCGGTCCTCGTGGTGCAGCCCCAACGCGTCCGCGAGGGCGCGCAGTGAGCGGCCCCGCGGCCTCCCGCTGCGCCCCTGTTCGAGGTCGCGTACCACACCGACGCTGACCCCCGCCTGGTCCGCGAGGTCGGCCTGGGTCAGGCCACGGCCGACCCGCGCGCTCCGCAACAGGTCACCCAGGCCCTCATGTCTACGATCGTCCATTTCTGACTCCCCCGTGTTCGGACGGATCGTAGTACGAGGTCCACTACAGGATCTGTCCCTCCAGCGGTACGTCAGGAGCGCTCTCCACACTCGTCAGCAGGCGGGCGGCAGCTCGCCGACACGGGAGGAGAACACATTGCACTCATCCGCTCGACGGCGCGCGTCACTGGCGCGCCGTACCCTGGTGCCGGTGGCCGTGCTGGCCGCGACCGTGGTCGCGATGCCGATGCCGGCATCGGCCGCGCTCGACAGCACGGCGGCGCGCCTGGCCGCCACCACCGTGCCGGGCGACCCGGCGCTGCCCGAGTACCCCGGCCTGTCCCCGCGTCAGGGGGCGGCCGCCGCGGTGAGCACCACACCGGTGCCCTGCGACAGCAACGGCTCGGACAAGGACATGCGTCGGTCGGACGCGGTCAGCCGGGCCCGAAGCTGGCTCAGCGTGGGTGGCGTCCCCTACAGCCAGAGTCGCTGCTACAAGAACCAGTACGGTGACTACCGCACCGACTGCTCGGGCTTCGTCGCGATGGCGTGGGGTCTCGGCGGATCGGGAAGTTCCTTCTGGACCGGAAACCTGGACACCCGGTCGCACACGATCCCACGCGCCGACCTGGCGCCGGGCGACGCTCTGCTCCGGCACACCGGTGACCCCAGCGAGAACCACGTGGCGCTGTTCGTGAAGTGGGGCAACTCCGCGCACACCGAGCCGGTGGTCATCGAGCAGACGGGCAGCGCGGACACCATCGAGCGCACCTGGAGTTCCAGCTACGCCGGCCTCTACACCCCGGTCCGCTACGACAACATCCTGGAGGACGTGTCCCCGGAGGACATTCCGGTGTCGGGTGACTGGAACGGCGACGGCACCGACACCGTCGGCGTCTACCGCCCCTCCAACTCCACCTTCTATCTCCGCGACACCAACAGCGGCGACGCCACCCGCGTCTTCAAATTCGGCCACGGACCCTCCGGCGACATCCCCGTCGCCGGTGACTGGAACAACGACGGCAAGGACACCGTCGGCGTCTTCCGCCCCAGCAACTCCACCTGGTACCTCACCAACGGCACCACCACCACCGACGCCCAGTTCATCTTCGGCCACGGCGGATCCGGCGACATCCCCGTCGCCGGCGACTGGAACAACGACGGCTACGACTCCGTCGGCGTCTTCCGCCCCGGCAACTCCACCTGGTACCTCACCAACGGCACCACCACCGCCACCAACAACACCGACTACGAATTCAAATTCGGCCACGGACCCTCCGGCGACCAACCCGTCGCCGGTGACTGGAACAACGACGGCAAAGACACCCCCGGCGTCTTCCGCCCCAGCAACTCCACCTGGTACCTCACCAACGGCACCACCACCACCGACCACCAGTTCATCTACGGCCACGGCGGATCCGGCGACATCCCCGTCACCGGCGACTGGAACAACGACAACACCGACACCCCCGGCGTCCGCCGCCCCGACAACAACACCGTCTACCTCCGCAACACCAACAGCGCCGGCCCGGTAGACATCCAATTCATCTACGGCATCTGACCGACACCCCCCAACCGGCGGGACCCGGACACCACCGGGTCCCGCCGCCGTGGTCGTCAGCCGCGGCCCAGCCCGGCAACGGCCTCCCGCAGGTCGCCCTGGTCGATCGGGGCCGGCGGCGCGCCCTCCGTGGCCTCCCGGAGTGCCTTGGCGAGTTGCACCCGGCGTAACGCCTCGCGCAGGTCCGCGCCGGTGAGCCCGGCCGTGTCCACGGCGAGGGCGGCGGGGTCCACGTCGGCGGCGAACATCCGGAAGCCGGGCCGCTCGTGCCGGTCGATCAGCTCCCGGATCATCTTGGTGAGGATCTCCGCGCGGCCGGACTCGTCCGGCGCCGGAATGGCGATCTTCAGGTCGAAGCGGCCGGAGCGGATCAGCGAGGCGTCGACACGCTGCGGAAAGTTGGTGGTGGCCACCACGATGACGTCGGGGTTCTCCTCGAACAGCGTGTTCATCTCCTGCTTGAAGATGCCGGCGACCGCGTTGACCGCCTGGCTCGCCGCGTCGCCGCCCGCGCCCGCGTAGCTGATGATCGAGTCGAACTCGTCGAAGAGCATCACGGTGGGCCGGCGGTAGCGGCGGGCGTCGCGGAAGATGCGCTTGATGTTGCGCTCCGAGCCGCCGAGAAACTTGTCCAGGATCTCCGGGGTGCGGATCTCCACGAAGTCCGCGCCGACCTCGTTCGCCAGGGCCCGGGCAAGCATGGTCTTGCCGGTGCCCGGCGGGCCGTACATCAGGATGCCCTGCGGCCGGCGCGCGCCCCAGCGGGCCATCGCCTGCGGATGCCGGAACGACACCGCCACCTCGCGGAACCGCGCGACCACGTCGGCCAGGCCGCCGACCTGGTCGAGGGTCACCGTCGCGCTGCGCGGCCCGGCCACCGCCACCGTTCGCCGCCCCACCAGGTACGTCCGCCCGCGCAACACGGTCGGCTCCACGTTGTCGCCGGTCAGCTCGCGGACGGCCTGGAACACCACGCCGAGCAGCGCGCGCAGGTGCTCCGGACCGACGTCGGCGCTCGGGACGTCGACGCGGATGCGTACCGTGCCGTTGTCCTGGTCCACGCGGGGACGCAGGCCGGCGGCCTCGGCGGCGCGCAACACCTCCCGGCCGGCCGGGTCGCGTGGCGGCGCGACGAGCGCGGCGCCGGCAGGGCGCAGCCCGAGCCGGCGGCCCGCACCGGCCGCCGCCCGGCCCACCGCCGCGGCCGGGCCGTCCCCGCCCGCGGCGAGCCGCTCGGCGAGCAGCAGACCGACCGGCCCGGCCAGCCCGAGGGCGAGCAGACCGGCCGGCGCGGCCTCCACCCGCAGGTACGCCTCGAAGCGGTGCACCGGCTGCCCGTCGGCGATGTCGGCACGCACGGTGCAGCGGACCTCCCGCACCGGGGTGGGGAAGTCCGCGCCGGCCAGCATTTCCACCGGCCCGTCCGCGGCGGCGGCGAGCAGCCCGGCCGGGTCGACGATGCGCACCTCGGTGCCGAGCAACGACACCGTCTCCTCGTCCGTCCGCACCTCGTACCCGGTCATGGGTCCTCTTCCCTCGCCGCGACGTGTGCTGTCGAGTCTGGCACCGGTCGGGCGGGCCGGCCACCGCTCAACCGGCGTCGGCGAGCAGGCCGTCGACCAGGTCGCGGGGCAGCCCGTGGGTGTCGTGCAGCCAGTGGTAGTCGCGTTCGGTCAACGGACCCCGCGCCCGGACCCGGTCGACGAGAGGTCGGCCGCGCCGCAGCAGCCCGCGGAACCGGTGCTCCTCGTCGCACAGCAGCTCGGGCAGCGGGCCCGGGTCGACCGGCTGGCGGAACCGGCGCATCGTGTCCGCGTGGAGGGTCACCGGCAGGTCGCCGAGGCTCCGCGTCGGGTCGTCGCGCCACAGCACGGTGAGCGCGCGGCGCAGCAGCCGGCGCAGCACGTACCCCCGGCCGGTGTTGCCCGGGCGTACCCCGTCGCCGAGCACGACCACCGCGGCGCGCAGGTGGTCCGCGACCACGCGCAGGTCCGTGCCGGCCAGGTCCCACCGGTCGCGGACCGCGCCCGCCCACGGGCCCAACCCGTCGCCGGTGAAGACGGACCGGTCGCCGCGCAGCACCATCTCCAGCCGCTCCCGCCCCATCCCGGTGTCGATGCTGGTCAGCGGCAGCCGAGTGAGCCGACCGTCGGGGTGGCGGTGGTGGCTCATCTGCACGTGGTTCCACACCTCCACCCAGCGGTCGTCGCCGCTCGGGCGGCCGGTCGGCGGGCCGTCACCGGTCCACACGAAGATCTCCGAATCCGGCCCACAGGGGCCGGTCGGCCCGTTGGACCACCAGTTCTCCTCGCCCAGCGCCTCCACCGGCACGCCGAGCGCGGTCCAGGTGTCCCACGCGGTCGCGTCCGGGTCGAGGTGGTCGTCGCCGCCGAAGACCGTCGCGTGCAGTTTTCGCGCCGGAATGCCGTAGCCGTCGGTGAGCAGCTCGAAGCCCCAGCGCAGGCTGGTCGCGATGTCGTAGTCGCCGAGCGACCAGGAGCCGAGCATCTGGAACACGGTCAGGTGGGTACGGTCGCCGACCTCGTCCAGGTCGGTGGTGCGCAGGCACCGCTGCACGTTCGCCAGTCGCCGTCCGCCGGGGTGCGGGCGCCCCAGCAGGTACGGCGTGAGCGGGTGCATGCCGGACGTGGTGAACAGCACCGGGTCGCCCGGCGGCGGCACCAGGGAACTCTCCGGCGCGTCCCGGTGACCGAGGCGGTGGTAGTGGTCTTCGAAGATGCGGGTGATCTCGTCGGATGTCATGGCGGGCGCCTTCCGCGGGTATGGGCGTCCGGACGGTCCGCAGCGGTGGCGTGACACGACAAAGCCGGCGGACCGTTTCCGGTCGCCGGCGATGGGTGAGGCAGGTCAGGCGGCGGCAACCGGCGAGCGGGAAGCTCGCGCGGTCGCGGCGGTGATGGTTCGCCAACTCTGCATACCCGCAACGCTAACCCACCCCGCCACCCCCGCCCACCCCTTTTCCCTGCCCGCCCGCCCCACCCTGCCCTGCCCTGCCCTGCCCTGGTGATCATGAAGTTGACGGTCATGAAGGCCTGATTTGTCGCCGCCAACTTCATGGTCAAGGGTCGACGGCCGGCGTCACGACTGCGTGATCGATGTTCCGGGCGAGATCTTGGAAGGAGAGGGCCCCTGGAGGGGCACTTTCCTTCCAAGTCACCTGGTCTCGTCGGGACGCCGCGCAGGCGTGAAAACGGGCAACCGGCCGCACGGTGGCCTGCTCTCCGGCCGGGTCTCGTGCGAGGAAGCGCGGGCGGTGATCGTTTGGCCATGATCAACACCAGTTCGGTGAAGTGGGGGCATCGCCGGTGGTCGGATACCGCCACATCACCGAACTGGCGTCCGGCCTACCGACGTCTCCCGAGCACCGCGGGCATCAAGACGGCCAAACGGGTGCAAGCTGAGTCTGTTTACCGGTCAGATCTGTCCTACTCCCGGGATGTGGGAGGAATTGTTGGCAGGTGGGAGCAGTGCGGCGGGGCGAGGAGCGATCAGGGGGTCGGGGTCGGGGTCGGAGCGGGAGTCGGGGTGAGCAGGCGGTGGTAGAGGGCGTTCAGGCGCTCGGCCTGGGACTCCCACGTCCAGGTGGGCAATGGGGAGTCCGGTCCTTCGTAGGCGGCGCGGTAGCGGGCCGGGTCGGCGAGCACCGCCCGGATCGCTCGGGCGAGATCGACCACGTCCCGGGCGCGGAACACCTCGCCCTGGCCGGTGGCCCGGACCGTGTCGGCCATGGTGCGGACGTCGCTGACCACGATCGGCAGCCGCGCGTGCGCGTACTCGAAGAACTTGGTGATCAGCGCGATCTCGTGGTTGGGCCAGTGGTGCAGCGGGATGAGGCCGACGTCGGCGCCGGCGAGGAACGCGACGAGCTGCCGGTGCGACACGTACGGCAGCACGTGCACCCGGTCGACGACGCCGTGCCGGGTGGCGCGGGCGACGACCTGGCGGACGTATCCGGCGGCGGGGTCGGCGACGACCAGGGCAAGGTGTACGCCGGGCAGCCGGGTCAGCGCCTCGACCACGGTGTCCACTCCGCGCTGCACGGCCATCGCCCCGCTGTAGACGAGCAGCGGCGTGTCGGCGGTCAGGCCGCAGCGGTTCCGCAGGTCGGGTGCGCGCCCACCGGCCGCCCGAGCCGCGTCGGGCACGGCAGCGGCGGCGGACGCCGCAACCGCGGCGGGCGCAGCAACCGCGGCGGACGCCGCAACCGCGGCGGACGCGGCAACCGCGGCGGACGCGGCAACCGCGGCGGACGCGGCAACCGCGGCGGACGCGGCAACCGTGGCGGACGCAGCAGGTGCGGGTTCACCGGCTGCGGGTTCGGCGGCGGTGACGTGTGCCGGCTCGGCGACCGGGGCGTTGAGCACGACGGTCGGGCGTTCGGGCAGGTCGTGGTCGCGGATCAGTAGGTCGGCGAGCGTGTCGGAGACGGTCACGACCGCGTCGGCGTGGCCGACGTACTCCCGGACGTAGCCCAGGTGGGCGGGCAGCCAGCGGGCGTTGTCGCGACGGGGCCGGGCACCGGGCAGCCACTCGTGGGCGTCCCAGACCAGTTTCACGACCCGCCCCTGGGCGCGGGCCCGGTCCACCGCGCGGGCGGCCACGCCGAGCATCCGGAAGTCGTGGGCGTGGATCAGGTCGGGGCGCAGCTCGTCGATGACCGGGCCGGCGAGCCGCTCGTACGCCCAGAGGCCGGGCTCCAGCCGGCGCCAGGCCCGGTCGCCGAGCCGGGCCTGCCAGTAGCGGACCTGCGCGTGCTCGACCGGTCGTCGGGCCAGCCGGGCGGCCCGCAACGCCAGCCCACCGCGCGCCACCAGCCGCCGCCGCAGGCCGCGCGCGCCACCACGCAGGACGGTCGCACCGACTCGACCGGCGCTCGCCGCGCCCGCGTCGTGCCGGCCGGCGGGCGCGTCCGGCGGCAGCACCCGCATCCCGGCGGGCGCGTCCGGTGGCAGCACCCGCATCCCGGCGGGCGCGTCCGGTGGCAGCACCCGCACCCCGGCGGGCGCGTCCGGTGGCAGCACCCGCACCTCGGCGGGCGCGTGCAACGGCAGCACCCGTACCTCGGCGTCGCCGAGCCGCCAGCGGCGCTCGGCGTCGACGTGGGCGCAGCCGAGCAGCGTGACGTCCCAGCCGGCGTCGGCGGCGGACCGGGCGGCCTTCTGCACCCGCGAGTCGCCCTCGACCGCGTTGTCGACGAGCATCACCACCCGCCGCGTCACGGTGTCGCGCTGCATCGGCCACCACACCCCTTCACCCTCGCCGGCCCGACCGGCGCGAGTGTACGGGGACGCGGGACCGCCCCGGCGATCACGGAATGCGGCCTGAGCTGGGAAGACACCGAACGTGCAGGTGGCCGCGGGCGGAAGTTCACCCGCCGTGCACGTGCCGGTCAGGCGGCGCCGGAGGGGACCAGCGGACCCGGGGCGACCGGCTGCCGGCGGTCGCGCCGGTTGGGCAGCGACAGGCGGATGACCTTCCACCAGGCGGAGGCGACCTGCTTGGGCAGCGGGCCGGTGGTGTAGCGCAGCCCGTACCTGTCGAACAGCGCCCGCACCTGCGGGGCGATCTCCTGGTAGCGGTTGCTCGGCAGGTCGGGGAAGAGGTGGTGCTCGATCTGGAAGGACAGGTTCCCGGTCATGACGTGCAGCAGGCGGGGGCCGCTGATGTTGGCCGAGCCGAGCATCTGCCGCAGGTACCACTCGCCGCGCGTCTCGCCCTCGATGGAGGTCTTCTCGAACGTCTCCACGCCGCTCGGGAAGTGCCCGCACATGATCACCGAGTGGCTCCACACGTTGCGGATCAGGTTGGCGGTGAACGTGGCGGCGAGCGTGGACAGGAACGACGGGCCGGACAGCAGCGGGTGGATCACGTAGTCCTTGAGCACCTGGCGGCGGATCTTGCGGCCGACCGCCTTCGCCCTGGCCCGGAACGCCGGGTCCTTCAACCGCTTCTGCTTGAGGTGGTCCCCCAGCTCCAGGTCGTACGCGGCGATGCCGTACTCGAAGAAGGCGGCGTTGAGCAGGTTCCACACCGGCTGGCCCAGATGCATCGGGTGCCACGGCTGGTCCTCGTCGACGCGCATGATGCCGTACCCGAGGTCGTTGTCCTTGCCGACCACGTTGGTGAAGCGGTGGTGCAGCTCGTTGTGCGACTGCTTCCACTGGGCGGCCGGGGAGACGTGGTCCCACTCCCAGGTGGTGGAGTGGATCTTCGGATCGCGCATCCAGTCCCACTGGCCGTGCAGGATGTTGTGCCCGATCTCCATGTTGTCGAGGATCTTGGCGATGGTGAGGCCGGCCGTGCCGACGATCCAGGCCGGCGGGAACAGCGAGAAGAGCAGCACTGCGCGGCTGCTCATCTCCAGCGTCCGCTGGGTCTTGATCACCTTGCGGATGTAGCGGGCGTCCCGCTCGCCCCGGTCGGCGATGACCCGGTCCCGGATCGCGTCCAGTTCCTTGCCGATGATCTCGATGTCCTCGGCGCTCAGGTGGGCGATCGGGTTGTCGGCCTTCTTCTGGATCACGGTCACGTCGGTGGCTCCTGTCAGAGATCGATGTCGCAGGTACCGGCGGCGGCCGACACGCAGGTCTGGATCCGTACGCCGTCGCCCGGCACTGCCGTGGTGACGTCGCCGTTGCGCAGGTCACGCACCGCGCCCTGGCGCAGCGGCACGACACAGCCGAAACAGATCCCCATCCGGCAGCCCGAGGGCATGAGCACCCCCGCGTTCTCCCCCGCGTCGAGCAGGGTGGTGGCGCCGTCGGCCTGGACGGTCACCCCGGCCCCGGTGAAGGTCACCGTGCCGCCGTCGCCAGGCGTTATCACCGTAGGACGGAACCGCTCGGTGTGCAGCAGATCGGTGGCGTCCCGGGCCGCCCAGTGCGCCTCGGCCGCGTCCAGCAGGCCGACCGGCCCGCAGGCCCAGGTCTGCCGCCGGGCGTGGTCGGGCACCAGGTCGTCCAGTTCGGCCACGTCGAGCAGGCCGGCGGTCTCGGTGTGCCGCTCGACCAGGCGCAGCGCGCCGCGCCCGGCGAGCGCGCGCAGTTCCGCGCCGAAGATGACGTCGTCGCGGGTCGGCGCCGAGTGCACGAGCACCACGTCGGCCCGTTCGGCGAGCCCGGCCCGCAGCATCCCCATGACCGGGGTGATGCCGCTGCCGGCGGTGAGGAACAGGACCCGCTCCGGCGTCGCCGTGGGCAGCACGAAGTCGCCCTGCGCCTGGTCGAGCTGGACGATCGTGCCGGTCCGGATCCGGCGGACCAGGTGGTTGCTGACCTTCCCGTCCGGGATCGCCTTCACGGTCACGGCGATGCGGCCGTCCGCCGCGCCGGGCACCGAAGTGACCGAGTACGCGCGCCACTGGCGCACCCCGTCGACGTCCACGCCGAGGCGCACGTACTGCCCCGGCAGGTGGCCCCGCCAGCCACGACCCGGCTGGATCACCACGGTGGCCGCGTCCCGGGTCTCCGGGCGGACGGCGACGATCCGGCCGCGCAGCGGCGCGCCCGCGCGCAGCGGGGCGATCAGGTCGAGGTAGTCGTCGGGCAGCAGCGGGGTGGTGACCGTGCCGGCCAGCCGCAGCAGCCTGTGCCGGAAGGAGGCCTTCTGGGAGCGGCGGGGCGCAGTTGTGGTCATATGACCAGCGTGGCTGCGCAATCGCATAACATCTTGACCAGCAAAGGTGAAACGGTCACGGTTTTTTGTTCGGAGGGTACAAAAATGTCGCAGGAGGCCGGGACCGGGCAGCGTGCCGCCCATCTCGATCTCGACGCCGGGGTGGCGGCGATGCTGCGCGATCGGCTCCCGACGGTCGCCGAACGCACGGTGAGCGCGATCACCGCCGAGGTGTCCGACTATTCCGGCGCGCTCACCGGCGCCATGCGGGAGAAGATCGAAAACGCGGTACGCATCGCGCTCGGCACCTTCCTCCAGCTCCTCGAGGGCACCCAGGCGTACGACCCGAGCACTCCCCTGGCACCGGCGCTGGAGGCAGCGTACGCGCTGGGCAGCGGCGAGGCCCGGTCGGGGCGGAGCATGGACGCGCTGCTGGCCGCGTACCGGGTGGGCGCCCGGGTGGCCTGGCGGGAGGTCTCCACCACGACGGTACGCAGCGGGCTGGCCGCCGAGACGGTCGCCGAGTTCGCCGAGCTGATGTTCGCGTACATCGACGAGTTGTCCGCGGCGAGCGTCGCCGGGCACGCCGACGAGCTGGCGAGCGCCGGCCGGGTGCGCCGCCGTGACCTGGAGCGGCTCACCCAGCAGCTGCTCGCCGGCGAGCCGGAGGAGTCGCTGCGGCGCAGCGCCGACCGGGCCGACTGGCCGCCGCCGCAGACGCTCACCGTCGTCCTGCTGCCCCGCCGGCACCTGCGCGCGGTGCTCGCCCTGCTCAACCCGCAGACGCTGGAGAGCGGCGAGGACCTGCCGGGGATGAGCCCGGCCGAGGACCTGGCGGTGCTGTTGGTGCCGGACGCACACGGCGGCCGGCGTCGCCAGCTCGTCCGGCTGTTGCACGGGCACCGGGCGGTGCTCGGCCCGGCCCGCCCCTGGCACCGGGTCGCCGCGTCCTACCAGCGGGCCACCCGCGCCCTCGCGCTCGGCCTCGACGCGCCGGACGCCGGGCCGGTCGACACCGAGCGTCACCTGTCCACGTTGCTGCTCAGCATGGACCCGGAGGCGCTCGCCGACCTGCGTACCCAGGCCCTCGCGCCGCTTGCCGCGCTGCCCCCGGCCACCGCGCACCGGCTGGCCGAGACGCTGCGGTCGTGGCTGCTGCACCAGGGCCGTCGCGACGACGTGGCGGCGGACCTGTTCGTGCACCCGCAGACCGTCCGCTACCGGATGGGCAAGCTCCGCGAGCTGTTCGGCGACCGCCTGCTCGACCCCGCGACGGTCCTCGACCTCACCATCGCCCTCGCCGTCCCGGAGCAAGGCGGGGCCCCCGCTTAACGCCTCCGGCAGAGGCGGGGCCCCCGCTTAACACTCACAGCAGCGCGGCGATCCGATCCGCGTCCGGATGGTCGTTGGCGCGCAGGATGTTCAACGCCTCCCGCCAGGTCTGCCGCGCGGCCTCGGCCTCTCCGGCGGCCGCCAGGGCGGCCCCGAGCCGACGCAGGGTGAATCCCTCGTTCATCCGGTCACCCAGGTCGCGGTAGCGGGCGATGGCCTGCCGGTAGCAGTCCACCGCCCGGTGCGCGTCCACGTTCCGGTAGGCGTGTCCGAGGGTGTCCCAGACGCTGGCCTCGCCCATCCGGTCGCCAGCCCGTTGGAGGCGGTCCAGCGCCCGCCTGCCGTACGCGGCGGCCCGCTCGTGGTCGCCGAGCTGGGCGAGGCACCAGGCGACCGAGTTCAGCGCGTAGCTCTCGCCACGGTCGTGGCCGGCCTGGCGGAACAGGGTCAGGGCCTGCTCGTCGTGCCGGAGCGCCTCGGCCAGCTCACCCTGCTCCTCGGCCAGCCAGCCCAGGCAGCGGTAGATGAACGCCTGGCCCACCCGGTCGCCGAGGTCGTGATAGAGCGAGAGGGCTTGCCGGTAGTCCGCCCGCGCGTCGTCGAACCGGCGTAGTTCGACGCATGAGCTGCCGTGCAGCCGGTGTGCCTCCGCCACGGTGGCCGGGTCGCCCAACCGACGCGCGACGGTCACCCCCGCGCGGCCGACCCGTTCCCAGTCGTGCCGGTGGCCCCGCCGGGGCAGGAAGTTGGCCATCGCCCAGGACAGCCGCCAGGCCGGCCTGTCGAGCCCGTCGGCGACGGCCTGCTCGATCGCCGCCAGCAGCCCGGCGTGCTCGGCGGTGAACCAGGCCAGCGCCGCCTGCCGGTCGGCGAAGCCGAGCACCGTGACGCCCGGCGCCGGCGGCGGCACCGGCAACGGGTCGCGGTTCGGCCACAGCAGCCGGTCGGCGCCGAGGGCGGTGTGCAGGTAGTGGTCGAGGAGGCGTCCCCACGCGGCGCGCCGCCCGGCGCTGCCGTCCGGCGGCCCCAGTTCGTCCGCGTAGGCCCGGAGCAGGTCGTGGCGGGCGTACCGGCCGGGCAGGTGTTCGGTGACGAGGTGCGCGGTGGCCAGCTCACGCAACGGCGACCGCACCTCGTCGACGTCCCGGCCGGCGAGACTGGCCAGGGCCTCGGCGCGCAGGTCCGGACCGGCCGGCAGGCCCAGCAGCCGGAACAGTCGGTCCGCCGCCTCGGTGAGGCCCCGACGCGACCAGGAGAGCACGCTCCGGACGTCCGTGCCCGTGTCGCCGTGGGCGAAGGCGTCGAGATCCGGTCCGCCCCGGTCCGCGCGCAGCTCGGCGGCGAGCGATCCGAGCGGGAACTCCGGGTGGATGGCGGCCCGGGCCGCCGCGACCGCCAACGCCAGCGGAAGCCGGGCACACGAGTCGATGATCTCGTCCACCGCCGCGTCCTGACCGGCCAGGCGTTCGGCGCCCAACCGGCGCGCCAGGAACCGCCGCGCCTGCCCGCGGTCGAGCAGTTCGAGCCGGACCGGACGGGCTCCGTCGACGGCGACCAGGCCGGGCAGTTGGCTACGGCTGACCGCGATCACGGCGCAGCCCGGCACCCCCGGCACCAGTGGACGGGCTCGCCCGGCGTCGTCGATGTTGTCGAGCACCACCAGGACCCGCCGGTCGGCCAGCAGGGACCGGTAGAGCGCGGTCTGCGCCTCGACGGTCGCCGGGATCCGCGACGGCGGTACGGCGAGCGCATCCAGGAAGACCCGCGCCGCCTCGCCCGGTTCCATCGCCAGCCCGGTGGGGTCGAAGCCGCGCAGGTCGACGTAGAGCTGACCGTCCGGAAAGCCGGCGGCGACGAGGTGCGCCAGGCGCAGCGCGAAGAACGTCTTCCCCACCCCGGCCGGGCCCGAGACCAGCACCGTCACCGGTTGCCGGCGGGACCCGTCGAGCAGGCGACGGGCGGTGGCCAGTTCGTCGGCGCGGCCGACGAAGTGCGGCGGGTCGGGCGGCAGCAAGGACGGACGGGCCAGTTTCGGCTGGTGGGCGACCGCCGGTCCGACGGGCAGGCGGCGGTGCAGGATCTCCCGCTGCAACTCCGCCAGCTCCGGCGCCGCGAGGCCCCGTTCCCGCAGCAGGCGCAGCCCCTCCCGGCACACCTCGGCAGCCTCGTCGACCCGGCTGTCGGCGTAGAGCGCCCGGGCGAGCAGGCGGCGTGCCGTCTCGTCGTAGGGGTCGTCGACGACCAGGCCGGTCAACCCGTCGATCGCCTCGGCCCACCGACCGAGCGCCGACAGGGCCTCGGCGTGCCCGCGTCGCGCCGTACGTCGGGCGGAGTCGAGCCGGGCGACGTGCGCCAGGGTGAAGGGACGGTCGGCCACCTCGGCGAACGCCGGGCCGCGCCACAGCGCCAACGCCTCCGTCAACAGGGCGACGGCCCGTTCGATCAGGTCGGACTCGTCGGCGGCCAGCAGCCGCCGCGCCTCGGCGCAGCGGCGCTGGAACCGGTCGGCGTCGACCGCGTCCGGCGGCAGGTCGAGCCGGTACGCCGACCCGGCGCCGAGGCCGGTGGTGACCAGGATCGGCGGCTGTCGCGGGCCGGTCGCCGGGGCGAGCGCCCGCCGTAGGTGCGAGACGTGACTGCGGAGGGTGGCGCGAGCCGCCTCCGGCGCCGGGTCGCCCCAGAGCAACTCGACGATCCGGTCCGCCGGCACCGCGGACCCGGCCTCCACGAGCAGCACCGCCAGCAGTTCCACGAGTCGCGGACCCAGCCGGACGGGCCGGCCGTCGTGCTCCACCCGGATCGGCCCGAGCACGTCGACCCGCAGCAACCCGAGATCACGCTCCGCCCCCGCCCGACGATCGCCGACCCCCCGACTATAGACGGCGGCGAATGGTCACGGCGGGGGCGGAGATCTCACCAGGGGCGCGTGCTCACGTAGACGTTGCCGCCGCCGAACGTGACCGGATCGCTCGCGCAGCCACCGAGGTTCGCGTTCTTCGCGTCGTCGTGGCCCCACAACCGGACCCGGACCGGGTCGATGCCCCCCTGCGGATCCTCGTTCCACGCGTCCCCGTTGTAGGACGTGTCACCCACTTTGTTGTTCTTGAACACGTTACCCACGCCGCAGTCCTCGCTGTCGAAGCGCCAGTCGCTCATGATGGCGTACGCGCCGGCCCGCCAGAACATGTTCCCGTCGGCGACGTTGTACTTGCTGTTGTGGCGGGTCCGGATCGGATCGCCGGTGACGTAGCCGAACCGGTTCCCGGCGATGGTGCTCGAATTGCTGTAGTTGGCGAGGTAGACCCCGTGAATGGCGGCCGGGCTGTCGTCGTTGGCAAGGTAGTAGAAGCGGTTTCCCTCGATCCGGGTGCCGGTCGAGTTCGTCACGTGGACACCGCCGTAGCCCGTGCCCGTACCGTTGGCGTTGTAGTGGTCCCCCAGGTATTGGAACGTGTTTCCCCGGATGACGATGTCGCCGGCCCGGTCCCCCGGCTTCCCGGCGACCCGGATGCCCCCGTTGCGGAAGTACTGGAACGTGTAGCCCTCCACCACCACGCCGCTGTCGGCGGACGTCAGCGTCATGCCGTAGCCGGCTGCGGCCGTGCCGACGTCGTCCCCCGTGGCCGACGTCGGCACGGCCGCCGACCGCATCCGCGATCCGTCGAGCACCACCGCGCCGGTGCCCGGGATGGTCGAGAAGGTCACCCTGCCGCCGCGCGGGGCGTAACTCCACCGGATCGGGGAGGTGAGATGGTGGACGCCGCCCCGCAGCAGGACCCGGGCGTCGCGCGCACCTCGGGCCCGCAGGACCGACTCGGCCGCGGCCACCGAACCCACCGCCCGTTCGGGGGCGCTTCCGTCCCGCTGCTGACCACCGTGGAGGGCGGCCGGCCCGGTCGGGTCCACGTAGACGGTCACCGGGCCCTCCGGCGCGGCCTGGGCCGCACCTCCGGGCAGAGCGGTCGCGGTCGCGACCGCCAACGCCATCGACCAGGCACGGATTCTGCGCATGAGTCATTCCTTCCGTCCGACTGATGCCGACCTCGACAGATTGGAGGCGGGGTGTGGAAACGGCGTGGAAGGTCCCACTCCGCCGGCCGGGTAGGCGAGGTGCGGCGGCGCGGCCGGGCCACCACGGGCGGTTCATCCTCGCGGGTGGACCGCGGTGGGCCCGACGCCCGCCACGAGGGGCAATTCCCTATTGTCCACTGTCACTGTGAGCGACGCCTGTGCGAATTCCCGATCGCATGTTGACGGCCGGAGATCGAAAGGCAATCATGATGGTCACTGGATCCACCTCACGCCAATGTCGGATCCGGTGGCTTCTCCCACTTGACGACGGGATCGCGCCGTAATGCGAGATTCCGCCGGGCGAGCACGCCCGGCGCGCACCGGCAAAAACCCATCGATCGAATAGGACATGCCGCCGCTCGCCCGAGGAGTCCGCCGGTGAAGGGGAACGACGACGCTCTCGCGCCGAGCCGGCCAAGGCCGGTCTCGTGCGGCGCTGAGCTGCAAGAACAGCTCGCGCTGCACGGCGGTCGGCCGGTCCGGCGCACGCCGTGGCCCACCTACGACAAAGGCGCGGTATTCGTACATCCCGAGGACGAGGAGGCCGCAATTCGGGCCATCCGTAGTCATCTCTACTTCCGCTACGACCACCGGCCGCAGAACGAAACCGAATGCGGTCGCTTCGAGGACGAACTGTGCCGTTATTTCGGCACCCGGCACGCTCTCGCCGTTTCCAGCGGCACGGCCGCGCTGGCTCTCGCCCTGATGGGCGCCGCCGTGCCGGCGGGGTCATTGGTCGCCTGCCCCGGATTCACTTTCGTCGCCACTCCGAGCGCCATTATGATGGCCGGCTGCCGACCATTCCTGGTCGAGGTCGACGACGACCTGCGGATGGACCTCGACGACCTGCGCCGACGGTGGCGGCCGGACATCCGCGCCATCGCGGTGGTGCACATGCGGGGGTTCGCCGCCGACGTCGAGGCGCTCGCCGCGTTCGCCGCCGAGATGGGCGTGCCGCTGATCGAGGACACCGTGCCGGCGCTCGGGGCCGAACTCAACGGCCGCAAGCTCGGCACGTTCGGCGCGGCCGGCGCGTTCAGCACCCAGTCCGACAAGGCGCTCAACTGCGGTGAGGGCGGCTTCCTGCTGACCGACGACAGCACCCTGTTCGCCCGGGCGGTCGCGCTCTCCGGGGCGTACGAGGGGCGGCTGCGCCGGCACTTCACGCACGGCGAGCCGTCCGTGAGCGGCCTGGACCTGCCGCTGCTCAGCCTGCGGATGGACGAGATCCGGGCAGCTCTGCTGCGGGCCGAGCTGACCCGGCTGCCGCAGCGGCTGGGGTTGTTCCACCGCAACTACGCCCACGTCGCCGCGGCCCTGGCCGACCTTCCCGGCATCGCCGTACGACGACCGGTCGCGCCCGGGGCGTACCTCGGGGAGGCGTTCGTGTTCCGCGTGCCCGGCGGCGACGCGGGCTGGTTCACGCGGGCGCTGCGGGCCGAGGGGATCGACGCCCGCAACATCGGCGCGGACGACGACCTCAACGTCCGCGCGTTCTGGAACTGGCGCTTCCTCTACGACGACACGGCGGACCCGGCGCGGATCCGCGCGACCCTGCCGCGCACCGCGCGGCTGCTCACCGAGACCGTCGACGTGCCGCTGTCGTCGAACCTCACCCCGGACGACTGCGACGACCTGGTCCGCGCGGTCCGCAAGGTGGCCGCCGCCCGCGACCCCGCGCTGGCGCGGCCGTGAGCGGCGCGGACGCCGAGCCGAAGCGCCTGCCCCGGCTCGCGCTGGTCGGGCTGCTCGGCGGGCTGTTCGCCGGCTACCTGGGGTTGACCGCCGTCATCCCGGTGCTGCCCGGCTTCCTGCGGGAGCGGCACGACGCCGGTGACCTCACCGTCGGCGTCGTGGTCACCGTGACCGCGGTGACCGCGCTGCTGGTCCGGCCGGTCGCCGGCGCGCTCGCCGACCGGTACGGCCATCGCACGGTGATGCTGACCGGCGCGCTCGTGGTGGCCGCCGGTGGCCTGCTGTACCTGGCGCCGCTGAGCGTGCCCGCGCTGGTGGCGGTGCGGCTGCTGCTCGGGGCGGGCGAGGCGGCGCTGTTCACCGCCGGCGCGGTGTGGATCGTCCAGCTCGCCCCGCACCACCGGCGCGGCCAGCTCATCGGCCTGTACGGGGTGAGCATGTGGGGCGGCATCTCCGCCGGCACGTTCCTCGGCGCGACCGTGCAGCAGGCCGGATACCCGGCGGTGTGGGCGCTCAGCGCCGCCGCCCCGGCCGTCGGGGCCGCGCTCGTCGCGGTGGCGCCGACGCCACCCCGCGCCGCCCCGGCGGCCCGGGGTGGTGGACTGCTGCTGCGCCCCGCACTGCTGCCCGGCGTGGCGCTGACGTTCGGCGCCGCCGGGTACGCCGGGCTGGCCGCGTTCGTGGTGCTGCACCTGGACGAGCGGGGCATCGGCCACGGGGTGGTGGTGCTGAGCTGCTTCAGCGCCGTCTACGCCGGCACCCGGCTCGTCATCGGTCACCTGCCCGACCGGCTCGGCCCCCGCCGGGTGGCCACCTGGTGCGGGGTGGGCGAGGCGGTCGGGCTGCTGGTCATCGCGGTCGCCCCGAACCTGCCGGTCGCGGTGGCCGGCAGCGTGGTGATGGGCGTCGGGTTCTCGCTGCTGCACCCGTCGCTGGCGTTGATGGTGATGAACCGCACCGACCCGGCGCGGCAGGGCGCGGCGATCGGGGCGTACACCTCGTTCTGGGATCTTGGGCTGGCGGTGTGGGGGCCGGCGACCGGTCTGGTCGCCGCCGGGTTCGGCTACCCGGCGGTGTTCGTGGCCGGCGCGGCCGGCGCGGCGGTCGCCGCCGCGATGGCGCTGCGCATCGGCCGCCCCGCCGCCGACCGGGTGCCGATGGAGGTACGGACGTCATGAGCGCACCCGTGACCGTGCTCAGCGTCACCGGCTGGTGTCGCAACGGCAGCACCATCATCGGCAACGTCCTCGGCGAGGTACCCGGCGTGGTGCACGTCGGCGAACTGCACTTCCTGTGGAAGAACGCCACCGGTCGCGGGGTCAACGACAGGTGCGGCTGCGGACTGCCGCTGACCGACTGCCCGCTGTGGTCGGCGGTGCTGCCGGTCGGCCGTCCGGCCGGCGTGTCCGCGGACGCACACGCCGCCGAGGTGATCCGGCGCCAGCGCGCCCGGCTGCGGACCCGGCACACCTGGCGGGTGCTGCGCCGGGGCGCGGACGACGCGGCCACCCGCACGCACGCCGAGCTGCTCGGCGCGGTCTACCGGGAGGTGGCCGCGCGCACCGACGCCCGGGTGATCGTGGACAGCACCAAGATCCCCGGCGAGTCGGCGTTGCTGCCGCACGTGCCCGGCGTCGAGCCGTACTGGCTGCACCTGGTCCGTGACCCGCGCGCGGTGGCGCACTCCTGGCGGGAGCCGAAGGACTACGTCTACGCCATGTCTGCGGCGCGCAGCACCGCGTACTGGCACGGGTTCAACCGGGCCTCGGCCGCGATCAACCGCCGGCACCCGGGGCGGTCGGCGTTCCTGCGTTACGAGGACTTCGCCGCCGACCCGGCCGGCAGCATCGGCACCCTGCTGCGGCTGGTCGGCGTCGACCCGGCCGGCAACCCGGTCCGGGACCGGACCGTCGAGCTGCGCGGCAACCACACGGTGACCGGCAACCCGGACCGGTTCCGCACCGGTCCGACGATCGTCCGGGACACGGACGACGGGTGGCGGCGCACGCTCACCGGCCGGCAGCGCCTCGCCGTGGCGGCGCTGGCGTGGCCGCTGTCCGCCCGCTACGGCTACCGGTCCGGCGCGCCGGTCGGCGCGCACCCCGGCGCGGCGGTCCGCGCCGGTGAGACGGAGAGGTGACGGACGTGGATCTGGGGCTCACGGGTCGGGTGGCGCTTGTCGCCGGCGGCACCAGCGGCATCGGGCTGGCCTGCGCGAAGGAATTCGCCGCGGAGGGCGCGCACGTGGCGGTCTGCGGGCGCGACCCGCAGCGCCTCGCCGCGGCCGAGCGGGAGCTGGCCGCGGTGACCACCGGGCGGGTCAGCGCCACCGGCGTGGACGTCACCGACACCGACGCCGCCGCGCGCTGGGTCGACCGGGTCGCCGCCGACCTCGGCGGGGTGGACGTGCTGCTGGTCAGCGGCGGCAGCCCGCCGTTCGGCACCGCCACCGCCTTCGCCACCGACGACTACCGGGCGGCCGTCGACCAGGTGCTGCTGCCCGCGGTCGCGCTGTCGCTGGCCGCGCTGCCGCACATGCGCGCCGCCGGGCGGGGCCGGCTGCTGCTCGTCGCCTCCGAGACCGCCTGCGTGCCGATCGGCCCGCTGGCGCTGTCCGGGGTGACCCGGGCCGCGCTTGTCCGCTTCGCCCAGGGGCTCGCGGTGGACGTGGGCCGCGACGGGATCACCGTGAACGTGCTCGCGCCCGGCGGGGTGCGTACCCCGCCGATGGAACGCGTGGCGGCCCGGCTGGCCGGCGACGACGGCGACGTGGAGACCCGGCTGGCCGCGATGGGCCACCACAGCGCGCTCGGCCGGCTGGCCCGCCCCGAGGAGGTGGCCGCGGTGGCCGCGTTCCTGGCGGGCGAACGGGCGTCGTACGTGACCGCCGGCGTGCACCTGATCGACGGCGGCGCCGCCGCCACCGGCCCCGACCTGCCGCACCTGACCGGGATCCGCAAGGACACCTACGCCTGAGTCCGCCCGACCGCACAGGGGAGTCCGATGTCCACGACCAGCCAGTTCACCGAGCGCGACGTCTCCGAGTTCTTCGACCAGACCACGCGGACGTACCTCAGCTTCTGGGACAGCGAGGGCGTGCTGCACACCGGCTACTTCGCCGCCGACGCCGACGCCGACTACCACGCGGCGGCCGACCGGACCTCGGACATCCTCGCCGAGGACGCCGGCATCGACGCGTCGTCGCACGTGCTCGACGTCGGCTGCGGCTGCGGCAACTTCCTGCTGCGGCTGGCCGGACGCACCGGGTGCCGGGGCGAGGGGGTGGACCTGAGCACCGAGCGGGTCCGGTTCGCCGAACAGCGACGCGCCGAGCGCGGCGCCGGGCTGGACGTGTCGTTCCGGCACGGCTCGGCCACCGCCCTGCCGTACGCCGACGACACGTTCACGCACGTGGTCAGCCAGGATGCGCTGTTCCTGGTGCCGGAGAAGCCACGCAGCCACGCCGAGATGTTCCGGGTGCTCGCCCCCGGCGGGGTGCTTGCCGTCTCCGACTTCCTCCAGCCCACCGAGCGGATCGGCGAGGCGGCCCGGCGGCACGTCTACGACCGGGTGCGCTGGAACGGCGGCTACTCGCTCGACGGCTACCGCCGGGCGTTGACCGAGGCCGGGTTCGTGGACGTGGTGGCCCGCAGCCTCGACGCGCACATCCGGCAGACGTACCGGGTGCTGGGCCGCACCGCCCGGGAGCGTGCGGAGACGACGGCGGACGAGGCGGCGCGGACCTGGATCCTCGGCTTCGCCGAATCCTGCGACGAGATCCAGGCGGCCATCGACCGGGGCGAGTTCGGCTGGGGCATGTTCGTCGCCCGCAAGCCGGCCTGAGGAAGGGACAGCAGATGCCACAACCCATGGAGACCGTGAAGCGGACCATCGCCGAGGTGGTCGCCGCGCGGAAGACCCAGATGTCGCCGGGCGGACTGTTCGTCGAGGCGTTCGCCAAGGACGGCTTCGACACCAGCGTCGACTACGACGTCACCGTCACCGACTCGCTGACCAGCTCCCGGCGCAAGCCGCGCTACCCGTCCCGGAACGTGCTGAAGGTGGTGGACCTGTCCCGGGATCCGCAGGACTTCTACTGGCACGAGAGCCCACCCCGGCCGGACGACCCGGCGGTCGACGGCGCGGACCTGCGCCGGGAGGCCGCCAACCACTTCCACCGCTCCCCCATCCCGCCGCTGCTCACCACCACCGCGTGGGTGCAGGTGCCGGACACGCTGTGGGAGGACCCGGTCAGCTTCGCCCAGTTCATCGACTACCGGCTGGTGGTGCGGCTGGCCACCGCCGAGAACCACACCATCCTGCGCGGCGAGGGCGGGCTGCTGGCCATGCCGGACCTGGGCCGGCTCACCGAACCGGGGCCATTCGGCTCGACCATCCTGTCCGCCTGCAACGAGGTGGAGCAGATGGGCAGCACCGCGGACGGGCTGATCATCAACCCGGCCGACTACTACCGGCTGCTCGGCAACGGCACGCTGATGCGCGACGTGGAGGAGAACGGCGTCTTCATCGTGCGTACCCGCCTGGTCGACCCGGGCACCGCGATCGTCGGCGACTTCGGCCACGGCGCGCTGCTGTTCGACGCCGGCCGCTCCACGATCGGGTTCGCCGAGCCACCGCCGGGCACGTTCGCCGAACCGGGAGTGGCGTTGCGCGCCGAGATCTGGGAGCGGGTCGTGGTCAACCTGCCCACCTGCTTCTTCGTCGTCACGCTCTGACCGGCGGCGACGATGACGACACCGGCCCGCAGCGACCCCGACGTGCTGGTCATCGGCGCCGGCGTGGTCGGGCTGTGCTGCGCCTGGTTCCTGCGCCGCGCCGGCCTCACCGTGACCGTGGTGGACCGGGTTGAGGTCGGCGACCCGTCGGCCTGCTCGGCCGGGAACACCGGCTTCGTCGGCACCCAGGGCTCGGCGCCGCTGGCCGAGCCCGGGGTGCCGACGAAGGGCGTCCGCTGGCTGTTCAGCCCGGAGAGCCCGTTCTCGGTCAAGCCCCGCCTCGACGGCGCGCTGCTGACCTGGTTGTGGCACTTCCGCCGGCACTGCACCGAACGGCACGCCCGCGCCGGCTTCGAGACGCTGCTCGCGCTCAAGCAACGCAGCCTGGCGCTGCTGCGCCAGATCTGCGCCGAGGGCGAGCTGACCGGCACGCTCACCGCCCGCGGCATGATCCTGGCCTGCCACACCGAGCAGGGGTACGCGCAGGCGCGCCGGACGATCCCGGCGGCGACCGCGCGTGGGGTGCCGCTGCGTGAGCTGGACGCCGCGGAGCTGGCCGAGTTGGAACCGGGCGTCGACTTCGCCGTGGCCGGCGCGCTGTTCAACGAGGAGGGCGCCGCGCTGCGCATCCCCGCGTTCCTGGTCGGCCTCGCCGAGGAGCTGCGGGCGCGCGGCGTGGAGATCCTCACCGGCGCCGAGGTACGCGACTTCGAGGTGACCGGCCGGCGGGTGCGTGCGGTCCGGACCGGCCGGGGCGACCTGCGCCCGACCGAGGTGGTGATCGCCGCCGGGGTGTGGTCGGCGGCGTGCGCCCGGATGCTCGGCGTCGGGCTGACCCTGCAACCGGCGAAGGGCTACACGGTCACCGTGCCGGCCGGGCCGGGCACGCCCACCCGGCCGGTGCTGCTCAGCGAGGGCAAGGTCGCGGTGATGCCGCTCGGTGACCGGGTCCGCGTCGGCGGCACGCTGGAACTGTCCGGGCTGGACGCCTCGGTGTCGCCGCGCCGGGTGGACGGGATCCTGCACACCGCCCGGCGCTACCTGCCGGCGCTGGAGACCGACCGGCGGCTCGACGTGTGGAGCGGACTGCGCCCGTGCACCCCGGACAGCCTGCCGCTGATCGGCCGGGCCGGCGGTTGGGGAAACGTCAGCGTGGCGACCGGGCACGGGCACATCGGGATGGGCCTGGCCCCGGCCGGCGGGGAACTGCTCGCCCAACTCGTGACCGGTGCCGAGCCGGCCGTGCCCCTGGAGACGTTCGCCCTGGACCGCTTCCGGAAGGGGATCTCGTGAGTGACCGGCCGGAGATCGGGGTGCTCTGCCTCGACACCAGCTTCGACAAGATCCCCGGGCACATCCGCAACCCGGCGACGTTCGACTTCCCGGTGCGTTACCGGGTGGTCGAAGGCGCCACCCCGCAGCGGCTGGTACGCGAGGCCGACCCGACGCTGCTGGAGCCGTTCGTCGCCGCGGCCCGCGACCTTCAGGCCGCCGGGGTGGCCGGCATCACCGGCGCGTGCGGCTTCCTGGTGCTGTTCCAGGCCGAACTCGCCGCCGCGGTGGACGTGCCGCTGTGGTCGTCGAGCCTGGTGCAGGTGCCGATGGTGCACCTGATGGTCGGGCGCACCGTGGGGCTGCTGGTCGCCGACGAGGCGGCGCTCACCCCCCGGCACCTGGCCGCGGTCGGCGCGGCGGACGTGCCGGTCGCGGTCACCGGGATGGCCGGGCAGCCCGAGTTCCGCGAGGTGATGCTCCAGGGGCGGCGCGACGCGCTCGACGTCGACCGGCTGGCCGCCGAGGTGGACGGCCGGGCGGACGCGCTCGCCCGCGCCCACCCCGACCTGGGCGCGCTGGTGATCGAATGCACCGACCTGGTGCCGTTCGCCCACCGGATCCAGGCGCGGCTCGGCGTGCCGGTGTTCGACATCGTCACGCTGACCACGATGGCCCACGCGACGCTCACCCGCCGCCCCTACGCCGGGAGCCGGTGACCGGCCGGAAGACGGAAACGCGCACCCTGCCTCCGGGTGGCACATACCGTGGGCAGGAGGGCAGCCGGGCAGGGAGGCGGCCGGGACCGGAGGGGGACGCCGTGACGGAGCCGGAAGAGGAGCAGGAGAAGACCGGCAAGACCGACCGGGTGCTGTTCTCCCCCGACGGCGACCCGCACCACACGCTGGCGGAGGCCCCGCAGCCGGACGAGCACCTCGACGTCACCGCCACCGTCGACGACCGGACCGAGGTCGTCGACGACGAGCAGTGAGCCGGGGCCGGGCCGCGCTCAGACCGGTGGGATGCCGGAGCGGCCGATGGCCGACATGTCGCCGCCGCCGATCTCACTGGGCGCGGCCGGCGGTGGGGCCGTGGCCTCGGTGCGGTCCTCGATGCAGGCGTCACCGAGCCCGTGCATCAACTCCCCGATGGCGGCCAGCGCCGACCCCTTGTCCGGGCAGGGCCGGCCGGTGGCGAGCACCTGGCCGTCGCCGCCGAGCACGGTGAACCCGACCCGGCCGTCGGTCTCGCTCTCGATGACGAACCTCACCGCGCTCCTCCCACCGATCAGACGCCGTGGGTCTGCAACCACAGCTCCAGCAGGCCCAGCTGCCACAGTTTGTTGCTGCCGGCGGCGGCCTGCGCCCGGTCCGGCTCGGCGAGCAGCTCGTCGACGTACGCCCGGCGGAACAGGCCGCGCCGCCGTGCCTCGGGCGCGCCGAGGGCCTCGACCACCAACTCTCGCACGGGACCGTCGACGTTGCGCAGCGCCGGCACCGGGAAGTAACCCTTGGGCCGGTCGATGACCTCGGCCGGCAGCACCTCGCGGGCCACCTCCTTGAGCACCCCCTTGCCGCCCTGGGCCAGCTTGTGCTCCGGTGGGCAGGCGGCGGCGAGCGTCACCAGGTCCTGGTCGAGGAAGGGCGTCCGCACCTCCAGCCCCCAGGCCATGCTCATGCTGTCGACCCGCTTGACCGGGTCGTCGGGGAGCATCAGGTGGGTGTCCAAGCGCAGCACCGCGTCCACCGCGGTCTGCGCGCCGGGCGCAGCCAGCTCCGCGGCGACCAGCTCGCCGCTGACGTCGGCGTCGCAGGCGTACGCCGGGTCGACCACCCGGTTCAGCCCGGCGTGGTCGCGGTCGAAGAACGCGGCGGTGAACTCGGCGGCGGCGTCCGGCCGGGCCGCCTCGGCGAGTCGGTGGTGGTAGCCGTAGCCGGCGAAGACCTCGTCGGCGCCCTGGCCGGACTGGGCCACCTTCACGTGCCGGGCCACCTGCTCGGAGAGCAGGTGGAACGCCACCACGTCGTGGCTGCCCATCGGTTCGGTCATCGCCGTCACGGTGGCCCGGACGGCGGGGCCGAGGTCGCCGTCGGCGAGGCGGATGCGGTGGTGGTCGGTGTCGAAGGCGCGGGCGACCAGGTCGGAGTAGTGGAACTCGTCGCCGGCCTCGTCGCCGCGGCTGTCGAAGCCGATGCTGAACGTCTGGAGGTGGTGCTGCCCGGCGCCGTCGAGCAACGCCACGATCATGCTGGAGTCGAGGCCGCCGGAGAGCAGCACCCCGACCGGCACGTCGGCGACCAGCCGCCGCCGTACCGCGGTGCGCAGCGCGCCCCCGATCGCGGCCCGCCAGTCGCGGGCGTCCATCCCGTCGTGGGCCGGGTCGCGCCGGTAGTCGGGCCGCCAGTAGACGTGCTCGCGGGCGCGGCCGTCGGCCTCCACCACCCGGACGGTGGCCGGGGGCAGCTTGCGTACGCCGCGCAGGATGGTGCGCGGGGCCGGCACGATCGAGTGCCAGGACAGGTAGTGGTGCAGCGCGACCGGGTCGATGCCGGTGTCCACGTCGCCGGCGGCCAGCAGCGCCGGCAGGGTGGAGGCGAACCGCAGCCGGCCGGGTGACTCGGCGAGGTAGAGCGGCTTGACGCCGAGCCGGTCGCGGGCCAGCACGAGCCGGCGTCGCCGTCGGTCCACGAGCGCGACGGCGAACATGCCGACCAGGTGGTCGACGAACCGTTCACCCCACTGGGCGTACGCGACCAGGACGACCTCGGTGTCACTCGTCGATCGGAACGTGTGCCCGGCCGCCCGCAGCTCGTCGCGCAGCTCCGGATAGTTGTAGACGCAACCGTTGAAGACCAGGGCGAGGCCGAGGTCGTCGCGGACCATGGGCTGGGCACCGGTCTCGGACAGGTCGATGACGGTCAGCCGGCGGTGCCCGAGCATCACCCAGTCGTCGCTCCACCGGCCCTCGCCGTCCGGGCCGCGCGAGCGCATGGCCGTGGTCATCCGGGCCACCGCGCCGCTGTCGGGGGTGGCCCCGTCGAAGCGGGCCTCACCGCTGATCCCGCACATGTCGGCGACTACCCGGCATGTGACCAAGGAAACCCTTGATGGGCGGTTGGCGAGCCGGGACGGGTACGCCGTCGTACGGTGATCGTACGGGCCATGTCCCCGGGCGGTCCGGCCACGGGACGTGGCCATGATCAACAACGCCTGCCAGGAGGACGTGTGTTCGCCAATCCCGAGGAACTCCTGCGATACCTCAGCAACGAGGACGTGAAGTTCGTCGACGTACGTTTCTGTGACCTGCCCGGCGTGATGCAGCACTTCAACCTGCCGGTCGAGTCCTTCGACGACAGCGTCTTCACCGACGGCCTCGCGTTCGACGGCTCGTCGATCCGCGGCTTCCAGTCGATCCACGAGTCGGACATGCTCCTGCTGCCCGACGTGACGACCGCGTTCGTGGACCCGTTCCGGGCGCAGAAGACCGTCGCGCTGAACTTCTTCGTCCACGACCCGTTCACCCGCGAGGCGTACTCGCGCGACCCCCGCAACGTGGCGAAGAAGGCCGAGGCGTACCTCGCCGCCAGCGGCATCGCGGACACCGCCTACTTCGGGGCGGAGGCGGAGTTCTACATCTTCGACTCGATCCGCCACGAGACGTCGGCGCACCAGTCGTTCTACTACATCGACTCGATCGAGGGCGCCTGGAACACCGGCCGGGTCGAGGACGGTGGCAACCGGGGCTACAAGACCGGCTACAAGGGCGGCTACTTCCCGGTCCCGCCGGTGGACCACTACGCCGACCTGCGCGACAGCATGGTCCGCCGTCTGGTGGACGCCGGTTTCACGGTCGAGCGCTCGCACCACGAGGTGGGCACCGGCGGCCAATCCGAGATCAACTACAGGTTCTCCACGCTGCTGCACGCCGCCGACGAGCTCCAGCTCTTCAAATATCTGATCAAGAACGAGGCGTGGGCGAACGGCAAGACGGCCACGTTCATGCCGAAGCCGCTGTTCGGTGACAACGGCTCCGGCATGCACACCCACCAGAGCCTTTGGCGGGGCGGTCAGCCGCTGTTCTACGACGAGACCGGCTACGCCGGCCTGTCCGACACCGCCCGCTGGTACATCGGCGGCCTGCTGCACCACGCGCCCTCGCTGCTGGCCTTCACCAACCCCACGATCAACTCCTACCGCCGGCTCGTCCCCGGGTACGAGGCGCCGGTCAACCTGGTCTACTCCCAGCGCAACCGCTCCGCCTGCACCCGCATCCCGGTCACCGGCAGCAACCCCAAGGCCAAGCGCGTCGAGTTCCGCGTCCCGGACCCGTCGGCCAACGTCTACCTCGCCTTCTCCGCGATGATGATGGCCGGCCTCGACGGCATCAAGAGCAAGATCGAGCCCCCGGCCCCGATCGACAAGGACCTCTACGACCTGCCCCCGGAGGAGTGGGGCGACGTCAAGCAGGTCCCCGGTTCCCTCCCGCACGCGCTGGAGGCGCTCGCCCGGGACCACGACTACCTGCTCGACGGCGGCGTGTTCACCGACGACCTGATCTCCACCTGGATCGACTGGAAGACCGCCAACGAGGTCGACCCGGTACGCCTGCGCCCGACCCCGCACGAGTTCGCCATGTACTACGACTGCTGACGTCGTACCCCGCTCGTCACCGCCCCCGCGTGCCGACCGTGCGCGGGGGCGGTGGTCGGTGGAAACGGCATCCGGGGGGCCGCCGGCCTCGTACCGTCGAGACATGACGCAGCCTCACCACGACGGACCTCGGACGTCGGTGCGGCCGCGACCCGCGGGCGACCCGGCGGCCACCGCCGCCCTCACCCTCGGGGTCGAGGAGGAGTTCCTGCTCCTGGACCCGACGACCGGCGAGAGCATGCCGGTCGCCGACCGGGTCCGCGAGGCGCTCTCCGGGACCGCCCGCGAGCAGAGCCGGCAGGAGTTCCGGCACAGCATGGTGGAAATGGTGACGCCGGTCAGCCCCGACCTGGCGGCGCTGCGCGAGCACCTCGTCGCGTTGCGCCGTGCCGCCGCCCGCGCGGCCGACGCCGTCGGGGCGCGCCTGGTGGCGGTCGGCGCCACCCCGGTCCGCGAGGCGCACCGCACCGTGCCCGACGAACCGCGCTACCACGACATGTCCCGCCGGTTCGGCCCGGTGGCGCACGACCCGGCGGTCTGCGGCTGCCACGTCCACGTCGGCGTGCCCGACCGGGAGCTCGCCGTGCAGGTCTGCAACCACCTGCGCCCGTGGCTGCCGGTGGTGCAGGCGCTCACCACGAACTCGCCGCTGCACGACAGGCGCGACACCGGGCACGCGAGCTGGCGTTCGATGCAGTTGGAACGCTGGCCGAGCATCGGCCCCACGCCGCACTTCGACTCCGCCGCCGACTACGACGCCACCGTGCGGGACCTGATCGCCACCGGGATCATGCTCGACGCCGCGATGGTCTACTGGTATGCCCGGCCGTCGGCGTCCTACCCCACCGTGGAGGTGCGGGTCGGCGACGTCTGCCCCACCGTCGACGACACCGTGCTCGTCGCCGGGCTGGTCCGGGCCCTGGTCGCCACCGCGGTCGACGAGGTGCGCGCCGGGCGCCCCGCCCCCCGGATCCGCGACTGCCTGGTCGCCGCCGCGCACTGGCGGGCCGCCCACGACGGCGTCGACGGCGACCTCGTGGACCTGCGCACCGGCCGGCCCCGACCGGCCTGGGACCTCGTCGACGACCTGCTGGCCGCCCTCGTGCCCGCGTTACGGCGGCACGGGGACCTGGACCTGGTCCGGCGCGAGGCGGACCGGCTGCGCCGCGACGGCACCGGGGCCACCCGGCAACGGCGGATCATGGCCGGCACCGGCGGGGACGTGCGTGCCGTGCTGGACCACCTGGCCGCCCAGACCGTCGCGGGTTGACCGGCCGTGACCTCAGCGCAGCCCGGCGAACAGGTCGTCCTCGGGCGTCGGCGCGCCCGTGGTGTCGTGGACCCGGACGAACGTCTCCAACCCCATCAGCTCGGTGAACCGCTCCTGCCCCAGCCGCAGGAAGAAGATGTTCTCCGCCTGGCTGGCGTGCGCGGCGAGGGAGGCGAACTTCTGCCCGCCGTGACCACGGGTGTCCACCCAGGTGGTGATCTCCTCGTCGGGCAGGCCCAGCGCCGGCATCTCGTCGGTCGCGTCCGGCTCGGGGAACTCCACCCCGATCTCCTGCATGACCTTGCCGAACTCCTGGAACGCGCTGCGTGGCACCGTGGTCCAGTAGACCTTCGCCGGGATGCCGGTGCGCTCCACCGCGGCCATCGTGATGCGGTGCGCCTGAATGTGGTCCGGGTGGCCGTAGAAGCCGTTCTCATCGTAGGTGACGACCACGTCGGGGCGGTAACGCCGGATCAGCTCGGCCAACCGGTCGGCCGCCTCCGTCACCGGCGTGTTCCAGAACGCGCCGGGAGCGTCGTTCGTCGCCCAGCCCATCATCCCGGAGTCGGCGTAGTCGAGGGTCTCCAGATGGGTCACCTTCAACGCCTCGCAACTGGCCGCCAGCTCCGCCCGGCGCATCTCCACCACGGACTGCGGGTCGTGCCCGTCCTCGCCCGGCTTGACGCCGCCGGGACCGTCGCCGCACCGGCCGTCGGTGCACGTCACGAGCACGGTCGTGACGCCCTCCGCCGCATAGCGGGCGAGGACGCCGCCGGTGCTCGTCGCTTCGTCGTCGGGGTGCGCGTGCACCGCCATCAGGGTCAGGGATCGCTCAGCCACCCCGTCACCATACGAGCACCCGCCGACGCACTAGCATTGCCCGGTCCGCAGACGCCCGACGGAAGCGAGGCACGATGGGTTGGCTCCGGCGGTTGCTGGGTGGCGAAGGCGGAGTCGACCTGGACCCGGGGCGCCAGCAGGCGCTCCTGCGGGACGTCCAGCGTTCCTACGGCGCGCACGCCCGGATCCGGTTCCCCGAGCAGGTCGACGCGATCAGCCACCTGCTCTCCGACGACGACGGCCTGGTGGTGGCCGCCGGGATCGTCTGCGAGGCCGCCGACGAGGCCCACGCCGACCTCCAGTCCCAGGCCCAGGAGGTGTTCCGGCGCACCGGCCGACGGCTGCTGGTGCACCGCCGCAACTACCGGCCCCTGTGGAAGGAGGCCGGCCCGGCGCTGCGCTGGCCGCTCGGCGCGCTGCCCAGCGGGCTGCACCCGTACGCGCAGGTGACCGCCGCCGTCTCGGTGATCGGTGACCGGGCGAAACGCCTCGACCGGGTGACCGATCCGCAGCCGTTCGTGGCACGCCTGTTCGAGGTGCTCGACCTCACCACCGCCGGCTGGGAGTTCGGCCGGGTGCGGGTGGACACCGACGGCGCCACCCTGGTGGAGCGGTTGACCGTGACCGCCGCGCAGGTGCTCGCGGCCATGGACGACCCGCCCCGGCTGCCGCCGGCGGTGCGCGAGTTGATGCGCCGCAACCACCGCATCGACGTCTACGACCCGGCCGGTCCCCGGGTGGTCGGCCGGATCAACCTGGGCGCGCGGCTGCGCGAGACGCTCCTGGCCTGACCGGCGTCCACCCAGGAACCGGTCGCGGCGTGGTCCCGCCGGTCACGGCGCGCGGAAGGGATCGGGTGGGACGCACCCCACCAGGCCGGGGCGCGTCCCACCCTGCTCAGGTGGTGGTGCAGGTGAGGTTCGTCGGCGGGTTGTTGGTGCCGTTCACCGAACCGATGAAGCCGAAGGTGGTGGAGGCGCCGGCCGCCAGCGCGCCGTTGTAGTCGGCGTTGCGCACCGTCACGTTCGCGCCGTTCTGGGTGTGCGTGCCGCTCCAGATCTGGTTGATGACCTGCCCGTTGGGGAACGTCCAGGACACCGTCCAGCCGCGGATCGCGGTCGCGCCGGCGGTCACCGTGACCTCGCCCTGGAAGCCGCCCGACCACGAGCCCGTCACCGCGTACGTCGCCCGTGCGCCGGACGGCGCGGGCGAGCTGGTGGTCGGCGTCGGGGTCGGCGAGGTGCTGGTCGGTGTCGTGGTGGGGGTGGGTGAGGCGGTCAGGGTCGGCGACGGAGTCACACCGGGACGGGCCGCCCGGTAGGTGTGACCGGCGCGGACGCTGAACTGGACCACGTCCGTCTCCGGTCGGGTGGTGGCCGGCGTGCTGCCGTCGCTGGCGTCGGCGATGGTGAAGCCGCCGGTGAACAGCCGGGACCGCACCCGCAGCGTGCCGTCCCGGTCGGCGCGGATGCCGATCTCGTCGACCTGGCCGTTGCTCCAGGAGATTGCGACGGTGTAGCCGCCGCGCCCCCGCAGGCCCGCGACCTGCCCGGTGGACCACGCGCTCGGCAGCGCCGGCAACACGTTCAGCTCGCCGGTGTGGCTGTGCAGCAGCATCTCGGCGATGCCGGAGGTGGCGCCGAAGTTGCCGTCGATCTGGAACGGCGGGTGCAGGTCGAACATGTTCGGCGCGAGTCGGTCGGTGCGTACCAGGTCACGGAAGAGCTTGTGGGCACGGGCGCCGTCCTCCAGCCGGGCCCAAAAGTTGATCTTCCACGCGAGGGACCAGCCGGTGCCGTCGTCGCCGCGCAGCTCCAGGGTCTTACGGGCGGCCTCGTGGAGCGCCGGCGTGCCCCGCTTGGTGATCTGGTTGCTGGGGTGCAGGCCGTACAGGTGGGAGACGTGCCGGTGGGTCCGTTCGGTCTCCACCCAGTCGGCGAGCCACTCCTGCACATTGCCGCGGGAGCCGACCTTGCTCGGGGGCAGCCGGTCCCGGGCGGTGCGCACCTGGGAGCGGAAGGTGGTGTCGACGCCGAGCACCTCGCTGGCCCGGGCGGCGGCGTCGAACAGGTCGCGCAGGATCTGGTTGTCCATGGTGGGCCCCGCGCAGACGCTGGCGTTCGAGTGGTGCGGCAGCTCCGGCGAGTTCGACGGGTTCGTCACCAGGTAGTTGAGCGTCGGGTGGACGACCAGGGTGTCGAGGAAGAACTGGGCGGCGCCCTTCAGGGCCGGGTAGTTGGTCTGGAGGAAGCCGAGGTCGCCGGTGAACTGGTAATGATCCCAGATGAGCGTGCTCAGCCAGGCGCCACCGGTCTGCCACATGCCCCACAGCGCCCCGTCGACCACCGAGGCGCCCCGCCACGCGTCGGTGTTGTGGTGGGCGACCCAGCCGCCGGCGCCGTACTGCGCCTGGGCCACCCGCGCGCCGGTCACCGTCAGATCCTTGACCAGGTCGAAGACCGGCAGGAAGCACTCGGAGAGGTTCGTCGTGTCGGCCGGCCAGTAATTCATCGGCAGGTTGGCGTTGATCGTGTACTTCGAGTCCCAGGACGGGGTCAGCGAGTCGTTCCAGATGCCCTGGAGGTTCGCCGGCTGGGTGCCCGGCCGCGAGGAGGAGATCAACAGGTAGCGCCCGAACTGGAACAGCAGCGCGGCGAACTGCGGGTCGTTGGCGTTCGCGTGCTGCGCGATCCGGACGTCGGTGGGCTGGTCGGCCGCGGCCGTCCGGCCCAGGTCGAGGCTCACCCGGTTGAACAGCGCCTGGTAGTCGGCGACGTGGCGGCTGCGCAGCTGGTCGATCGCGACGCTCTTGGCGGCGTTGAGCCGGTTGCGGGCGATGCCCTGGTAGTCCCCGTTCACGGTGCGGTAGTTGACGTAGCTGGAGCCGATCGAGATCAGGATGGTCACGCTCGTCGCCCCGGACACCCGCAGCGTGCCGCCGGAGCTGCTGACCGTGCCGCCGGTCGCGGCGGCGTTGGCTAGGGCCAGGAACCGCACCGAGCCGGTGACTCCCTCCTGGCTGGCGGAGATGCCGTCGAGCCCGATGGTGGACGCGTCCGGGCTCGACGCGGTGGTCCGTTGTGGGCTGTCGAAGGTGGCGGAGAACGTGATCGAGTTGGCCCGGTCGGCGGTCAGCCGGACCACGATCACCTGGTCGGGGGCGCTGGCGAACACCTCCCGCTGGTGGCGTACCCCGTTGAGCACGTAGGTGGTGGTGACCGTGGCGGTGGTCAGGTCGAGGGTCCGGTTGTACTGGCTCGCCCCGCTGGCGGAGCCGAAGGCGAGCCGGAGGTTGCCCACCGTCTGGTAGGCGAGCTGGCCACCCGGGTTGCCCATCATGGTCTGGTTGATCAGGTCCTGCGCCGACGTCCACTGGTCGGCGAAGACCCGCCGCCGGATCTCGGCGAGGTTGGCCGCGCCCCGGGTGTTCGCCGAGTCGTACGGGCCGCCGGCCCAGACGGTGTCCTCGTTGAGCTGGAGCCGTTCGGTGTCGACGTTGCCGAACACCATCGCGCCGAGCCGTCCGTTGCCGATCGGCAGCGCGCGGAGCCAGTCGGTGCCGGCTCCTTCGTCGTACCACAGCGCCAGGTCGTTCGCGGCCAGCACCTGCGGTGGCGCGGCCGATCCGGCGCGGGCGGTCGCGGTCCAGGCGGCCGGCACCAGGGCGGCGCCGGCCCCGGCCGCGCCGGCCTTGAGGATGTTCCTTCGGGTCATGTCGGACATGATGCTCTCCAAGCCGGGCGAATCAGAGGCGGGCGCAGGTCAGGGGCGGCGTCTTCGACATCGGCTGACTCCTCACGGCGTGATGCGGAAGGTGGCGTCCTGCCTGTCGCTCAGGCTCGAACCGGAGCTGAGCGGGTCGATCCGCAGGAGATAGTTGGCGTGCCGCAGGTAGCGGTCCGGGAAGTTGTGGGAGCGGAACGACGTCCACGCGCCGTCCGCGAGGCCCGCCGTCCGGTGGAAGGTGGCGTCGGCGCGGAAGGTCGACGTCCCGTCGTTCGTGTCGAGGCGGAGCGCGTAGCTGTAGTGCCGCAGGAACATGCCCGGCCGGTTCACCGCCTCGAACGAGACCCCGGCGGAGTCGGCCAGTCCGGCCACCATCCGCCACATCTGGTCCTGGTAGGGATCGAACGGGTACGGGTCGATGCGGCCGACGTAGTCGCGGTGCCGGACGACGTAGTCCGGGAGGTTCGACGACTTGAGCCGTACCCAGTTCGGGGTGCCCCACCGGGAGACCAGGCCGTTGTACTCGGCGTCGCTGATCCCGACGACGGAGCCGTGCTTGGCGTTCAGCGGCGGGGTGTAGTCACGCTGGTTGAGCGGGGTCCACGAGTTGCCGCCGATGGCCGGGGTGGACCACATGTAGTAGTCGTTGTTGACCGGGCTGTACGAGTCGCCCCACAGCCGCCAGCCGCTGCCGTCGTTGTTCCGCACCAGCAGCGGCGCCTCGATCCCGTTGCCCTGCCGCAGCCCGCTGGTGTAGGTGGTGAAGCTGTTCGGCGCGCCGGTCGAGGAGCGGGCGCCGTGGAGCAGGCCGGTGGACAGGTTCTTGTAGTAGAGGTAGGTGGTGCCGCCGTCGACGACGATGTCGCCGTCGAGCACGCCGAAGCCGGGGCTGAAGAACACCTGCTGCGGGCCGACGCTGACGAAGTCACTGGTGTAGTTGACCATCAGCACGTCGCCGCCGCTGTTGCAGGAGTAGACGATGCCGTACTGGCCGCGGTTGGCGTCCCAGAACGCAGTCGGCGCCCAGGTGTGCGAGTCGGGCAGCGTGTGCATGCGGATCCGGCGGTAACCGGTGAGGTTCGTCAGGTTCGTCGAGTCCCACACGTGCAGGTACTGGCTGTGCTGGCCGAAGTCGGTGCCCTTGAGGTCGGTGGCCAGGACAACGAACGTGCCGTCCCGCTTGCGGAGCACGAACGGGTCCCGCAGGCCGAGCTGCCCCTGGGTCGGGGTGACCACCGGGTTGTTCTGGTTCAGCGGCGTCCAGTTGAGGCCGTCCCGGCTCACCGCCAGGTGCAGGCCGTAGTCCGCGCCCTGACCGTTGGGCGTCTCGGTGAAGTACGCCATCGCGTACGCGGTGTTCGCCGCCCAGGCGACGCCGGGCAGACCGGCCACCGACGCGGCGGTGAGCGCGCCGGACGCGGCGGCGGCCTTGATGAGTGCTCTTCGACTGATGGGCACGTTGCGGAACCCTTCTGTTAGCGTTAACAGGCGCTGCCCATGCACCCGCGCACCACATGCCGTGACGCCTGCCGGCACCCGGGCTCCCGTTCGCCTGCCGCATTCGCCTATATGGACTCTCATGGATGGATCTGGCCACGTCAAGATGTGACGATCAGGTTTCGCGAAAGTTCCTGGCGAGCACCCGTCAGCCGTGGAGCGTGCGTTCCCGACATCGAGAGTCCGGAATGTTATCGCTAAACTTCGAACCGGGCCGCCCGCCGACCCGGTCGACCCGGCGGGCCGAGCGGGCCGCCGCGGCCACCGGCCGGCCCACCCGGGTCACGTGCACGATCCGCTCCGGCGCCACGTCCAGCAGCGCGCCCAGCGCGTCGCGGGTGGCGGCCACGTCGACGAGTTGGCTCAGCGGATGCGCCGCCAGGCCGGCCGCGTGCAGCGTCAGCCAGACCCGCATCAGCACCCGTCCGAACTCCACCTGCCCGGCCGCGTCCAGGTCGGGCGGCGCGACAAGCGCCAGCACCGTGCCGCCGCGCGCGAGCGGGTCGTCGCCGGCGGCCAGCAGGCGCGGCAACCCGAACGGACGCAGCACCGAATACGCGGCGAGCGCCGTCCGCAACCCGGCGGCGGCCGGCCGGGACAGCCCCAGGCAGCGGTCGCTGAGCCCGTCGGCCCGGTAGTCCGGTCGGGCCCGGTCCAGCCGCAGCCAACGGCGCAACTCGGCCACGACCGCCGGGTCCGCGTACACCTGCCGGTCGGCGGCGCGCAGCAACGCGCCGAGACGCCCGGCCGCCGCCGGCACCACCCGGACCGCGCCGCCGGCCCACCGGGCGGCGTCGTCGGCGGCGGCGAGCACGGCGGCGTCCGGGCCGTCGGCGAACCGGCCCCGGTGGGTACGCCGCGCGCACACGTCAGCGGTGCGGAACGGCGTCCGGTACGGCTGCCGCGCCGGACGCAGCCGGCCCACCCGATGCGCGGACTCGTCGTGGTCGGCCACGAAGTCCAGCCGCAGGCCGGCGTCGGCGGCAACGATCAGGCAGGTCTCCACGAACGCGCCGAGCGACAGCCGCAGATCCCGACCGGTCGGGTCGCCGGCCGGCAGCGCGTCGGTCGGATCCCAGCCGACCGTGATCGCCCAGCGTTCGTAGCGCAGCCGCCACGGTTGGGTGTTGTGCGCGCTCGGGGCCCGCCAGCACAGCGGCTCCAACGCGCGGAACGCGGCGAGGTCCATGTCAGCGCTCCCGGGCGTAGAAGGTGTAGCCATGCAGCGGCCGGCCGCCGAGCCGCCGGTACTGGGCCGCCGAGGCCGGGTTGTCCCGCTCGACGTACGTGCTGCGCAGCGTCGTGTAGCCGCCGTCGTGCAGGTTGCGGTGCAGGTGTGTGGAGAGCAGTCGCTGGTAGCCGCGCCCCTGGCACTCCGGCACCACGCCCTTGACGATCAGCACCGCCTCCCGGCGGTAGCGCCGGCGGGTGGCAAGCAGCCGAAGCTGGTTGACCGGGCTCAGGTCGCCGCGCACCCGGACCAGAAAATCGCTGAGGTCCGGCACGCAGAGCACGAACGCCACCGGCCGCCCGTCCCGGGTCAGGTAGAGCAGCAGGGACTCGTCCAGCAGGTACGCCAGCCCGTCGGTCTGCCGGCGCAACTGGGCCGCCGAGATCGGCGTGTAGTAGCCGAGCTGGGCGAAGGAGTCGTTGAGCATCCCGCGCAGCAGGTCGAGCTGCTCGTCGAGCCGTCGCACGTTCCCCCGGTGCAGCTCCAGCCGCGTGCCGTCCGGCTGGGCGCCGAGCGCGGGCGCCGGCTCGTCGGGCGCGGGGACCGGGCAGATCCAGGTGTCGGAGACGAACCGGCGGGTGAAGCCGTGCGCCTCGTAGGCGGCCGGGTAGCGCGGCGGATTCCAGGCGCTGTCCACGAAGCCCCGATCGTCGAACCCGGAGGTGATCACGCCGCCGGCCTGGTTGGGCAGCAGCGCCACCGGCCCGAACAGCAGGTCGCGGTCGGCGGCGGCGTGCGCGTCGATCGCGTCGAACAGCGGCCCGGCGGCCGGCGCGGTGAACTCGGTGAGCCCGAAGAGCTGGCAGCGGCGGCCCAGCTTGGCGTCGAGGTCCGCGTCGGTGTGCAGCGTGGTCCGCCCGACCACCGCGCCGGCGGCGTCGCGCAGCACGAACAGCGGCACGCCGTCGCGCCACCAGCGGCGGATCTGCTGCCGGGGCGTCGGCACGTACCGGCGCTCCCCCGCGTACAGCCGGTCGGTGAGCGCGAGGAACTCCCGCAGGCCGCGCCGGTCGGTGACCCGCTCGAACCGGTGGCCGCTCACCGGCGTACCGCCGGCCCGGTCGTCTCCGCGCCCAGCGGGGTGAACTCCTCGATGTGGCCCATCGCGCCGTCCTCGGCCCGCCACGCACCGTTGGAGTAGCCGTCCGGGTCGGCGGTGTAGAGCCGGATGAACCCGGCGGTGGCGTTGCGGTTGCCGTCGGTCAGCCACGCCATCAGCTTGCGGTGGTGCCGGGTCCGCGCGAAGCGCAGCATCGCGTCCCGGTCGGCGAAGAACGCGATCGTGCCCAACGTCAGCGGGAACTGCCAGTAGACGGTGTGCCAGCGGTAGCCGGACATCCGGCGCATGTCCCGGACCATCCGGAACCAGTCCGGGGCCAGCCGCAGCAGCACCAGCGGGCTGGCGTACCGGGTGCCGCCGATGAACATCGCGCCAGCGCGGGCCTGCGCCGGGGCGCGGGAGAAGTCTCGGGTACGCATGGTCACCTCACCAGGTAGGCGTTCTTGATCTTCTGCGGGCCGGCGAACGGGCCGGTGCCCGGGTCGTGCAACTCCACCCGCAGGTCACCGGCGGTCGGATCCTCGGTCAGGGACTGGGCGAAGTCGCGCGACACCGAGGCGAGGTGCCGGCGTACCCCGTCGCGGCAGGCCGCCGCGAGCGCGGCGCGGTCCGCGGCGGCCAGCGCACCGCGCAGCTCCACGTGGATCACCGGCCGGGTCTCCAGCGCCGCGTCCTCCACCAGCGCCAGGCAGAACCGGCTGATCGCCGCGGCGTGCGGGTTGCCGGTGTAGAGGCCGTACTCGACGTCCTGCGGGTAGAGGTTCGCGCCCAGGTAGGACACCGTGGAGTCGCGCCGGCCGAACAGCAGCAGCACCGGCAGCGTCATCCGCTCGTCGGCCGTCGCGGCCCGGAACTCGGCCGCGCGCACGGGGTCGGCCGCGGCCAGTTCGGCGATCCGCCGGTACGGCACCAGCAGCGCCTCGTCGCCGACGTTGTACCGCAGCCGGGGCTGGAGCACGTCCCGGCCGCCCGCCGTGCAGACCAGCTCACGCCGCTCGTTCGTCTCCAGGTAGGACGCGAACGGGTTGTACTGGAACACCATCGGCAGCCGCTGCTCGTCCGCGCCGAGCAGCTCCGCCCGCAACGCCGGGTCGGTGCGCAGCCGCCGCCGCAGCCACACCGTGAACCGGGTCTCCGCGCCGATGCCGATGGTCAGGTCCGACGCGCCGTACGCCGAACGCACCCGGACGAACCGCTGCTCCAGGTAGTCGCGCAGCGCCTCGGTCATCCCCTCCCCGCCGCAACTGCCGAAGATCCGGTAGCGCGACCAGGGGAAGTCCTCGGCGTCCAGCCGGTCCCGCAGGTGCTTGAGGAACGGCGGGTACGCGGTCACCAGGTAGTCGTGCTCCGGGCCGAACTCGCGCAGCGTGTCGACGATCTTGCCGAGGTCCGGGCCGGTGTTCTTCACCACCGCGACCCGGGCCATCGCCGCGCCGGTCGTGGTGCCGGTCGCCCAGGCGCCCATCGAGTACGCGTTGATGACGAACGGCCGACGCATCGGGAAGACCAGCCCGGTGTAGCCGGCGATGTCCCGGTGCACCGCGCGCAGCTCCCGCTCGCCGCGCGGCCAGTTGAACGGCCGCCCCGACGAGCCGGCCGACTCGTCCACCACCACACCCCGCTCCGGCAGCCGCCCGTCCCAGCACCGCGCGGCGGCGTCGTGGCCCACCACGTACCCGAGCTTGTCGGTCTCCGGGAAGTCCCGCAGCCGGCGGCGGACGCCCGCCGGGCGGGCCCGCAGGAACTCGCGGTAGGCCGGCACCCGCCGGGCCGCCCGCACACAGGCCGCCCGCGCGTTCGCCGCGGCCAGCCGGTCCAGCACCGGGTGGTGCCGCCGGGCCAGCCACCGCCACCCGGCCGGGTGCCGGCCGACCAGCCGGACCAGCGCGGCCACCGCGCGGCCGGCGGCCACCTCCCCCGGCAACGACATCTCGACGGTACGCAGGACGGCGGGTCGGTGCAGTGTCTCGGCCATGCCAAGGATCCTGCCGACACCGCCCCGTCGACACCTGAGCCACGAGACGGCATTCGCGCTGAGTACGCGTACCCAGCGGCCCTCCACGCTCCCCCGGCCCCGTGCCCCGCGTCGGCCGGAACGGTGTTCCGCTTGATCGACTCCACTTCTCCGAGGTAGCGGTATCCCGGCACGTCGAACCCCGCCACTTCGGCGAGATGGAGTCGATCAAGGCAAGTTCAGCCGGTGTGCGGGGAAACCGGAGACAGCAGCGGTTGCAGCGGGCCGTCGTCGATGGCGTCCGGCATCCGTCGGGCTATCCCGGCGAGCAGGTCGGCGACCTGCACCCGCGGGTCGTCCCGGGAGTCCGTCATCACCAGCCCGGCCAACGGCGACTCCCCCGTTGGCAGCCCGGCGCGCCCGGCCAGGGCCCGCTGGAGGCGGCGCAGCCGGTCGGCCGTGAGCGCGCTCTGCTCGTCGTGGACCACCAGCACCCGCCGCCGCCCGGCGCTCCAGAACAGGACCGTCTCGGCCAGCGCCGGGAGCATCGGCTCCAGCGGCGGCGGGATCGACCGGTCCTCGGCGTACAGCCGGGCCTGGACGGCGGCCACCCGACCCCGGTCGAGCGCGCACAGGACGGCGTCGTCCGGCGCGTGCCGCAGCAGCGCGTCCCGGGCCGTGAAGAACCGGTCGACGCTCCCGTCGCCGGCCCGGTCCCGCCGCTTGGTCCGCAGCACCTCGACGAGGGCCGCGAGGAAGGCGTCCCAGTCCGGGCCGGCCGCGCGCCCGACCCGGTGCAGCGCGACGGCATCCGTACGGTGCTCCGCGGCCAGCCGGGTGCCGGCCAGGTAGGACGGCTCGGCCAGCAGCAGGTCCACGACGCGGGTGACCAGGAAGAACTGTTTGTCGACCAGGTGCACGTGGGCGCGCCCGCGCAACGCCGCCAGGAACCACTGCAACGCCTCGGCCGCCTCGGGTCGGCGCAGGAGCTGCCGGGACTTGAACTCGTGCGGCGCGAACCGGAAGCCGGAGCGCAGCGTCTCGACGAGCCCGGCGGCCTCGTCGGCGCTGAGGTCCACGCTCGCGTGCGTGATCACCGGGGTGGCGGGATCGAGCAGGTTGGTGCCGGAGAACCCGGACTCGTCGCAGGCGATCTCCACGACGGCCCCGGACGGCGTCGCCGCCGGCGGCAGCCCGCCCTGGAGCGGCAGCCTCATGCCCGATCCCTCACCATGCCGACCATGGTCGCCGACCCGACACGATCCGACCACCGGTTACCGCCCGACACCCGATCGCGCACCCACCGCGCCGCCGCGGATCCGTACAGTGATACCCGTTGTCCCGAGGGAGCGACGCGACGGGGGAGGTTCGAGCGTGACGGAGCTGGTGCGGATCCCGCTGGACGACGGCGGCACGCTGCTCGTCGAGGGGACGGACACGCCGGACGGGCCGGTCGACGCGGGCCGGATCGGCGACCACCTCCGGGAGCTTCCGGCGACGCTGCGGACCACGCTGCGGCCGGTCGCCGACGCGGCGCAGGTGGTGCTGGAGCAACTGCGCCGGGCCGGCCCCGACGAGATCGAGGCGGAGTTCGGCGTCAACCTGTCCAACGAGGCCGGTGCGGTGATCACCAAGAGCCAGCTCGCCTGCCACCTCAAGGTCACCGTCCGCTGGCGCCGGGCCGGGTCGGTGAGCGACCCGGAGCGATGACCCAGCCGATAACGGCCGCCGTCGCCCGGTTCGTGACCGCCGACGGACAGGTCGCCGGCACCGGTTTCCTGGCCGCCGACCGGACGGTCGTCACCTGCGCCCACGTGGCTCGCGCCGTCAGCGGCGCGCCCGGGGCGGAGGTGACCGTGTGGTTCCCGCACGCCCCGGGCGGCCCCCGCCTCGCCGGCCGCGTCGTGCCCGAGGCGTGGCGGGACGCCGACGACCGGGACGTCGCCGTCCTCCGGCTCGACACCCCACCCGAGGGGGTGCGCCCACTCCCGCTGGGCGCCGCCGCCGGCTGCCGCGGGCACGCGGTGCGGTCGTACGGCTTTCCCCGCCAGGCGCCCACCGGCGGCCACCACGGGTACGCGGTCGCGGGCGACCTGCTCCCCGAGGCCGCCGCCGGCCCGCTGCTGCAACTCACCGACGCCAACGACCTCACCACCGGCTTCAGCGGCGCGCCGGTGCTCGACGACGTGACCGGGCTCGTGGTCGGCATGGTCACCGCGATCACCCACCCCGACGCCCACCAGCGCGGTCAGGGCATCGCGTACGCCACGCCGACCGAGACGTTGCGCGAGGCGTACCCGGCGCTGGCGGTGCGGGACATCTCCCCGTACCGCGGTCTGGAAGCGTTCACCACCGCGGACGCCCGTTGGTTCCACGGCCGCGACGACGCGGTGGACCGGGTGCTGGCCGCGCTGGGCGGCGGGCATCCGGCGCTGCTGCTGCTCGGCCCCTCCGGGTCCGGAAAGTCCTCGCTGGTCCAGGCCGGCGTCCTGCCGGCGTTGGTCGCCGGGCGGCTGCCCGGCGCGGACCGGTGGCTCACCGTCCTGGCCCGCCCCGGCGACGACCTGCGCACCGAGCTGGCCGACGCCGGCCTGCCCGGCGTCGCGGAATCCGGGGTACGCGCGGCGGTCGACGCGCGGCTCACCGGGGAGCCGCCCGGCACCCGCTTGCTGCTGGTGGTCGACCAGGTCGAGGAGGCGCTGACCGAGGTGGGTCCGGCCCGGGCCGCCGACCTGCGCCGGCTGCGCGACGCCGTCGGCGCGCATCCGGCGCTGACCGTGCTGCTGGTGATGCGGGACGACTTCTACCCCCGGCTGGCGACCGTCGCGCCGGATCTCCTCGACGCGGCGCTGCCGGGGCTGGTCAACGTGCCCGCCGCGCTCACCGCGCGGGAGCTGGCGGCGATCGTCACCCGGCCCGCCGAGGCGGCCGGCGCGCACGTCGAGGACGGGCTGACCGACCGGATCGTCTCCGACCTGCTCGCCGCCGACCCGGCCGACCCGCCCGACCGCCGCGCCCCGGTCACGCTGCTCCCGCTGCTCGAACTCACCCTCGAACAGCTCTGGCAGCGGCGCCACGACGGTCGCCTCACGCACGAGGCGTACCGGCGGGTCGGCGAGATCACCGGCAGCCTGGCCCGGTGGTGCGACCGCGCGGTCGACGAGCTGCCCGCCGAGCGGCGACCGATCGCCCGGCGTGTGCTCACCGGGCTGGTCCACCCCGCCGACGAGACCCACCGGGTGCCGGCCGCCCGGCGGCAGGTGCCGCTGGCCACGCTCCGGGAGCTGGCCGGCGCCGACACCGACCCCGGGCCGGTCGACGAGGTGCTGGCCGCCCTGACCCGGCACCGTGTGGTCACCACCCGCCGGGTCACGCCGCCCGGCTCGGACCGACCGCCCGAGCCGGTGGCCGAGCTGGTCCACGACGCGTTGATCCGCGACTGGGGAGCGCTGCGCGAGTGGGTGGCCCAGGACCGCCGGTTCCACGACTGGCTGCGCCGGGCGGACGAACGCCGGCTGCGGTGGCAGGACACCGCCGACCCGGACGACCTCCTGCACGGCACCGACCTGACCGACGGGCTGACCTGGTCGCCGACGCACGCCCTGCCCCGCGAGACCGCCGCCTACCTGGCGGCCAGCGCCGACCGGCAGCAGGCCGCGACCCGGCGGTCGCGCCGGCTCAACGCCGTGCTGGCGTGCCTGCTGGTCCTCGCCGTGGTCGCCGCCGGGCTCGCGTTATGGCAGCGGCAGGACGCGGTCCGCACGGGCGCGCAGTCGCTGTCCCGGCAGTTGGCGACGCAGTCCCGGTCGTTGCAGACCACCGATCCTCAACTCGCCGCGCTGTTGGCCCTGCACGCCGACCGGGTCAGTCCCACGGCAGAGGCCATCACCGGCCTCTATGCCGCTGCCGACCTGCCATCCCTGGACCGGCTCACCGGGTTCCGAGACGACGTCTACCAGGTCGCGTTTCCGCGCGACGACGCACGACTGGCCACCCTCAGCGACCGGCGGGTGCAGCTGTGGGATCTGACGACGCGGCAGCTCGTCAGGGAATTCGGCGATCAGGCCACCACGGTGCTGTCGTTCGCATTCACCCCCGACGGGGGCACCCTTGTCACCGGCGCTGACGGCGTCGTCTCCCTCTGGACGGTGGCGGACGGGCGTCGCCGGTTCGACCTGAAGGACGCAGGACGGGTCGGGCGGGTCACCGTGCTCGCCCTCACCCCGGACGGCACGACCCTGGTCACCCCCGGCCCCGACCACGACCTCACGCTGTGGAACCTGGCCGACGGGCAACCTCGGGCCACCCTCAGCGGCCATTCCGGCACCGTCTACTCGCTCGCCGTCTCACCCGACGGCCGAACGCTGGCCAGTGGCAGCGAAGACGGGACCGTCCGGCTCTGGGATCTACCCAGCGGCCGGAACCGCGGCGTCCTTCCTGGCAGCCGGAAGGACGATCCGGTCTTCTCGGTCGCCTTCAGTCCGGACGGACGCACCCTCGCACGTGCGAGGAGCGGCGAGCCAGTACAGCTGTGGGACGTCGCCCGGCGGCGAATCCGCGCTGTCCTGCGCGGGAGCACCGGCAGCCTTCCGGTGTTCAGCCCCGACGGCACTCGGATCGCCACGGCCGACGGAGCGGACGTACGCCTGTGGGACGCCGCCACCGGCGGAATCCGCGCGGTCCTCACCGGCCATGCGAGGACGGTGTTCGACCTGGCTTTCAGCGCGGACGGACGCACCCTGGCCAGTGGCGGTGCCGACCGGACCGTGCGGCTCTGGGATGCCACCGTCACGACGACTAGAGGCCTCCTCGCCCGGCCCGGCGTCACCGTGGAGAACGTGGCCTTCAGCCCGGACGCAGCGATCCTCGCGGTGGGCGACGGTGACAACAGCGTCAGCCTCTGGAACCTCTCCACCGGCCGGATCGACGCGACTCTTCGCCCGCCCGGCCCGATGGAGACGACGTTCGTGGTCGCGATGGCGTTCAGTCCCGACGGACGAACGCTGGCCGTCGGCACAGACGCCATCCGCCTATGGGATCTGACGACCGGCCGGCTGCGTCGAACGCTGCCCCTGGCCGGCGATCAGGAATCCGTTCACGCCCTCGTCTTCAGCGCGGACGGCAGCGCTCTGGCCCACGACGCCGACGACGGTGACGTGCGTCTCTGGGATCTGGGCACCGGACAGGTTCGCGCCACGTTCACCGGTCACCGGGGTCTGGTCCTTGCGATCGCTCTCTCCCCGGACGGCCGTCTCCTCGCCACGGCGGGTGACGACAACACCGTTCGCCTCTGGAACACCACCTCGGCGCGATCACTGGCGGTCCTCACGGCGCACACCGACGGGGTGGACTCGGTGGCCTTCAGCCCGGACGGCCGTGCCCTGGTCAGCGGGAGCGGCGACGCCACCGTGCGGGTCTGGTCGGTGGCGACCGGCGGCCTGACCGCGACACTGAGCCTGCCCGAGGGCGCTTCGGAGGTCGTTGTGCGGTACGCCCCAGACGGCCGCACGCTGGCGATCAGCACTGGCTGGAACGCCGCCCAGCTCTGGGACGCGGCGACCGGTCTCCGGTACGCCACCCTCGCCGGTTACACCCCGAGCGACGACGCCGACCTGGTGGCGTTCAGTCCGGACGGCGGCACCCTCGCGGTCGCCGGCGGAGACACCGTGTGGCTCGGTATCTTCGAACCACCCGACGCGTCCCGCGCCCGGGACAAGCTCTGCCGGGAGCTGCGCCGGGACTTGACCGACCAGGAGTGGTCCACCTACCTGCCGGGCGTGGCGCACGAGCCGGCCTGCCCGGCGCGCTGAGGTGGCCCGTCCGTCAGGACGTGGCGGTGCTGGGGCTCGGCGTGACCGCGTCCCCCGCCGGAGCACACACCTTCCAGGCGCCGTCCTCCCGGCGGAAGTGCAGGGTCACGTCCCGTTGCCCCGGTCGGGAGATCTCGGCGCTGGCGGTGTCGCCGGTGACCCGGATGTCGGCGGCGTCGACCGGCCGGAGCGAGGGCGACTCGGCGAGCGGCTCCCGGGACGGCTCGAAGTCGTCGTCGGCCCGGAACTCCTCGGCCTCCTCGGCGCAGAGCAGACCGAGGATCGCCGTCTGGTCGTGCCGGTCGACGGCCGCGGCGAAGTCACCGACCACGCCGCGGATGCGCGTCTCGTCGGTGGCCCCGGCCGACTTCGGCGAGCCGCCGCCGCGCAGCAGCAGGAAGGCGCCGACGCCGCAGGCGGCGAGCAGGACGACTCCGGCGATCACCAGCGGGACGACCGGCAGCCGCTTCCACCGGTCGGAGCCGGCGCCCGGCTGCGGCACCGGCCCAGCCGGCGGCGGAGTGGCCGGCGGCGGAGTGGCCGGCGGCGGCTGCTCGGGCGGGCCCGCCGGCTCGGGTGTCGGTTCGCCCGGCGGCACCGGGCGGTCCGGATCCTGTGACATCGCGACTCCCCCGTGACGTCGGTCCGGTCGCCCGTCCGACCGGACGACCCATCTGAGTATTGCACTGCCTCGATACAGTCGGGCGCGTCCCAGCAGCGAAAACAGGGAGTCGACCCCATGCGTCTGCCGGTCGCGACGCGCCGATGCGCGTACCTGCTCGTCCTTGTCCTCGCGGTGGCGTTCCTGCTGGCGCCGATTCGTCCGGCCCAGGCCAGCCCGGCCGACCTGTGCACCGAGCCATTGAACGCGACGACCCTGCTCAAGGCCCGGATCGACGCGCACAACGCGCAACCGCACCAGTTCGAGCTGCCGAAGCAGCAGGCCGCCTTTGCCGCCTACAACGCCGAGGCCCACCGCCTGAACCTGGAGAAGACCAGGATCCTCGCCCGGCTGGAGAACTGCGTCGCGGCGATGAAGGCGCTGGAGGACACCGCCGCCGGCTCCCCGCCGCTGACCCCACCGCAGGCCCGTACCGTCCGGAAGATCCAGGCCGCGCTGGACCAGGTACCGGCGAACTGGCAGCGCGGGCCGCGACCGTCCCCGCAGGAGTACTGGCGCGTCCCGGACGGCCTGCGGCCGCTCTACGACACGCTGCGGGGAGTCTCGCCGCCGGGGTCGTTCCGCACCCGGAACGTGCCGCTGCGCGGGCAGCCGCGCCCGGCGGCGGGCTCACCCGACCCGGCATACCCCGGCAAGACCATCGGCCAGCGGGCGAACACCTACTCGGACGTCTCGCCGGATCACATCGTCCCGCTGGCCGAGATCGTCCAGATGCCGAGCTTCCTGAAGCTCCGGCCGGAGAACATGTACCAGGTGGCGAACGCGCGGATGAACCTCCAGTGGATGTCGTCCCCGGCGAACGATGCGAAGTCCTCCCGTAGTGTGGCCGGCATGTCCGGCGTCGACCCAGTCTGGCAGCAGAACCAGATCCAGTTGGAGATCCAGGTCCGCCGCGAGCTGCGCAAGGCGATCGACACGCTGCTGAAGAGCCAGAAGTGAGGGACCGTGCCCGAGCCCGACCATGCCGCGATCGCGGCCACCCTGCCCGGCCTCGACATCGAACTGCCGACCGAGCCGGCGGACCTGCCCGGCCTGCCGGAGCGGTGGCGGCCGGTCGCCTCGACCGGTGACCCGGCGACCCGCCTCGCGCTGGCGACGGCGCTCTGGAACGAGCCGCTGCTGGACGTGCTGCCGGAGTTCTCGGCCGAGCTGCGCACCAGTTTCTTCGACGTACGCGCGTGTCGGGTCGACGGCGAGTCCGCCTTGGTCTACCTGGCCCGGGACGACGCCGGTGAGCTGCTGACCTGGCTCGGCGCCGATCCGGCCGGGTTCGTCGAACCGCCGTTCTGGGAGCACTTCCCCGAGCCGCTGCGGACGTTCCACCGTCAGGTCCATGCCGGCTTCACCTCCGTGGAGCTGGACACGTTCGGGCCGATGCACCCCCGGCACATGCGGACGATCGCCGAGCGGGCCGGCCGGCCCGACAGCTTCCCCGACTGGGACGAGTCGCGGCCGATCGCCTCCACCCGGCTGCTGTTGATCTCCTCCAACGGGGGCCAGCTCGACTGCTGCGTCTCACCGGACCTCCCGGCTGACCACCTCGCCCTGGTGCACGAGGGCGACATCGACCCCACGCCCTACGGCCGGGCGATGGACGAGATGCTGATGCTGCGGTTCGAGGTCTAGGCACGCAGAGTCACCATCTCGACACTTCTCTGGCTCGCCGGGGGTGGGTCCGTGACACTTCGCCCATGACAGATGCCCAGCGTGAGCGCACCGACGAGCGCTTCGAGAAGGTGGCCGAGGAGACCTCCGAGACGGTGACCCACGCGGCCACCGTGCTGGAGGAGGAACTCTCGGCGGGGCTGGCCGGCGCGCGCCGGCTCCAGGAGAAGTTGACCGAGAGCCGCCGGGTGGACCCGGAGGCGTTCGACGAACTGGTCGCACGTGTGCGCACCGACGGGCACGCCCTGATCGACACCGTGGTCGGGCAGTTGAAGATGGCGGACGAACAGCGCGGTGAGGTGATCCGCCGGTACACCTCGGACGCGCACGACGCGCTGGACACCGTACTCAATCTGGCCCGGCTGGCGCCCGACGTGGCCAACGGGCTCGCGGACCGGCTGACGTCGCCGACCCCGCACGGCCCGGCCCGGACGGACCGGTAGCGGCGCGATGACGCCGACCGCCGGAGTGGCCGGCGGGCACGTGGAACGCATGCTGGAGCGCTATCGCGGCCTCGCCCTCGGCGCGCTGCTCGACGACGTGCCCGCGGGCGGACCGCGCTACCTGTACGACCTGGTCGCGGAATATCCCCGGCGGTGGGGCAAGGGGCTGCGCGCCGCGTTGTGCCTGGCCACCTGCCGGGCGTTCGGCGGCGGGGAGGCGGTGGGCCTCAACGCCGCGGTGACCGTGGAGCTGTTCCACAACGCCTTCCTCATCCACGACGACATCCAGGACGAGAGCGAGCAGCGGCGCGGCGGGCAGACCCTGCACGCCGAGTACGGGGTCGGCGTGGCGCTGAACGTCGGCAACATGACGAACCTGCTGGCGTTGCAGCGACTCGCCGCGAACCGGGCGGCGCTCGGCTCCGGGATCGCCTGGCGGCTGTTCACCGAGACCGAACTGATGCTGCGCCACTCGCTGGAGGGGCAGGCGATCGAGATCGGTTGGATCCGCGACAACGTGTGCGACCTGGACGCCGACGACTACTACCGGATGTGCCTGAAGAAGACGTCCTGGTACACCTGCATCTATCCGTGCCGCAGCGGGATCCTCGTGGCCACCGGCCGGGAGAACGCGGTGGACGTCCTCGACCGCTACGGGTGGTATCTGGGCGCCGCGTTCCAGATCCAGGACGACGCGCTCAACCTGACCGGCGACTACGCGCGGTACGGCAAGGAGATCGCCGGCGACCTGTGGGAGGGCAAGCGGACGCTCATCCTCATCGACTTCATGCGGCGGTGCACCGCCGACGAACGCGAACGGGTCATCGACTTCCTGGGCCGGACCCGGGCGCGACGCTCCGCGACCGACGTGGGTTGGCTGCACCGGCGGCTCCTCGCGTACGACTGCGTGGAGTCCGCGCGGCGCAGCGCCCGGGAACTCGCCGAGGCCGCCCGGCGCGAGGGGCAGCGGGCACTGGGCGCCGCGGCCGACACCGAGGACGGTCGCTTCCTGCTCGACCTGACCGAGTACGTCGTGGAGCGCAACCGCTAGGCCGCCGGTCGCCACCTAACCTGGGTGGATCGGGTCGGTGTCCGGGCCGGCCCCGCACGGGGGGACCGCGATGACCGAGAGCGTCCGCCGGCCGGAGCCGGCCGGAGCGCGCGGCGACGACAAGTGGCTGGCGGAGGTGGCCCGCGGGGCGAGCGCCGACGCCGACGGCGTACCTGTGGAGTTGCTCGGCGACTATCTCCGGCTGCTCCGGGACGCGGCGGTGACCGGTCGCCGGCCGCGCCGCGGCGAACTGGACGCGGTCGGGGTCCTCGGCCGGCGCGCGGCCGAACAGGGCGTGTCGGCCGGCCGGGCGGTACGCCTCTACCTGTCCGCGGCGCGGCGGCTGTGGCGGCACCTGCCGCACCTGGACCGCTCCACCGACAGTGAGACGGTCCGGGCCGCGGCGGACGCCGTCCTCCACGTGGTCGACGCCGCCGTGGCCACGCTCGCCGAGGGCTACGCGGTGGCCCGCCGGGAACTGGTCCGCCACGAGGAGTCGCTACGCCGCGAACTCGTCGACGACCTGCTGCGCGGCGACTCCGACCTCGGCGGGCTGGTGGAGCGGGCCGAGCCGTTCGGGTTGGATCTCGCCCGCGTCCACCAGGTCGCGCTCGCCGCGCCGGGCCGCCGCCTGCCCGACACCGAACCGGCGGTCAGCGCCCTGGAACGGGTCATCTTCGACCGGCTCGGCGACCGGGACGTGCTGGTGGCGACGAAGGAAGGGCTGCTCGTGGTGGTCGCCCCGGCCGAACCGGCACGGCCCGGCGGGGGTCGCGACCCCGGCGGGCCGACGGACGACCTCGGCCGGCTGATGCACGGCGAGTTGGACCGTCTGGCGCGGGGCCGGCCGTGGCAGGTGGTGGTCGGCCGCCCGCATCCCGGCCTGTACGGCATCGCCCGCTCCTACGAGGAGGCCCGGGAGGCCCTCGCCACGGCTCGCCGGCTGCACGCCGACGCGCCGGTGATCGACGCCCACGACCTGCTCATCTACCGCGTCCTGCTGCGGGACCAGCCGGCGATGGTGGACCTGGTGCGGGCCGTGCTGACCCCGTTGGGCCAGGCCCGGGGCGGCGCCGAGCCGCTCGTGGACACCCTGGCCGAATACTTCGCCTGCGGCGAGGTCGCCACCGAGGCGGCTCGCCGCCTGCACGTGTCCGTCCGCACCGTCACCTACCGGCTCGACCGGATCCGGACGCTGAGCGGCCATGATCCCGCCGATGCGCGGGACAGGTTCACCCTGCACGCCGCCGTGCTCGGCGCGCGGGCCCTGGACTGGCCGCGCCGGCCGCTGCCGGCCTGACCGTCAGGCGGGGACGGCCACCAGCTCCGGGAAGCCCAGCAGGGTGGCCAGCGCGGACGCCTCGGCCGGGGTGAGGGCGAGACCGACCATGCCGTCGGGGTCGTCCGGATCGTCGTGGACGACGTCCCGGCGGCCACCCACCGCGTGCTCGACGACCGCGATCCGGCGGCCCTGTTCGGTGGTGAAGGCGTGTCGTACCCCGATGCCCGGCAGATGGGTGCGTTCGATGACCACAGGAGGGCTCCTTCGGTGACGGCTGCCGGGGCCGGCCGGGAGCGGGCCGGCGCTATGGCAACGCGGGCGGGTGGTGCTGCTGGTGCCGCATGTGGCAACCATAGCCAGCGGGCGGGGCGGCATCCTCGCCCGCCGCCGGCAATCTGGCGGGCGCTTGTTGGCCGGTCACGGGCAATGCCGGTCCTCACTTTCCGGGCGACGCTGGGACTCCGCAGACGTCCCCGGGCAGCGTGGACGCTCCCGGCCGGCACGGGCCGGCACGGATGCCTGCCCCGCCACGGCCGGCACGGCGCTTCTCCAGGAAAGGACCACCGACGATGACGCACACCCTCGACGACCGCACCGGGACGCTGCGCGAACTGCTGGAACAGCAGCTCGCCGACTACACCGACCAGCTCACCGAGCTGACGCCGGCCACACGGCAGCCGGGCCACGGTGGTCACGACCCGGACACCCTGCGCCGGCTGATCGAGGCGGCCCGGCACGGCGCCGCGGACACCGCGCAGGCGTTGCGGCGCATGTCCGAGGGCACGTACGGCGTCTGCGAGCGCTGCGGTCAGGCCATTCCCACGGACCGCCTGGAGATCCGTCCCGCCGCCCGCTTCTGCGTGCCCTGCCAGCAGTCCCGCTGACCAGCCGTCTCACCCAAGGCTCGCGGCAGCGTGCTACGTCACCGGCGTGTTGTAGCGATCGAGTGTCGCCTTGGATGTCGAGGCGTCGCGGAAGACGAGTTCCCACGGGCCGGTGTTCACGTCCATGTCCTTGCCGAAGCCGATCCATTTCCCGGCCATCCGTCGGCCGGTGGGCTCGGCGATGAGTTGGATTGCGCCGTGGTAGCGGGCGCCTCGGTAGTAGCCGGTGGGGTCGGTCTGTTCGACCCAGGTGCCGGTGACGACGGCACCGTCCACGGTCAGGTCCAGCGAGAGAGACGACGACGCCGAGCCGGGCAGGCTGCGGGCGGTGAGCCGGTCGCCGTGCTGGAGCAGCACCACGAAGTGCTGTCCGGCGAAGGAGTCTGCCCGCCCGCTGGAGTAATACTGGTAGCGGCTGAGCCACACGCCTTCGTACGACCGGTGGGCCGTGGTGGGCTTGGGCGTCGATGTCGGCGTGGCCAGGCTGGACACGGGCGAGGTCAGGTCGTGGCCGCCGTGTTCGTCGTCGGTGACATGCCCGCCGGGCACCGCGTCGAAGCCGAGCAGTGAGATGGGTAGCCCGGTGACGACCTCCAGGGCGCGGGCGTAGACGGGGCGGGGCGCGGCGATTGCGCCGGACTCCCATCGTTGGACGAGTCTCTTGTTGGCGTCGTTGGGTTCGCCGACGCGGTGGCCGGCGGCCTGGAGGGCGCGAGCGAAGTCGTCCTGGCTCATGCGCATCCCGGTGCGGACGGCGCGTAGGGCGGTGTTCGGCGCGGCCATGTTTGTCACCATAGCGTCGTGTCGCCTTAATGTCGCCGGCCAAGTGACCTGATTGTCGGCTCTTGTGCCGTCGCGCTAGATGACATCCCGACGTCACTATGGATTCGCGACGGTCGACCTGCCGCCGCTTTCTACGGGCGGAGGTGGGGATGCCGGGTAAGGGTGACGGATGGTGATCTCATAGCTCGGTCCACAAAGGCGTCAGCGACTACCGTTAATCCGAGTGCTGATGCGGCCGGTTGGCCCTGATCCACGCCTCAACGTCGGCACGCGCCCAGATGCGCATCCGGCCGTTGCCGACCACGTCCAGCGGGTCCGGGAAGCCAGGTCGCCTGACGATCTCCGTCGCCCGGGTGCGTGAGACACCACCGAGCATCTCGGCGACGTCTGCCAAGGCCACGAGTCTCACATCCTGACCGTAGGCACGACTCGCATTGCCACTTCGTCACTTGCCTACTTGACGGTGACGAAGTGGCAAGTGAGTCTGGTGGGGTCGGCTGAGCGGTGTGTCCGGGGCGAACCTCAGGGTCCCCTCCGGGGGATCGCCCATGGGACTCGGGCGCGGCGCCGATCGAGGATGGACGGACATCCACACCGCAGGAGGCACCGTGTTCCGTCGTCCGTTGGCCCTGGCCGTCGCCGTGCTCACCCTCCTCGCCGGAGCGCCCACGCCGGCACGCGCCGATCCCGGGCCACCGGGTCTCGCCTGGGGCGCGTGCCCCGACGACCTGCCGGACGTCCCGCTCGACCCGGCCGTGCGGTGCGCCCGGCTCCGCCTGCCGGTGGACTGGGACCGGCCGCACGGCCCGACGTTCGAGCTGGCCGTGGCGCGCCGGGCCGCCCGGGTGCCGGAGCGGCGGGTGGGCACGCTCGTGTTCGGGCCGGGCGGTCCGGGCGACTCCGGGGTGGAACGCATTCGCAAGGGCGACCGGTTCAGCCCCGAACTGCTCGACCGGTTCGACCTGGTCAGCTTCGACCCGCGTACGGTGGCCCGCTCCGCCGCGCCGGTCTGCGCGCCGGATCCGAGCCTGCGCCGACCGCCGATCCCGCTCGCCGACCAGGCCGACTTCGACGCCGCGGTGGCCTGGAACCGGGCGCTGTGGGACCGGTGCCGCCCGACCAGCCCGGTCTTCGAGCACGCGGACACGGTGAGCACGGTGCACGACCTGGAGGCGTTGCGGCGGGCGCTCGGGGAACGGCGGCTCACGTTCCACGGCAGTTCGTACGGCACGCTGCTGGGCCAGCAGTACGCCGAGCGGTACCCGGGCCGGGTGCGGGCCGTCGTGCTGGAGGGCGTGTTCGACCACGGCCTCGGCCTGCGCCCGTTCGTGCGGACCCAGGCGGCGACGCTCCAGGACTCGTTCGACGAGTTCGTGTCCTGGTGCGACAGGTCGACCGACTGTGAGTTCCACGGCCGGGACGTGCGATCGGTCTGGGCCGGCGTGCTGGCCCGCGCCGACCGCGGCGGGTACGCCCCGCGTACCGCCTTCGACGTGACCGCCGTGGCCCTCGGGTTGCTCGCCGGCCCGCGCTGGCCGCAACTGGCCACCGAGATCCGGAAGATGGAGGCCGGCGCCCCGCCGGACGAGGTGAAGCTGCCGATCGCGGTGGCGGCCTTCTGCGCGGACTGGCCGGCCCCGGTGCGCGACTACGACGAGTACGCCGCCCTGGTCCGGGTGGCGGCGACCGCCGCGCCGGACGTCCGGTACGGCGCCGGGCTGCTGGCGGTGCAGACCTGCCTCGGCTGGCCGTCCCCGGTCCGGAACCCGCCACACCGCCTGCACGTGCGCACCCGTGCGCCGCTGCTGCTGATCAACGCCCGGCACGACCCCCGCACCGGCTACGCCTGGGCCACCGACGTCGCCCGGCAACTGGGCCGGCACGGACGCCTGGTCACGTACGACGGGTGGGGGCACGGCGCGTACGAACGAAACGACTGCACGATCGCGGTGGTGGACCGGTACCTCATCGACCTGACGCTGCCCGCCCCCGGCGCCCGCTGCCCCGCGAGCTGAACCGGCGGCGGCGTGGCCTCAGGCCGCCCCGGCGGCCGGCGGGGTGGCCATCCGATGATTCTGTCCGGGCACCCGGAAGTGGTGGAAGGTGACCGTGGCGCTGAGGTCCAGGGCGTGCACCCAGTGCCACCAGCCGACCGGTATCAGCAGCATCTGGCCCGGTTCGAGGATCGTCTCCAGCACCGTGGCCTCGGCGTACCGGGGGTGCCGGTCCAGGTCCGGACGCGCCGCGTCCACCGCGCTGAACGTGCCGCCGCGCGGATACACCAGGTGCCGCTGGTACGACGGGACCAGCCGGACGTGTTTGCGGCCGAGCACCTGGCAGAGCAGCACCGTGCTGTTGTCGACGTGCAGCGGCGTGACGGTGCCCGCCGGGCCGAGCAGCAGGTGCCCACCGCCGGCCGGGTCGACGAGGTGGGCCGGTGGCCGCACGTCCTCGGCGAGCGGGCGCAGCGCCCCGTTCCAGTTCTCGTTGCGGGGGACCATGTAGTAGTCGTTGGTCCGGGTTCCGGAGCCGAGCATCGCCAGGTAGTCACGGAACGACATGGTGGTGCGGTGCCTGTCGTACTGCCAGGCGTGGTCGGGGTTCGCCTCCCGGCCGGTCATCACCTCGACCACGGCGTCCGGGCACCGGCGCGCCATCCGCGCCAGCGTCCAGTCGCGCGCGGGCCAGTCGGTCATCAGGCCGTCGAGCACGACCGGCCGGTTGCCGTAGTAGTAGCGGCCGAAGAACTCCTCCGCGCTCACGTCGGTACGCCGGTCCAGGTCCCGCCCGCCGTCGTCGTCGCGGAGCACCCGGTAGGTGTCGAGCACCGACTCCATCCAGTCGTAGCGCAATGCGAGCCGCCGGCAGACGGCGAAGTACGGGTGTGTGGCGAGCGCCGCCAGTTCGGCGTCGACCGCGTCGGCGTCCGCGCCCGCGTCGACGGCCGCCGCGCGGGCCTGCTCGGCGGCGATCCCCATCGCCAGGTTCTCGGCGAGCCACTCCCGCCATGCGGGGAGCAGGCCCGGCGCGGCGGCCACGGTCACCGGGTCGCCCCGGCGGTGGCCGGCGGTACGACGCGGTCGGTGGCGGCGCCGGCCGGCGGCGGGGTGAGCCGTGGCGCCCGGGTGTACTCGGAGCAGTTGACGTAGGAGTTCTTCACGTGGGCCGGGATGTGGTCCGGCGAGGTGTCGGTCATGGCGGCAGTCAACAGGCGCGGCGTCCCGGCCCGCCAGGGACACCGGTCCCGTCCGGTCCGGGACGCCGGCCTCGGCCGGACGGCCGATCCGTCCCGGTCCCGCCGACCCGGGACATCCACCCCTGGTCGACGGGACACCCCCGCGGGCAGGCTGCGCTGCGCGTCCGCCGGACCGGCGGACGGAGTGATCCGGAGGAATCCCAGTGGGTGTGATGGTGCAGGCGCCGCGACGGCGTCGGCGGTGGAGAGCGCTTGTCGCCGCGGTCGTGGCGGCGGTGGTGGTGGTGTCGCCGACACCGGCGGTGGCCGCGGAGACGGTGGACTACGAGGCGACCCGGTTCCACGACGGCGTGTTCGCCGCGTACCTGCGGGCGCACAACGGCGGGGTGGCGGGGCTGAAGAACCTGGTGCTCACCGCGGAGCTGCTGGACTGGCGGGGCCGCAACCCCGGCGCGTCCCGGGACGCGGTGGTGCGGCACCTGGTCGCCACCCGGCAGGCGGTCGACGCGGCGGGGGTCTCCGACACCACGGCCCGCACCAACTACACGACCCTGATCAAGGTCATCGACGCGCTCTCCGGCGTCCCGGGTGTCTCCATCGGCGCGCCGATGGTCAAGGGGCTGCTGGACGCCACGATCGGCGGCACGATCACCGCCTCGGCCGAGGTCGAGGACGCGGTGACGAGCGCTTACCAGAACTACCGGTGGATGGATGCGCTCTACGCCCAGCAGGAGCGCGCGTGGGGCCAGCTCACCCGGGCGGCGGCGCAGGACGGCGACCTGGCGGCGGCCTGGGACGGCGAGATCGGGGCGCAGCTCAACGTCCGCGCCACCGCGACCACCGAGCAGTTGCTCGCCGATCCGCTGCTCGCCTCGTTCGTCAACACCGAGGCCATCCTGGAGCACCTGGGCAACGAGCAGGCGTACCTGGCGGCGCTGCGCACGGAGCTGCGCGGCGCGCTGGGCAAGGTGGCCGCGCAGAACGCGGAGATCATCGAGAAGCTGGCCGCCGCCGACCTGAAGTATCCGGTCGGCCCCGGCCCGAAGCCGACGCCGCAGGACTACACCGCCGCGCTGGCCGAGGCGGCCAACCGGCAGGTGGCGATCGACGCGGCGGACTCCGCGGTGACGATCCTGGCCACGCTCGCCGGGTTCGCCGACGAGAAGGCCGGCAAGGAGGTGCTGGCGATCGGCAAGGCGGCGATCGGCATCGCCACCGCGATCAACAAGTACCTGCCCACGGTGGCCGGGCTCAGCCTCAGCGACGCGATCGGGTCGCTGAGCACGGTGGTGCTCACCGGCAACGTCCTCGGCGCCGTGATGACCCTCCTCCCGCTGTTCACCGGTGGCGCACCGAGCGAGCACGAGCTGGTGATGCAGGAGATCGGCAAGCTGCGCGAGCAGGTTGGCGAGCTGCGCACCGAGATGCACGAACGGTTCGACCGGGTCGAGGCGATGCTCTCGGCGATCTACGACGACGTCATGTCGGTCCTGGAGCGGATGCGCGACGACCTCGACGGGGTGATCCGCGACATCGACGCGATCAAGCGCCAGATCAACGGTCTGGAGACCCGCGTCGACCAGCTCAGCCTCTCCATGCAGGAGGCGCTGAAGAAGAACGCGCTGAGCGACACCGAGTTCGCCATCAACACCTACGTCGGATACAAGGCGCGCACCGGCCGTTCCCTCTCGGTGGCGCAGTACGACGAGACGGAGGGGCGGCTGTTCACCTCGGCCACCTCCACCGCCGCCAGCGCCCCCTTCGTGCTCACGCCGGCCGAGTGGTCGCAGGGCGGCGTCGACCCGGTGCGGGTGCTCGACGAGAAGAGCCCCTACGGCGCCATCGACTACCTGTCCTACCTGGCCCGCACCTGGGACCCGGTGTACCCGGCCACCACGAAGGTCCCGCACGCCGGGGTCTGGACCATGTCGACGCGGGCGTTCACCGCGCTGGCGTTGGAGAACCCGACGCTTGTCGGGGACATGACCGGCGACAACTCGTTCGCCGCCCGGATGGGCCGCTCCGGCCAGGTCATCCTGGACGCGAGCAGCCGGTTCAGCCGGCCGACCGCGGACGGGCACCGCAACGCGCTGTTCACCGGCCTCGTCGACAACTACCGGGGCGCGGTGAACGCCCAGTCGGCCGAGCTGCGCAAGCTGCGGGACGAGGCCACCGGCGGCGGCTACAACCCGTGGTACGGGCCGGACCAGAAGTCCCCGAAGCCGTTGACCAACACGGGCCGCTACTGGACGCCGGACAACGAGCGCACCTACAACGCGGACGCCAAGATGTCCGGCTGCGCGCCGTTCAGCCCGCTGCCGCGCGTGCGTATCCCGAACAACGTGAACCTCGGCGACCTGCCGAACGCGTTCCAACTGCTCACCCACGGCACCAGCCGGCAGTTCCAGCCGCACTTCCGGATCTGCTACGACGCGGAGCTGGTCAACCACACGACCACCACCGGTCCGCGCGCCGAGACCACCAAGGCGGACCTCCAGTTGACCGTGCACGCGCAGATGAGCGTCAACCAGGGCGCCTTCTGGATGGACGTGCGGACCTGGCGCAACACCAAGAGCGCCGGCATCGTCTGCTCGTGGAGCACCCGGGACAACCCGCCCACCGGGTACTGCTACGACGAGGTCTACTACATGACCCACAACGACGAGTCGGTGCACCTGCCGGCGTTCGAGACGGGTGCGCGTTACGCCGACAACACCGAGCGGTTGACCATCGCCCGTCAACTGGGTGACCGGATGCTGTGGGGCAAGCAGAAGCGCTACTACCAGTTGGTCAACCAGAGGTTCGGCGATCCGACCTCGCCCCTGCGCCAGGCCGGGAACCAGGTCACCCAGGCGTTCCGGCTGCTCCAGGCGTACACGAAGCTCGGTTTCCCGGTGGCGTTGGACGCGGACGCCTCGCTCAGCGGCTACCTGTTCGGCGGCAACCTGCTGCCGAGCGACTACCGCCACCCGGGCGCGCCGGTCGGGCAGGAGCTGCCGGACACGAACATCAGCCGGGCGTACACCATCGCCGAGGCCGACTACGCGCCCTGCACGCAGCCGGTTCCGGGCGACCCGTGCCCCGAGTCGATGTCCGAGATCGACCCACGGGTCGGGCAGGCGCCCATCTTCGGCACGTCGTGTTCGGGCGCGGACAGCCCGAACTCGCCGAACGAGTACCTCGGCAACTGCATCCACGCGGTGGCCATCGGGCGGGCCGGCGAGCTGGCCGCGGTCTACGAGACGTACTCGCAGCGCCTCGCCGCGAACGTCTACCGGGAGCGGCTGCCGGAGGTCGCCGCCGTGGTCGACCAGCTGAAGGTCACCGGCACGGCGGTCACGCAGAGCTGATCCCCGGACGGCGGGCCGGTCACTCCGACCGGCCCGCCGTCCGGCGTACACCGTTCCGGTGGTCCCGCCGACGACGCCGGACTGACACAGTGGACCCGACATGCCGAACGCATCCCCGGTCGGGCGGTGGACCGCGTGGACCGTCCTCGCCGCCACCGCGCTGCTCACCGTCGGCGCGGTCGTCGCCTGGGCGGTGGCGACTCCCCCGTACACGGCCACCCAGCTCTACTCGCTCGTCGACCTGCTCGACGGCGTGGTCTACGGGGTCGTGGCGTGGCTGATCCTGGGCCGGCAGCGTACCGGCAGCCGGCTGCCCGGCGGCATCGCCGCCGCCGCGGCGCTCGGCAGCGCGCTCGCCGCGTTCGCCGCCCAGTGGCAGCTCGCCGTCGGCGGGCCCCCGTTGCTGACCGCGCTGCACGTCTGGGCCTGGGTGCCCGGCCTGTACGCGCTCGTCGTGGTCATGCCCTGGCTGCTGCCGGACCGGCCGCTGCGCCGGTTGGACCGGATCGCCGCGACCACCGGCCTCGGCTACCTGGCGGTGACGGTGCTGGCCCTCGCCACCGCGCCGCCGCCGGTGGGCGTGCTGCCGCTGACGCCCGAGCTGCGCGAGGCCCGGGCCGCGGTGCTGCGACCGCTGGCGCCCGTCCTGCCGTACGCGCTTGTCGGGCTCGGCCTGCTCGCCGGCGCCGGGTTGGCCTGGCGGTGGCGGCGCGGGCCGGCGCGCCAGCGCCACGGCCTCGGCTGGGCGACGGCCGGCAGCACGCTGCTCACCCTCGCCTTCGGCGTCACGCTGCTGCCGCCGGTGCTGCCGGCCGTCGTTCCGGCGCTGCTGATGCTCGCCTCGCAGGCGTTCTTCCCCGCCGCGGTGGCGGTGGTGGTGCTGCGCCAGCAACTGTGGGGGCTGCGGTTGGCCGTGCGCCGCACCCTGGTCTGGTATCTCATGACCGCCGTGGTGATCGCCGCCTACTGCCTCACGGTGGCCCTGCTCGACCGGCTGCTGCCGCCGGCCCCGCCGGTGCCGCAGCTCGTGGTGACAGGCGTCCTCGCGGCGGCCTTCCAACCCATGCGGGTGGCGGTGCAGCGGCGGGTGGACCGGCTGGTGCACGGCGAGGCGCCCGAGCCCCTGCTGCACCAGGTGATGCACAGCGTCGGCCGCACCACCGACATCGGCGCCACCGTCGCCGCCGCGCTCCGGCTGGCCGAGGTGCGGATCACCGAGGACGGACCGCAGCCGCCACCGCACGAGCACGGTCCGCCGCTGACCGTGCCGTTGACCAGCGGCGACCGGTCGGTCGGCTACCTGCACGCCTGGCCCCGGCCGGGCGAGCTGCTCGGCGCCCGGGCCGCCGAGTCCCTCGCCGTCCTCGCCCCGGTGGTCGCCGCGGTGGTCGACCTCGCCGGCACCAACCGGGACCTGGCCCGGTCGCGGCAACGGCTGGCGGAGGTACGCGACGAGGAGCGCAAGTCGCTGCGCCGGGACCTGCACGACGGTCTCGGGCCGGCGCTCAGCGGCATCGGGTTGGGGCTGGCCGCCACCCGCAACCTGCTGCGCCGCGACCCGGACCGGGCCGAGAAGCTGCTGGACCGGTTGACCGACGAGCTGACCGCACGCGCGGCGGAGGTCCGTGAGCTGGCGCACGGCCTGCTGCCCCCGGTGCTCGCCGACGGCGGCCTCGGTCCGGCCCTGGACCTGCTGCGGGACCAGTACGCACGGGCCGGACTGCGGATCGTGCTGCACGGCCCGGCCACCATGGAGCCGCTGCCGGAACGGATCGCCACCGCCGCGTACGGCGTCGCCGCCGAAGCGATCCGCAACGTGCAGCGGCACGCCGGGGTGGACAGGTGCACGGTGTCGCTGGACCAGCGACCCGACCGGCTCCGGGTCACCGTCACCGACCACGGCCGGGGGGTCCCGGCCGGCCCCACCGGCGCCGGCGTCGGCCTGCACGCGATGCGGGAACGGGCGCAGGCGGTGGGCGCGACCCTGACGATCGGACCCGCCGGCCCGCGCGGCACCGCCGTCTGCCTGACCATCCCCCTGGAGCAGCCATGACCGACAACCCGATCCGCGTCGTCGTGGTGGACGACCATCCGGTCTTCCGCCTCGGCATGAGCGCGCTGCTCGACACGCTCGACGGCATCGAGTGCGTCGGCGAGGCCGCCGACGCACCCGACGCCCTGACGCTCGTCGCCCGGGTACGGCCCGACGTGGTGCTGATGGACCTCCACCTCGGGCAGGGCTCCGGGATCGAGGCGACCCGGCTGCTGCGCCGCGACCATCCGGCGGTCCGGGTGCTCGTGGTGAGCATGCTCAACGACGACGCCTCGCTCGTCGCCGCGCTCCGTGCCGGCGCACGCGGATACGTGGTCAAGGGCGCCTCGGCCGCGGACGTGGAACGCGGCATCCGCGGCGTGGCCGGCGGCGACCTGATCCTCGGCGCCCCGCTCGCCGACCGGGCGGGCGTCCTGCTCGGCGCCCGGTCCGACGCGCCGTTCCCGCAACTCACCGACCGGGAACGCGAGGTGCTGGACCTGCTCGCCCGGGGCCTGTCCAACGCGCTCATCGCGCACCGGCTCGGGTTGAGCGCCAAGACCGTGCGGAACAACGTCTCCGCCGTCCTGGTCAAGCTGCACCTCGGCAGCCGGAGCGAGGCGATCGCGCTGGCCCGCGACCACGGTCTGGGCGCACCTGCGGCCCCGCCGTGACGGTTCTCACCGCGTCACCGCGGCCGGTCAACGGCGTTTACCGGGTACGAACGGTAGCCATGACGGCGGTATCCGAGGTAGCGATGAGCAGTTTGTCCGGCCCGGTCGACCCGACCCGCCTGCGGTCCGTGCTCGACGGCAGGTGGGCGGGGGTCCGCGACGCGCACCGCGAGCACCTCGACGAACGCTTCCTCCCGGTCTACGGCGAGACCGGTGACCAGGCCCGCGAGCGGATCAGCCGGCTCCTCGGCGAACTCCCGGTCGAGCTGGGCATCGGCGCGGGCTTCCCCACCGAGTACGGCGGCGGGGCCGACGTCGGCGGCTCGATCGTCGCCATCGAGATGCTGGCCCAGGTCGACCTGTCGCTGATGGTGAAGGCCGGCGTGCAGTGGGGCCTGTTCGGCGGCGCGGTCGCGGCCCTCGGCACCCGCCGGCACCACGACGCCTACCTGCGGGACATCATCGCGGGCCGGATCTTCGGCTGTTTCGCGATGACCGAGACCGGCCACGGCTCCGACGTCCAGCAACTGCGCACCACCTGCGTGTACGACCCGCGGACCGAGACGTTCGACCTGCACACCCCGCACGAGGCGGCCCGCAAGGACTACATCGGCAACGCGGCCCGGGACGGGCGGATGGCGGTGGTCTTCGCCCAACTGGTCACCGGCGGGCGGCGGCACGGCGTACACGCGTGGTTGGTCCCGATCCGCGACGAGCGGGGCGACCCGCTGCCCGGCGTGACCATCGGCGACGCCGGACCCAAGGCCGGCCTGCTCGGCGTCGACAACGGACGGCTCAGCTTCGCTCACGTGCGGGTGCCGCGGGACATGCTGCTGGACCGGTACGCCCAGGTCGCGGCCGACGGGACCTACTCCAGCCCGATCGAGAACGACTCCCGGCGCTTCTTCACCATGCTGGGCACCCTGGTCCGCGGCCGGGTCAGCGTCGGCGGCGCCGCGTCGGCGGCCACCAAGTCGGCGCTCACCATCGCGGTGCGATACGGCGACATCCGCCGCCAGTTCGGCGCCCCCGACGCCGACCGGGAGGTGCTGCTCAACGACTACCTGGCCCACCAGCGCAAGCTGCTGCCCGCGCTGGCCACCACGTACGCGCTGACGTTCGCCCAGTCCGAGCTGGTCACCGCGCTCGCCGAGATCCAGGGTGACGACGGGACGGCCGACGAGCACCGGCAACGGCAGCTGGAGTCCCGGGCCGCCGGGCTGAAGGCCGCGCAGACCTGGCACGCGACCCGCACCATCCAGATGTGCCGGGAGGCGTGCGGCGGCGCCGGCTACCTGGCGGAGAACCGGCTGCCCGGCCTGAAGGCCGACACCGACGTCTTCACCACGTTCGAGGGCGACAACACGGTGCTGCTCCAGTTGGTGGCCAAGGGGCTGCTCACCGGCTACCGGGACGAGTTCGGCTCGCTCGACGGCTGGGGGCGGGCCTCGTTCGTCGCCGAGCAGGTGCGCGAGATGGTGCTCGAACGCACCGCCGCGCGTTCGCTCATCGAACGGCTGGTCAGCGCCGTGCCCGGCCGCGACGACGAGGTCGCGGTGACCGACCGAGGCTGGCACCTGAAGGTCTTCGAGGACCGCGAACGGCACCTCCTCGACGGCGCGGTCCGTCGCCTGCGCAACGGCGCGGCCACGAAGAAGGACCGCCCCTTCGACATCTTCAACGACGTCCAGGACCATGTCCTCGCCGTCGCCGCCGCGCACATCGACCGGGTGACGCTCGAAGCTTTCGTGGCCGGCATCGAAACCGCCACCGATCCGGCCACGCGGGCGTTGCTCTCCCGGGTCTGCGACCTCTACGCGCTGAGCGTCATCGAGACCCACAAGGGTTGGCTGCTGGAGCACGGCCGGCTCACCCCGGCCCGCGCCAAGGCGATCACGGGGGTGGTGAACGGCCTGCTCAAGGAGCTGCGCCCGCACATGCGCACGCTCGTGGACGGTTTCGCCATCCCGGACTCCTGGCTGCACTGCGCCGTCCTGCGCGAGGAACCCGACCGGCAGGAGACCATGGCCGCCCACGACACCGCCGACCACCCGTAGCCGCCGCTACGCCACCACCCGGCCGACGGCCCACACGACGGCGAGGGCGGCCACACCGACCAGCGCGGCCCACAACGCGCACCCCATGCCGTACGTGCGGTCGCCTGCGAGTGTGCTCTCGGTTTCCGCCGGCTCCCGGCTCAGCAGGAGGTAACGGCCGGTACGCGGCAGCGTGAGCGCGGCGACCCCGCCGTCCAGGATCGCCGGCCTGCCGATCACGTGCAGCGGCTCGCCGGGGTGGACGACCTGCTCGATCACCCGCACCCGGTCCACCCGCCGCGCCGCGTCCGCCGGGACCAGGCCACGGTCGATGAACTGCTGGAGCCACCGTCCGTTGCGGCGATGGCTCGTGGTCTCCTCGTCGACGACGGTCCGCACCGGCGTGGGACCGGCGTGTGCCACCGGCAGCCGGGTGCTCGCCCACAGCGACAGTCGAGGGTCGTGGCTGGCCGCCTGGAGCAGGCCCGCCGACACGGCGGCCGTACCGGTGTCGTCGGCGACACCGAACGGGTCTCCGGCGGACTGTTCCCAGAGGACGGACGTCTGGGTGAGGCCCGGGTCACCGGAGGTGACGGTCGAGTAGACCATGGTGCGGAACCACACCGCCTCGACGCCGGACAGCGGCGCGACGACCAACCCGTCCCGCCCCGGCACGGTCCTGCCGTAGACGGCGAGCCGCGAGGGCAGTCTCGTGCCGGGGCGCAGCGCGGCGCACGGGGAGACCGGGTGCCGGCGCACCCACCGGTGCTGCCGGCCGTCCGACACCGCCAGGGCCAGCAGGACCGGCGCCAGCACGATCATCGCGAATCCGAGGAATCCCAGGCTCACGACGACGACCGTCAGGAAGGTCACCGGGTCAGGGTAGGCATCGGTGTGAGGGCTGTCCCATCCCCTAGCCGGACGGGAACCACCGGCCGGTCACCGCGGCCCGCCGGTCTCGGTGAGCCGGCCGCCGGCCAGCCGCAGCCAGCGACCCACGGTGATCTCGGCCAGGAAACGTTCGTCGTGGCTGACCACGACGAACGCCCCCCGGTACGACAGGAGCGCGCCCTCCAACTGGGCGACGCTGACCAGGTCCAGGTTGTTCGTGGGCTCGTCGAGCAGCAGCAACTGCGGCGCGGGCGAGGCGAACAGCACGCAGGCGAGCGTGGCGCGCAGCAGTTCGCCGCCGGAGAGCACGCCGACCGGCAGGTGGACGCGGGCGCCCCGGAACAGAAAGCGGGCCAACAGGTTCAACCGCTCCGCCTCGGTCCGCGCCGACGCGAAGGCGGCGAGGTTCTCGGCGACCGTGCGGTCCGGGTCGAGCAGGTCGAGGCGCTGCGACAGGTACGCCACCCGCCCCTGCGCGCGTGTGACGGTGCCGGTGACCGGTTCCTGGTCACCGGCGATCAGCCGGAGCAGCGTGGATTTTCCCGCGCCGTTGCCACCGACGAGGGCGATCCGTTCCGGACCCCGGATGTCCAGGTCGACGCCGTCGCTGTGGAAGACCGGCCGGCCGTCGTACCCGGCCTGCATGCCCTCGCCGTGGAAGACGGTGCGGCCGGCGGGCACCGTCGTGTCGGGCAGGTCCAGGGCGATGTGGTCGTCCCGCCGCGCGGCGCCGCTGGCCTGGTCCAGCCGGGCCTGGGCATCGCGGACGCGGGAGGTGTGCACGTCGGCGGCCTTGGCGGCCGACACCTGCGCGTCGCGCTTGAGGCCGCCGGCGACGATCCGGGCCAACCCCGCGTCGGCCAGGTTGCGCGAGGCCGTGGAGGCACGCCGTGCCGCCCGCTCACGGGCCTGCTGAAGCTCGCGCTTCTGCCGCTTCACGTCCTGCTCGGCCTGCCGCACCTGCCGCTCGGCGACCTCCCGTTCGGCCTGCGCCGCCTGCTCGTACTCGGTGTGGTTGCCGCCGTACCAGCGGATCTCGCCGTGTTCCAGGACGGCGATGCGGTCCATCTCGTCCAGCAGGGCCCGGTCGTGACTGACCACGAGCAGGCACCCGGTCCAGGAACGGAGCACGGCGGTCAGACGATCCCGCGCCTCGCGGTCGAGGTTGTTCGTCGGCTCGTCCAGCAGCAGCACGTCGGGCCGTTTGAGCAGTTGGGCGGCGAGCCCGAGAGTGACCACCTGGCCGCCGCTGAGGGTGCCGAGCCGCCGGTCCAACGCGACGTCGGCGAGCCCGAGGCGGTCGAGCTCGGCGCGGGTCCGCTCCTCCACGTCCCAGTCGTCGCCGACGGTGGTGAAGTGCTCCTCGGCGGCGTCGCCGGCCTCGATGGCGTGCAGCGCGGCGACGACGCGGTCGACGCCGAGCACCTCGGCCACGGTCTGCCGCGAAGCGTACGGCAGGTGCTGCGGCAGGTAGCCCAGCACACCGTCGACGGTGACGCTGCCGCCGGTGGGGCGGAGCTCACCGGCGATCAGCCGAAGCAGCGTGGACTTGCCGGCGCCGTTCGGCGCGACCAGGCCGGTGCGCCCGTCGGGCACGGAGAACGACAGGTCCTCGAAGACCGGGGTGTCGTCCGGCCAGGCGAAGGACAGGGCGGAGCTGACGACATGACTGTCGGACATGGGAACCTCGGAAGACAGGTGATCCGGGCGCGGAGGCGCTGCCCGGCGTGGGCAAGGCAGGACGACATGGGCGACGCGACGGCGCGGGTCGCGCTCCGTCGGTCACCGCTCCGGGGCTCTCACCCGGAGATGTCGTCGTCACCTGCCACGGTCTGCTCCTGTCCTGGGCGACTCGGGCCAGGATAGCCGATCGACCGGGCGGACCGGGGCCGGCGACGCCGACCCGGCCCGTCCGGTGGGTGACGGCCGGGCGGCCTCGGTAGGTTCGCTGTCATGAGTGACGACAGCTTCCGCTCGGTGGAGATCGAGCGCACCGGCCTGGCCAGCTACACGGCACGCAACGCCCGCGGCGGATCGATCTCCATGGGCTCGGGCCAGGACGACAGCTTCACCCCGGTGGAACTGCTGCTGGCCGCGCTCGGCGGTTGCACCGCCGTGGACGTCGACCACATCACCAGCCGTCGCGCCGAGCCGACCCACTTCTCCGTCGAGGTCACCGGCGACAAGATCCGGGACGAGGCGGGCGGCAACCGGATGCGGAACCTCCGGGTGGAGTTCACCGTGACCTTCCCGGAGGGACCGGACGGTGACCGGGCGCGCGAGGCGCTCCCCCGATCGCTGCGGCAGTCGCACGACCGGCTCTGCACCGTCTCCCGCACCGTCCAGCTCGGCACGCCCGTGGAGATCGTCGACGCCGCCGGCCGGGAGCCGGATGACCGGCCGCCTGCCCCACCCGCGGCGGCGGGGTAGGCAAGGACCGCGGGGTCCCGGTCGGCGGACTCGCCGCAATCGTGGCGCTGACGATCGCGCTTTCCTGGGGCGCAATCGCGATGGCCACCCGGTTCACGATGCGCCTCGCACCGATCGACGCCATCGGCCGGGAATGACGCCCCGGCGTGGACGGTCCACCCCGCCACCTCGGGAGCCACGGCCCTGAACTGCGGTTTTGCGGCCGAAACAGAGTAATCGCATCGACGCCTTTTGTGGTCGAAACGGCCAGCCACTCTTCCACTTCCTGCGGGGGCGGACGGAAAACGTGCCGGGAAAGGGACAGAATGGGTGCCGGATGGCGCCGTGGGCGGGGCGCCGCCCGTGGCGGCCACTCGGCGATCCGGGCGACCCGGACGTGGCCGGACACGATCACACCTCCACCGGAGACGGCGATGGCCGGGGCCCGGTTCGCCACCTTGATTTCGCTCGAATTCGATCGTCGGCCACCGGAGAATTTCCGCGCCGCAACCATTCCGGAATAGCGAATCCCCACATTTCCGATCGCCGCTCCGACCAAGAGCCGCTATGTAGCCATTTAGCACGCTTATCATATCTGGGGTGATGCAACCGACTCCATCGGTTTGCTCCGCTCTGGGCGATGCGGCCGGATCTACCCCCGCGCCACCCCGGGTGAGAATAGATGACCGCCCGGTAACAAAGACACTGTCGCCAAAATGACATGCGGCATCTGCGGGAAAGGGGCGTTTCCCGACGCCGGGAATGTCGCCTCCCCGTTGCCATCAATATGAGCCGATGCATATATTGACGCGAGCGCGACACTCGGCGGTATGGCTACGGGGAGGCAGCCATGAACCAGTCGACGGGGGAGCTGATCGAGCGGGATGAGCACTTACAGATACTGCAGGACCTGCTGTCCGCCGCCCTTGAGGGGCGGGGACAGGCGATCGTGCTCAGCGGCGCCTCCGGCAGCGGCAAGACCGTCCTGCTGAACCGGCTCGCCCACCTCGCCGCCGAGGCCGGCGCCGAGGTGGTCGCCGCGGTGGCGTCGCGGACCGAGCAGTCGCTGCCGCTGGGCGTGATCGGGCAGTTGGCGCACGGCGCCGGGCTGGTGACCGGGCACGACTCGCCGATCGCGGGACTCCTCGACGAAGCCATGTCCGGACGCTGGGACAGCTCCTCGACCGAGCAGATCCATGTGCAGCCGTCGGCCCGGATCCTGCACTCGCTCTGCATGGCCCTGCTGCGCCGGGCCGCCGACCAGCCCCTCGTGGTCTACGTCGACGACGTGCACCATGCCGACCCGTCGTCCCTGGAGTGCCTGTCCTACCTGATGCGCCGGGTCCGCAACGCCCGGATGCTCGTGGTCCTGGCGGTGATCCCGCAGTTGGCGCCGGCCCATCCGATGCAGTACGCGGAACTGCTGCACAGCTCCGCCCCGGTCTCGCTGTCCCTGCGCCCACTGAGCCGGCAGGGCATCGGTCAGGTGCTGGACCGGCTCCCGCAGCCGGCCGACCGCGGCCTGACCGCGCAGTACCACGCCATCACCGGCGGCAACCCGAGGTTGGCCACCGCGCTCGTGGGCGACTCGCTGCGGCGCATCGACCACGGCGCGGACGGCACCCGCACGGTCGTCGGGGAGACGTTCCTCGAGGCCGTACGCACCTGCCTCTACCGCAGCGAGCCACCCGCCCTGCCGGTCGCCCGCGCGCTGGCCGTGGCCGGCGTGCCGACCGAGCCCGCGGTGCTGGCCCGGCTGCTGAGCATCAACGAGGAGATGGTCCGGTGCGCGCTGTTGACGCTGCGCCGGGTCGGCCTGCTCTCCGACGGCACCTTCCGGGATCCGCGGATCCGCACCGCCGTGCTCGCCGGCATGCTGCCCGACGAGCGGACGGACCTGCACCGGCGGCTGGCGAGCGTCAGCCACGCGGCCGGCGAGCCCGCCACCGTGGTGGCCCGCCATCTCGTCGACGCCGACCGGGTCGACGGGGCCTGGGTGGCGCCGACCCTGCACGAGGCCGCGGACCAGGCCCTGGCCGACGGGCGGGTCGAGGACGCGATCAGCTTCCTGGACTCGGCCTGCACGGCGGGCGTCGACGAGCGCCAGCGCGCCGAGGCCACCTCGGCGCTGACCCGGATCGAGTGGCAGACCAACCCCGCCGACGCCGCCCGCCGGCTGCCCGAGCTGGTCGCGGCCGTGCGTGCCGGCGTGCTCGTACGCCGGCACGCGGTCGCACTGGTGGCGTACCTGCTCTGGCACGCGCACATCGACGACGCGGTGGAGGTGATCACCCTGCTCACCGCGAACGACCCGATGGAACCGGAGTTCGCCGCCAGCCTGAGCGTGCCCCTGCTCCTGCTCGCCTATCTCTTCCCCGACCATCTGGACCGGGTCCGCGGGCCCTGGGATAACCTCGCCGCCCGTGGCCTGGTGCCACCGCCGTGCCGACCGTTGCAGGCGGCGGCGGAGCTGACCGCGCTGGCCGCCCGCAGTCCGCACGGCGACGCGGTGGCCGCCGCCGAGCAGGTCGTGCACAACACGCGGGTGGATCACGAAGCGCTCGGCCCGATCTCGATCGCGCTGCTGGCGACGATCTTCACCGACCGGATCGGCGCCACCGGTTCGTCGCACTACCCGGTGCTGCACCGGGCGGCCGACCGCCGGACGCCGACCACACAGGCGCTGGTCTCCGCGATCCTCGCCGAGGGCACCCTGGGCCGCGGCGACCTGGCGGCGACCGAGGAGCACGCCCGGCGCGGCCTCGACCTGATCCCGGCGAAGGGCTGGGGCGTGGCCGTCGGCGCGCTGCTGTCCAACATGGTGCTGGCCACCACCATCTCCGGCGCCTACGACGCGGCCGAGGAGTGGCTGTCCATCCCGGTCCCGGCGGCCATGTTCGACACCCCGTTCGGCCTCAAGTACCTGCACGCGCGCGGCACCTACTACCTGCGAACCAACTGCGTACGGGCGGCGCTCATCGACTTCCAGGCCTGCGGCCGGATGATGATCGCCTGGGAGCTCGACCTGCCGGAGCTCGTGCCCTGGCGCACCGAACTGGCCCGGGCGCACCTCGCCCTCGGCCGCACCCAGCAGGCCCGGGAGCTGGCCCGCGACCAGCTCAGCCGGCTGCCGCAGCACAACGACCGCGAGCGCGGGTCCGCGCTCTGGGTGCTGGCCCTGGCCAGTGATCCGGCTGAGCGGCTCGCCCTGCTCCAGGAGGCGGTGAGTCTGCTGCGGGCCAGCGACGACGAGCTGTCCACCGCGTGTGCCACCGCCGATCTGGGTGACGCCCTGCACCGGGCCGGTGATGCCGACGCCGCGCGGGCGGCCTGGCAGACGGCCCGCCGACTGGCCCGGCGCAGCGGCGCCGAACCGTTGCTGGACCGGCTCCGCGGGGTCCTCGGCCCGGACGATCCGGACGAGCCCGCCGAGCCGGGCGCGCTCGGCGGCTCCTGCCCGCACCTCGCCGCGGCGATCGCGGTCGACGGGCTGACCGACGCCGAGCGACGGGTGGCCGCGCTCGCCGCCGTCGGGCACACGAACCGGGCGATCGCCACCAAGCTCTACGTCACGGTCAGCACCGTCGAGCAGCACCTGACCCGGGTCTACCGGAAGCTCCAGGTGAGCCGGCGCACCGACCTGCCGACCGGGCTCATCGACGACCCCGCCGGGGACGGAACACGCTCCCCCGACGGCAGCCAGGTCAGCGTGGCCTGAGCCGGCCGCCCGGACCCCGACACCACGCGCGGGGCGGTACCCGGTGGGTGCCGTCGCGCGCGTCTCCGCGTACCCCCGGGTCTGGATTTTGATCTTGGACTGGCACGGCTTTAGGCGGCGGCAAGGGCCGGTCAAGCCCCGGAGCCGAGGCTGAGAAGCCGGCGCGAGACGTCGCGTCGGCCGGCGTGCAACGGGAGGGGCCGACACGATGACCGATGCGGACAGGCAGCCGACCGACGAACCGATCGCGGTGATCGGCATGGCCTGCCGCCTGCCGCAGGCCCCCGACCCGGACGCGTTCTGGCGGCTGCTGGCCACCGGCGGCGACGCCGTGACCGACGCGCCCACCGACCGCTGGCCCGCCGAACGGCTCGCCACCGCGGAGCCCGGCGCGCGGCGGGGCGGCTACCTGAGCGGGGTCGGCGGCTTCGACGCGGGCTTCTTCGGCGTCGGGCCACGTGAGGCGCTCGCGATGGACCCGCAGCAGCGGTTGACGCTGGAGCTGGCCTGGGAGGCGCTGGAGGACGCCGGGATCGTCCCCGGCGACCTGCGCGACAGCGCCACCGGGGTGTTCATGGGCGCCACCTGGGACGACTACGCGACGCTCACCGCCGCGCCGGACGCCTCCCCCTACACCATGACCGGTGTGAACCGGGCGATCATCGCGAACCGGGTCTCCTACACGCTCGGCCTGCTCGGTCCCAGCCTGACCGTCGACGCCGCCCAGGCCTCGTCGCTCGTCGCGGTGCAACTGGCCGCGGCCAGCCTGCGGCGCGGCGAGTCCACGACGGCGCTGGCCGGCGGCGTCAACCTGATCCTGACGCCGGAGAGCACGCTGCGGGCCGCGGCGTTCGGCGGGCTCTCCCCCGACGGGCGATGCCACACCTTCGACGCCCGGGCCAACGGGTTCGTCCGCGGCGAGGGCGGCGCCGTCGTCGTGCTGAAACCGCTCGCCGCCGCGGTGGCCGACGGAGATCACATCGTCTGCGTGCTGCTCGGCGGGGCGACGAACAACGACGGCGGCACCGACGGGCTGACCGTGCCCAGCCGGCACGCCCAGGCCGACGTCATCGCCGACGCCGTCGCCCGCTCCGGGCTCGCCGCCACCGACGTGCAGTACGTGGAACTGCACGGCACCGGCACCCGGGTCGGCGACCCGATCGAAGCCGGCGCCCTCGGCGACGCGCTCGGCGCCGCCCGGCCGGCGGGCGACCCGCTCGTGGTCGGCTCGGCGAAGACGAACGTCGGCCACCTGGAGGGCGCCGCCGGCATCACCGGCCTGCTCAAGGTGGCGCTGAGCATCCGTCACCGGGAGCTGCCCCCGAACCTGCACTTCCGCACCGCCAACCCGGACGTCCGGCTCGACGAGGCCGGCCTGGCCGTGCGGACCACGCACGGCCCGTGGCCGCACCCGGAGCGGCGGCTGGTCGCCGGCGTGAGCGCCTTCGGCATGGGCGGCACCAACTGCCACCTGGTGGTCGCCGAACCGCCCCGCACCGCACCGGCCCCCGCCGAGGCCGCCGAGCCGCGCGTCGCCACCGCCCTGACGCCCCGCGTCGCCACCGCCCTGACGCCGTGGGTCGTCTCCGGGCAGTCCGGCGCCGCCCTGCGGGCCCAGGCCGGCAGGCTGCGCGCCTGGGCCGACCGGCACCCGGACCTCGCCCCCGGCGACGTCGGCCGGGCGCTCGTCACCTCGCGCAGCGCGTTCACCCACCGCGCGGTCCTGATCGCCGAGGATCTGCCCGGCCTCACCGCACGGCTGGACGCGCTGGCCGCCGGCGAGGACGCCGAGGGCCTGGTGCAGGGCGCCGCCGCACCGGGCGAGGTCACCTTCGTCTTCCCCGGGCAGGGCTCGCAGTGGCCGCTGATGGCCCGGGAACTGCTCGACACCTCCGCGGTGTTCCGCGAGCAGATCGCCGCGTGCGCCGCCGCCCTGGCGCCGCACGTGGACTGGCGACTTGTGGACGTGCTGCGCGGAGAGCCGGACGCGCCGCCGCTGACCCGGGTCGACGTGGTCCAGCCCACGCTGTTCGCGATGATGGTCTCGCTGGCCCGGCTCTGGGAGTCGTTCGGGGTACGACCCGCCGCCGTCGTCGGCCACTCGCAGGGCGAGATCGCCGCCGCGCACATCGCCGGGGCGCTCTCCCTCGCCGACGCGGCGAAGGTGGTGGCGCTGCGCGCCCGCGCCCTGGCCACGATCGCCGGCACCGGCGGCATGGCGTCGATCCCGCTGTCCCCGGCCGAGGTCACCTCCCGGATCGCGCCGTGGGGTGACCGCCTCACCATCGCCGCCGAGAACGGCCCGTCGGCCACCGTCGTCGCCGGCGACAGCGCGGCGGTGGACGCCCTGGTGGAGAGCGCCCAGGCCGAGGAGATCCGGGCCCGCCGGGTGCCCGTCGACTACGCCTCGCACTCGCCGCACGTCGAGCCGGTCCGCGCGCAACTGCTACGCGACCTCGCCGGGGTGACACCCGTGTCGTCGCCCGTCGCGTTCTACTCGACGGTGACCGGCGGCGTCCTCGACACGGCCGGGCTCGACGCCGACTACTGGTACGAGAACCTGCGCCGGCCGGTCCGGTTGGAACCGGCGGTCCGCGCGCTCGCCGCCGCCGGGCACCGGGTGTTCGTGGAGTGCAGCCCGCACCCGGTCCTGCTCGCCGGCGTGCAGGAGACCGTCGCCGGGCTGGCCGGCGAGGACGGCGACGACGCCGAGCCGCTGGTGGTGGGTTCGCTGCGCCGCGACCACGGCGCCTGGCAGCGGATCCTGGACGCGCTGGCGCAGGCGTACACCCGCGGGGCCGACGTCGACTGGCGGGCGTTCTTCGCCGACCGCCCGGGGACTCGGGTGCCGCTGCCGACGTACGCGTTCCAGCGCCGCGACTACTGGCCCTCGGCGCCGGTCGCGACCGTCCCGGTGCTTTCGACCGGCTCGCCGGAGCCGGTGCTCGCGGACGACTCGCCGGAGCCGGTGGCCGACGGGTGGGCGGACCGGATCCGGGCGCTGCCGCCGGCCGACCGGGACCGCCGGTTGCGCGAGCTGGTCCGGCGCACGGTGGCCCTCGTGCTCGGCCACTCCGCGCCGGACGAGGTCGACCTCGGTCGCGCGTTCAAGGACCTCGGGTTCGAGTCGGCCGCCGCGGTGGAGCTGCGCAACCGGCTGGCCCGGATCACCGGGCTGCGGCTGCCCAGCAGCCTGCTCTTCGACCATCCGACCCCGGCGGCGGTGGTCCGCCACCTGCGGGCGCGGGCGCTCGGCGAGAGCGACGCCCCGACGGGTGCCCCGGCGACACGCGCCGCCGACGACGCCGACCCGATCGTCGTCGTGGGCATGGCCTGCCGGTTCCCGGGCGGCGCGGCGTCACCGGAGGCGCTCTGGGGCCTCGTCTCGACCGGCGCGGAGGCGATCGGCGCCTTCCCGACCGGTCGCGGCTGGGGCGACATCCACGACCCGGACCCGGGGGCGCACGGCAAGACGTACGTCCGGGAGGGCGGTTTCCTCTACGACGCGGACCGCTTCGACGCGGAGTTCTTCGGGATCAGCCCGCGGGAGGCGCTCGCCATCGACCCGCAGCAGCGGCTGTTGCTGGAGACGTCGTGGGAGGCGCTGGAACGGGCCGGCATCGATCCGGCGTCGGTGCGGGGCAGCCGTACCGGTGTGTTCGCCGGTTGCATGGCCTCCGGTTACGGGCCGCCGCTGCACGAGGCGCCGGAGCAGCTCGGCGGCTATCTGCTGACCGGCAGCTCGGGCAGCGTCGCGTCGGGCCGGATCGCCTACACGTTCGGTCTGGAAGGTCCGGCGGTCACCGTCGACACCGCGTGTTCGTCGTCGCTCGTGGCCATGCACCTGGCCGGTCAGGCGTTGCGCGGCGGCGAGTGCGACCTGGCGTTGGCCGGCGGGGCGACCGTGATGGCCGGGCCGGGCATGTTCATCGAGTTCAGCCGGCAGCGCGGCCTCGCCCCGGACGGGCGGTGCAAGTCGTTCTCCGCCACCGCCGACGGGACCGCCTGGGCCGAGGGCGCGGCCATGCTGGTGTTGGAGCGGCTCTCCGACGCCCGGCGCAACAACCATCCGGTGCTCGCGGTGATCCGGGGGTCGGCGGTGAACCAGGACGGTGCGAGCAACGGCCTCACCGCACCCAACGGCCCGTCGCAGCAGCGGGTCATCCGGCAGGCCCTCGCCAACGCCCGACTCACCCCCGCCGACGTCGACGCCGTCGAAGCACACGGCACCGGCACCACCCTGGGTGACCCCATCGAAGCCCAGGCGCTGCTGGCCACGTACGGCCAGGACCGACCCGACGACCGGCCCCTGTGGCTCGGCTCCATCAAGTCCAACATCGGCCACACCCAGGCCGCCGCAGGCACCGCCGGCGTCATCAAAATGATCCTCGCGATGCGCCACGGCGAACTGCCGCAGACCCTGCACGTCGACCAGCCATCCCCGCACATCGACTGGTCGGCCGGAAACGTCACCCTCCTCACCCACCCCCAACCCTGGACCCCGAACGGCCACCCCCGCCGCGCCGCCGTGTCGTCGTTCGGCATCAGCGGCACCAACGCCCACCTCATCATCGAAGAGCCACCGACCGCCGCCGGACCGGAACCGGAGCCCACCGGTACGCCGGCGCCGTGGCTGCTCTCCGGCCGTTCGGCGGAGGCCCTGCGCGAGTCCGCCGCACGGCTGCGCGACCACGTCGACGGCAAGGCGGACGCGGACGTCGCCCACACCCTGGCCCGCCGCGCCCAGCACACCCACCGCGCGGTCATCCTCGCCGACCACCGCGAAGCGCTCACCGCCCTCGCCACCGACAACCCCCACCCGTCCCTGGTACGCGGCGTCGCGCGCCCGACGGGGAAGGTCGCCTTCCTGTGCACCGGGCAAGGCAGCCAACACCCCGAGATGGCCCACCGCGACGAACCCGTCTTCCTCGAAACCTTCGACGCCGTCTGCGCCGAACTCGACAAACACCTCGACCGGCCCCTGCGCGAAGCGATGGTCGACGCCGTCCACGAAACCCGCTACACCCAACCCGCCCTGTTCGCGACGCACGTGGCCCTGCACGCTTTGGTCACGAGTTGGGGAATCACCCCCGACTACCTCACCGGACACTCCATCGGCGAACTGTCCGCCGCCCACCTCGCCGGAGTCCTGAGCCTGCCCGACGCCGCGCTCCTCGTCACCGCCCGCGGACGACTGATGCAGGCCGCCACCGCGGGCGGCGCGATGATCGCGATCGAGGCCACCGAAGACGAACTGACGCCGATGCTCGACCCGGAGAAGGTCTCCATCGCCGGACTCAACTCCCCCACCAGCACCGTCATCTCCGGCGACACCGACGCCGTCACCGACATCGCCGTGCACTGGGCCGCACAGGGACGACGCACCAAGAAACTGACCACCTCACACGCCTTCCACAGCCCCCACATGGACCCGATCCTGGACGAGTTCCAGGCCATCGCGGAGAGCGTCACCTACCACCCGGCCACCATCCCGGTCATCTCCAACCGCACCGGAGACATCGCCCCAGCCTTCGACGCCGCCTACTGGACCCGACACATCCGCGACGCCGTCCGCTACCGCGACATGATCTCCACCTTGGACGCCGCAGGCGTCACCACCTACCTCGAACTCGGACCCGACAACACCCTCAGCACCCTCACCCACGCCTGCCTCCCCGAAAACCACAACGCCACCATCACCGCCGCCCACCTCGGCCAGCACGCCCACGCGGTGCTGCACGCGGCGGGCCACGACACCACCTGGACCACCACCACACCCGCCGGCCGACACACCGACCTGCCCACCTACCCGTTCCAGCACCGGGGCTACTGGCTGAACCAGCCGGAAACCACCGACCCGGTCGGCCTCGGCCTCGCCGGCAGCGAACACCCGATCCTGGTCGCCTCCGCCGACCTGCCCGACGGGGGTCAACTGCTCACCGGACGGGTGTCCCTGGAAACCCACCCGTGGCTCGCCGACCACGCCATCCATGACGCCGTCCTGCTGCCCGCCACCGCGTTCGCCGACCTCGCTCTGCACGCCGCCGACCAGGCCGGCGGCGGTCACGTCGACGAACTCACCCTGCACGCGCCGCTGCGACTGCCGGCGCCGGGCTTCGTCGGCCTCCAGGTGCACGTGGCGCCCGCGGACAGCGACGGACGCCGGGCGTTGACCATCCGGGCGCGCGTCGGCGACGGGCCGTGGGTACGGCACGCCAGCGGCGCGCTACTGGCCGCTGCCGGAGTCACCACGCCCGCCAACCCGACCGGCGCCCCGTGGCCGCCCACCGGCGCCACCCCGGTCGGCCTGAACGACCTCTATCCCGCGTTGGACGCCCGCGGCTACCACTACGGACCGGCCTTCCGAGGGCTGACCGCGATGTGGCGGCACGGCGACGCCCTCTTCGCCGAGGTGCGGCTGCCGGAATCGGAACGGGCCGCCGCCGGACGTTTCCCGGTGCACCCGGCGCTGTTCGACGCGGCGCTGCACGCCGTCCTGGCCACCGCCGGCGCGGACGCCGACCCGGACGGTGGCGGGGAACTGCTGCTGCCGTTCGCCGTGACCGGACTGCACTGGCACGCCGGCGGCGCGACCGCCCTGCGGGTCCGGCTGACCCCGGCCGGGACGCACGCGTACGCGCTGGCCGCCACCGACCACGGCGGCCAGCCGGTCTTCGACGTCGAGTCCCTCGCGCTGCGTCCGGTCCCCCGCCACCGGCTCACCGAGGCGCCGGAGGACCGGGACGGCCTCTACCGGCTCGGCTGGCTGCCCGCCGGCCCGGCCGCACCCGGCGCCCCCGACGCGCCGTGGGCCGTCCTCGGCGACGACGCCGAACTGTTCGGCGCGCTCGCCGACAGCGGCGTGGCCGTCCGCGACTACCGGGACCTGGGCACGCTCGCCGCGGCGGTACGCACCGGCAGCCCGCTGTCCACGGTGGTGCTGTGCGCCAGTCCGCCGCACGTGCCCGGCGAGGACCCGGTCCAGGGCGCGCACCGGCACACCGCCGAGACCCTGGCCCTGTTGCGGGGCTGGCTGGACAACCACGCCTTCGACGGGTCGCGGCTTGTCGTCCTCACCCGCAACGCGGTGTCCGTGGAGGGCGCCGACACGTCCCCGGACCTCGGGACCGCGCCGATCTGGGGGCTCATCCGCGCCGCCCAGGTCGAGCACCCCGGCCGGTTCACCCTCCTGGACGTCGACGGGCGGCCGGAGTCGTACCGCATGCTGGTCCCGGCGGTGAGCAGCGACGAACCGCAGGTGGCGGTCCGGGAGGGAGCGGTGCTCGTGCCCCGGCTGGCCCGGGTGACGCCGCAGACCGCGCTCGCCGCCGCCACCGCCGACCGCGGCTGGCGGGTGGACGTGCACGAACGCGGCTCGCTTGAGGGCCTGACCCTGGTCCCCAACCCGGACGCGGACCGGCCGCTGCGGGCCGGCGAGGTGCGGATCGCGGTGCGGGCGGCCGGGCTGAACTTCCGGGACGTGGCGCTCGCCCTGGGCATGATTCCCGAGCACACGGTGCTGGGGCTGGAAGGCGCCGGCGTGGTGCTCGACACCGGGCCGGGCGTCACCCGGTTCGTGCCCGGTGACCGGGTGCTGGGGCTGCTCACCGGCGCGTTCGCGCCGATCGCGGTCACCGACGAGCACACCCTCGCGCCGATGCCGGCCGGCTGGACGTACGCGGAGGCGGCCACCGTGCCCGTGGTGTTCCTGACCGCCTGGTACGGGCTCGTCGAACTGGCCGCCCTGCGCCGGGGCGAGCGGGTGCTTGTGCACGCGGCGGCCGGCGGCGTCGGCATGGCCGCGGTGCAACTGGCCCGGCACCTCGACGCGGACGTGTACGGCACCGCCAGCCCCGGCAAGTGGGAGACGCTGCGCGAGCTGGGGCTCCCGGAGTCCACGATCGCCTCCTCGCGCAGCCTCGACTTCGCCGACCGGATCCTCGCCGCCACCGACGGCGCCGGAGTCGACGTGGTCCTCGACTGCCTGGCCCACGAGTTCGTCGACGCCTCGCTGCGCCTGCTGCCGCGCGGCGGGCGGTTCGTCGAGTTGGGCAAGACCGACATCCGCGATCCGGAGGCGGTGGCCGCGGCGCATCCCGGCGTCGCCTACCGCGCCTTCGACCTGCTGGCGCTGCCCCCGGAGCGGATCGGGGCGATGCTGGACGGGCTGATGCCGCTGTTCGCCGACGGCACCCTCCGTCCGCTGCCGGCGACCGGCTGGGACGTCCGGCAGGCGCCCGAGGCGTTCCGTTTCCTGGCCCAGGCCCGGCACGTCGGCAAGCTGGTGCTGACCGTGCCGCGGCCGCTCGACCCGGACGGCACCGTCCTCGTCACCGGCGGGACCGGGGGCGTGGGCGCGCTCGTGGCCCGGCACCTGGTGGCCCGGCACGGGACCCGGCGGCTGCTGCTGGCCAGCCGCCGTGGCGGCGCCGCGGACGGCGCCGGTGAGCTGGTCACCGAGCTGACCGGGCTCGGCGCGGAGGTGTCGGTGGCCGCCGTCGACCTAGCCGAGCCGGCCGCGGTCCGGGCGTTGCTGGCCGCCGTGCCGGCGGCGCACCCGCTGACCGCCGTGATCCACGCCGCCGGGGTGGTCGCGGACGCCACCGTCGAGCGGCTGGACGCCGATGCCGTCACGGCCACGTTGCGTCCCAAGGCGGACGCGGCCTGGCTGCTGCACGAGCTGACCCGCGACGCCGACCTGGCCGAGTTCGTGCTCTTCTCCTCGGTGGTCGGCACGTTCGGCAACGCCGGGCAGGCCAACTATGCCGCCGCGAACGCGTTCCTGGACGCGCTCGCCACCCACCGCCAGGCGGTCGGGCTGCCCGCCACGTCGCTGGCCTGGGGCCTCTGGGCCGGCCGGGGCATGGCCGACCGGCTGGACGAGGCCGACCGGCTGCGGATGGCCCGCAACGGCATCACCGCGCTCACCGAGGAGGACGGGCTGGCGCTGTTCGACGCGGCCCGGGAGACGAGCCTGCCGATGGTGGTGCCCACCCGGTTGGACGTGTCCGCGTTGCGGGTCCGCCCCGACTCGGTGCCGCCGATCCTGCGGGGCATCGTCCGCCCGGCCGCCCGGCGGGCGGCCGAACCCACCGCGGCCGACGAGTCACCGGCGGCGGCCTGGGCGCGCCGGCTGGCCGGGCTGTCCCTGGCTGAACGGCACGGCGTCCTGCTGGACCTGGTCCGCACCGAGGCGGCGACGGTCCTCGGGCACACCGGCGCGGGCGCGGTCGACGGCGACCGGTCGTTCAAGGAGGCCGGGTTCGACTCGCTCTCCGCCGTGGAGCTGCGCAACCGGCTCGGCACCGCGGTCGGGCTGCGGCTGCCCTCGACGCTCACCTTCGACCGGCCCACCCCGGCCGCCGTCGCCGAGCTGCTGCTGACCGAGCTGGCCGGGGAGGACGTGCCACCGCCGGCCCTGGCCGACCTGGACCGGCTGGAGGCCGCCGTCCGGCAGTCACCGCCGGACGAGCGGCTGCGGGAGGTGCTCGTCGGCCGCGTCGAGGACCTGCTGTTCGCGCTGCGCGGGGACGGGGATCCGGACCGCGACCTGGCCACCGCCGTGCACGAGCGGATCGACTCGGCCACCGACGACGAGATCTTCGACTTCATCGACAACGAGCTCGACGCGATCTGAGCCGCCGCCCGCCTGGAAGATATCGAGGTTGTTCGTGAACGAGGAAAAGCTTCGCGATTATCTGAAGCGCGTGACGGCGGACCTGGCCCAGGCCCGGCGGCAACTACGCAAGGCGGAGGCGGACCGGCAGGAGCCGATCGCCGTCGTGGGCATGGCCTGCCGGTTCCCGGGCGGGGCGAACACCCCGGAGGCGCTGTGGTCGCTCGTCGAGGGCGGCGTGGACGCGATCGGCGGCTTCCCGGTCACCCGGGGCTGGGACCTGGACGGCCTCTACGACCCGGACCCGGGCGCGGCCGGCAGGTCGTACGCCCGGCACGGCGGTTTCCTCTACGACGCCGAACGCTTCGACGCGGAGTTCTTCGGGATCAGCCCACGGGAGGCGCTCGCCATCGACCCGCAGCAGCGGCTGCTGCTGGAAACCTCGTGGGAGGCCCTGGAACGGGCCGGCATCGACCCGGCGACGTTGCACGGCAGCCGGACCGGCGTCTACGTCGGGGCGATCAGCCAGGAGTACGCGTCGCTGTGCTACACCGGCGGGGCGGACGTCGACGGGTACGTCCTGACCGGCACGACGACGAGCGTGGCGTCCGGCCGGATCGCCTTCTCGCTCGGTCTGGAGGGCCCGGCGGTCACCGTCGACACCGCGTGCTCGTCGTCGCTTGTCGCCATGCACCTCGCCGGTCAGGCGCTGCGCGGCGGTGAGTGCGACCTGGCGCTCGCCGGCGGCGCGACCATCATGGCCGGGCCGGGCATGTTCATCGAGTTCAGCCGGCAGCGCGGCCTCGCCCCGGACGGGCGGTGCAAGTCGTTCTCCGCCACCGCCGACGGGACCGCCTGGGCCGAGGGCGCCGGCATCCTGCTCCTGGAGCGGCTCTCCGACGCCCAGCGCAACGGGCACCCGATCCTGGCGGTCATCCGGGGATCGGCGGTGAACCAGGACGGGGCGAGCAACGGCCTCACCGCACCCAACGGCCCGTCCCAGCAGCGGGTCATCCGGCAGGCCCTCGCCAACGCCCGACTGAAGCCGTCCGAGGTGGACGCGGTGGAGGCGCACGGCACCGGCACCACCCTGGGTGACCCGATCGAGGCGCAGGCGCTGCTGGCGACGTACGGCCAGGACCGGCCCGACGACCGGCCGCTGTGGCTCGGCTCGCTGAAGTCCAACATCGGGCACGCGCAGGCCGCCGCCGGGGTCGGCGGGGTGATCAAAATGGTGCAGGCGCTGCGCAACGGTGTGTTGCCGCAGACGCTGCACGTGGACACCCCGTCACCGCACGTCGACTGGTCGGCGGGGAACGTCGCGCTGCTCACCGAGGCCCAGCCGTGGACGCCGAACGGGTCCCCGCGTCGGGCCGGCGTGTCGTCGTTCGGGATCAGCGGCACCAACGCCCACCTCATCATCGAGGAAGCGCCCGCCGTCGAGGAGCCGCCATCGGTCGGGACACCCGTGCCATGGCTGCTCTCCGGCCGCACGGCGGAGGCGCTGCGCGAGTCCGCCGCACGGCTGCGCGACCACGTCGACGGCAAGGCTGACCTCGACGTAGCTCACACCCTGGCCCGCCGCGCCCAGCACACCCACCGCGCGGTCATCCTCGCCGACCACCACGAGGCACTGACCGCCCTCGCCGCCGACACCCCACACCCGTCCCTGGTACGCGGCACCGCGCGCCCGACGGGGAAGATCGCCTTCCTGTGCACCGGCCAGGGCAGCCAACACCCCGAGATGGCCCACCGCGACGAACCCGTCTTCCTCGAAACCTTCGACGCCGTCTGCGCGGAGTTGGACAAGCACCTCGACCGGCCGCTGCGCGAAGCGATGGTCGACGCCGTCCACGAAACCCGCTACACCCAACCCGCCCTCTTCGCCATCCACGTGGCATTGCACGCGCTGGTCACGAGCTGGGGGATCACCCCCGACTACCTCACCGGGCACTCCATCGGTGAACTGTCCGCCGCGCACCTGGCCGGCGTGTTGAGCCTGCCCGATGCCGCGCTCCTCGTCACCGCCCGCGGACGACTGATGCAGGCCGCCACCGCGGGCGGCGCGATGATCGCCATCGAGGCCACCGAAGACGAACTGACGCCGATGCTCGACCCCGCCACGGTCTCCATCGCCGGGTTGAACTCGCCCACCAGCACCGTCATCTCCGGCGACGTCGACGCCGTCACCGACATCTCCGCCCACTGGGCCGCACAGGGACGGCGCACCAAGAAACTGACCACCTCACACGCCTTCCACTCCCCCCACATGGACCCGATCCTGGAGGACTTCCAGGCCATCGCCGACAGCGTCACCTACCACCCGGCGACGATCCCCGTCATCTCCAACCGGACCGGCCAGGTGGCACCGGCCTTCGATGCCGCCTACTGGACCCGACACATCCGCGACGCCGTCCGCTACCACGACATGGTGTCTACCCTGGACGCCTCCGGGGTCACCACCTACGTGGAACTCGGACCCGACAACACCCTCAGCGCACTCACCCGCGCCTGCCTGCCCGACGACACCACCGCCACCATCACCGCCGCCCACCTCGGCCAGCACGCCCAAGCCGCGCTCCACGCCGCCGGACACCACACCACCTGGACCACCACCACACCCGCCGGACGCCTCATCGACCTGCCCACCTACCCGTTCCAGCGGCAGACGTTCTGGCTCGACGCCTCCGACACCCCGCACGACGCCGCCAGCCTGGGCCAGGCCACCGCCGCGCACCCCCTGCTCCAGGCCGAGGTCGAACTGCCGGACGGCAACGGCCACCTCTTCACCAGCCGGATCTCGGCGCGTACCGACCCGTGGATCGCTGAGCACGCGGTGCACGGGGCGCTCGTCGTGCCGGGTGCCGCGTTCGTGGGCATGCTGCTGCACGCCGGAGGCCGGGTCGGCTGCGACCTGATCGAAGAACTGACCCACCACGTCTTCCTGGCCGTACCCGAGCAGGGCGCGCTGCACCTGCGGGTCTCCGTGGACGCGGCCGACGACGCCGGCCGGCGTACGTTCAGCGTCCACTCCCGGTCCGAGGACGCGCCGCCCGGCACGGACTGGACCCGGCACGCCACCGGCGTCCTGGCCGTCGCCGACCCGGACGCGACGCCGGCCGGGCTGACCGAGTGGCCGCCCCCGGGCACGGAGATCGACGTCGCGGACCTCTACCGGCGACTGGCCGGCGCCGGTTTCGGCTACGGCCCGCTCTTCCTGGGCCTGCGGGCGGCGTGGCGGGACGGCGACACCATCTACGGGGAGGTGTCGCTGCCGGAGGGCGCCGACCCGGGCGACTTCGGCCTGCACCCCGGCCTGCTCGACTCGGCCCTGCACCCGATCGCGGTCGGCTCCGCGCTGCGCCCCGAGGACGACCCGGACGCCGGCCAGGTGCGGGTGCCGTTCACCTGGGGCGGAATCGCGCTGCACGCGGTCGGCGCCGACACGCTGCGGGTCCGGATCGTGGTGTCCGGCCTGGACCGGCTGGCGCTGACCATCGCCGACGGCACCGGCGCGCCGGTGGCGACGGTGGACTCGCTGATCACCCGCCCGGTGTCGGCCGCGCAACTGGCCGCCGCCCGGCCCGACACCGGCCTGCCGCTGTACGGGGTGGACTGGGTGCCCCGGCCGGGTCCGGGCGCCGCCGTGGGCGCTCCGGTGGAGTTGCTGGCGGAGGACGGATGGCCCGCGGAGCTCGCGGACCGGATCGCCGTGCGGGTGCCGGCCGGCGAGCGACCCGACCACGGGCCGGTCGCGGCCGTCCTGGGGCTCCTCCAACGCTGGCTCGACGCGCCCCGGCCGGCCGAGGCCCGGCTGCTTCTGCTGACCCGGGGCGCGGTCGCGGCGCGTACCGGCGACGATGTTTCTGATCTGGTGGGCGCGGCCGTCTGGGGCCTGGCCCGCAGCGCCCAGGCCGAGCATCCCGGACGCGTCGTCCTTGTCGACGCCGACGAGGACCCGGACGGCGATCTGCTCGCCCGGCTCGCCGACGGCGACGAACCGCAGGTCGCCCTGCGGGACGGCCGGGTCCTGGCGCCCCGGGTGACGGCCGTGACCGGCGGCGTCCCGACCCCGCTCGACGCGGACGGCACCGTCCTGATCACCGGTGGCACCGGCGCCCTCGGCGCGCTCCTGGCCACCCACCTGGTCACCCGCCACGGCGTCACCCGCCTGCTGCTCACCAGCCGCCGCGGACCCGACGCCCCGGGCGCCACCGCGCTCCGGGCCACCCTCACCGGGCTGGGCGCGCACGTGGACATCGTCGCCGCCGACCTCACCGACCGCGACCGGGTCGCCGAGCTGCTCGCCACCGTGTCCGCCGCGCACCCGCTGACCGCCGTGGTGCACGCCGCCGGGGTGCTGCGGGACGCCGCGCTCACGTCGCTCACCCCGGAGCACCTGGACGCCACGCTGTCGGCGAAGGTGGACTCGGCGTGGCACCTGCACGAGCTGACCGCCGACTCCGGCCTGGCCGCGTTCGTGCTCTACTCGTCGATCGCCGGGACGCTCGGGACGGCCGGGCAGGGCAACTACGCCGCCGCGAACGCCGCGCTCGACGGACTGGCCGCGCACCGGCGCGCGCACGGGCTGCCGGCGGTCTCCCTCGCCTGGGGGCTGTGGGCGCCGACCGGGGACGACGGGATGGGCGCGACCCTGGACGAGGCGGCGGCGGCCCGGGTCGCCCGGGGCGGGATCGTCCCGCTCACCCCGGCGGAAGGGCTCGGACTGTTCGACGCGGCGCTGGCCGGGGACCGGCCCGCGCTGGTGCCGGCCCGGCTGGACCTGGCGGCGCTGCGCCGGCTGGCCGACGGCGGCGAACTGCCGGCCATCCTCCGCGGTCTGGTGCGCGCGCCGGCCCGGCGGGCGGCCCGCGGCGGCCAGGCCGGCGGTGACGAACTACGCCGGCAGGTGGCCGGGCGGCCGGAGCCGGAGCGGCGGCGGATCCTCACCGACCTGGTGTGCGCGCAGGTCGCGGGCGCGCTCGGGCACGCGTCGGCGGCGACCGTGGACGCCGACCGGCAGTTCCAGGAACTCGGCTTCGACTCGCTGAGCGCGATCGAGTTCCGGACCAGGCTGGGAAAGGCGACCGGGCTGGCCCTGCCCGCGACGTTGATCTTCGACTACCCGACACCTGCGGCGCTCGGCGCCCACCTGACCGCCGAGCTGTCCGACGCGGGTGCCGAGTTCCCGACCCGGACCGTTCGGCGGACCCGGGCGGGCGACGACGAGGCGATCGCGATCGTCGGCATGGCCTGCCGGTTCCCGGGCGGCGCGGACACCCCGGAGACGCTGTGGAACCTCGTCGCGGGCGGGGTCGACGCGGTCGGCGGGTTCCCGGCGAGCCGGGGCTGGGACGCCGACGAGCTCTACGACCCCGACCCGGACGCCGGCGGCAAGACGTACGTGCGGGCGGGCGGTTTCGTCTACGACGCCGAGCAGTTCGACCCGGAGTTCTTCGGCATCAGCCCACGGGAGGCGCTCGCCATCGACCCGCAGCAGCGGCTGCTGCTGGAAACCTCGTGGGAGGCCCTGGAACGCGCCGGCATCGACCCGGCGACGCTGCGCGGCACCGCCACCGGCGTCTTCGCCGGGGTGTCCGCCCAGGAGTACGTCTCGCTCTGCCACACCGGCTCGGAGGGGGTGGAGGGCTACCTGCTCACCGGCACGACGACGAGTGTGGCGTCCGGGCGGATCGCCTACACGTTCGGCCTGGAGGGCCCGGCGGTCACCGTCGACACGGCCTGCTCGTCGTCGCTCGTCGCCATGCACCTGGCCGGTCAGGCGTTGCGCGGCGGCGAGTGCGACCTGGCCCTCGCGGGCGGCGCGACCATCATGGCCGGGCCGGGCATGTTCATCGAGTTCAGCCGGCAGCGCGGGCTCGCCCCGGACGGCCGGGCGAAGTCCTTCGCCGCGGGCGCGAACGGCACCGCCTGGGCCGAGGGCGCCGCCATGCTCCTGCTCGAACGGCTCTCCGACGCCCGCCGCAACGGGCACCCGATCCTCGCCGTCATCCGGGGGTCGGCGGTCAACCAGGACGGCGCGAGCAACGGCCTCACCGCCCCCAACGGTCCCGCCCAGCAGCGGGTCATCCGCCAGGCCCTGGCCAACGCCCGCCTGGAACCGGCCGACGTCGACGCGGTCGAGGCGCACGGCACCGGCACCACCCTCGGCGACCCGATCGAAGCCCAGGCGCTGCTGGCCACGTACGGGCAGGACCGGCCCGACGACCAGCCGCTGTGGCTCGGCTCGCTGAAGTCCAACATCGGGCACGCGCAGGCCGCCGCCGGCATCGGCGGGGTGATCAAGATGGTGCAGGCCATGCGTCACGGCGTGCTGCCGCAGACGCTGCACGTCGACGAGCCGTCCCCGCACATCGACTGGGACGCCGGGAGCGTCGCCCTGCTCACCGAGTCGCGGGCCTGGCCGGACACCGGCCGGCCGCGCCGGTCCGCGGTGTCGTCGTTCGGCATCAGCGGCACCAACGCGCACCTCGTCCTGGAGCAAGGCCCGGCTCCGGCGGCGCCGTCCGGCGAGGGCGCGGCCGGCTCGCCGGTGGGGTCACCGTGGTTGCTCTCCGGGCTGACGCCGGAGGCGCTGCGGGACAACGCCGACCGGCTGCGCGACCACCTCGACGGCCACGCGGACGCCGACATCGCCCACACCCTCGCCCGCCGCGCCCAGCACACCCACCGCGCGGTCATCCTCGCCGACCACCGCGAAGCGCTCACCGCCCTCGCCACCGACAACCCCCACCCCGCACTGGTACGCGGCACCGCGCGCCCGGCCGGGAAGGTCGCATTTTTGTGCACCGGCCAGGGCAGCCAGCACCCGGAGATGGCGCACCGCGACGAGCCGGTCTTCGTCGAAACCTTCGACGCGGTCTGCGTCGAACTGGACAAGCACCTGGACCGGCCGCTGCGCGAGGCCATGGTCGACGCGGTCCACGAAACCCGCTACACCCAACCCGCCCTGTTCGCCACGCACGTCGCCCTGCACGCCCTGGTCACGAGCTGGGGGATCACGCCGGACTACCTGACCGGGCACTCGATCGGTGAGTTGTCCGCCGCGCACCTCGCCGGAGTTCTGAGCCTGCCCGACGCCGCGCTGCTCGTCACCGCCCGGGGACGACTCATGCAGGCCGCCACCTCAGGCGGCGCGATGATCGCGATCGAGGCCACCGAGGACGAGCTGACGCCGATGCTCGACCCGGAGAAGGTGTCCATCGCCGGACTGAACTCGCCCACCAGCACCGTCATCTCCGGCGACGTCGACGCCGTCACGCAGATCGCCGTGCACTGGGCCGGGCAGGGACGACGCACCAAGAAGCTGACCACCTCACACGCCTTCCACTCCCCCCACATGGACCCCATCCTGGACGAGTTCCAGGCCATCGCGCAGACCGTCACCTACCACCCGGCGACGATCCCCGTCATCTCCAACCGGACCGGCGAGATCGCCCCGCCCTTCGACGCCGGCTACTGGACCCGACACATCCGCGACGCCGTCCGCTACCGGGACATGGTCTCCACCCTGGATGCCGCCGGGGTCACCACCTACCTCGAACTCGGACCCGACAACACCCTCAGCGCCCTCACCCACGCCTGCCTCCCCGAGGACACCACCGCCACCATCACCGCCGCCCACCTCGGCCACCACGCCCACGCCGCGCTCCACGCGGCGGGGCGCGAGACGGTCTGGACCACCACGCCCCCGCCCGGCCGGCACCTCGACCTGCCCACCTACGCCTTCCAGCACCAGCCGTTCTGGCTCGCCGCACCGGCCACCCCGCGCGACCCGAGCAGCCTCGGCCAGCACGACGCCACCCACCCGTTGCTCCAGGCCGAGGTGGAACTCCCCGACGGTGACGGCCGGCTCTACACCGGGCGGATCTCCCGGCGCTCCCACCCGTGGCTCGTCGAGCACGCCGTGCACGGCACCGTGGTCCTGCCCGGCGTCGCGTTCATCGACCTGCTCCTGGAGGTCGCCGACCGGATCGGCGCGGCGGCCGTCGAGGAGCTGACCCACCACGTCTTCCTCGCCGTGCCCGAGCAGGGCGCACTGCACCTGCGGGTCAGCACGGGCGCCGCGGAGGGCGGGCGGTGGAGGTTCACCGTCCACTCCCGACCGGAGGACGCCGCGCCGGGCGCCGCGTGGACCCGGCACGCCAGCGGCACGCTCACCGCCGAGACGCCCCGGCCCGCCGAAACGCTTGCGGCGTGGCCGCCGGCCAGCGCGTCCCCGCTCGACACCGGAAGCTTCTACCGGGAGTTCGCCGAGCGCGGCTACCACTACGGACCGCTGTTCCAGGGCATGCGGGCGGCCTGGCGGGACGGCGAGACGATCTACGCGGAGACCGGGCTGCCCGACGGGACCGGGCCGGAGGCGTACGGCGTGCACCCGGCCCTCTTCGACTCCTCGCTGCACCCGCTGAACTTCCGCTACGACGGCGGGACGGTGCGGCTGCCGTTCTCCTGGACCGGTGTCAGCCGGCACGCGATCGGCGCCACCGCGCTGCGGATCCGGGTCACCCCGGCCGGACCGGACACGGTGTCGCTGCTGATGGCCGACCCGACCGGCGCGCCCGTGCTGGCGGTCGACGCCCTCACCATGCGCCCGGTCTCGCCGGAGCAACTTGCCGCGTCCCGTCCGGACGCCCGGCCGCCGCTGTACCGCCTCGCCTGGACCGCCGCGCCTCTGGCCGGGACCGCCGCGCCCGCGGCCGGGACCCACGCGGCGTCGGCCGGGGCAGCGGCGCTTGCCGTGCTCGGCGCGCCGGGTGCCGGTCCGGCCGGTGTGCCGGTCCACCCGGATCCGGCCGCGCTCGCCGACGCGGGCGCCGTACCGCCGATCGTGCTGGCCCCGCTGCCGTCCGCCACCGACCCGGACGACCGCACGCCGATCCGGGCGGCGCTCGACCTGATCCGGCACTGGCTGGCCGACGACCGGCTGGACGGCAGCCGGCTGGTGCTGCTGACCCGGGGCGCGATCGCCACCGAGGACGCCGAGGACGTCACCGACCTGCCCGCGGCGGCGGTGTGGGGTCTGGTGCGCAGCGCGCAGACCGAACATCCCGGCCGGTTCGTGCTCGCCGACGCCGACGCCGCCCTCGCGGATCTGGCACCGGAGCCGCTGGCCGAGGCGCTCGCGGCCGAGGAGCCGCAGATCGCGTTCCGCGCCGGCCGGGCCTTCGTCCCCCGACTGGTCACCACCGACCGCCCGGCCGAGCCGGTCGTCGAGGGCCGGTTCGACCCGGCCGGGACCGTCCTGATCACCGGCGGCACCGGGGCGCTGGGCGCGCTGCTGGCCCGGCACCTCGTCGTCCGGTACGGCGTGCGCCGGCTGCTGCTGACCAGCCGCCGCGGCCCGGACTCACCCGGCACCGGCCGGCTCGTCGAGGAGTTGGCGGAGCTGGGCGCGCACGCCGACGTCGCCGCCTGCGACACCGGCGACGGGGACCAACTCGCCGCACTGCTCGCCGCGATCCCGGACGCCCACCCGCTGACCGGGGTGATCCACGCCGCCGGCGTGCTGCGGGACGCCACCGTCGGCGCACTCGACGACGACGGCCTGGCGGCGGTGCTGGGCCCGAAGGCCGACGGCGCCTGGCACCTGCACCGGCTGACCGCGGACCGCCCGTTGGCGGCGTTCGTGCTCTACTCCTCGGTCGCCGCCACGATCGGCAGCGCCGGGCAGGCCAACTACGCCGCCGCGAACGCGTACCTGGACGGGCTCGCCGCCCACCGGCACGCGCGCGGGCTGCCGGCGGCCTCGCTGGCCTGGGGGCTGTGGGCCCCGACTGACGGCGGCGGCATGGGCGCGGCGCTTCCGGACGCCGACTCCACCCGGATCGGCCGGACCGGCGTGCTGCCGCTGCCCGCCGCGGAGGCGCTCGCGCTCTTCGACGCCGCGCTCGCCACCGGGGCGCCGACCCTGGTGCCCGCCCTGTTCGACCACGGCACGTTGCAGTCCCGGGCCGCCGCCGGTGGTCTGCCCCCGGTCTTCCGGGCGCTGGTGCGTGCCCCGCAGCGGCGGGCCGCCACCGACGCCGGGACCGGCGGCGCGGCGCTGCGCGGTCAGCTGGCCGGGCGGCCCGCGGGCGAGCAACTACGTACCGTCCTGCATCTGGTCCGCGCCCGGGTCGCCGAGGTGCTCGGCCACACCGACGTGGACCGGATCGACGCCTCCCGCGCGCTGCTGGAGATGGGCCTCGACTCGCTGACCGCGGTGGAGTTCCGCAACGCGCTGAGCGCGACGACCGGGCTGCGGTTGCCCGCCACCCTGGTCTTCGACTACCCGACGCCGGCGGCGATCGCCGAGTTCGTGCACGGACGCCTCGCCGACGCCCCGGCGAACCGGGCCGTCGCCGTGGCACCCGCCCGCGCCACGGGTCCCGACGACGAGGCGATCGCCATCGTCGGCATGGCCTGCCGGTTCCCGGGCGGCGCGGACACCCCCGAGGCGTTGTGGGAGCTGCTCGCCGGCGGGGTCGACGCGGTCGGGGTTTTCCCGGACGGACGGGGCTGGGACGTCGACGACCTCTACGACCCCGACCCGGACGCCAGCGGCAAGACGTACGTGCGGCACGGTGGTTTCCTACGCGACGCGGACCGCTTCGACCCGGAGTTCTTCGGGATCAGCCCACGGGAGGCGCTCGCCATCGACCCGCAGCAGCGGCTGCTGCTGGAAACCTCGTGGGAGGCCCTGGAACGCGCCGGTATCGACCCGGCGACGCTGCGGGGCACCGCCACCGGCGTCTTCGCCGGGGTGTCCGCCCACGAATACCTGTCGCTGCTGCACACCGGCGGTGAGGGCGTCGAGGGTCACCTGCTGACCGGCACGACGACGAGCGTGGCGTCGGGCCGGATCGCCTACACGTTCGGTCTGGAGGGCCCGGCGGTCACCGTCGACACCGCGTGTTCGTCGTCGCTGGTCGCGATGCACCTGGCCGGTCAGGCGTTGCGCGGCGGCGAGTGCGATCTTGCGTTGGCCGGTGGGGCGGCGGTGATGTCGACGCCGGGCATGTTCATCGAGTTCAGCCGGCAGCGCGGGCTCGCCCCGGACGGGAGGGCGAAGTCCTTCGCCGCGGGCGCGAACGGCACCGCCTGGGCCGAGGGCGCCGCCATGCTCCTGCTCGAACGGCTCTCCGACGCCCGCCGCAACAACCACCCGGTCCTCGCCGTCATCCGCGGGTCGGCGGTCAACCAGGACGGCGCCAGCAACGGCCTCACCGCACCCAACGGCCCGTCCCAGCAACGTGTCATCCGCCAGGCCCTGGCCAACGCCCGGCTCACCCCCGCCGACGTCGACGCCGTCGAGGCGCACGGCACCGGCACCACCCTCGGCGACCCCATCGAAGCCCAGGCGCTGCTCGCCACGTACGGCCAGGACCGGCCCGCCGACCGGCCCCTGTGGCTGGGGTCGATCAAGTCGAACATCGGCCACGCGCAGGCCGCCGCCGGCATCGGCGGGGTGGTGAAGATGGTGCAGGCGCTGCGCCACGACCTGCTCCCGCAGACGCTGCACGTCGACGAGCCGTCCCCGCACGTCGACTGGGATTCCGGCGACGTCGCGCTGCTCACCGAGGCCCAACCGTGGAAGCGCAACGGGTCACCGCGCCGGGCCGGCGTCTCGTCGTTCGGCATCAGCGGCACCAACGCCCACCTCATCATCGAGGAAGCACCGGACGTGGAGGGGCCGGAGCCGGCCGGGACGCCGGTGCCGTGGTTGCTCTCCGGCCGCACGGCGGAGGCGCTGCGGGAGTCCGCCGCGCGGCTGCGCGAGCACGTCGACGGCCACGCGGACGCGGACGTCGCCCACACCCTCGCCCGCCGCGCCCAGCACACCCACCGCGCGGTCATCCTCGACGACCACCGCGAAGCGCTCACCGCGCTCGCCGCCGACAACCCCCACCCCGCACTGGTACGCGGCATCGCGCGCCCGGCCGGGAAGGTCGCCTTCCTGTGCACCGGCCAGGGCAGCCAACACCCCGAGATGGCGCACCGCGAAGAACCCGTCTTCGTCGAAGCCTTCGACCGGGTGTGCGTCGAACTGGACAAGCACCTCGACCGGCCGCTGCGCGAGGCCATGGTCGACGCCGTCCACGAGACCCGCTACACCCAACCCGCCCTGTTCGCCACGCACGTGGCAATGCACGCTTTGGTCACCAGTTGGGGCATCGCCCCGGACTACCTCACCGGACACTCGATCGGCGAGCTGTCCGCCGCCCACCTCGCCGGCGTGCTCAGCCTCCCCGACGCCGCCCTGCTGGTCACCGCCCGAGGACGACTCATGCAAGCCGCCACACCCGGCGGCGCGATGATCGCCATCGAGGCCACCGAAGACGAGCTGACGCCGATGCTCGACCCGGAGAAGGTCTCCATCGCCGGACTCAACTCCCCCACCAGCACCGTCATCTCCGGCGACACCGACGCCGTCACCGCGATCGCCGTGCACTGGGCCGGACGAGGGCGGCGCACCAAGAAACTGACCACCTCACACGCCTTCCACTCCCCCCACATGGACCCCATCCTGGACGAATTCCAGGCCATCGCCGACAGCGTCACCTACCACCCCGCCACCATCCCGGTCATCTCCAACCGCACCGGAGACATCGCCCCAGCCTTCGACGCCGCCTACTGGACCCGACACATCCGCGACGCCGTCCGCTACCGCGACATGATCACCACCCTGGATGCCGCCGGGGTCACCACCTACCTCGAACTCGGACCCGACAACACCCTCAGCGCCCTCACCCACGCCTGCCTCCCCGAGGACACCACCGCCACCATCACCGCCGCCCACCTCGGCCAGCACGCCCACGCCGCGCTCCACGCCGCCGGACACCACACCACCTGGACCACCACCACACCCGCCGGCCGACACACCGACCTGCCCACCTACCCCTTCCAACGCCAGCCCTACTGGCTGCGCCCGGCCACCACCGGCACCGCCGCGAGCCTCGGCCTGGCCACCGCCGACCACCCGCTGTTGTCGGCCGCGACCGAGCTGCCCGACGGCGGCCACCTCTTCACCGGTCGGATCGGCCTCGCCACCCACGCCTGGCTGGCCGACCACGCCATCCACGACGCGGTCCTGCTCCCGGCGACCGGCTTCGTCGAGCTGGCGCTGTACGCCGCCGGCCAGGCCGGGGCGGACGGCGTCGGGGAGCTGACGCTTGAGGCCCCGCTGATCCTGCCCGAGCAGGGGGCCGTCCACCTGCGGGTGCAGGTCGGCCCGGCCGGCGACGACGGCGACCGCACGCTCACCATCCACTCCCGGCCGGAGAAGGCCCCGGCCGGCACCGAATGGACCACCCACGCCACCGGCACCGCGACCGACGCCGCGACCGCCGCCCCCGAGGACACCGCCGCGCCCCCGACCGCCGAGAGCGTGCGGCTCGACGGCCTGTACGACGCGCTCGCGGTCCGCGGTTACGGCTACGGGGCCCGCTTCCGCGGCCTGGAAGCGGTGTGGCGGGACGGCGAGACGCTCTACGCCGACGTCGCCCTGCCCGCCGGGACGGACCCGGCCGGGTACGGCGTACACCCGGCCCTGCTGGACGCGGCCCTGCACCCGATGCTGCTGGACGTCGCCGCGCGCGACAACGGCGCGGACGGGGAGATCCTGCTGCCGTTCGCGTGGAGCGGCGTGACCCTGCACGCGACCGGGGCCACCCGGTTCCGGCTGCGGGTCACCCCGACCGGCCCGGACACGGTGACCCTGACCGCGGTCGACGGCGCCGGCGCCCCGGTGGTGCGGGTCGAGTCGCTGACCGCCCGGCCGGTCACCCGGGCGCAGATCGCCGGCGCCCGGGTCGCGGTCGCCGACCCGCTGTACGCGACGACCTGGACCGCCGCCGGCGCGGGTGACGCCGGTCCGGACCGGATCGGCGCGCTGCGGGAGCTGCCGGGCGCGACCGTCTACCGGGATCCGGACGAGGTGGCCGGGGACACCGGCCGGCCGCCGGTGGTGGTGGCAGTGGTGCCGCCCGGCCGGACCGCCGCCGACCACGGGCCCACCGAGGACGTCCTGCGACTGGTGCAGGGGTGGCTCAGCGACGACCGGCTCGACGACACCCGGCTGGCGATCGTCACGAGCGGGGCGGTCTCCACCCGTACCGGGGAAGATGTCCTTGATCTTTCGGCCGCCGCCGTCTGGGGGCTGGTGCGCACCGCGCAGAGCGAGCACCCGGACCGGTTCTGGCTGCTCGACTCGGACGTGCCGGCGGCGGCGCTGCCGGCGGACCTGCTCCGGCGGGCCCTGGCCGGCGCGGAGCCGCAACTGGCGATCCGGGCCGGGGAGATCGTGGTGCCCCGGCTGGCGGCCGTGCCGCCGGCCGGGGGTGACGCGCCGGCGCTCGACCCGGACGGCACGGTGCTCATCACCGGCGGCACGGGTGCGCTCGGCGCGCTCCTGGCCCGGCACCTGATCACCGCGCACGGCGCCCGGCGGCTGCTGCTGACCGGCCGCCGAGGACCGGCCGCGTCCGGCGCGGCGGAGCTGCGTGCCGAGCTGTCCGCGCTCGGCGCCGAGGTCACCATCGCCGCCTGCGACGCCGCGGACCGGGGCGAGCTGGCGGCGCTGCTGGCCGGACGGCGACTGACCGCGGTGGTGCACGCGGCCGGGGTGCTCGACGACGGCATGGTGACCGGCCTGAACCCGCGCCGGCTGGCCACCGCGATGCGACCCAAGGTGGACGCGGCGTGGCACCTGCACGAGCTGACCCAGGGGCACGACCTGGCGGCGTTCGTCATGTACTCGTCGGTCTCCGGCACGCTCGGCGGTCCGGGACAGGCGAACTACGCGGCGGCGAACGCCTGGATGGACGGCCTCGCCGCGTACCGGCACGCCCGAGGGCTGCCCGCCAGCTCGCTTGCCTGGGGCCTGTGGGCGGCGGGCATGGGTGAGACGCTCGACCCGGCCGGCGCGGCCCGGATCGCGGCGTCCGGCGTGGTGCCGCTGACCGCCGCGCAGGGGCTGGCGTTCTTCGACGCCGCGTTGCGGCTGCCGGAGCGGCCCGCCCTGGTGCCGGTCCGGCTCGACCTGACCCGGCTGCGCGCCCGGGCCTCGGCGGGGACGGTGCCGCCGCTGCTGCGGGGCCTGGTCCGGGCGCCGGCCCGGCGGATCGCGCAGACGGCCGCGGCGGACGCCGAGGCGTTGGCTCGGCGGCTGGCGACGCTCGGCGACGACGACCGGCGCCGGGTCCTGCTGGACCTGGTCCGCGGCACGATGGCCGCCGCGCTCGGGCACGACCGGCCGGAGAGCATCGAGGCGGAGCGCGGCTTCCTCGACATGGGCTTCGACTCGCTGACCGCGGTGCAGTTCCGCAACCGGCTGGCCGGGGCGGTGGGGGTACGGCTGCCGGCGACCGTCCTGTTCGACTACCCGACGCCCACCGCGCTGGCCGGGCACCTGCTCGGCCGGGTCGTCCCGGCACCGACCGCCACCGGCCCGGTCGGAGCGCCCGCGGACGGCTCACCGCTGGCCGACCTGGACCGGTTGGAGGCGCGGATGCCCGGCCTGGGACCGGACGCGCTCGGCCCGCTCGCCACCCGCCTGCAGACCCTGCTCGCCCGGGTGCACGCCGCCCGGAGCGACGGCGCGTCGGTCGCCGACCGCATCGACACCGCAAGCGACGACGAGATGTTCGACCTGATCGACAAAGAGCTCGGCATCTCCTGACGTGACACCGCTCAGCACGCCGGATCCGGAGGAATGAAGGTTCATGGTGAATGAGGACAGGCTCCGCGATTATCTGAAGCGGGTCACCGCCGAGCTGCACCAGACGCGGCAGCGTCTGGTCGAGGCGGAGTCCGCGAGCCGCGAGCCGATCGCGATCATCGGCATGGCCTGCCGGTACCCGGGCGGGGTGAGCACGCCGGAACAGTTGTGGGACCTGGTCGCCGGTGAGGTGGACGCGATCACGCCGTTCCCGGAGAACCGGGGCTGGGACACCACCGCGCTCTACCACCCGGACCCGGAGCACACCGGCACCAGCTACGCCCGGGAGGGCGGGTTCCTGCACGACGCGGACCTGTTCGACCCCGGCTTCTTCGGCATCAGCCCCCGGGAGGCGCTCTCCGTCGACCCGCAGCACCGGCTGCTGCTGGAGACGTCGTGGGAGGCGATGGAGCGGGCCGGGATCACCCCGGACACCCTGCGCGGCTCGGACACCGGTGTCTTCGCCGGCGTGATGTACAACGACTACGGCTCCCGGTTGCAGGAGCGCACACCGGCCGGCTTCGAGGGGTTCATCGGCACCGGCAACGCGGGCAGCATCGCCTCCGGCCGGGTCGCCTACACGTTCGGGTTCGAGGGCCCGGCGGTCACCGTGGACACCGCCTGCTCGTCCTCGCTCGTCGCCATGCACGTGGCCTGCCAGGCGCTGCGCAACGAGGAGTGCGGGTTGGCGCTCGCCGGCGGCGTCGCGGTGATGGCGACGCCGAGCACGTTCATCGACTTCAGCCGGCAGCGCGGGCTGGCGCCGGACGGGCGGTGCAAGTCGTTCGCGGAGGCCGCCGACGGGGTGGCCTGGGCGGAGGGCGCGGGCGTGCTGCTGCTGGAGCGGCTCTCCGACGCCCGCCGCAACGGGCACCGGGTACTCGCCGTGATCACCGGCAGCGCGCTCAACCAGGACGGTACGAGCAGCCAGCTCACCGCCCCGAACGGACCCTCCCAGCAGCGGGTGATCCGGCAGGCGCTGGCGAACGCGCGGCTGACCTCCGACCAGATCGACGTGGTGGAGGCGCACGGGACCGGCACCACCCTCGGCGACCCGATCGAGGCCCAGGCGCTGCTCGCCACCTACGGTCGGGAGCGGCCGGCGGACCGGCCGCTGCTGCTGGGGTCGGTGAAGTCGAACATCGGGCACACCCAGGCGGCGGCCGGCGCGGCGAGCGTCATCAAGATCGTTCAGGCGATGGCGCACGGCGTCCTGCCGAAGAGCCTGCACATCGACGCGCCGTCGTCGCACGTGGACTGGACCGAGGGCGCGGTGGACCTGCTCACCGAGGCCCAGCCGTGGCCGGTGACCGGACGCCCGCGCCGGGCCGCGGTGTCGTCGTTCGGCATCAGCGGCACCAACGCACACCTGATCCTGGAGGAGCCGCCGGCCGAGGAGCCCGCCGCCGAGCCGGCCCGCCCGGCGCCCGGGCCGTGGATCCTGTCCGCGAAGACCGAGCCGGCGCTGCGGATCCAGGCCGCCCGGCTCCGCGACCACCTGGACACCCACCCCGAGGCCGACCCGGCCACCATCGGCGCCGCGCTGGCGAGCACCCGGGCCCGGTTCCCCCACCGGGCCGCGATCGTGGCGGACGGCCCGGACGAGTTCCGCCAGGCGCTCGACGCGCTCGCCGCCGGTGAGCCGTCCGCCGCCGTGGTGACCGGCACCGCCGCCGGGCCGGCCCGGACCGTCCTGGTCTTCCCCGGTCAGGGCTCGCAGTGGGCCGGGATGGCCACCGAGCTGCTGGAGACCGCCCCGGTGTTCCGGGACCGGCTCCGGGAGTGCGCGGCGGCGCTGCGACCGCACACCGGCTGGGACGTCCTGGACGTGCTCGCCGGGCACCCCGACGCGCCGCCGCTGGAACGGGCCGACGTGGTGCAGCCGGCCCTGTTCGCGGTGATGGTGTCGCTCGCCGAGCTGTGGCGCTCCTCCGGCGTACGCCCGGACGCGGTCGTGGGTCACTCGCAGGGTGAGATCGCCGCGGCGTGCGTCGCCGGCGCGCTCAGCCTGGAGGACGCCGCCCTGGTGGTGGCGCTGCGCAGCCGGGCGTTGGCCGCGATCGGCGGCCGGGGTGGCATGGCCTCGATCCCGCTCCCCGCGGCCGAGGTCAGCGCGCTGCTGGCCGACGCGGGCGACCGGCTCGGCATCGCCGCCGTCAACGGTCCCGCGTCCACCGTCGTCTCCGGCGACGCCGAGCCGCTGGCGGCACTGATCGCGCGCTGCGAGGCGGACGGCGTGCGGGCCCGCCGCATCCCGGTCGACTACGCCTCGCACGGCGCGCACGTGGAGGCGATCGAGGAGGAACTGCTCGGCCTGCTGGCCGGGATCCGTCCGATGGCGTCCGCCGTCCCGTTCTACTCCACCGTCACCGCCGGGCAGTTCGACACCACCGGCCTGGACGCCCGCTACTGGTACACCAACCTGCGCCGGACCGTCCGCTACGAGGAGACCGCACGCGCTCTCCACGCGGCCGGTTTCCGGGTCTTCATCGAGGCCAGCCCGCACCCGGTGCTGACCGTCGCCACCCAGGAGACGCTCGACACCGCCGCGCCGGGGGCGACCGCGACCGGTTCGCTGCGTCGCGACGACGGCGGCCTGCGCCGGTTCCACACCTCGCTCGGGCAGGCGCACGCCGCCGGCACCGAGGTGGACTGGTCCGTCTTCCACGGTGCCGCCCCGGTCCACGCCGGGGACCTGCCCACCTACGGGTTCGTCCGGCAGCGGTACTGGCTGGACGTGCCGCCCGGCGACGGGGACGTCGCCGACCTGGGCCTGCGGCCGTCGGGGCATCCGCTGCTGGGCGCGACGGTGACGCTCGCCGACACCGACGGGCACCTGTTCACCGGCCGGTTGTCCCTGCACGCGCACCCGTGGCTGGCCGATCACGCGGTGCTCGGCGACCCGCTGCTGCCCGGCGCGGCCCTCGCCGACCTGGCGTTGCACGCGGCCGGGCAGGCCGGCGCGGACCGGATCGAGGAGTTGGTCCTGCACGCGCCGCTGATGCTGCCGGCGTCCGGGGCCGTGCACGTCCAACTGCGGGTCGACGCGCCGGGGCCGGACGGCAGCCGCGCGCTGTCGATCCACTCCCGGCCGGCGGACGACGACGCGGACCCGACCTGGATCCGCCACGTCACCGGCACGGCCAGCGCGGCCGGGGCAGGCGGCACGGAGCCGGCCGGGTTGGCGGCGTGGCCGCCGGCCGGCGAGCCGGTGGACCTGGCCGACTTCTATCCGGCGCTGGCCGAGACCGGGCTCGGTTACGGGCCGGTGTTCCAGGGCGTCCGCGCCGTGTGGCGCGCCGGCGACGCGGTCTGGGCCGAGGTGGCGCTGCCGGCGGAGACCGAGACCGACGGGTACGGCATCCACCCGGCGCTGCTGGACGCCGCCCTGCACCCGATCGCCCTCGGGCACGACCGGGACGCCGTCCGGCTGCCGTTCTCGTTCGCCGGCATGCGGCTGCACGCCACCGGCGCCCGTACCGCCCGGGTCCGGATCACCCCGGCCGGGGACGACACCGTGACGGTGGCCCTCTTCGACGCCGACGGCGCGCCGGTCGCCACGATCGACTCGCTCGTCACCCGGCCGGTGTCGGCCGCGCAGTTGGTCGCCGCGCGGCCGGCGGGCCGGCAGCCGCTGTACGCGGTGGACTGGGTGCCGAGCGAGCCGCGTGCGGTGGCGGACGCGCCGACGGTAGTGCTGCTCGACGGCGACGAGCCGGCCGACGCCGAGGTGGTCGCGGTGCGCCTGCCCGCGGGCGCCCATCCGGCCGACCACGAGCCGGTCCGGCAGGCCCTGCGGGTGCTGCGCCGGTGGCTCGACACCGAGGCGCGGATCGTGCTGCTGACCCGGGGCGCGGTCGCCACCCGTACCGGGGAGGATGTTCCTGATCTTGCGGCGGCGGCGGTCTGGGGCCTGGCCCGCAGCGCCCAGGCCGAGCACCCCGGCCGGATCGTCCTGGTCGACGCAGACGACGAGCCCGGCCCGGACCTCCTCGCCCGGATCGCCGCCGGCGACGAACCGCAGCTCGCGGTCCGCGACGGCCGGCTGTTGGCGGCCCGCGCCACCACCCTGACCGGGTCCGACCCGACGCCACCCGCCCTCGACCCGGACGGCACCGTGCTGATCACCGGCGGGACCGGCACCCTCGGCCGGCTCCTCGCCGGTCACCTCGTCGCCCGCCACGGCGTCACCCGGCTGCTGCTCACCAGCCGCCGCGGCGCCGACGCCCCGGGCAGCGCCGAACTCCGCGACGAGCTGGCCGCGCGCGGCGCCGAGGTCACCATCGCCGCCTGCGACCTGGCGGACCGCGACGCCGTCGCCGCCCTGCTCGACGCCGTTCCGGACGCGCATCCGCTGACCGCCGTCGTGCACGCCGCCGGGCTGCTCGACGACGGGATCGTCACCGCGCTCACCGAGGACCGGCTGGACGCCGTCCTGCGGCCGAAGATGGACGGCGCCTGGCACCTGCACGAGCTGACCGCCGACGCCGGCCTCGCCGCCTTCGTGCTCTACTCCTCGGCGGCCGGCACCCTGGGCAGCCCCGGGCAGGCGAACTACGCCGCCGGGAACGCCTACCTCGACGCGCTCGCCGCCCACCGGCACGCGCGCGGCCTGCCCGCCGTCTCGCTCGCCTGGGGGCTGTGGGCCGACGCCAGCGGCATGACCGGCGAGCTGGCCGACGGCGACCGGTCCCGGCTGGCCCGGGGCGGCGTGCTGCCGCTCGACGCGCCGGACGCGCTGGCCCTGTTCGACGCCGCGCTCGCCGGTGACCGTCCGGCGGTCGCCCCGGTTCGGCTGGACCTGCCGGCGCTGCGGACCCTGGCCGGCGCCGGGCGGCTGCCCGCGATGCTGCGCGGCCTGGTCCGGACGCCCGCCCGGCAGGCCGCCCAGACCGCGCCCGACGCCGACGGGTTGGCCGGGCGACTCGCCGGCCTCGCCCCCGAGGCGCGCGACCGGCTGCTGCTGGACCTGGTACGCGGGCACGTCGCCGGGGTCCTCGCCTACGGCGCGGCCGACGCGGTCGCCACCGACCTGGCCTTCGCCGAACTCGGCTTCGACTCGCTGACCGCGGTCGAGCTGCGCAACCGGCTGACCCTCGCCACCGGGCTGCGGCTGCCCGCCACGCTCGTGTTCGACTATCCGACGCCGGCGGCGCTCGCCGCGTACCTCGGCGCGGAGCTGCTCGGGACCGGCCCGGCGGTCGGGGTGGTGGCCGGCGCCGGCCACCCGTCCGCGGAGCCGATCGCGATCGTGGCGATGAGCTGCCGCTACCCGGGCGGCGTCAGCTCCCCCGAGGAGCTGTGGCGGCTGCTCGCCGACGGCCTCGACGCGATCGGTGACTTCCCGACCGGGCGCGGCTGGGACCTCGACGACCTCTACGACGCGGACCCGGACGCACCCGGCAAGTCCTACGCCCGGCACGGCGGTTTCCTCTACGACGCGGACCGGTTCGACGCCGACTTCTTCGGCATCACGCCGCGCGAGGCGCTCGCCATCGACCCGCAGCAGCGGCTGCTGCTGGAGGCGTCGTGGGAGGCGTTCGAGGCGGCCGGGATCGACCCGGCCACGCTGCGCGGCTCCGCCACCGGCGTCTTCGCCGGTCTGATGTACGGCGACTACGGCGGGCGGTTGATCAACCAGGTGCCGCAGGAGGTGGAGGGTTACGTCGGCAACGGCAGCGCGGGCAGCGTGGCGTCCGGCCGGGTGGCGTACACGTTCGGTCTGGAGGGTCCGGCGGTCACGGTCGACACGGCGTGTTCGTCGTCGCTTGTCGCCATGCACCTGGCGGCGCAGGCGCTGCGCGGCGGCGAGTGCGATCTGGCGCTTGCCGGTGGCGTGACGGTGATGGCGACGCCCGGCCTGTTCACCGAGTTCAGCCGGCAGCGTGGCCTGGCCCCGGACGGGCGGTGCAAGTCCTTCGCCGCGACGGCCGACGGCGCCGGATTCGCCGAGGGCGCCGGGATCGTGCTCCTCGAACGGCTCTCCGACGCCCGCCGCAACAACCACCCGGTGCTCGCGGTGGTTCGCGGGTCGGCGGTGAACCAGGACGGCGCCAGCAACGGCCTCACCGCGCCGAACGGGCCGTCGCAGCAGCGGGTCATCCGCCAGGCCCTGGCCAACGCGCGCCTGTCGCCCGCCGACGTGGACGCGGTGGAGGCGCACGGCACCGGCACCACCCTGGGTGACCCGATCGAGGCCCAAGCGCTGCTGGCCACCTACGGGCAGGACCGGCCCGACGACCGGCCGCTCTGGCTCGGCTCGATCAAGTCGAACATCGGGCACGCGCAGGCCGCCGCCGGCGTCGGCGGAGTGATCAAAATGGTGCAGGCACTGCGCCACGACCTGTTGCCGCAGACGCTGCACGTCGACGAGCCGTCCCCGCACGTCGACTGGGACGCCGGCAACATCGCGCTGCTCAGCGAGGCGCAACCGTGGGAACGCAACGGTCACCCGCGCCGGGCCGGCGTGTCGTCGTTCGGCATCAGCGGCACCAACGCCCACCTCATCATCGAGGAAGCGCCCGCCGTCGAGGAGCCGCCATCGGTCGGGACACCCGTGCCATGGCTGCTCTCCGGCCGCACGGCGGAGGCGCTGCACGAGTCCGCCGCACGGCTGCGCGACCACGTCGACGGCAAGGCTGACCTCGACGTAGCCCACACCCTGGCCCGCCGCGCCCAGCACACCCACCGCGCCGTCATCCTCGCCGACCACCACGAGGCACTGACCGCCCTCGCCGCCGACAACCCCCACCCCGCACTGGTACGCGGCACCGCGCGCCCGGCCGGGAAGATCGCCTTCCTGTGCACCGGGCAAGGCAGCCAACACCCCGAGATGGCCCACCGCGACGAACCCGTCTTCCTCGAAACCTTCGACGCCGTCTGCGCCGAACTCGACAAACACCTCGACCGGCCCCTGCGCGAGGCCATGGTCGACGCCGTCCACGAAACCCGCTACACCCAACCCGCCCTCTTCGCCACCCACGTCGCCCTGCACGCCCTCGTCACCAGTTGGGGCATCACGCCGGACTTCCTGACCGGGCACTCCATCGGCGAGCTGTCCGCCGCCCACCTCGCCGGCGTGCTCAGCCTCCCCGACGCCGCCCTGCTGGTCACCGCCCGAGGACGACTCATGCAAGCCGCCACACCCGGCGGCGCGATGATCGCCATCGAGGCCACCGAAGACGAACTGACCCCGATGCTCGACCCGGAAAAGGTCTCCATCGCCGGACTCAACTCCCCCACCAGCACCGTCATCTCCGGCGACACCGACGCCGTCACCGCGATCGCCGTGCACTGGGCCGCACAGGGACGACGCACCAAGAAACTGACCACCTCACACGCCTTCCACTCCCCCCACATGGACCCCATCCTGGACGAATTCCAGGCCATCGCCGACAGCGTCACCTACCACCCCGCCACCATCCCGGTCATCTCCAACCGCACCGGAGACATCGCCCCAGCCTTCGACGCCGCCTACTGGACCCGACACATCCGCGACGCCGTCCGCTACCGCGACATGATCACCACCCTGGATGCCGCCGGGGTCACCACCTACCTCGAACTCGGACCCGACAACACCCTCAGCGCCCTCACCCACGCCTGCCTCCCCGAGGACACCACCGCCACCATCACCGCCGCCCACCTCGGCCAGCACGCCCACGCCGCGCTCCACGCCGCCGGACACCACACCACCTGGACCACCACCACACCCGCCGGACGCCTCATCGACCTGCCCACCTACCCGTTCCAACGCCAGCCCTACTGGCTGCGCCCGGCCACCACCGGCACCGCCGCGAGCCTCGGCCTGACCACCGCCGACCACCCGCTGCTCGGCGCCGCCGCCGAACTCGCCGACGGCGGCGGCCTCCTCTACACCGGGCGGATCGGCCTACAGAGCCATCCGTGGCTGGCCGGGCACGCCGTGCACGGCACCGTGCTGCTGCCCGCCACCGCGCTCGCCGACCTGGTGCTGCACGTGGCCGACGAAGTCGGCGCGCCGCACCTCGACGAGCTGATCCTCGAGGCGCCGCTGACGCTGCCCGCCCGGGGCGCCGTGCAGGTCCAGGTGCGGGTCGGGACGGCCCAGGGCGACCAGCGGCCGGTTTCGGTGCACTCCCGGCCGGCCGGCGCCGACGAGAACGAGGGGTGGATCCGCCACGCCTCCGGCACGGTGAGCGCCGCGCCGCCCGCGTCGGCAGCGGGCTTCGCCTGGCCGCCACCGGGCGAGCCGGTGGATGTCGACGACCTCTACCCGCGCCTGTCCGCCGTCGGGGTGGAGTACGGCCCGGAGTTCCGGGGCCTGCGCGCCGCCTGGCGCGACGGCGACACGGTGTACGCGGAGATCGCGCTCGGCGGTGACGCCGACCCGACCGGGTTCGGCCTGCACCCGGCGCTGTTCGACGCGGCTCTGCACGCTGCCGCGCTCACCTACGACGACGTACGGCTGCCGTTCGCGCTGCGCGGCGTGACGCTGCACGCCGCCGGCGCGTCGGTGCTGCGGGCCCGGCTGGTGGTCGACGCCGACGAGTTGTCACTGGAGCTGATCGACGTCGCCGGCCTGCCGGTCGCGTCCGTCGCGGCCCTGACGGTGCGCCCGGTCTCGCCGGAACAGCTCGCCGCGGCCGGGGATCCGACCCGGCGCGGGCTGTACCGGACGCAGTGGATTCCGGTGCCGGTGGGCGAACCTGGGGCCGGTGACGCCGTGGAGGTGGTGGAGGCCACCGTGGACGGCGACGATCCGACCGGTCACCGGGCCGCCGCGCGTGCGCTGACGCTGGTGCAGGATCGCCTGGCGGCGGACCCGCCGGCGGACGGCCGCCTGGTGATCGTCACCCGGGGCGCGGTCGCGGCGCGTCCCGGCGACCCGGTCGACGGCCTGTCCTCGGCCGGGGTCTGGGGTCTGGTCCGCGCCGCGCAGTCCGAGCACCCGGGTCTCGTCCAGCTTGTGGACCTCGGCCCGGACCCGGCGGACGCGGCGGTGCTGAGCGCGGCGGTCGCCACCGGTGAGCCGCAGTTGGCCGTCCGGGACGGGGTGGCCTATGCGCCGCGCCTGACCCGGGCCGCCGAGCCCGCGCCACTGAGCCCGCCGGACGGCCCGTGGCGGCTCGGCGTCACCTCGGCCGGCACCCTGGAAAACCTCGCCCTGCTCCCCGCACCCGAACTCACCCAACCACTCGCACCCGGCCAGGTCCGCATCGCCGTCCGCGCCGCCGGCCTCAACTTCCGCGACGTCCTCATCGCCCTCGACATGTACCCCGGACACGCCGCCATCGGCGGCGAAGCAGCCGGCATCATCACCCACGTCGCCGACGACGTCACCACCCTCACCCCCGGCCAACACGTCATGGGCCTGTTCACCGGCGCCATGGGACCGGTGGCCGTCACCGACCAGCGGCTCCTGGCGCCGGTGCCGGAGGGCTGGACGTTCGCGGAGGCCGCCGCCGCGCCTGTCGTCTACCTCACCGCGTACTACGGCCTCACCCGTCTGATGCGGCTGGGTCGCGGGGATCGGATCCTGATCCATGCGGCGACCGGCGGCGTCGGCACCGCCGCCGTGCAACTCGCCCGGCACCTCGGCGCGGACATCTACGCGACCGCCAGCCCGGCGAAGCAGCGGGTGCTACGGGCGCTCGGCCTCCCGGACGAGCACATCGGCAACAGCCGCACCCTGGATTTCGAGGAGCGGTTCCGGGCCGCCACCGGCGGCGCGGGCATGGACGTGGTGCTCGACTCGCTGGCCCGGGAGTTCGTCGACGCCTCGCTGCGCCTCCTGCCGCGCGGCGGTCACTTCCTGGAGATGGGCAAGACCGACATCCGGGATCCGCAGGTGGTCGCGGACGCCCACCCGGGCGTGGAATATCAGGCGTTCGACATGGTCGACGCCGGGCCGGACGCGATCCGGGAGATGCTCGACGACCTCGGTCTGCTGTTCGCGTCGGGGGTGCTGAAGCCGCTGCCGGTGACCGCGTTCGACATCCGCGACGCCCCCACCGCCTTCCGCCACCTCAGCCAAGCCCGCCACACCGGCAAAGTCATCCTCACCATCCCCACCCCCCTCACCAGCGAGGACACCGTCCTCATCACCGGCGGCACCGGAGCCCTCGGCGCATTGCTGGCCCGCCACCTCGTCACCACCCACGACATCCGCCGACTCATCCTCACCAGCCGCCGCGGACCCCACGCACCCGGCGCCACCGAACTGCACAGCGAGTTGTCCGCACACGGCGCTGAGGTCACCATCGCCGCCTGCGACAGCGCAGACCCCGATCAACTCGCCGCCCTGCTCGACAGGCACCAACCCACCGCGATCATCCACACCGCCGGCGTCCTCGACGACGGGCTGCTCACCGACCTCACCACCGACCGACTCGACACCGTCCTCACCCCCAAAGCCGACACCGCCTGGCACCTGCACCACCTCACCCGCACACACCACCTCACCGCCTTCATCACCTACTCCTCCATCGCCGGCACCCTCGGCAACCCCGGACAAGCCAACTACGCCGCCGCCAACACCTACCTCGACGCCCTCGCCACACACCGCCACACCCACGGACTACCCGCCACCTCCCTCGCCTGGGGACTGTGGGCCGGGGGCGACGGCATGGGCGGCGGGCTGGCCGAGGCCGACGCGCAGCGGATGCGCCGCAGCGGCCTGCTGCCGATGACACCGGAGGAGGCCCTCGCGCTGTTCGACGCCGCGCTCACCGATCCGGCTCCGACGCTCGCCCCGGCCCGCCTCGACCCGGCCGCGCTGCGACGCCTAGCCGGGAGCCCGGACGTGCCGCCGCTGCTGCGCGGGCTGGTGCGGCCCGCGCCACGGCGGGCGGTCGCGTCGGGGACCAGCCGGGGCGGGTCGGCGCTCGCGCTCCGGCTGGCCGGACCGGACCGGCTCGGCGCGCTGCTCGGCCTCGTCCGCGAGCACGTCGCCGCGGTCGCCGGGTATCCGGCCGCGGACGCCGTCGACCCGGACCGCACCTTCCAGGACCTGGGTTTCGACTCGCTGACCGCGGTCGAGCTGCGCAACCGCCTCACCGCCGACACCGAGCTGCGGTTGCCGGCGACGATGATCTTCGACTATCCGACGCCGCAGGCGCTCGCCGCGTACCTGCTCACCCACATCGCGCCGGCCGCCACCGCGACCGCCACGCCGGCGCCGTCGGCCGTCGCGCCCGGCGAACCGATCGCGATCGTGGCGATGGCCTGCCGGTTCCCCGGCGAGGCGGACACCCCGGAACGGATGTGGCGGCTGCTGGCCGAGGGCGCCGACACGATCGGCGAGTTCCCCGACGGGCGCGGCTGGGACATCGACGAACTCTTCGACCCGGACCCCGACGCGCCGGGGAAGTGCTACGCCCGGGAGGGCGGCTTCGTCCACGACGCGGCCCGCTTCGACGCCGACTTCTTCGGCATCAGCCCCCGCGAGGCCACCGCCACCGACCCGCAGCAGCGGCTACTCCTGGAGACCACCTGGGAGGCGTTCGAGGCGGCCGGCATCACCCCGGCGACGCTGCGCGGCACCAGCACCGGCGTCTTCGCCGGTGTCGTCGCCCAGCAGTACGGGACCGAGGCGCCGCTGGAGATCGAGGGCTACAGCATCACCGGCACCACGACAAGTGTGGCGTCCGGCCGGATCGCCTACACGTTCGGTCTGGAGGGTCCGGCGGTCACCGTCGACACCGCGTGTTCGTCGTCCCTCGTGGCGATCCACCTGGCGGCACAGGCGTTGCGCGGCGGCGAGTGTGACCTGGCCTTGGCCGGCGGCGCCACGGTGATGGCGAACCCGACCGTGTTCACCGAGTTCAGCCGGCAGCGCGGCCTGGCCCGGGACGGGCGGTGCAAGTCCTTCGCCGCGGCGGCCGATGGGGTGGGCTGGGGCGAGGGCGCCGGCATGCTGGTCCTGGAACGGCTTTCCGACGCCCAGCGCAACGGGCACCCGGTCCTCGCCGTCATCCGCGGGTCGGCGGTGAACCAGGACGGGGCGAGCAACGGCCTCACCGCCCCGAACGGGCCGTCGCAGCAGCGGGTCATCCGGCAGGCCCTCGCCAACGCCCGACTCACCCCCGCCGACGTGGACGCCGTCGAGGCACACGGCACCGGCACCACCCTCGGCGACCCCATCGAAGCCCAAGCCCTCCTCGCCACGTACGGCCAGGACCGACCCGACGACCGGCCGCTCTGGCTCGGCTCCATCAAGTCCAACATCGGCCACACCCAGGCCGCCGCCGGCGTCGCCAGCGTCATCAAGATGGTCCTGGCGATGCGGTACGACGAGCTGCCCCGGACGTTGCACGTGGACGAGCCGTCCCCGCACGTCGACTGGGACGCCGGGAACGTCGCGCTGCTCACCGAGGCCCGGCCCTGGGAGCGCAACGGTCATGCGCGTCGGGCCGGCGTGTCGTCGTTCGGGATCAGCGGCACCAACGCCCACGTCATCATCGAGGAAGCACCGGACGTGGAGGAGCCGGAGCCGCCGGCCGGCGCGCCGATGCCGTGGCTGCTGTCCGCCCGCACCCCCGAGGCGCTGCGCGAGTCCGCCGTGCGGCTGCACGACCACGTCGACGGCAAGGCGGACGTCGACGTCGCCCACACCCTGGCCCGCCGCGCCCAGCACACCCACCGCGCCGTCATCCTCGCCGACCACCACGAGGCACTGGCCGCCCTCGCCGCCGACAACGACCACCCCGCACTGGTACGCGGCGTCGCGCGCCCGACGGGGAAGATCGCGTTCCTGTGCACGGGGCAGGGCAGCCAGCACCCGGAGATGGCCCACCGCGACGAACCCGTCTTCGTCGACGCCTTCGACCGGGTCTGCGCCGAACTGGACAAGCACCTCGACCGGCCCCTACGCGAAGCGATGGTCGACGCGGTCCACGAGACCCGCTACACCCAACCCGCCCTGTTCGCCGTGCACGTGGCAATGCACGCCCTGGTCACGAGCTGGGGGATCACGCCCGACTACCTCACCGGACACTCGATCGGCGAGCTGTCGGCCGCGCACCTCGCCGGAGTGTTGAGCCTGCCCGACGCCGCGCTGCTCGTCACCGCCCGAGGACGACTCATGCAAGCCGCCACACCCGGCGGCACCATGATCGCCATCGAGGCCACCGAAGACGAGCTGACCCCGATGCTCGACCCCGCCGCGGTCTCCATCGCCGGGTTGAACTCGCCCACCAGCACCGTCATCTCCGGCGACGTCGACGCCGTCACCGCGATCGCCGTGCACTGGGCCGGGCAGGGACGGCGCACCAAGAAACTCACCACCTCACACGCCTTCCACTCCCCCCACATGAACCCCATCCTGGACGAATTCCAGGCCATCGCCGACAGCGTCACCTACCACCCCGCCACCATCCCCGTCATCTCCAACCGGACCGGCCAGGTGGCCCCGGCCTTCGACGCCGCCTACTGGACCCGACACATCCGCGACGCCGTCCGCTACCGCGACATGGTCGCCACCCTCGACAACGCTGGCGTCACCACCTACCTCGAACTCGGACCCGACAACACCCTCAGCGCACTCACCTACGCCTGCCTCCCCGAGAACCACACCGCCACCATCACCGCCGCCCACCTCGGCCAGCACGCCCACGCGGTGCTGCACGCGGCGGGGCGTGAAACGGTCTGGACCACCACCACACCCGCCGGGCGGCTGATCGACCTGCCCACGTACCCGTTCCAGGGTGAGCACTTCTGGGTCCGGGCCCAGCCCGGTTCCGCGGCGCTCGGCCTGACCGGCACCGGCCACCCGCTCGTCGAAGCCGCGCTGCCGCTGGCCGACGACGACGGATGGCTGCTCACCGGGCGGCTCTCGCTGCGCACGCACCGCTGGCTGGCCGACCACGCCGTGCTCGGCACGGTCGTGCTGCCCGGGACCGCGCTCGTGGAACTGGCCGTGCACGCCGCGGACCGGGCGGGCTGCCCGGGGGTGGAGGAGTTGACGCTCCAGGCGCCGCTCGTCCTCCCGGAACGGGGAACGGTGCGGCTCCAGGCGACCGTCGGTGGCCCCGACGAGCGGGGACGGCGACCGTTCTCGGTGCACTCCCGCCCGGACGGCCCCGACAGCGCCTGGACCGCGCACGCGAGCGGCACGCTTGCCGGACGGTCCACCGGCGACGACCCGGATGACCTGACCGCGTGGCCGCCCGCGGGCGCCGCCCCGGTGGACACCGAGTCGCTCTACGACCGACTGGCTACCGCCGGCTACGGCTACGGACCCGCCTTCCAGGGGCTGCGCGCCGCCTGGCGGGCCGGCGACGACGTGTACGCCGAGGTCGCACTCCCCGACGAGCAGCACCCGGACGCCGACCGGTTCACCGTGCACCCGGCGCTGCTCGACGCCGCGCTGCACGCCACCGCCGCCACGGCCACGACCCTGGACGAGGCCCACCTGCCGTTCGAGTGGTCGGACGTACGGGTCTTCGCCACCGGCGCGACGAGCCTGCGGGTCCGGCTGCGACAGGTCACCGGCGGGATCTCGATGCTGGTGACGGACGAGGCCGGCGCCCCGGTCGCCACGGTGGCCTCGCTCGCCACCCGACCGGTCACCGCCGGGCAGCTGGCCGCGACCGCCCCCCGGACCGGTGGCACGCTCTACCGACTGGGCTGGACGCCACTGGACGGCACGGCGGACGCCGGAGCGGACGAGCCGGTCGCCGTCCTGGGTGACGGTCCGGCCGGGCCCGGCCTGGTCGCCTACCCCGATCTGGCCGCGCTGGCCGGGGACGACGGTCGTCCCGCGGTGGCGCTGGTCGCGGTACCCGCCGGACGGCACCCGGCCGACCACGGTCCGGTGCGGGGCGTCCTGCGGCTGACGCAGGACTGGCTGGCGGAGAAGCGGCTGGCCGGCACCCGCCTGGTGCTCGTCACCCGGGGCGCGGTTGCGGTCGAGCCCGACGAGGACGTGACCGACCTGCCCGGGGCCGCCGTCTGGGGCCTGGCCCGGACCGCCCGGAACGAGCACGCCGACCTGTTCCACCTGCTCGACGCGGACGGGGACGGGATCCCGGCCGACGTGCTCCGGCGGCTCGTCGCCGGCACCGACCCCGAGCTGGCGGTACGCGGCGACCGGTGCCACGTTCCGCGCCTCGCCCCGGTGGACGTTCCGCGTCCCGCCCCGGTAGACGTTCCGCGTCCCGCCCCGGAGGCCGCCGGCATCGGGCTGGACCGGGACGGCACGGTGCTGATCACGGGTGGCACCGGCGCGCTCGGCGCGCTGCTGGCCCGCCACCTCGTCACCACCCACGGTGTCCGCCGGCTGCTGCTGACCAGCCGCCGCGGCCCCGAGGCACCCGGCGCCACCGAACTCCACACCGAATTGACCGCGCACGGCGCCGAGGTCACCGTCGCCGCCTGCGACGCCAGCGACCGCGACGCCCTGGCCGCGCTGCTCGACGGCCACCGGCTGACCGCCGTCATCCACACCGCGGGCGTCCTCGACGACGGACTGCTCACCGACCTCACCACCGACCGGCTCGACACCGTCCTCACCGCCAAGGCCGACACCGCCTGGCACCTGCACGACCTCACCCGCACGCACGACCTCACCGCCTTCGTCACCTACTCCTCCATCGCCGGCACCCTCGGCAACCCCGGGCAGGCCAACTACGCCGCCGCCAACACCTACCTCGACGCACTCGCCGCACACCGCCACGCCCACGGGCTGCCCGGCACGTCGCTCGCCTGGGGTCCGTGGGCCGCGAACGGCGGGATGGCGGCCGACGGTGGGCGGGGTCGGGGCGTACTCCCGCTCGACGCCGCGGAAGGGTTGGCGCTCTTCGACGCGGCCCTGCGCGCGGCGGCCGGACCACTCGTCGTACCCGTGAAGTTTGACCTGGGAAGGCTGGCGGAGGCGGAGCCGCTGCCGGCGGCGGTGCGCGGCCTGGTGCGGGTCCGGACGCGGCGTGCGATCGCCGGCGCCGGGTTGCGGCTCGCCGGGCTGACCGAGGCCGAGCGGCGGACGGCGCTGCTCGACCTGGTCCGTGGCCGGGTCGCCGCCGTGCTCGGACATGGGTCGGCCGCCTCGGTCGACCCCGCCCGCGCCTTCCAGGACCTGGGCTTCGACTCGCTGACCGCGATCGAGCTGCGCAACCAGGTCGGCTCGGCCACCGGGCTGCGGCTGCCCGCGACGATGGTCTTCGACTACCCGACCACGGACGCCCTCGTCGGACACCTGATGACGGAGTTGGGCGGCGGGCGGGAGACGGCGACCGTGCGGGCCGCGACGGCGGTCGACGGCGACCCGATCGCGATCGTCGGCATGGCCTGCCGCTATCCCGGCGGCGTGGCCACCCCGGCGGAGCTGTGGGAGCGGCTCGCGGCCGGCGCCGACGGGGTCGCGGCGTTCCCGGACGGCCGGGGCTGGGATCTGGACACGCTCTTCGACCCGGATCCGGACGCGACCGGGAAGTCCTACGTCCGGGAGGGCGGTTTCCTCTACGACGCGGACCGGTTCGACGCCGACTTCTTCGGCATCAGCCCGCGGGAGGCGCTCGCCATCGACCCGCAGCAGCGGCTGCTGCTGGAGACGTCGTGGGAGGCGTTCGAGGCGGCCGGGATCGACCCGGCGGCGCTGCGCGGCTCCTCGACCGGTGTCTTCGCCGGCGTGATGTACGGCGACTACGGCGCCCGTCTCTACGGTCAGGCTCCGGACGAGTTGGAGGGCTACCTGGGCACCGGCAGCGCCTACAGCGTGGCGTCGGGCCGGGTGGCGTACACGTTCGGTCTGGAGGGTCCGGCGGTCACCGTCGACACGGCGTGTTCGTCGTCGCTCGTCGCCATGCACCTGGCCGGTCAGGCGCTGCGCGGCGGCGAGTGTGACCTGGCGTTGGCCGGCGGTGTGACGGTGATGTCGACGCCCGGAACGTTCATCGAGTTCAGCCGGCAGCGCGGCCTCGCCCCGGACGGGCGGTGCAAGTCCTTCGCCGCGGCGGCCGATGGGGTGGGCTGGGGCGAGGGCGCCGGCATGCTGGTCCTGGAACGGCTCTCCGACGCCCAGCGCAACGGACACCCGGTCCTCGCCGTCATCCGCGGGTCGGCGGTGAACCAGGACGGGGCGAGCAACGGCCTCACCGCACCCAACGGGCCGTCGCAGCAGCGGGTCATCCGGCAGGCCCTCGCCAACGCCCGACTCACCCCCGCCGACGTGGACGCCGTCGAGGCACACGGCACCGGCACCACCCTCGGCGACCCCATCGAAGCCCAAGCCCTCCTCGCCACGTACGGCCAGGACCGACCCGACGACCGGCCCCTCTGGCTCGGCTCCATCAAGTCCAACATCGGCCACACCCAGGCCGCCGCCGGCACCGCCGGCGTCATCAAGATGATCCTCGCGATGCGCCACGGCGAACTGCCGCAGACCCTGCACGTCGACCAGCCATCCCCGCACATCGACTGGTCGGCCGGAAACGTCACCCTCCTCACCGAACCCCAACCCTGGACCCCGAACGGCCACCCCCGCCGCGCCGCCGTGTCCTCGTTCGGCATCAGCGGCACCAACGCCCACCTCATCATCGAAGAGCCACCGACCGCCGCCGGACCGGAACCGGAGCCCACCGGTACGCCGGCGCCATGGCTGCTCTCCGGCCGCACGGCCGACGCGCTGCGCGAGTCCGCCGCACGACTACGGACCCACGTCGACGGCAAGGCGGACGCGGACGTCGCCCACACCCTCGCCCGCCGCGCCCAGCACACCCACCGCGCCGTCATCCTCGCCGACCACCGCGAAGCGCTCACCGCCCTCGCCACCGACAACCCCCACCCCGCACTGGTACGCGGCACCGCGCGCCCGACCGGGAAGGTCGCCTTCCTGTGCACCGGCCAGGGCAGCCAACACCCGGCAATGGCGGACCTGCGTGATCCCGTCTTCGTCGACACGTTCGACGCGGTCTGCGCGGAGTTGGACAAGCACCTGGACCGGCCGCTGCGCGAGGCCATGGTCGACGCGGTCCACGAGACCCGCTACACCCAACCCGCCCTGTTCGCCACCCACGTCGCCCTGCACGCCCTCGTCACCAGCTGGGGGATCACGCCGGACTTCCTGACCGGGCACTCCATCGGCGAACTGTCCGCCGCCCACCTCGCCGGCGTGTTGAGCCTGCCCGACGCCGCCCTGCTGGTCACCGCCCGAGGACGACTCATGCAAGCCGCCACCGCAGGCGGCACGATGATCGCCATCGAGGCCACCGAGGACGAGCTGGCCCCCATGCTCGACGTCGAAGCGGTCGCCATCGCCGGACTGAACTCCCCCACCAGCACCGTCATCTCCGGCGACACCGACGCCGTCACCGAAATCGCCGTGCACTGGGCCGCACAGGGACGACGCACCAAGAAACTCACCACCTCACACGCCTTCCACTCCCCCCACATGAACCCCATCCTGGAGGATTTCCAGGCCATCGCCGCGAGCGTCACCTACCACCCGGCGAGGATCCCCGTCATCTCCAACCGGACCGGCCAGGTGGCCCCGGCCTTCGACGCCGCCTACTGGACCCGACACATCCGCGACGCCGTCCGCTACCACGACATGGTCTCCACCCTGGACGCGGCCGGCGTCACCACCTACGTGGAACTCGGACCGGACAACACGCTCAGCACCCTCACTCTCGCCTGCCTCCCCGACGACCACGAGTCGGCAGTCGTCCCCACGGTCGAGCCCGCACGGGCCCGCGCCCAGCTGCACGTCCATGGACACGACCTGGCCAAGCCCGTCGTACCGGCGGTCGGCCGGCACACCGAACTGCCGACGTACCCGTTCCAGCGCCAGCCCTACTGGCTGCACCCGCCGGCGGCGCGGAACAGCCCGGACGGTCTCGGCCAGGCCGCTACCGGCCACCCCCTGGTGCAGGCCGAGGTGGAACTCCCGGACGGCGGTCGCGTCTTCACCGGGCGGATCTCGCTGCCGGCCCAGCCGTGGCTGGCCGACCACGCCGTGCAGGACCTGGTGCTGCTGCCCGGCGCGGCATTCGCGGACCTCGCCCTGCATGTCGCCGGTCAGGTCGGCGCCGCCGAGGTAGCCGAGCTGACCCTGCACGCGCCGCTGGTGCTTGCCGAACACGGCGGCGTGCAGCTGCGGGTGACGGTCGACGGTCCCGGCGACGACGGCACCCGTGCGCTTGCCGTGCACTCCCGGGACGAGAAGGCGCCGCACGGCACGGCCTGGACCCAGCACGTGACCGGCACGCTCACCGAGGCCGGGCCGGAGGTCGAGCCGATGCCGTTCGCGGCCGGCGAGTGGCCTCCACCCGGGGCCGTACCTGTCGACGTGGCCGGGATCTACGACCGGCTCGCCCGGTCCGGTCTGCACTACGGCCCGGCGTTCCAGGGCCTGCGGGCGGTGTGGCGCGCCGGTGACGCGCTCCTCGCCGAGGTGGAGCTGCCGGCCGAGGCGGCCACCGCGGGCTTCGGCCTGCACCCGGCCCTGCTGGACGCCGCCCTGCACCCGGCCGCCGCCGACGGCAACGGCAACGGCAACCGCGACCGCGACCGCGACCGCGACGGGATGCTGCGGCTGCCCTTCGCCTGGCGTGCGGTGACGTTGCACGCCGCCGGCGCCGGCACGGTCCGGGTGCGGCTCACCCCGGACGGCCCGGACGCGATCTCGCTTGCCGTCGCGGACGAGACCGGCGCGCCCGTCGCGTCGGTCGGGTCGCTCGTGACCCGGCCGGTCTCGGCCGCGCAACTGGCCGCCGTCCGACCGGGCGGACAGAACCTGCGCTACCACCTGGACTGGTCGCCGGCCAGCCCGTCGACCTCGGCGCCTGCCGTCGTCCACCTCGGCACGATGCCGGACGGAAGCCCCGACCTGGCCGCGATCGCCGGCTCGGCACCGGAGGCGGTGCTGGCCGCGGTGCCGGCGGGGCGCGATCCGGGTGACCACGAGCCGGTCCGCTGGGCGCTGCGCCTGGTGCGGGAGTGGCTGGCGGACGAGCGGCTGGCCGACACCCGGTTGGTGTTCGCGACCCGGGGCGCGGTCCCCGCCGCGCCCGGCGCGGACGTCACCGACCTGCCCGGCGCGGCCGTCTGGGGCCTGATCAGGTCGGCGCAGAACGAGCACCCCGACCGTTTCGTCCTGCTGGACCTCGACCCCGACGGGCCGGCCGACGTGGCGCCGGAGTCGCTGGCCCGCGCGGCCTCCGGCGCGGAACCGCAACTGGCCCTGCGTGCCGGCGCGCTGCTGGTGCCCCGGCTGGCGGCGGCACCCACCGAGCCGGCGGCCACCGCCGGCCCGACCCTCGACCCGGACGGCACCGTCCTGATCACCGGCGGCACCGGCGCCCTCGGGGCGATGCTCGCCCGCCACCTGGTCACCACCCACGGGATCACCCGGCTGCTGCTGACCAGCCGGCGGGGGCCGGACGCCCCCGGCGCGGCGGCCCTCCGCGCCGAACTGCGCGACCTCGGCGCCCGGGTCAAGCTCGTGGCCTGCGACATCGCCGACCGGGAGCAGGCCGCCGCGCTGCTGCGCTCGGTGCCCCGCCGGCATCCGCTGACCGCGGTGTTCCACACGGCCGGTGTCCTCGACGACGGCGTGGTCGAGTCGCTCACCCCGGAGCGTCTGGACGCGGTGCTGGCGCCGAAGCTGGACGCCGCCCACCACCTGCACGAGCTGACCGCCGACCGGCCGTCCGCCGCGTTCGTGCTCTACTCCTCGGTCGCCGGTGTGCTCGGCAGCCCGGGCCAGGCGAACTACGCGGCAGCCAACGCCTACCTGGACGCGCTCGCCGCGCACCGTCGGGCGCGCGGGCTGCCCGCCGTCGCCCTGGCCTGGGGCCTGTGGGCGGCGGACGGCGGCATGGGCGGGGACGCCGAGGCCGGTCGGGCGGCGCGCGGTGGCCTGCTGCCGCTCGCCGCGGAGCAGGGGTTGGCGGTGCTCGACTCGGCCCTGACCGGCGGGCCGCCGGCCCTGGTGGCGGCCCGGTTCGACCTGGCCGCCGGCGCTTCCGGCGGGCTCGTCCCGGCGGTGCTGCGCGGTCTGGTCCGGGTCCCGGCCCGGCGGGCGGCTGCAATCTCGGTGCCGCTCGACAAGCGGCTGGCCGGGCTGGCCGGACCGGCTCGGGACCGGCTGGTGCTGGACCTGGTCCGCGCCGAGGTCGCCGGTGTGCTCGGGCACGCCGACCCGTCGACCATCGACGTCGAACGGGGCTTCCTGGACCTGGGTTTCGACTCGCTCACCGCCGTCGAGCTGCGCAACCGGCTGGCCGCGGCGACCGGGCTGCGCCTGCCCGCCACCACGCTTTTCGACTACCCGACACCGGCCGGGCTCGCCGCCCAACTGCGGGTGGAGGCGGAGGCCCGGGGCGGTGCGCCCGCCGAGCGGAACGCGGAGGCCGAGCTGCGGGACCGGATCGCGGCCATCCCGCTGGCCCGGTTCCGCGAGGCCGGTCTGCTGGAGCTGGTGCTGAGCCTGGAGAACCAGCCGGACGGGTCGGCCGGTGGCAACGGCGGCGACCACACGGACGACATCGACGCCGCCGACGTCGACGACCTCGTGCAGATGGCGCTGGCCCGCGCCGACGACCGGACCCGCTGACCACCCCGACCATCCCACGACGACCGCACCGACGACGAGATCCGGAGCACCTGTGATGCCTGCCGAGAATGTGGCCGCGACGACGAACCCGACGACCGACCCGGCGCGAACCGACGAGAAGCTCCGCGACTACCTGCGGCGCGCGACGGCCGACCTGCGGCAGGCGAACCGGCGGCTGCGCGAGCTGGAGTCGCGGGACCACGAGCCGATCGCGATCGTGGCGATGAGCTGCCGCTACCCCGGCGGGGTGGGATCCGTCGCGGACCTATGGCGGCTGCTCGCGACCGGCGCAGACGCGGTGAGCGAGTTCCCGGCCCGGCCCGGCTGGGACACCGACGAGCTGTACGACCCGGACCCGGACGCCTCGGGCAAGTCGTACGTCCGGGAGGGCGGGTTCCTCCACGAGGCGAACGAGTTCGACGCGGACTTCTTCGGGATCAGCCCGCGCGAGGCGCTGGCGATGGATCCGCAGCAGCGGCTGCTGTTGGAGACGTCGTGGGAGGTGTTCGAGGAGGCCGGCATCGATCCCGAGTCGCTGCGCGGCAGCGCGACCGGGGTGTTCATCGGCGCGACCGGCCAGGACTACATGGTCCGGTTGATGCAGGGCCTGGAGAGCGTCGAGGGGTACGTCGTGACCGGCAGCTCGGCGAGCGTCGCGTCGGGTCGGGTGGCGTACACGTTCGGCCTGGAGGGCCCGGCGGTCACGGTCGACACGGCGTGTTCGTCGTCGCTTGTCGCCATGCACCTGGCGGCGCAGGCGTTGCGCGGCGGCGAGTGTGACCTGGCGCTTGCCGGTGGCGCCACGGTGATGGCGACGCCCGGCCTGTTCACCGAGTTCAGCCGGCAGCGTGGGCTGGCCCGCGACGGCCGCTGCAAGTCCTTCGCCGCGGCGGCCGACGGGGTGGGCTGGGGCGAGGGCGCCGGCATGCTCATCCTCGAACGCCTCTCCGACGCCCAGCGCAACAACCACCCGGTGCTCGCCGTCATCCGTGGGTCGGCGGTGAACCAGGACGGCGCGAGCAACGGCCTCACCGCGCCGAACGGGCCGTCGCAGCAGCGGGTCATCCGCCAGGCCCTGGCCAACGCGCGCCTGTCGCCCGCCGACGTGGACGCGGTGGAGGCGCACGGCACCGGCACCACCCTGGGTGACCCGATCGAGGCGCAGGCGCTGCTGGCCACCTACGGGCAGGACCGGCCCGACGACCGGCCGCTCTGGCTCGGCTCGATCAAGTCGAACATCGGGCACGCGCAGGCCGCCGCCGGCGTCGGCGGAGTGATCAAAATGGTGCAGGCACTGCGCCACGACCTGTTGCCGCAGACGCTGCACGTCGACGAGCCGTCCCCGCACGTCGACTGGGACGCCGGCAACATCGCGCTGCTCACCCAGGCCCAGCCATGGAAGCGCAACGGTCACCCGCGCCGGGCCGGCGTGTCGTCGTTCGGCATCAGCGGCACCAACGCCCACCTCATCATCGAAGAGCCGCCGGCCGCCGAAGAACCGGAACCGGTCGGTACGCCGGTGCCGTGGCTGCTGTCGGCCAAGACACCCGCCGCCCTGGCCGCCCTGGCCGCCCGCCTCACCACCGCCACCACGTCCCTGCCGAACGACGATGTCGCCCACACTCTGGCCCGCCGCGCCCAGCACAGCCACCGCGCCGTCATCCTCGCCGACCACCGCGAGGCACTCGCCGCCCTGTCCTGCGACCAACCACACCCGTCCCTCGTGCGCGGCAGCACCCGCCCGACGGGGAAGGTCGCGTTCCTGTGCACCGGACAGGGCAGCCAACACCCCGAGATGGCTTACCGCGACGAACCCGTCTTCCTCGAAACCTTCGACGCCGTCTGCGCCGAACTCGACAAGCACCTCGACCGGCCGCTGCGCGAGGCCATGGTCGACGCCGTCCACGAAACCCGCTACACCCAACCCGCCCTCTTCGCCACCCACGTCGCCCTGCACGCCCTCGTCACCAGCTGGGGCATCACGCCGGACTACCTCACCGGACACTCCATCGGTGAGCTGTCCGCCGCCCACCTCGCCGGCGTGCTCAGCCTCCCCGACGCCGCCCTGCTGGTCACCGCCCGAGGACGACTCATGCAAGCCGCCACACCCGGCGGCGCGATGATCGCCATCGAGGCCACCGAAGACGAACTGACGCCGATGCTCGACCCCGCCACGGTCTCCATCGCCGGGCTGAACTCCCCCACCAGCACCGTCATCTCCGGCGACGTCGACGCCGTCACCCAGATCGCCGTGCACTGGGCCGGGCAGGGACGGCGCACCAAGAAACTCACCACCTCACACGCCTTCCACTCCCCCCACATGAACCCGATCCTGGACGAGTTCCAGGCCATCGCCGCGACCGTCACCTACCACCCCGCGACTATCCCGGTCATCTCCAACCGCACCGGAGACGTGGCACCAGCCTTCGACGCCGGCTACTGGACCCGACACATCCGCGACGCCGTCCGCTACCACGACATGGTGTCCACCCTGGACGCCTCCGGGGTCACCACCTACGTCGAACTCGGACCCGACAACACCCTCAGCGCCCTCACCCACGCCTGCCTCCCCGAGAACCACACCCACACCATCACCAGCGCCCACCTCGGACAACACGCCCACGCCGCGCTGCACACCGCCGGCCACGACACCACCTGGACCACCACCACACCCGCCGGCCGACACACCGACCTGCCCACCTACCCGTTCCAACGCCAGCCCTACTGGGTCCAGGGCCGCCCCGGCGACGCCGGCGGCCTCGGCCTGGGCGGCACCACCCACCCTCTGCTCGGGGCGGCGTTGCCGCTGGCCGGCGAGGACGGCTGGGTGTTCACCGGCCACCTGAGCCTGAAGAGCCACCCCTGGCTGGCCGGGCACGCCGTGCACGGCACCGTCCTGCTGCCCGCCACCGCGTTCGTGGACCTGGCACTGCACGCCGCCGCCCAGGCCGGGGCCGCCGGCGTTGACGAACTGCTGCTGGAGGCCCCGCTGGTGCTCGACCCGCGCGGCGCCGTCCACCTCCAGACCGCCGTCGGCGCGCCGGACGAGCGGGGCGGCCGGACCGTCACCATCCACTCCCGCCCGGCCGCCGACGACCAGGCGCCGTGGGTCCGGCACGCGAGCGGCATGCTGCGTCCGGCCGGGTCGGAACCGGTCGAGGCGGCTGCGGAGGAGCTGTCCGGGACGTGGCCGCCCGAGGGCGCCGCGCCGGTGGACGTCACCGGGCTCTACCCCGAGCTGACCGCCGCGGGCCTCGACTACGGCCCGACGTTCCAGGGTGTCCGGGCCGCGTGGCGCGACGGCGACGTCGTCTACGCCGACGTCCGGCTGCCCGACGACGCCGACCCGGACGGCTTCGGCGTACACCCGGCGCTGCTCGACGCGGCCCTGCACGGCATGGTGCTCGGCGCCGCCGCCCGGGACGCGGCGGACCCGGCGATCCGGTTGCCGTTCGCCTGGTCCGGCGTGACGCTGCACGCCGGCGGCGCTACCCGGCTGCGGGTCCGGCTGGCGCCGGCGCCCCACGGCGACGCGGTCTCGGTGCAGGTCGCCGACCTGTCCGGAGCCCCGGTCGCGTCGATCGAGTCGCTGTCGCTGCGGGCGGTCTCGGCGGAGCAACTGGCCGCCGCCGGTCCGCGCGCGGACGGCTCGCTCTTCGAGGTGCGGTGGACGACGGTGCGGCCCGCCGACGAGCCGGACGAGACGGCCCCGGTGGTGCTCGGCGCCGGGGACCACCCCGACGTCGAGGCGCTGTTCGCCGCGCTGGACGCCGGCCAGGAGGCACCGGCGACCGTGGTCGCGGCGGTGCCGGCCGGTGGGTCCGGCGCCGATCACGGACCGGCCGCCTGGACGCTGGAGCTGACCCGCCGGTGGCTCGCCGACGACCGGCTGGCCGGTACGACGTTGGTGCTGCGTACCCAGGACGCGGTCGCGGCCCAGCCTGGTGACCGGGTGGCCGATCCGGCGCAGGCCGCGGTCTGGGGTCTGGTGCGGGTCGCCCAGTCGGAGCACCCCGCCCGGTTCGTGCTCGTGGACGGCGCGGCGGAGGTCGTGCCGTCGCTGCCCGCCCTGCTCGGCACCGGTGAGCCGCAGTTGGCCGTCCGGGACGGGGTAGCCTACGCGCCGCGCCTGACCCGGACGACGGACACGCCGATGCTGACCGCCCCCGACGGACCCTGGCGCCTCGGCGTCACCACGGCCGGCACCCTGGAAAACCTCGCCCTGCTCCCCGCACCCGAACTCACCGCGCCACTCGCACCCGGCCAGGTCCGCATCGCCGTCCGCGCCGCCGGCCTCAACTTCCGCGACGTCCTCATCGCCCTCGACATGTACCCCGGACACGCCGCCATCGGCGGCGAAGCAGCCGGCATCATCACCCACGTCGCCGACGACGTCACCACCCTCACCCCCGGCCAACACGTCATGGGCCTGTTCACCGGCGCCATGGGACCGGTGGCCGTCACCGACCAGCGGCTGGTCGCCCCGGTGCCGCCGGGCTGGACGTTCGCGGAGGCCGCCGCCGCGCCGATCGTGTTCCTGACCGCGTGTTACGCGCTGACCCGGTTGACGGTGCTGCGGCCCGGCGAGCGGATCCTGATCCACGCGGCGACCGGCGGCGTCGGCACCGCCGCCGTGCAACTCGCCCGGCACCTCGGCGCGGACATCTACGCGACCGCCAGCACGCCGAAGTGGCCGACGCTGCGCGGCCAGGGCGTCGGCGACGACCGGATCGGCAACAGCCGTACGCTCGACTTCGAGCGGCAGTTCCTGGACGCGACCGGCGGCGCGGGCATGGACGTGGTGCTCGACTGCCTGGCTCGGGAGTTCGTGGACGCCTCGCTGCGGCTGCTGCCGCGCGGTGGGCGGTTCCTGGAGATGGGCAAGACCGACATCCGCGACCCGCAGGTGGTCGCGGACGCCCACCCGGGCGTGGAATATCAGGCGTTCGACATGGTCGACGCGGGCCCGGATCTGGTCGCGGAGATGCTGCGCGAGCTGGGCGACCTGTTCGCCTCGGGGGTGCTGAAGCCGCTGCCGGTCACCGCGTTCGACATCCGCGACGCCCCCACCGCCTTCCGCCACCTCAGCCAAGCCCGCCACACCGGCAAAGTCATCCTCACCATCCCCACCCCCCTCACCCCGAACGACACCGTCCTCATCACCGGCGGCACCGGCGCCCTCGGCGCGCTCCTCGCCCGCCACCTCGTCACCACCCACGGCATCCGCCGACTCATCCTCACCAGCCGCCGCGGACCCCACGCACCCGGCGCCACCGACCTCCACACCGAGCTGACCGAACACGGCGCCGACGTCACCATCGCCGCCTGCGACACCAGCGACCCCCACGCCCTCGCCGCCATCCTCGACGGCCACCGACCCACCGCAGTCGTGCACACCGCAGGCGTCCTCGACGACGGACTCCTCACCGATCTCGACACCGACCGACTCGACACCGTCCTCAGCCCCAAAGCCGACAGCGCCTGGCACCTGCACCACCTCACGGAAGATCGAGACCTCACCGCCTTCATCACCTACTCCTCCATCGCCGGCACCCTCGGCAACCCCGGACAGGCCAACTACGCCGCCGCCAACACCTACCTCGACGCCCTCGCCACACACCGGCACGCCCAGGGTCGACCGGCGCTCTCCCTCGCCTGGGGACTGTGGGAAGACGCGGCGGGGATGGGCGGCGAAACGCCCCGCCGCCCCGGCGCGCTCGCCGCGCTGACCGCCGCGCAGGGGCTGGCCCTGTTCGACGCGGCGGTCCGGGGCGCCCGCCCGACGGTGGTGCCGGCCCGGCTGGACGCCAGGGCGCTGCGTGCCCTCTCCGGCGCGGTGCCGCCGATCCTGCGCGGACTGGTGCGCGGGCCGGCCCGGCGGGCCACCAACACGGACACCGGTGACGGCGACGCGCTCCGCGACCGGCTGGCCGGGCTGGGCGAGGCGGAACAGCATCGGCTGCTCGTCGACCTGATCCGCACCCACATCGCGGCCGTCCTCGGCCACGCCTCGGCCAGCGACATCGACCCGGAGCGCCCGTTCTCCGAGCTCGGCTTCGACTCACTGACCGGGGTGGAGCTGCGCAACCGGCTGAACACCGCCACCGGGCTGCGGATGTCGCCGACCGCGGTCTTCGACTACCCGACACCGGCCGCGCTCGGCGGCTTCCTGCGTACCGAGTTCGGCGGGACGCGCGCGAAGACCACCCGCCGGACGGCCACCACCCGGCCGGCCGACGAGCCGGTCGCCATCATCGGGATGGCCTGCCGCTTCCCCGGCGGCGCGGACAGCCCCGAACAGCTCTGGCAGGTGCTTGCCGGCGGCGTCGACGCGATCGGCCGGTTCCCCGACCGGCCCGGCTGGAACACCGCCGACATCTACGACCCGGACCCGGGGGCGGCCGGCAAGACGTACGCGCTCGAAGGAGGCTTCGTCCCGCACGCCGCCGACTTCGACGCGGACTTCTTCGGCATCAGCCCCCGGGAGGCCATCGCCACCGACCCGCAGCAGCGACTGCTGCTGGAGACGACGTGGGAGGCGCTGGAGCGGGCCGGGATCGACCCGGCGACCCTGCGCGGCAGCAACACCGGCGTCTTCGCCGGGGTGATCGCGCAGGCGTACGGCAGCACGTCGCCGGCCTCCTCCGGCGCCGAGGGCTACCTGATGATCGGCACCACCACGAGCATCGCCTCCGGCCGGATCGCCTACACGTTCGGCTGGGAGGGACCGGCCGTCACGGTCGACACCGCGTGCTCGTCCTCGCTCGTCGCGCTGCACCTGGCCTGCCAGGCGATCCGCAGCGGCGAGTGCGACATGGCGGTCGCCGGCGGCACCACGATCATGGCCAGCCCGGCGATCTTCACCGAGTTCAGCCGGCAGCGCGGTCTCGCCCCGGACGGCAGGTGCAAGTCGTTCGCCGCGGACGCGGACGGCACCGGCTGGGGCGAAGGCGCCGGCGTGGTGCTCGTGGAGCGGCTCTCCGACGCCCGGCGCAACGGGCACCCGATCCTCGCCGTGGTGCGCGGATCGGCGGTGAACCAGGACGGCGCCAGCAACGGCCTCACCGCCCCGAACGGCCCGTCCCAGCAGCGGGTGATCCAGCAGGCGCTGGCCAACGCCCGGCTGACCACCGCCGACGTGGACGCGGTCGAGGCGCACGGCACCGGCACCAAGCTCGGCGACCCGATCGAGGCGCAGGCGCTGCTCGCCACGTACGGCCAGGACCGGCCCGACGACCGGCCGCTCTGGCTCGGCTCGATCAAGTCGAACATCGGGCACACCCAGGCCGCCGCCGGGATCGCCGGCGTCATCAAGCTGACCCTCGCCCTGCAACACGGCGAGCTGCCGAAGACCCTGCACGCCGACGCGCCGAGCCCACACGTCGACTGGAGCACCGGCAACGTCTCGCTGCTGACCGAGGCGCAGCCGTGGCAGCCGAACGGGCGACCCCGCCGGGCGGCGGTCTCCTCGTTCGGCATCAGCGGCACCAACGCCCACGTCATCATCGAGCAGGCGCCGGACGACGCGCCCGCCGACGAGTCGGAGCCGCCGGCGTCCGCGCCGGTCGCCTGGCTGCTCTCCGCCCGCACCGAACAGGCGCTCGTGGACCAGGCCGGGCAGCTCGGCGCCTTCGTACGGGCCGGAACCGCGTTGCGGCCGGCGGACGTGGCGCAGACCCTCGCCACCGGCCGGGCCCGGCACCCGCACCGCGCCGTCGTCGTCGGCGCCGACCGGGACGAGCTGCTCGCCGGCCTGGCCGCGCTGCCCACCGAGGGCGGCGCCGCGAACCTGGTGCGCGGCGTCACCGAGGGTCCGGCCGGCCCGATCGCCTTCGTCTTCCCCGGGCAGGGCTCGCAGTGGGCCGGCATGGCGGCCGAGCTGCTGGCCACCGCGCCGGTCTTCGCCCAGCACATCGAGACGTGCGCCGCCGTCCTCGACCCGCTCACCGGGTGGTCGCTGCTGGAGCTGCTGCGCGGGGCGCCGGACGCGCCGCCGCTGGAGCGCGCCGACGTGGTGCAGCCCGCCCTGTTCGCCGTGATGACGTCACTGGCCCGGCAGTGGCAGGCCCTCGGGGTCCGGCCGGACGCCGTCATCGGCCACTCGCAGGGCGAGATCGCCGCCGCGTACGTCGCCGGGGCGCTCAGCCTCACCGACGCCTGCCGGGTCGTGGCGCTGCGCAGCCAGGCGCTCGCCGCGATCGCCGGCCTGGGCGGCATGGTCTCGGTGCCGCTGCCCGTCGAGGCGACCGAGAAGCTCATCGCCCGCTGGGACGGCCGGATCAGCGTCGCCGCGGTCAACGGGCCGGCTGCCACAGTCGTCTCCGGCGATGTCGCCGCCCTGGACGAGCTGCTGGCCGACGGGGAGTCCGACGGCGTGCGGGTCCGCCGGATCCCGGTGGACTACGCCTCGCACTCGCACCACGTCGAGGCGATCCAGGACCGGCTGCGGGAGGTGCTGGCCGGGATCGAACCCCGGACCGCCCAGGTGGCCTTCTACTCGACGCTCACCGGCGAGCCGATCGACACCGCCACCCTGGACGCCGACTACTGGTACGCCAACCTGCGCCACCAGGTCCGGTTCGCGCCCGCCGCCGGGGCGCTGCTCGACGCCGGTTTCCGGCACTTCGTCGAGTGCAGCCCGCACCCGGTGCTCACCACCGGGCTTCAGGACACCGCCGAGCAGGCCGGCATCGAGGCCACCGTGACCGGGACGCTGCGGCGGGACGAGGGTGGCTGGACCCGGCTGCTGACCTCCGCCGCCGCGCTGGCGGTACGCGGGGTGGAGGTGGACTTGTCGCCGGTGCTCGCGCCGCTGCGCCCGCGGCGGGTGCAGCTCCCGACGTACCCGTTCCAGCGCCGCCCCTACTGGCTGCGTGGCGCCGCGACCGCCGACATCACCGCGGCCGGGCTCGGCCCGGCGGGCCATCCGCTGCTCGCCGCCGCCACCGAGCTGCCCGACGGGGGCTGGCTGTTCACCGGCCGGCTCGGGCCGGACACCGCCGACTGGATCCCCGACCACGCCGTGCTGGACCACGTGCTGCTGCCCGGCGCCGCGTTCGCCGAGCTCGCCCTGCACGTGGCCGCGCACACCGACGGCGACCGGCTGGAGGAGCTGACCCTCGCGGCCCCGCTCGTCCTCGACGACCCGGCGGGCGTGCGGCTGCACGTGGTCGCGGGGCCCGCCGACCCGGACGGACGCCGGGCGCTGACCATCGACTCCCGGCCGGCCGGCGCGGGCGGCGACGGCGTCTGGACCCGGCACGCCGACGGCGTGCTCGCGCCCGCGACGACGCCGGAACCGGCGCCGGCGCCCGGCGGGGCCTGGCCGCCCGCCGGGGCCGACGAGGTCGCCGTCGACCAGTTGTACGAGCGGTTCCTCGCCGCCGGGCTGGCCTACGGTCCGGCGTTCCAGGGCGTCCGGGCGGCATGGCGGCAGGGCGACACGGTGCACGCCGAGGTGACGCTGCCCGAGGGGACCTCGCCGGAAGGCTTCGGCCTGCACCCGGCGCTGCTGGACGCCGCTCTGCACGCGATCGCGTTACTCCCGGGTACCCCGGAGCAGGCTCAGGTGCCGTTCGTCTTCTCCGGCGTGGACCTGCCCGTGCCCGGGGCGGACACGCTGCGGGTACGGGTCACCCCGGCCGGGTCCGGCGCCGTCCGGGTGGACCTGGCCGACTCGGCCGGCACCCCGGTGACCACGATCGAGTCGCTTGCCATCCGGCCGATCGCGGTCGAGCAGCTACGCCGCGCCGGTGGCCGCGACGGCGCCCTGTACCGGCTGGACTGGACGGCGGCGACCGGCGCCCCGGCGGACACCGGTTTCGCGCTCCTGGGGCCGGACCCGTTCGGGCTCGGCCCGGCCGCGTCCCACCCGGACCTGGCCACGCTGCGGGCCGCCGTCGCCGCCGGCGAGGCCGCGCCCGGCCTGCTGGTGCACGTCGCGTCGACCGGGCCGGACGCCGACCCGGTCGCCGGGGCGCACGCGCTCACCGCTCGGGTCCTCGACCTGTGCCGGGACCTCCTGGCCGCGCCGGAGCTGGCCGACACCCGGCTGGCGCTGCTGACCCGGGGCGCCACCGCCGCCGGCGCGCAGCCGCAGGACCTGCCCGGCGCGGCCGTGGCCGGTCTGTTGGCGAGCGCCGCGACCGAGAACCCGGGCCGGTTCCTCCTGGTCGACCTGGACGACACGGCCGCGTCGCGGGCCGCGCTGCCGGGCGCGCTCGGCGCCGCGATCGCCGCCGACGAACCACGGATCGCGGTACGCGACGGGGCGGTCCTGGTGCCACGGCTGGTCGCCACCGAGCCGGCGCCGGAGCGGACCCCGCCGCGCCTCGACCCGGACGGCACCGTGCTGATCACCGGCGGCACCGGCACCCTCGCCGCGGACGTCGCCGGGCACCTGGTCACCGCGTACGGGGCCCGGCGGTTGCTGCTGGCCAGCCGGCGTGGCCCGGCGGCCGACGGCGCGGACGAGTTGGCCGCGTCGCTTGCCGCGCTCGGCGCCGAGCCGCGCATCGTGGCCTGTGACGTCGCCGACCGGGACGCGCTCGCCGCGTTGATCGACGCGATCCCGGCCGCGCATCCGCTGACCGCGGTCGTGCACACGGCCGGCGTCCTCGACGACGGCGTCCTGACCGCGCTCACGCCCGACCGGCTGGACACGGTGCTGCGCCCGAAGGCCGACGCGGCCTGGCACCTGCACGAGCTGACCCGCGACCACGACCTCGCCGCGTTCGTGCTGTTCTCCTCGTTCGCCGGCACGGTGGGCAGCCCGGGGCAGGCCAACTACGCGGCGGCGAACGGGTTCCTCGACGCGCTCGCCGAGCGGCGGCGCGTGGACGGCCTGCCCGCCACCAGCCTGGCGTGGGGCCTGTGGGAGCAGGAGAGCGGCATGACCGCGACGCTGGAGCACGCCGAGCGGGCCCGGATGGCCCGCAACGGCCTGCTCCCGCTGCCCGGCGCGACGGCGCTGCGGCTGCTCGACGCCGCGCTCGCCGACGGGGCGCCGGCCCTCGTGCCGGTGCGGCTGGAGACCGTCGCGTTGCGCGCCCAGGCGGGCGCCGGGGTGCTGCCGGCGATCCTGCGCGGCCTCGTCCGGGTGCCGCCGCGTCGGACCTCCGCCGGGGCCGCTGCCCTGGCCCGACGGTTGGCCGACCTCGGCGACGCGGAGCGGGAGACGGTGCTGCTGGACCTGATCCGCGGCCAGATCGCCACGGTGCTCGGGCACGCCTCGCCGGACGCCGTCGACGTCGACCGGCCGTTCCAGGATCTCGGCTTCGACTCACTGACCGCGGTGGAGCTGCGCAACACGCTCAACACGATGACCGGGCTGCGGTTGCCGCCGACGGTGATCTTCGACTATCCGAACACCGGCGCGCTCGCCCGGCACGTCCGCGACCGGCTCGCCCCGGCCGAGGTCCGGGACCCGGCCGCCGAGGAGCTGGAACGGCTGGAGCGGGCGCTCGGCGCGGTCGCCGCCGACGACCCCGGACGCGGCCGGATCACCCTGCGCCTCCAGACGCTCCTGGCCCGCTGGACCGAGCACTCGGCGACGTCGGCCACGGCCGTCGCCGACCGGCTGGAGACCGCCGACGCCGATGAGATCTTCGACTTCATCGACCGGGAGCTGGGCCGGGCCTGAGCGCGCCGGCCGGGCGCCGCGACCGTTCGCGGCGCCCGGCCGACGCAGCTGGCGCCCGGCCGACGCAGCTTTAGCGCCCGGCAAGCCGCCCGTTAGCGCAGGTCGGCAACCTGGAGCAGCCCGCTTCGACCGCTGGACGCTGGAGCTGCGATGACGACCTCGACCGACCAGATCGTTGCGGCCCTCCGGGCATCCCTGAAGGAGAACGAACAGCTACGTCGGCAACAGAGTCGGCTGGCCGACAGGTCCCGCGAGCCCATCGCGATCGTCGGGATGGCCTGCCGCTACCCGGGTGGGGTGCGCACCCCCGAGCAACTGTGGCGGCTGCTCCGCGACGAGACCGACGCGATCTCGGCGTTCCCCGACGACCGGGGCTGGGACACCGACGCCCTCTACGACCCGGACCCGGAGCGCACCGGCACCACGTACGCCCGCGAGGGCGGCTTCCTGCACGACGCCGCCGACTTCGACGCGGACTTCTTCAGCATCAGCCCCCGCGAGGCCCTCACCATCGACCCGCAGCAGCGACTGCTGCTGGAGACCACGTGGGAGGCGCTCGAGGCGGGTGGCATCGACCCGGTGACGCTGCGCCGGAGCCGCACCGGCGTCTTCACCGGCGTGATGTACAACGACTACGGCGCCCGGATCCAGCCGATGCCGCCGGAGTTCGAGGGCTTCATCGGCACCGGCAGCGCCGGCAGCATCGCCTCCGGCCGGATCGCCTACACGTTCGGCTTCGAGGGCCCGGCGGTGACCGTGGACACCGCCTGCTCGTCGTCGCTCGTCGCGGTGCACCTCGCGGTGCAGTCGCTGCGCCAGGGCGAGTGCACGCTCGCGCTGGCCGGCGGCGTGACGGTGATGGCCACGCCGCGGCTGTTCGTGGAGTTCAGCCGGCAGCGGGGGCTGGCGCCCGACGGCCGGTGCAAGCCGTTCGCGGCCGGCGCCGACGGCACCGGCTGGGGCGAGGGCGCCGGCCTGCTGCTGCTGGAACGGCTGTCGGACGCCGAACGCCACGGCCACCAGGTGCTCGCCGTCATCTCCGGCAGCGCGGTCAACCAGGACGGCACCAGCAGTCAGCTCACCGCCCCGAACGGGCCGTCGCAGCGGCGGGTGATCCGCGACGCGCTGGCCGCGGCCCGCCTCGAACCGGGCGACGTGGACGCGGTGGAGGCGCACGGCACCGGCACCACGCTCGGCGACCCGATCGAGGCGCAGGCGCTGCTCGCCACGTACGGTCGGGACCGGCCCGCCGACCGGCCGCTGCGGCTCGGCTCGATCAAGTCGAACATCGGCCACGCCCAGGCCGCGGCCGGCGTCGCCGGGATCATCAAGATGGTGTTGGCCCTGCGGCACGGGACGCTCCCGCGCACCCTGCACGTGGACGCGCCGAGCCCGCACGTGGACTGGACGGCCGGGGAGGTCGCGCTGCTGACCGAGGCCCGGTCGTGGCCGCGCGGGGAGCGGGTCCGCCGGGCCGGCGTGTCGTCGTTCGGCATCAGCGGCACCAACGCCCACGTCATCGTCGAGGAGGCCCCGGCGACGGAGGCGCCCAGCGGCGACGACACCGCGCCGACCCCCGCCCCCGGCGCCGCGCCGTGGCTGCTCTCCGCGCGGACCGCACCGGCCCTGCGGGCCCAGGCCGCGCGGCTGCGCGACCTGGTCGCCGACCGGCCCGACCTGGACCCGGCCGGGATCGCCGCAGCGCTGGCCACCACCCGGGCCGTACTCGACCACCGGGCGGTCGTGCTCGCCGGCGACCGGACGGCCGCGCTCGACGCGCTCGCCGCCGGTGACGCGCCGGCGGGCGTGGTGACCGGGGTGGCCGCCGGGGACCCGGGCCGGGTGGTCTTCGTCTTTCCCGGCCAGGGCTCGCAGTGGGTGGGCATGGCCGGTGGGCTGCTCGACGCCAGCCCCGAGTTCCGGAACCGGATCGCCGAGTGCGCCGAGGCGCTGCGCCCGCACACCGACTGGGACCTGCTGCCGGTGCTGCGCGACGAGCCGGGCGCGGCGTCCCTGGACCGGGTGGACGTGGTGCAGCCCGCGCTGTTCGCGGTGATGGTCGCCCTCGCCCGGCTCTGGGAGTCGTACGGGGTGCGGCCGGACGCGGTCGTCGGGCACTCCCAGGGTGAGATCGCCGCCGCCCACATCGCCGGCGTGCTGAGCCTGCCGGACGCCGCCCGGGTGGTCGCGCTGCGCAGCCGCGCCCTCGGCGTGCTGGCCGGCACCGGCGCGATGGCCTCGATCCCGTTGCCCGCCGACCGGGTCGAGGCGCGGCTGGAGGCCGCCGGCGCGGTGACCATCGCCGCGGTCAACGGCCCGACCGCCACCGTGGTGGCCGGCACCCCGGAGGCCGTCGCCGCGCTCGTCGCCGCCGCACAGGCGGACGGGGTGGACGCCCGCACCGTCCCGGTGGACTACGCGTCGCACTGCGAGCACGTGGAGGCGGTCCGGGAGACGCTGCTGACGAGCCTGGCCGGCATCACCCCACGGCCCGCGGAGATCGCGTTCTACTCCACGGTGGACGGCGAGGAGCCGGAGCCCGCCGTCCTGGACGCCGACTACTGGTACCGCAACCTGCGCCGGACGGTCCGGCTGGCGGACGTCACCCGGCTGCTGCACGAGCGCGGGCACCGGGTCTTCGTCGAGATCAGCCCGCACCCGATCCTGACCGTGCCGATCCAGGAGACGCTCGACGAGCGGGCCGACGCGGCGCCGGGACTCACCCTCGGCACCCTGCGCCGCGACGAGGGCGACCTCGTCCGCTTCCACGCCTCGCTGGCCCGGGCGTACGTCGGCGGCGTACCCGTCGACTGGCGGATCCCGTCCGGACCGCGCGTCGACCTGCCCACCTACGCCTTCCAGCGCGACCGGTTCTGGCTGCCGACGCCGTCCGGGGCCGGCGACGTCACCTCGGCCGGCCTCACCGCCACCACGCATCCGCTGCTCGGCGCCGCCGTCCCGCTCGCCGACGGGGACGCGACGGTGCTCACCGGGCGTCTGTCGCTGCACGCCCAGCCGTGGCTGGCCCAGCACGCGGTCTTCGGCCGGATCCTGCTGCCCGCCGCCGCCCTGGTCGACCTCGCCGTGCACGCCGGGGACGGCGTCGGCTGCGATCGGGTGGAGGAGCTGACGTTGCAGGCGCCGCTGGTGCTGCCGGTGACCGGCGGGCTGGCCCTCCAGGTCACGGTCGCGGCGGCGGACGCCACCGGCCGGCACCCGGTCACCGTGCACAGCCGGCCGGACTCCGACGAGGACGGCACGGACCGGCCCTGGACGCTGCACGCCGCCGGCCTGCTCGCCCCGGCCGACGCCGGCGACGAGCCGGACGCCGGCCCGGGACCGCTCACCGGCGCCTGGCCGCCGCCGGGCGCCACCGCGATCCCGCTCGACGGCCACTACGAGCGGCTCGACCGGCAGGGGTACGGCTACGGCCCGCTCTTCCGTGGCCTGCGCGCCGCGTGGCGTCTCGGCGACGAGGTGTACGCCGAGGCGCAGCTGCCGGACGGCACCGACGCGGCCGGTTTCGGCCTGCATCCCGCGCTGCTCGACGCCGCCCTGCACGCCGCCGGGCTCACCGGGGCGGCCCCGGTCGGCGACGGCGAGGTGCTCCTGCCGTTCTCCTGGTCCGACACCGCGCTGCTGGCCTCCGGCGCGACCGGGCTGCGGGTCCGGGTGCGCCCGGCCGGCGCGGGCAGCGTGACGCTGGACCTGGCCGACCCGGCCGGCGGCCCGGTGGCGCGGGTCGGCGCGCTCGCGGTCCGGCCGGTCTCCGCCGCCGCGCTCGCCACCACCCGCGAGCCGCACCACGACTGGCTGTTCCACCTGGACTGGGCCACCGCGCCGGCCACCGGGCCCGGCCCGGAGACGCCGCCGCGCGCGGTGGTGGACGGCGACGACCCGTACGGGCTGGCCGCCCACCTGCCCCCGGCCACCGCCGGGGACCCCGAGGTGACGGTCGCGGCGCTGCCGATCCCGGGCGGTGACCTGCCGGACCGCGTCCGCGCCGCCGTGCGTACCGCTCTCGACCTGCTCCGCGAGCACCTGGCCGCGGACCGGCCGCGGCTCGTCCTGGTCACCACCGGGGCGGTACGCGCGGTCCCGGGTGACGACGTCCGGATGGATCCGGCCGCCGCCGCGGCGTGGGGGCTGCTGCGCTCGGCGCAGTCCGAGCACCCGGGCCGGCTGACCCTTGTCGACCTGGACCGGGATCCCGCCTCGACGGCCGCGCTGGCCGGTGTGCTGGCGCTCGACGAGCCGCAACTCGCCGTCCGGCAGGGCGTGGTGCAGGTGGCCCGGCTGGCCCGCGCCGACAGCGCGCCCGCCCTGCCGCTGCCGGACGCCCCCGCGTGGCGACTGCACTGGCAGGAGGACTCCACCGGCGGTGGCACCCCGGACAACCTGCTGATCCGCGCGTGGCCGGAGGCGGACCAGCCGCTGGAAGCGGGACAGGTGCGCCTCGCCGTACGGGCCGGCGGGCTCAACTTCCGCGACGTGCTGATCAGTCTCGGCCTGGTCCGCAACGACGGCCGGCCGCTCGGCGGCGAGGCCGCCGGCGTGGTGCTGGAGACCGGCCCGGGGGTCGACGAGTTCGCCCCCGGCGACCGGGTGATGGGCCTGGTCTCCGGCATCGGCCCGATCGCCGTCACCGACCACCGGTTGCTCACCCGGATGCCGCCGAACTGCACGTTCGCCGAGGCCGCCACCATCCCGGTGGTCTACCTGACCGCCTTCTACGGGCTGGTCGACCTGGCGAAGATCCAGCCGGGCGAGACGCTGCTGCTGCACGCGGCGACCGGCGGGGTCGGCATGGCGACGATCCAGCTCGCGCGACACTGGGGTGTCGAGGTGTACGGCACGGCCAGCCCGGGCAAGTGGGACACCCTCCGGGCGTTGGGTCTCGACGACGCGCACATCGCCTCCTCCCGAAACCTGGAGTTCGCCGACGCGTTCCTCGCGGCGACCGGCGGCCAGGGCGTGGACGTGGTGCTCAACTCGCTGGCCAAGGAGTACGTGGAGGAGTCGCTGCGGCTGCTGCCGCGCGGCGGCCGGTTCCTGGAGATGGGCAAGACCGACATCCGGGACCCGCAACGCGTCGCCGACGACCACCCCGGCGTCACCTACCAGGCGTACGACCTGATGGACGGCGGCGCGGACCGGGTCAAGGAGATGCTCGACGAGCTGTCCGTCCTGTTCGACGACGGCACGCTACGGCCGCTGCCGGTGACCGCCTGGGACGTGCGTCGCGCCCCCGAGGCGTTCCGTTACCTGAGCCAGGCCCGGCACACCGGCAAGGTGGTGCTCACCGTGCCGTCCGCGCTCGACCCGGACGGCACGGTTCTGGTCACGGGCGGCACCGGCGTGCTCGGCGGCCTGGTGGCCCGCCGGCTGGTCGACGAGCACGGCGCCCGGCACCTGCTGCTCACCAGTCGGCGCGGGCCGGCCGCGGAGGGCGCGGAGGCGTTGCGCGACGAGCTGACCGCAGCCGGCGCCCGGGTGACGATCGCCGCCTGCGACCTCGCCGACCGCGAGTCCCTGGCCGCGCTGCTGGCCGGGATTCCCGCGGCACATCCGCTGACCGCGGTCGTCCACGCGGCCGGGGTGCTCGACGACGCCACCGTGGACGCGCTCACGCCGGAACAGCTGGACCGGGTCCTACGCCCCAAGGTGGACGCCGCGTGGCACCTGCACGAGCTGACCGCCGGGCTGCCGCTCGACGCGTTCGTCATGTTCTCCTCGGCCGCCGGCACGCTCGGCGGCCCCGGTCAGGGCAACTACGCGGCGGCGAACGCGGCGCTCGACGCGCTGGCCGTGCACCGCCGCGGCCGGGGCCGCCCGGCGCTCGCGCTGGCCTGGGGTCTGTGGGCCGAGGCCAGCGGCATGACCGGTCACCTCGGCCGGGCCGACCTGGCCCGGCTCGGCCGGACCGGCATGCTCGCCCTGAGCACGACGGACGGACTCGACCTGTTCACCGCCGCGTGGTCGTCCGCGCTGCCGGTGCTGGCGCCGGTCCGGGTCGACGCGCGGGCGCTGCGCGCCCAGGTCGAGGCCGGGGTCGCGCCGCCGATCCTGCGTGGGCTGGTCCGCGGCACGTCCCGGCGCAGCGCCGCCGGGGTCACCGTGGACGCCTCGGCCCTGGCCCGGCAACTCGCCTCGGCCTCCCGGGACGAGGGGCGGGCGATCCTGCTGGACCTGGTCCGCACCCAGGTCGCCACCGTGCTCGGGCACGCCTCCGCCGCCGAGGTGGACGCCGGGCGCGCGTTCAAGGACTTCGGCTTCGACTCGCTCACCGCGGTGGAGCTGCGCAACCGCCTGAACGCGGCGGTCGGGCTGCGGCTGCCGGTGACGATGGTCTTCGACTATCCGACGCCGGAGGCGCTTGCCGCCTTCCTGCACGGCGCCGTCGCCCCGGCTGACGAGGACGCGGCGGCGACCGCGGTGCTTGCCGAGATCGGCCGGCTGGAGGCGCGGATCACGGCGCTGGAGCCGGGCGAGGCGGCGGAGCGGCGCATCGAGGAACGGCTGCGTGGCCTGCTCTGGAAGTGGACCGACAGGCACGCACCCACCGCCGCCGAGCCGGACCCGGCGGAGGACCTCTCGGTCGCCAGCGACGACGAGCTCTTCGCGATGCTGGACGGGGAACTCGGCGCCTGATCGACCGACGGCGGGCACGGCAGGCGGTGACCGCCTGCCGTGCCCGCCGGCTTCTGCTCGCGTACCACAGGGAAAGGCCGCGTGCCCCCGGCCCGAAGGCCGGGGGCACGCGTGGAGGGGGGTGTGTGGTCAGTCGTCGGTGAGGGTGAGCGCCTGCGACGGGCAGAGCAGCACCGCCTGCTCCACCCCGGCGATGTCGTCGTCGGGCCGCTCGCTGAGCAGCAGTACGCGACCGTCGTCCTCGTCCTGGTCGAAGACCGTGTCGGCGGAGAGCACGCACTGCCCCGCGCCGACACAGGCCTCCCGATCCGCGGTGATCCTCATGTCGGCGCCGTCCTACCAGGACACCGGCATCTCGGCCAGCCCGTAGATGCTGGCCTCGTCCTTCAGCGGCAGCTCCGACACCGGCACCGCGAGGCGCAGCGTGGGCACCCGCTCGAAGAGCGTCCGGTAGACGATCTCCAGTTCCAGGCGGGCCAGGTTCTGGCCCAGGCACTGGTGGATGCCGTAGCCGAAGGCGACGTGCGACCTGGCGCCCCGGTCGATGTCGAACGTGTCCGGACGCTCGTAGTGGCCGGGATCCCGGTTCGCACCGCTGAGCAGGGCGATGATGCCGTCGCCCTTGCGGATGGTCACGCCGCCGATCTCGATGTCGTCGAGCGCCACCCGGGAGCCGCCGGACACGTCCACGATGCTCAGGTAGCGCAGCAGCTCGTCCACGGCGCGAACCGCGAGGGTGCCGTCGTCGGTGAGCTTCGCCAGCTGGTCCGGGTTCTGGATGAAGGAGAGCGTGCCCAGCGAGATCATGTTGGCCGTGGTCTCGAAGCCCGCCATCAGCAGCAGCATCGACAGCCCCACCAGGTGCGCGTGGTCGTAGTTGCCGGCCTCGCGGTACTTGGTGATCAACCGGCCGATCAGGTCCTCGTCGCTCGGCGCGGCCTCCTTCCCGGTGACCAGCTTGTCCATGTACATCAGCAGGCCGGCGCCGGCCTGCATCCGCTCCATCTGGGTGGACTTGCGGTTGAACGCGACGAGCGTGCGCTCCTGGAAGAACCCGTGGTCGGTGTAGGGCACGCCGAGCAGGTCACAGATGACGAGCGACGGCACCGGCAGGGACAGGGCGGTCACCAGGTCGGCCGGCTGCTCCTGCTTGAGCAGGTTGTCGATGCACTCGTCGACGATCGCCTGGATGCGGGGGCGCATCGCGGCGAGCTTCTTGACGGTGAACTCGTTGATCAGCATCCGCCGGTGCACGGTGTGCTCCGGCGGGTCGAGCCCCACCAGGGACTTGCTGACCAGAGAGATGGCGCCCATCGCCTGCCCGTCCATCTCGACGAGGTGCGGGTAGGCCGGGTCGAGGCGGTTCACGCTGACCCGGGAATCGGCCAGGATCTGGCGCAGGTAATCGTGGCCCAGAATGAGCCAGGCGGTCCTGCCGGTGGGGAGCGTCACCTTCGAGATCGGTTGCTCGGCGGCAATTTTCGCATAGCCGGCGGGCGGATCGACCGGGCAGGTGCGAGGCATCGGAAAGGCGGGTGGAATTGCCGCTTCGACATCGTCCATTGCGATTACCAATCGTCGGTCCAGTGGCCGAATCCGATCGTATTATCGCGTCGAACAGGCTCGACACCCCTAACCTGCCCCCTATGCCGGCGGGTCCGCAGGGGTCGGTCTCATCCGGCCTCGTCGTTCGTTTGCAGCGCGGCGGCCAGCCGCAGCCAGGCGCGGTGCTCGTCCGCCGTCAACGGCCGCTCGGGCAGGTCCCGTTCCGCCAGGTTCCCGCTGATCGGGCCGAACCGGCCGGGCCGTCCGCCGCGCGGGCGCAACAGCAGTTCGAGGCGGACGACGACACCGACCGCCCACGTGCACCCGCCGGCCCGCAACCGACGCGATATCCGCGAACCCAGGCCGCGAAAGCGATTGTCCGGCATCCTTCTTTCCCGTCACTAATACGACGCTTAAGCGGACCGCGATGCGCCGAAACGATTTTCCTGAGGGTTGACAGCCATTTCCGTGCCGCCTTAGCGTGAGAAGCGCCACTAAATCGGCGCGACACTATGGAGGTGTCGAATCATGACCGATGTCCGCTACGAGGAATGCCGCCTGGAGGGCGGTCCCGGCTACCTGCCGGACAACCTACGGAATCCGCAGGTGCTCATGGCCGAGAACAAGGTGAAGGTCCCGTTCTACAACGCGTGGGAGCACTTCGAGCGGATGGACGAGTTCACCGAGACCGGGCTGCCGATCTTCCGCTGGACCATGCAGACCAGAGCCGCGGAGTGACCGGGGTGCCCGGCCGGGCCGGGCACCCCGTCTCAACCCTGGTGACCGGCAAGCAGGCGGGTGACCAGACCGCTGTCGACGTTCCCGCCGCTGAGCAGCACGCCGATGTCCCGGCACCGGTCGCCGGGGCGGGACGACAGCCGCAGCGCGGCGGCCAGGGCGGTGGCCGCCGCCGGCTCGACCAGCAGGCGGGCATGCATCAGGACCGCACACAGCGCGGACGCGATCTCCGCCTCCTCGACGGTGACCACGTCCGCGACCCGGCCCCGGGCGAGGGCGAAGGGCAGCTGGCCGATGCGGTCCGGCCGGAGTCCGTCCGCGATCGTCGGCCGCGTCCGGACGGTCACCGGGCGCCCCGCCCGCAGCGCCTCGGTCAGGGCCGGTACCGCCGCCGGCTCGGCCGCCACCACCCGCACGTCCTCGCCCTCGGCGGCGAGACAACCTCCGGCGACCGCGCTGCCACCGCCGACCGGCAGCACGATCGCGTCCAGGCGGCCGCCCGCGGCGCGTACCTGGGCCAGCATCTCGGCCGTGGCACTGCCCTGACCCGCGACGACGTCGGGATCCTCGTACGGGTCGACGACGTCCAGCCCGCGCGTGCGCCGCACCTCGGCCAGCACCGCGAGACGCTCGGCGAGCGTGGTGCCGGCCAGCAGCACCTCGGCGCCCGCCGCGCGGATCCGGCGCAGCTTGCCGGGTGCGATGTCGGTCGGCAGCACCACCGTCGCCGGCACGCCGACCTCCCGCGCGGCCCGGGCGACGGCGATCGCGTGGTTGCCGGTGCTCTGCGCGAGCACCCCGGCGGTGCCGGCGCCGGCCAGCCGGCCGACCGCGAGCAGCGCGCCACGCATCTTGAACGAGCCGCCGATCTGCAGGCACTCGGCCTTGAGCCACAGCCGGGCGCCGGCGAGCCGGTCCAGTTCGTCGTCCCGCACCACCGGGGTGGTCACGACGCGGGCGGCCAGCCGCCGGGCCGCGGCACGCACACTCTCCGGCGTCGGCGCCTCGACGGCAGTCATGACTGCCGCGCCGCGTTGTTCTGTCCCTGTCACCACCGCAGCGTCGGCGTTCCGGCCAACGTATCGCTAAAGCTGCCCTTCAGCCGCGGACGCCATCGCCCCCGGCGCGCGCATGTCCGGGTTGTGACCGGGTCGGCTGGGGATTACCGTGATGTCGCCGTTCTGGTGGTCGCCCGGATTTCATCATTCCTCGGACCGATCGTCGAGACCCCGGAACGTGACGTGAGGGGACCGACTGGTGCGGTTGGTGGAGCGCGACGAGCAGCTCGCACTGCTTGAGCGAATGTTTTCCGATGATCTCGGTCCCGACATGGTGGTCGTGAGCGGGCCGGTCGCCTCCGGCAAGACCCGGCTGTTGGACGCGTTCGCCCGGCGGGCGACCCGGCGCGGCGCGCGGATCGCGACCGCCGAGGCGTCGTCCGGGCTGGGCGCCCTGCCCTTCGACGTGCTCCGGCAGCTCTGCCCCGACCTGCCGGTGCCCGCCCGGACCGGCCGGGAGATCGCCGAACGGCTCGCCGCGGCATACGAGCTGACCACCGAGGACGAGACGGACGAGGCGGTACGGCAGATCTGTCGCCTTCTCGACGAGGCTCCCCCGCACCCCGCCGACGGCCCGCCGCTCGTCATCGTGGTCGACGACGTCCACCACGCCGACGCGGCGTCCCTGCGCTGCCTGTCCCACCTGATGCGGGACCCGCGGCCGGCGCTGGTCCGGCTGGTGACGGCGGAGGCGGAACGCGTCGGCCCGCGCTCGCCGGCGCTCACCGGGTTGCTGCGTCCGGCCCGGGTCCGCCGGGTGACCCTCGCCATGCTGTCCGAGTCCGGCGTCGCCGAGGTTCTCGCCGACCGTTGCGGCGTCGAGTTGGCGCGTCAACTCGGCGCCCAGTGCCACCGGGTCACCGGCGGCAACCCGCTGCTGGTGCGCGCCCTGCTCGACGACTCCTTCGGCCGTTCGGACGCGCCCAGTCGGCTGGTCGCCGGCGCGGCGTACCGCGACGCGGTGCTCGCCTGCCTCCACCGGTGCGAGCCCGACGTGCTCGACCCGGTCCGCGTGCTTGCCGTCGCCGGTGACGGGCTCTCCCGCGACGTCCTGGCCGGCGTGCTCGGTCCGGGCGCCGCGTCGACACTGCCGGCGCTGCGGCCCGGGACCACGGCCGGTCTGGTCACCGACGGCGGCCTCGGCGATCCGGCGCTGGCGCGGGCGGTGCTCGACGGGCTGCCCGATCCGGCCCGGGCCGATCTGCACGGTCGGGTCGCCGCCGCCCTGCGCCGCGACGGCGCGTCGGCCACCGCCATCGCGCCCCACCTGCTCGCCATCGACCCGGCCGCCGAGCCGTGGATGGCCGAGAGCCTGCTCGACGCGGCGGCCCAGCTGTCCGACGCGGAGCCCGAGCTCGCCCGGCGCTGCCTCCGGCACGCCGGCTGGCACTGCGACGACGAGGCCCGGCAGGCCCGCATCCGGATCGCTCTCACCGACCTCCAGCTGCGGTTCGACCCGGACGCCGGGTTGCGGCAGCTGGCCGACGTCCCGAGCGCGGTGCGCACCGCCGGCCTCGACTGTGCCCGGTCCGTCGAGCCGATCCGCCACCTGCTGTGGTTCGGCCGGGTCACCGAGGCGAGCGAGGTGTGGCACCACGCGGCCGGCGCCCACCCGGACGACGCGGCCGACCTCGTCCTGGCCGGCCTCTGGATCGATCTGCTGTTCCCGGAGCTCGCGGCGGCGCAGCGGGACGGACCGCACCGCCCACCGCTGCGCCGGGCCGGGGCGGCCACGCTGCGCACGCGCCTGGCCGGCATCGCCGGCCTGGAGGCCGCGGTACGCCGGGGCGGGGACGACGCCCTCGCCGAAGCGGCCGAGCACGCGCTGCGGGCGCGCGGGGCCCGGGAGCCGGTGCACTGGACCCTGATCTGGCCGCTGGCCACGCTTGTGTTCGCCGACCGGTTGGACCGGGCCGACGCCTGGTGCGGGGAACTGCTCGGCGGTCCCGCCCTCGACCGGTTGTCGGCAGCGCTGCTCACCGCCGTCCGGGCCGAGATCGCGCTGCGTCGCAGTGACGCCCGGACCGCGTACCACCTCGCGGACGAGGCGCTGCGGGGGCTCTCCACGCCGGCCTGGGGGGTCGCCATCGGTCTTCCGCTCGCCGTGTCGGTGCGGGCGCTTACCGACCTGGGGCAGCTCGACGACGCGGCCGTCCGGCTGCGCACCCCGGTGCCGGCGGTGATGTTCGACAGCGTCTTCGGGCTGTTTTATCTCCGGGCCCGGGGCGTCCACGCGATGGCCGGCGGCGCGGACCGGTTCGCGCTGCGCGACTTCCGGCGGTGCGGCGAGCTCATGCGCCGCTGGGGCCACGACCTGCCCGCGCTGGTGCCGTGGCGTACCGAGGCCGCCCGCGCGTTGCTCAGGCTGGGCCGCCGGAGCACCGCCGAACACCTGGTCCGGGAGCAGCTCGACCGGCTCGGCGCGGGACATCCGGGCGAGCGCGGCGCCGCCCTGCGTACCCTCGCCGGCTGTGTCGGCCTGCCCGATCGCGCGGCCACGCTCGAGGACGCGATCCGGGCCCTGGAGATGTCGAGCGACCGGATCGAGCTGGCGCGGGCGCTGAGCGAGTTGGCCGGCGCCCTGCGTCTCACCGAGGATCACAGGCGGGCCGGCCACGCCACGCGCCGGGCGGACCGGGTCGTCGAGCAGTGGAGCCTCGACCCCTACTCGGCCGGCAGCGGGGCGCCCGGCGAGTCGGCCTGGACGGCCACGCCGATGCCGGAGGCGGTACGCGGGTTGACCGCCGACGAGGTAAGGGTGGCCACGCTGACCGCGCAGGGGCACACCAACCGGGAGATCGCGGGCCGCCTCTTCCTGACCACAAGCACGGTGGAGCAGCAGCTCACCCGGATCTACCGGAAGTTGTCGGTGAGCGGGCGGGGCGAGCTCGCGGCCCGGTTGCTCGCCACCGACACCGACTAGCCACGGGCACCTCCATATCCATCGCGCCGCCGTCGGTCAACCCCTAGGGGCCACAACGGGACTCCTTCCCGGGGGCGGGCCGGAAACAGTGGGGTGATCTGTCGTTGCGCAGCGCGACGGCACCTTGGAACACTCGGCATGTTCCCCGCATCGGCCGCCTCAGCCCGCGGTCCGCGCGGACCGCACGGAGATCGTGTCCCGGCGTCCACACCGGAGGTTGCCACGCGCGAACGAACGATGTCCCGGACGTGATCGACCATGCCCGCGCAGAGAAGACGGCCTGCGCCCTCGGGGGGAGGGAAGCTCGCTCGATGCCACTTGTGGAGCGACAGGAACAGCTGAGCACGGTGTCCGGCGCGTGGCGTGACACGCGCGCCGGACGAGGGCAGGTGGTGCTCGTCACCGGCGGGGCCGGCAGCGGCAAGACCGCCCTGCTGGACGCGTTCGCGGACGAGGTCCACTCGGCCGGCGGACGCACACTGGGCACCGACGGTTCGTTCACCGGGCGCGGCACCCCGCTCGGTTCGATCGCCCAACTCTTCGAGCATGCCACCGTCCCGAACGCGGTCGCGGACCGCGTTCGCCGGATGATCCTCGCCGTCACCTCACGCCTGCCCACCGGCGGGGCCGACCCGCTCGACCCGCGCGCGGCGAACGGTCCCGCGGTCACCGCGCTGCTCGGTGCGATCTTCGCCGGGCTGTTCGCCCTGGCCGGCGTCGCGCCGCTCTGCATCGTGATCGACGGGCTGCACGAGGTCGACGCGATGTCGCTGTTCTGCCTCACGCACCTGGCACGACGCATTCGTCGCGCCCCGATCATGCTGGTGCTCGCCGAATCGCCGCGGGCGGTGCCCGCGCACCCCGAGTTCCGCGCCGAACTGCTCAGTTCACCCCACCTCTCCCGGATAGCGTTGCATCCGTTGTCGGAAAAGGGACTGGCCGAGCTGATCGCCGAGCACACCGATCCGGTCACCGCGCACGAGATCGCCGGCGAGGCGCACCGGACCACCGGCGGCAGTCCCCTGCTCGCCCGCGCGTTCGTCGACGACTGGCTGGCCGAGCACGCCCGGACGCCCGGCGTCGCCGGCCACACCTTCGACCAGGCGGTGCTCTCCTGCCTCTACCGGCAGGAGCCGCAGACCCGCGCGGTGGCCCACGCCGCCGCCGTCCTCGGCCGGCCGGCGCCGCCGGAGACCATCGGGCAGATGCTCGACGTCGTCCCCGAGGCGGTGACCCGTGCCATGCGGATCCTGGAGAGCGCCGGCCTCGCCGACGGTGACCGGCTGCGTCATCGGCGGATCATCGAGCGGATCCTCGCGGCCGTCCCGGACGAGGAACGACGGGACCTGCACCGCCGGGCGGCCACCGCGCTGTTCGCGCACAGCGCCTCCCCCGACGCGGTGGCCGGACAACTCGTCTCGGCCGGATGGGCCGGCGCCACCTGGGCGGTCTCCTCCCTGCACGAGGCGGCCGAGCACGAGCTGTCGCGAGGGCGGGCCGACCGGGCGAACGTCTATCTCCAGCTGGCCCAGCGCGGGCCGCTCGACCCACGGCAGCGCGCCGCCGCGCGGATGATGCTGCTGCGCGCCCGCTGGCAGCTCAATCCGCGGTCCGCGGCGCCGCAACTCGACGAGATCGTGCTGCGCCTGCGCCGCGGCGCTCCGGCCGCGGAGGCCGCGAGCGCCGTACCCTACCTGCTCTGGCAGGGCCGCGCCGAGGACGCCACGGAGGCGTTGCGGCTTCGTCGGCCGGACACCACGCCACCGGCACGCATCCGCACGGCGGAGATGCTCCTCGCGCTGATACGTCCCGACCCGAACGGTCCGGACCGGCCGGCCGAACCCGGGCTGGCCGAGTCGGCGGCCGTCCACCCCTGCCTCGACGCGATCGCGGCGCTCGGCACGGCACTCGAGCCCGGACGGGCGACGGACGCCGCACAGGCCGCCGATCTGCTGCTGCGCCGCTACGGCCCGACGTCGGTCGACCCGGCCGTACTCGCCCCGGCGGTGGCCGCGCTCACCTACTCGGGCTGCCCGGCCAACAGCCTCGCGTGGCTCGACGAGCTAGCCACCGACGACGCGTTCGCGCACCGACCGACCTGGACGGCGGTCTTCCACGCGCTGCGGGCCGAGGCACTGCTGCGGACGGGCTCGCTGACCGGGGCCGCGCACCACGCGAGCGCGGCCCTCACCGACGTGTCGCCGCACGGGTGGGGTGTCGCCGTCGGCGTGCCCCTGGCCACGCTCGTCAACGCCGCCACGACCGCGGGCCGGCTCGACGACGCGGAGAAACACCTGACCCAGCCGGTGCCGGAGGCGATGTTCCGCACCCCGTTCGGCCTGCCGTATCTGCAGGCGGCTGCCCGCCACCACCTGGCGACCGGGCGGGCCCGCACCGCCGCCAACGAGCTGCGGCTGTGCGGCAGCCTGATGACCCGGTGGGGCATGGACACCGACGGCCTGGTGCCGTGGCGGCTCGAACTCGCCCGCGTCGAACTGCACCTGGGCGGGCGGGCAGCCGCGGCCGAACTGGTCCGCGCCCAGCTGGACCGGCTCGACGACCGCCGGCCGGACGAGCCGGCCCGGCACCACGCGCGTACCCGCGGCGTCGCGATGCGGCTGCTGGCCGCCACGCTTCCGGCCCACCAGCGCGGGCCGCTGCTGTCCGAGGCGGCCGACCTGCTGGAGGGCGCGGGCGACCGGTTGGAGCTGGCGTGCGCGCTCGCCGACCAGGGGCACGCGTTGCGGGCCGCCGGCGACGGCGCCCGCGGCCGGCTGCGGATCCGGCGGGCCGCGCAACTGGCCGAGGAGTGCGGCGCGGAACCCATCGGTCTGCAGCTGCTGCGCGGCGGCTCCGCCCGGGCCGAGGCCGCGCCGGTCGAGAAGGCGGCCGAACCGGCCGCCCCGGCCGAGCCCACGGTGCTGGTGCCGCGGGGGTCGCAGGCGGGGCGTAGCCTCGATGAGCTCACCGACGCCGAACGGCGGGTGGCGATGCTCGCCGCGCACGGCTACACCAACAAACAGATCTCCGGACGCCTGTACATCACGGTCAGCACCGTCGAGCAGCACCTCACCCGCATCTACCGCAAGCTCAAGGTCAAGCGCCGTTCCGCGCTGGCCGCGGAGATGCTGGGCCGGGACGAGAGCGGTCTCGACGACGCGTCGTAGCCGGGCGGCGGCCGGTTCCGCCAACCGGGCGGCGGCCCGGTCGCTTTGTCGCGGCTTTAGCGGGCCGGTGCACGATGGGCCGGACGCGAGGGCAGGCAGGGCGTACGACCAGCCGAACCGGGCGGTGCGGGGCGTCTACACCCGCGCCGAGAGCACCCGCTCGTCGCCGACCAGGATCGCGTGCTGGAGTTCCTGGAGCGCGCGGCAGGGCTCCAGGCCGAGTTCCCGGTTGAGCGTCGCGCGCGCCTGCTGGTACGCCTGGAGCGCGTCGGCGGTGCGGTCCGACCGGTAGAGCGCCAGCATGAGCTGGCGGTGGAACGCCTCGTGCAGCGGGCTGTCCGCGACCAGCTGACGCAGCCGGCCGATGAGCCGGCGGTGCTGGCCCAGTTCGAGCTGCGCGTCGACGAGGATCTCCAGGCACTCCATCCGCACCTCGGCCAGCCAGGCGGCGAAGCTTCCGACGATGACGCCGTCGCTCGGCTCGCCGAGCAGGGGGCCCCGCCACAGCGCGAGCGCGCGCTGGAGCACCTCGGCCCCCTCCTCGTACCGGTGGGCGGCGTGGTAGCCCCGGCCGGCCTCGACCAGGGCGAGGAAGTCCTGGAAGTCGAACTCGTCGTCGCCCTGCCGCAGCAGGTAGCCCGGTGACCGGGTGACGATGGTCTCGGTGCCGGGCCGCTGCCGGGCCAGGAACTTGCGCAGCTCCGACACGTAGACGTGCAGGCCCGCGGTCGCCCGGTGCGGCGCCCGCTCCCCCCACACCTCGCCGATGAGCTGGTTGGTGCTGACCACGTGGTCGGCGCGGACCAGCAACACGGCGAGCAGCAGTTCGATCTTCCGGGCGGTGAGCATCTGCGGACCGTCCGGGCCGATCACCCGCAACGATCCGAGTAGTTCGTATCGCATCTACGCCTCCCCGCGCGGCGCCACCCCGGCCGCGGTGCCCAGCACCCGGCCGACGTGGGCGGCCACCTGCGCCGTGTGCTTGTCGAGGTAGAAGTGCCCGCCCGGGAACACGTGCAGGTCGAACGGCCCGGTGCAGTGGTCGCGCCACGACTGGGCCTCGTCCGGCGTCGTGTAGGGGTCACGGTCGCCCATGAACGCGGTCACCGGGCAGCGCAGCGGCGGGCCGGGACGGTACGGATGGGTCTCGATGGCCCGGTAGTCGCTGCGGATCGCCGGCAGGAACGACGCGAGCAGCTCCTCGTCGGCGAGCCAGCCGACCTCGCCGTCGGCGAGGGACCGCAGCTCGGCCACGATGCCCGCGTCGTCCCGCCGGTGCACGTCGGTGTGCCGCAGGCGGGACGGGGCACGACGGCTGGAGGCGAAGAACCAGACCGGCACCCGGCCGGCGGCGGCCAGTCGCTGTGCCGTCTCGTACGCGATGACCGCGCCCATGCTGTGCCCGAACATCGCGAACGGGCGGGCCGGCTGGGCGAGCAGTTCGGCGCACATCCGGTCGGCGAACTCGTCGACGCTGTCGATGCGCGGCTCGTTGCGGCGGTCCTGCCGGCCGGGGTACTGCACGGCCGAGACCTGCACCCGCGGCGCCACCTGCTGCGAGAGCTGGAAGTAGGCGCTCGCCGAGCCGCCCGCGTGCGGGAAGCAGAAGAGCTCGACCTCGCTGTCCTGGCGCGGGTGGAACCGCCGCAGCCAGGGGGTGCCGGTGCGCGTCGCCGCGCTCACCGCGCGCTCCCGTCGCCGGCGAGCAGGCCGGACACCGTGGCCGCCACCTCGTCGTTGGCGAGGAGCTTCGCGTGCTCGTCGTCGACCGCGATCTCCCGGCCCACGAGTGGCCCGGCGCCGCCGATGCCGGACGTACGCACGGCGTGCAGCCCGCTGAGCTCGGTGACCGACTGGAAGGCGGTCGCCGTCCGCCAGCGGGGCAGCGGGTCCAGCTCGGCGGCGGCGGTGAGGTAGCGCAGGAACGAACAGAACGTCCCCATCAGCTCGTCGCGCAGCGGTTTGCTGAGCCCGGCCTGCGCGAACGCCACGTCACCCATCTCCAGGGTGAGCCGGCACAGCGTCTCGCACATCTCCGCCATCCCGCACTCGCGGTCGTGCAGGTCCTGCGCGGCGTCCTGGGCGCGCTGGATGTCCTCCATCGGCAGCACCCCGGCGAGGTATCCGACGACCTTGTGGAACTGCCACACGAGCGTCTGCGGCACCGCGATCTCGGGGTCGAAGAGCAGCAGCTGCGGTTCGCTGCCCTGCCAGGCGGCGACGCGCTCGGACAGGGCCGCCGCGTAGACGGCGCCGCCGCAGAACCCCATCACCGCGGCCACCGGCCGGGGCCGGCGCTGGAACGCCGTCCACCAGTGCTCGATGTACGCCGGCCCGGACGCGGTCCGTTCAATGTCGGGGCCGGGCGGAAGGGTCTCCCAGAACGCGCAGTCGACAGTCAGTCGTTCCGCCAGATCGGAGAACCTCGCCTCCGGCCGCCCGGTGGCATCGAAGTCGACAGCCAGGATGACCCGCTCGGCGTGGTCGGGCTCGGCAAGCACCCGCCATCCATCAGCTCGCGCCATGTTCCGCTCCAGTCAGGGCATTCGGGTGTGCTATGCCGACCGAGCCTAGGTCAGCGCAAGGGGCCGCTCCGGCCTCGCGCACCCCTATCGATCCCCTACTCGACCACCCCCGGTCCGCGGGTCAAGGGGTACCCGGCGTGCCGGGAGCGTCCCTACAGTTCGGACCGACAGCGGCACCGGCCGGGGTGGGAGGCAAGGGTGGATATCGCAGCGACAGCGGTGACGGGACGGACCCCGGCCAGCCGGAAGGAAGCCGCCCTGTGGCTGTTGGAGCGCCTCGTTCCGGACAGCGCGCCGAACAACCTGACCCTGGCGTTCCAGGTCGAGGGCCGGCTGGACGAAGCCCGGCTGACCGCCGCGCTGCGGGCGATCCTCGCCCGCTACGAGACGCTGCGCACGGTCTACCACTCGGTCGGCTCGACGCTGGAGAAGGAGGTCGTCGCCCCCGGCGACTTCGACGTGCCGCTGGAGCGGCTGCCGGACGGTGACCCGCAGGTCTTCGTCGTCCGCCCGTTCACCTTCGACGGCCGGCCGCTGGTGCGGGCCGGGATGCGCCGGGACGCCGACGGCGACGTCGTCTGCCTCGCCTTCCACCACCTCGTCTACGACATCATCTCCGGCTCGATCATCCTCGCCGACCTGATCCGGGCCTACGACGCGCTGGCCACGCCGGAACCGTTGCCGGCCGAGCTGCGCGCCGAGGTGCCGTCGTTCACCGAGGCGGAGCCGGCGGCCGAGAGCGTCGAGTTCTGGCGTACCGAGCTGGCCGGATACGACCCGGCGGCGCTCGGCCTGGCGTGCGGCGCGCCCGACGCGGACCAGCCGAGCCTGCGCGGCGACCAGGTCACCCACCGGCTCAGCGCGTCGACCCGGGAGATCGTTCGGCGGCTGCCGAAGGAGGTGCGCGCGCCCGAGGCGGTCATCCTGCTCACCGCCTTCCAACTGCTGCTCGCCGCGCACGGGTCCGGGCCGGACCTCGCCGTCGGCACGCCGGTGAACGTGCGCGGCAAGGTGGCCGCCGGCGCCGTCGGCCACCACACGAACGTGCTGCCGATCCGCGCCCGGATCGACCGGCGGGAGAGTTTCCGCACCCTGGTCCGCCGGGTCCGGGACACCTACTTCGGCGCGCTGATGAACGCCGTCGTGCCGGAGGAGGACATCGCCCGGCTGGTGCCGCGTACCGCAGACAACAGGCGCCCGCGGCTCACCCGGCACCTGTTCAACTACTTCCCCCTCCAGCAGGCCCGGTTCCGCATCGGCGGCCTGGACGCCCGCCCGCTCGTCATCGACAACGGCTTCAGCAAGTACGACCTGGAGTTCTTCGTCGCCTCGGCGGACGACGGCATCGACCTGGTCGCCCGCTTCGCCACCGACGTGCTGGACCGGGACGACGTGGTGGCGCTGCTGCACCGCTACGAGGCCCTGCTGACCATGTTGGGCGACACCGTCGACACCCCGACCGGTGAGCTCGCCGTCTGGTCCGCCACCGACCACGCGGTCATCGAGGCGGCGAACGAAACCGCCCACGACATCCCCTTCGACACGGTCGTCGCCGCCGTTCGCCACCACGCGCTCGCCACCCCCGACGCCGTCGCGATCCGCGACGAGACCGGCCCGGTCAGCTACCGCCAGCTGTGGTTCGCCGCGGCCGGCGCGGCCCAGCGGCTGCACGGGGCCGGCGTCCGCCCCGGCGACCTCGTCGCCATCGCCGCCGCCCGGGACGCCACCCTGATCGCCAACGCGCTCGGGGTCTGGCTGTGCGGGGCCGGCTATCTGCCCGTCGACCCGGAACACCCGGCCCACCGGGTGCAGCACGTGCTGCGCGACTCCGGCGCCCGCGTCGTGCTCGCCGACCATCCGGTGGAGGCGGCGCCGGACCGCCCGGTCACCGTCCTGGCGCTGCACGACGCCCACGGCACGGACGTGCCGCCGGACGGTCCGTTGCCCGCGGTCCCGCACGAGCCCGGCCCCGACGAGCGCGCCTACCTGATCTACACCTCCGGGTCCAGCGGGCGGCCCAAGGGCGTCTCGATCCGGCACCGCAGCATCGCGAACGCCGCCGCCCACTACGTGGACATCCTGGACGCGACCCGGTCCGACGTCACGCTCTGGCTCACCACGTTCGCCTTCGACATGGCCAACCTGGAGATGTACGTGCCGCTCTACAGCGGCGGGCAGATCGCCGTCGCCGCCGACGAGGCCCGCAGCAACGGCGTGGCGCTGCGCGCGGCGATCGAACAACACCAGCCGCACATCCTCCAGGCCACCCCGACCACCTGGCGGATCGTGCTCGACCAGGTCGCCGACCAGCTCAGCGGACGGCGCGTGGTGACCGGGGCGGAGATCGTGCAGGTGGACATCGCCCGCCGGCTGCTGGACACCGGCTGCGAGCTGCACCACGCGTACGGGCCGACCGAGACCACCACGTGGGCGACCTGGGCGCGGGTCGACCGGATCGAGGGTGACCGGCTCGACGTCGGTGGCCCGATCTGGAACACCTACCTGGGTGTCGCCGCCGAGGACGGCCGCCAACTGCCGGTCGGTGTCCGCGGCGAGGTCTGGATCGCCGGGGACGGCGTCGCCCTCGGCTACCACGAGCGGGACGACCTCAACGCGGAACGGTTCGGCACGCACCCGGTGCACGGCCGCTTCTACCGCACCGGCGACGTCGGGCGCTGGCGGTCGGACGGCACCATCGAGCTGTTCGGCCGCTCCGACCGCCAGATCAAGCTGCGGGGCAACCGCATCGAGCTGGGCGAGGTCGAGGCGGCCCTGCTCAGCCACCCGGAGGTGCGGGCGGTCGCGGTCGTCGCGGTCGGCGACCGCAGCGCCGACGCCCGCCTGGTCGCGTTCGTCGAGACCACCGGCGACGCGGAGGTCTCGGCGGCGCTGTGGGAGCACGCCCGGGCCGAACTGCCGCACGCCTCGATTCCGCAGGAGTTCCACCCCGTCGACGCGCTGCCGGTCAACGCCAACGAGAAGGTGGACTATCCCCGGCTGGAGCAGCTCGCCGGCCACGCCCACCGGGACCGGTCCACCGCACCGTCGCACCCCGACCTCGGCGACCCGACGCCCGACGGCGCCGACCCGCTGGTGACGCGGCTCGTCGGGCACTGGCGCGCCATCCTCGGCCACGACGAGGTCGACGCCGACGCCAACTTCTTCACCAGCGGCGGCCACTCCCTCGCCGGGGCGCAGTTGCTCCAGCAGATCCAGGACGACATCGGTGTCCCGCTCAAGCTGGCCGACCTCTTCGACGCACCCACCCCGGCCGGGCTGGCCGCGCGGGTCCGCGAACTCGACGCCGAACCGGCCGTGTGACGCCACCGATCCACAGAGAAGGGCCGTGGACGCTGCGATGACCAACGAGGAGAAGCTGGTCGACTACCTCAAGTGGGTGACCGCCGACCTGCATCGAACCCGGGAACAGCTGCGCCGGACGGAGGCCGCGGCCCGCGAGCCGATCGCGGTCGTCGGGATGGCCTGCCGCTACCCCGGTGGCGTACGGACCCCGGACGACCTGTGGCGACTGGTCGCCGACGGGTCCGACGCGATCGCCGGCTTCCCGGAGGAACGCGGCTGGTCGACCGCCGACCTCTACGACCCGGATCCGGAGCACACCGGCAAGACGTACACCCGGGAGGGTGGTTTCCTCTACGACGCGCACCATTTCGACCCCGCGTTCTTCGGCATCGGCCCGCGGGAGGCGCGGGCGATGGACCCGCAGCACCGGCTTCTGATGGAGACCGCCTGGGAAACCTTCGAGCACGCGGGCATCGTGCCGGCGGACCTGCGCCGCCGGCCGGTGGGCGTCTACACCGGCGTGATGTACGACGACTACGGCGTCCGGGTCATGCACGACGTTCCGCCCGACCTGGAGGGCCTGCTCGGCACCGGCAGCGCCAGCAGCCTCGCCTCCGGCCGGCTCGCCTACACGTTCGGGCTGGAGGGACCGGCGGTCACCCTCGACACCGCCTGTTCGTCGTCGCTCGTCGCCGTTCACCTCGCCGGGCAGGCGTTGCGGAACGGCGAGTGCGAGCTGGCCCTCGCCGGCGGCGTCACCGTGATGCACACGCCCGGTGTGTTCATCGAGTTCAGCCGGCAGCGGGGAGTCGCCCCGGACGGGCGGTGCAAGTCGTTCGCCGCCGGCGCCGACGGCACCGGCTGGTCCGAAGGCTGCGGCCTGCTGCTGCTGGAACGGCTCAGCGACGCCCAGGCCAACGGCCACCGGGTGCTCGCCGTCATCCGCGGGTCGGCCACCAACCAGGACGGCGCGAGCAACGGCATCACCGCGCCGAACGGCCCGTCGCAGGAACGCCTGATCCGCCAGGCCCTGGCCAACGCCCTGCTCACCGTCGACGACATCGACGCGGTGGAGGCCCACGGCACCGGCACCGTGCTCGGTGACCCGATCGAGGCCCAGGCTCTGCTGGCCACCTACGGGCAACGCCAGGACCGGGACCGGCCGCTGTGGCTGGGCTCGATCAAGTCGAACATCGGGCACACCCAGGCCGCCGCCGGGGTGGCCGGGATCATCAAGATGATCCAGGCCATGCGGTACGGGGAGCTTCCGCGCTCGCTGCACGCGACCGCGCCCAGCCCGCACGTGGACTGGGACAGCGGAGCGGTCCGCCTGCTCGCCGAGTCGCGGCCGTGGCCGGACACCGGCCGGGTCCGCCGGGCCGCGGTCTCGTCGTTCGGCATCAGCGGGACCAACGCCCACGTGATCCTCGAACAGGCGTCGCCCGCCGAACCGCCGGCCGGCGACGAGCCCGGCGGGCCGTACGTGTGGCTCCTGTCCGGCCGCACCGACGCGGCCCTCGAAGCACAGGCGGACCGGCTGCGCGCCGGCCTGCCCGCCGCCGGCCCGGCGACGGTCGCGCACGCGCTGGCCACGACCCGGACCCACTTCCCGCACCGGGCCGCGGTGATCGCCGACGACCGGGACCGGCTCGCCCGCGGGCTGGCCGCGCTCGCCGTCGGCACCGAGTCGCGCGACGTGGTACGCGGCGTGGCCGGTACGGGCGGCAAGCTGGTCTTCCTCTTCACCGGGCAGGGCGCCCAGCGGGCCGGCGCCGGGCGGGGCCTCTACGACTCGTATCCCGTCTTCCGGGCCGCTCTGGACGAGGCGGCGGACCACCTGGACCCGTACCTCGACCGCCCGCTGCGGGCCGTGATGTTCGCCGACGCGGCCCGGCTCGACGAGACGCTCTACACCCAGACCGCGCTGTTCGCGCTGGAGACGGCGCTGTTCCGGCTGCTCGAGTCGTGGGGTGTCCGGCCCGACGCGGTGGCCGGTCACTCGGTCGGTGAGATCGCCGCCGCGCACGCCGCCGGGGTGCTGACCCTCGCCGACGCGGCCCGCCTCGTCGCCGCCCGGGCCCGGTTGATGCAGGCCGCGCCGGCGGGCGGCGTCATGACGGCCGTCGAGGCGACCGAGGACGAGGTGCTCGCCGAGCTCATCGACGGCGTCTCGATCGCGGCGGTCAACGCCCCGATGCGTACCGTCGTCTCCGGCGACGCCGACCGGGTCGCCGCGCTGGCGGAGAGGTTCGCCCGGCGCGGGCGGCGTACCAAGCGGCTCACGGTCAGCCACGCGTTCCACTCGCACCACATGGACCCGGTCCTGGACGAGTTCCACGCGGCCGTCGCCGACCTCACGTTCGCCGCGCCGGCGGTTCCGGTCGTCACCGGGCTCACCGGCGACGTCGCCACCGCCGAGCAGCTGCACGATCCCGGCCACTGGGTCCGGCAGATCCGGGAACCGGTCCGGTTCGGCGCGGCGTTGTCCACGCTGGACCAGCTCGGCGCCACCGCGTACCTCGAACTCGGCCCCGGCCCGGTGCTGCTCGGCTTCGTCCGCGAGGCGCTCGGCCGGAGCGCCGCCGCCGGGCCGCTGCTGCACGCCGACCGGCCGGAGCCGCACACCGCGCTCGCCGCGGCCGCGCTGGCGCACACCGACGGGCACGCCGTGGACTGGGCGACGGTCCTCGGCCCGAAGCCGGCCGCCGCCGTGGAGCTTCCGTTCTATCCGTTCCAGCGCCGGCCCTTCTGGCTCGACGCCGCCGGGCCGTCGGGCGCCGGGGCGGCGCACGACGACTTCTGGCCGGCCGTCGAACGCGCGGACACCGCCCGCCTCGAGGCGTTGCTGTCCCTCAGCGAGGACGAACGCACGGGCCTGCGGGCGCTGCTCCCGGCGCTCGGCGACCTGCGCCGGCGGATCGCCGGGCGGCACACCCACGCGTGGAGCCCGGTGCCGGCGCCATCTGTCGCGGGCGGGTTGGCAGGTGGCTGGATCGTCCGCGACGAGGTGCTCGCCGACGTCCTACGCAACGCGGGAGCCGAGGTGACAGTCACCCCGGCCGGACCCGCCGAGCCGTTCGACATCTCCGGGCCTGGCGGTCGGTGGGTGCTGGCCCGGGGCTCGCGTGCCGAGGCCGCCACCGCCTGGGGCGTGGCCCGGGAGCACGGTTACCGCCTCCTCGACCTGCCGGCCGAACTCGACGACGTGGTGCGGCGGCAGCTCGTCGCGGTCCTCGCCGGCGCCGTCGACGAACCGACTGTGGCGTTGCGGCACACCGGGTTGTCGGTCCGGCGGCTCGTCGCCGCCCCCTCCCCCGCTCGGGGCGGCTGGACGCCGACCGGGACCGTGTTGCTGACCGGGGCGGACACCGCGCTCGGCGGACACGCGGCCCGGTGGCTCGCCGCCAACGGCGCGCCGAAGCTGATCCTGGTCAACGCCGGGCACACCGACGACCGCGCCGAGCTGACCGCGCTCGGAGCCAAGGTGACCGTCGTGGCCTGCGACCTCGCCGACCGGGCGGCGGTGGCCGACCTGCTGGCCGACGAGCCGGTCGACGCCGTGGTGCACCTCGCGGCACCCGGCGGCGCCGCGGCGGTCGGTCACCTCGACGAGCTGACCCGCGGGCTCGGGCTGTCGGCGTTCGTCCTGTTCGCCCCGCCGGACGACGCCGGCACCACCAGGTACTGCGAGCTGACCGCCCTCGACCGGGTGGCCGCCGGTGAACGGGGGCTCGCGGTGCAGCCGGGGCCCCGCCCGCTCCCGGACCGGGCCGTCGCCGGCAGCCTGAGCTGGGCCGCGTCGGCACCCGCCACGGTCGTGCTCACCGACGCCGTCCCGGCCGGCGACGCCGCGCCCACCGACCGGGCCGACGAGGTTCCGCTCGCCGACCGGCTCGCGGCCACCGCCCCGGAGGAACGCCTCGGACTGCTGATCGACTACATCCGGGCGCAGGTCGCCGGCGCGCTCGGCCTCGACGAGGCGGACACGATCGGCCCGGACGACAACCTGCTCGACATGGGACTGTCGTCGATCACGGCGATGGAACTCACCGCCCGGATCCACGAGGCCGGGGTGGCGTTGAGCCCGTCGCTCATCTACGACAGCCCGACCCCGGCCGAGCTGGCCGCGCACCTGCTCGACGAGCTGGCGGTCCCGGCGGGGCACCAATGAGCGGCCTGCCCCGGCCGCGCCGGCACACCCTCTACTTCCTCGACCAGATCCGCGAGATCGCACCGGTGTTCCTGGACACCGAGATCGACATGAGCGCCGTGCTGGCCCACCGACGCACGACGAAACACTCCATCGTCACGTACGTGTTGTGGTCCGCGGCCCGGGTGCTCGCCGCGCACCCCGACGCCAACGTCGCGCTCCGCGGCCGGCGGATGGCCCGCTACCACACCGTCGGCGGCAAGTTCACCCTCGACAAGACGATGTCGGGCCACCGGGTCGTGCTCTCGGCCGTGCTGCCGGGCCTCGAGCGGGCCAGCCTCGCCGACATCCAGCGGCAGGTCGAACGGTTCCGCGACGGCGACCCCGACACGATGCCGGAGTTCGCGGCCGTCCGCCGGCTGCACCGGGTCCCGATGCCGCTCGGCGCCCTGCTCTACCGGCTGGCCGTCCGGCCGCTGCGGCAACGCCCCGGTCGCATGGGCACGTTCGCGGTGACCTCGCTGGGGCACCGTCCGGTCGACGGCTTCTACTCGGTCGGCGGCGCCACCCTGACCATCGGCCTGGGCCGCAGCGTCGACCGCCCGGTGGTACGCCACGGCGAGATCGTCGTCGCGCCCGTCATGCGGCTGTCCCTGACCTTCGACCACCGGGCCATCGACGGCGCCGAGGCGGCCGACATCCTGGCCGACCTCAAGCAGTCCCTGGAGGAGTTTCCAGCCGACCATGAATGACCTGGACGAACTCAAGCGGTACATCGTCGCCCACGCGCGCGGGCAGGGCATCGACCGGCTCGCCGAGAAGCTCGCCGCCATCGAGGACGACGGCGACGGCCCGGGCTCGTGGGTCGCGCAGTGGTCGACCGCGGCGGCGGACCTCGAACGGCGCGGCGAGTGGCTGCCGGCGAGCCGCCACCACATCATGGCCCGTTTCCCGTATCCCGACCGGCCCGGCCGGAGACGTGCGGCGGAGCGGGCGACGGCCACCTTCGAACGGTGGCGGGCCGGGCGCGACCTGCACCCGCTCGACTTCACCCACCGGGGCCACCCGGTGCGGTGCTGGCAGTCCGGCCTGTCCCCGACCCGGCCGCGCCCGCTCGTCGTGATCATGGGTGGCCACCTGACCGTCAAGGAGCAGTGGGCGCCTCGCCTGGGCGTCTTCCGCCGGCTCGGCCTGGCCGCCGTGGTCGCCGACATCCCGGGCATCGGCGGCAACACCGTGCCCTACGACGCCGACGCCCACCTCTTCCTGTCCAGCCTCCTGGACGCGGTGGGCGACCGCGCCGACGTGCGGCAGACGTACGCGATCACGCTCAGCTTCAGCGGCCATCTCGCGCTGCGTTGCGCCCTGCGGGAGCCGCGGTTGCGGGGCATCGTCACCGCGGGCGCGCCGATCCGGGCGTTCTTCACCGACCCGGCGTGGCAGGCCCGGCTGCCCCGGGTCACCACCGACACCCTGAGCCACCTCACCGGCACCACCCTCGACCGGCTGGGCGACTGGGCCATCAGCGCGGATCAACTGGCCGCGCTCCGCATCCCGGTCGCCGCCGTCGCCAGCACCCGCGACGAAATCATCCCGCGCGACGACCTGCTGATGCTGCGGGACAACGTCCGCGACTTCCGGGTGCTCACCCACGACGACGTGCACGGCGCGCCGAAGCACACGCTGGAGAGCATGGCGTGGACGGCCCTGTCCATCCAGCGCATGCGCGGGCGCCCCACGCTGCCCCTGCGCCTCCTGGTCCGCGCGGCCCGGCTGCGCGCCGCCCGCTGACGGCGGGACCGTCCGATACGCGGAGACGCGGGGCGCCGGCCGGCGCCCCGCGTCTCCGCTGTGCGGGGTCAGGAGCTGGCGGGCGCGCCGAACCAGGTGGCGAGCGCGGCGGCGAGGCCGTCCGGGTCGGTCCCGTCGGTGGCCCAGGCGATCCGGCCGTCCGGGCGGGCCAGCAGCGCCACCGCCGCGATGTCGGCGGACGGCTCCGCGGTGACCAGGTCGACCCGGTCGGCCCAACCGTCGACGTCGAGCCGGACGGACGGGTCGAACCGCAGGGCCAGGCCGCGCCCGGCCGGCAGCGGCACGCCCGGCACCCGGAGACCGACGAGCGGGTGGTCGCACCCGGTGGCGGGATGGCGCACGTTGAGGCCGCCGGCCGTCCGCACCAGGTACTCGTTCACCGCGTCGAACTCGATCAGCTCGTTCATCACCGCCCGCAGCGGCGCCACCCGGTCGGCCGGGTAGAGCAACGCCAGTTGCGCGGCGGTGGTGAGGCAGGTCCGCGCCCCGGCCGGGTGCCGCTCATCGTGGTAGCTGTCGAGCAGTCCGCCCGGCGCCCAGCCGGCCAACTCCGCGGCCAGCTTCCAGCCCAGGTTGACGGCGTCCTCCAGGTTGGTGCTCAGCGCCTGGCCACCGAGCGGGAAGTGGACGTGGGCGGCCTCGCCCGCGACGAGGACCCGCCCGACGCGGTACCGGTCGGCCTGCCGGGTCTCGCAGTTCCACCGGCCCAGCCAGCGCGGCGTGCCGACGTCGATGTCCTGCCCGATCAGCCGGGACACGGCGGCGCGCAGCTCACCGGCGTCCGGAGGCGCGGACGGGTCCACCGGCCGGCGACCGAACTCACCTGTCGCCACCCGCAGCAGGCCCACGCCGCTGGGCGCGACGGAGAACAGCCCGCTGTTGAACTCGTTGGCGCCCAACTGCTGGTACAACGGATGGCCGTTGGGCACCTCGACGTCGCCGGCGATGCCGTCGAACGCCACCTCGGAGCCCTCGAACGTGATCCCGGCGGCGCCCCGGACGACGCTGTCGGCGCCGTCGCACCCGACCAGGTAGGCGGCGGTGACCACACCGGCGGAGGTGTCCACGGCCACGCCGTCGGCGTCCTGCCGCACACCGCGTACCGTCACCCCGCGCCGGATCTCCACGCCGAGCTTCTCGGCGTGCGCGAGCAGGTGTTCCTCCAGCTTGGCCTGCGGCAGCAGATAGGTGTACGTCTGCCGGCCGGGCAGCCGGCCGGGATCCAGCCACAACTGGGCGAAGTGTGCGCGCGGCCAGGGCAGGCCGTCGGCGCCGATCCGCTCCATCAGGCCGCGCTCCGCGAGCAGGTCCACCACGCCGGCGTTGATGGCCATGCCCATCGCGGCCAGCCGGGGCTCCGGGTCGCGCTCCAGCACCACCACCGGCACGCCGGCCTGCGCGAGCTCGGCGGCGAGCAGCAGGCCGGTCGGACCGGCGCCGGCGATGACGACGGCAGCGTCCATGGTTTTCTCCTCCGGAGGTCGGGATCGGGTCGGGTCGTGGCGCGCCGGCGGGGCCGCCGGAACACGCGACCGCGCCGGCTCGGAGGCGGCACGACACCTGCCGTACCGGTGTCGATCGTCCGGGGCGCCGCTTAAGCCGCGCTAACCTGGCCGCGCTTGCGCCCCCGGGTCGCCTCGCGGCCGAGCCGGAGGAGCAGGTCGCCGCGGCTGTTCACCCGGAGCTTGCGGTAGACCCGGGTCAGGTGCTGCTCCACGGTGCTGACCGTGACGAACAGCCGCGCGGCGATCGCGCGGTTGGTGTGCCCGTCGGCGGCCAACGTGGCCACCCGGCGCTCGGCCTCGGTGAGCCCTTCCAGCATGGTGGCGACGTCCGGCCCGGGCTCGGCCGCGTCGGCCGCGGGCGGCTGCTCGTCGGCCGGGCCGCAGCGTGGCCGGGGCGTGGCGTCACGCCGGTCCGGCGCGCCCGCCGACTCCGGCCACCGCGGTCGGGCCGCGTCCGGGCCGCCCACACCGTGCGAGCCGGCAGCGGTGGCGGCGGCGTGTCCGCCGGTCGACACGTCTGCCCCGGAGCGCAGCAGGGCGACCGCCTGCCGCAGCAGCGGCAGGCGGTCGGCCGGTTCGCTCGCCGTGGCCAGCGCCCACAGCGCGGCGCCGCGCTCCCGGGCGTTGTGCTCCGGCAACCGGTCCAGCTGCTCCAGGGCCAGTTCACGGCACCGTTCCGGCCGGCCGAGGGCGAGCTGCGCCCGGGCCAACTCGGTACGCCACGGCACCAGCTCGGGCTGGTCGATGTCCCAGGCGGCCGTCAACCGGCCGCACGCCTGCAGGTCGACGAGGGCCGCGCGGACACATCCGGTACGGAGGTGGTGACGGCCCCGGGCGTGCAGGTACTTCAGGCCGAACGGGGTGTCGAACATGGCCGCGGGCACCGCCACGGCCAGGTGTGCCGTGGCCTCGTCGTCACGCTCGCCCGCGGTGGCCGCCAGGACCAGGTTGGACAGCGGACCGCCCACGGCGATGCCCCAGCCGGCGGCGGGGAGCAGATCGAGACCCCGGCCGGCGTGCCCGACCGTGGCGGCCAGGTCACCGCGGCGCAGCGCGCCCTCGGCGGCCATGGCCGACAGGAGGGCCTGTGCCGTCGGTGGGCGCCGCCCGGTGCCCGGATGCAGCGGCGGGTAGTCGTTCGTGCCCGGGTCACCGAGCCGGTCGGTCAGGACGCTCGCGAGCATCACGACCGAGATCGGTCCCAGCGCCTCGTGGTCCAGCCGGGTGTTCCGGACGACCTGTTCGGTGGCGGCCACGACCTCGGCGTGCGTGCTGCGGGCGGCGAGCGCGGTAAGCGCGGCGGCGGCGGGGAGCGGGCCACCGGACGCCGGCAGAATTCCGCGCGCGGCGAGCTCCCGCCGGGGCCGGTCGACGCGCTGCGCGTGGCCGGGGAACAGGTAGGTCAGCAGCAGCAGTGGTGCGCCCAGAGCCGCCGCGCTCTCGTCGTCGAGCGGCCCGGCCGAGGTCAACGCGTTGACCACCGCGACCGCGTCATCGATCAGGCCGTGCCAGAGCAGGTACGGGACCAGGGCCGCGGCCTGGCGCCGGACCAACTGCCCGTGGCGGACCGCGGCGAGCAGCTCCGGCAGGCGCCGGGCCGCGTCGGCCGGGTTGAACTGCCACTCGGCGCGGGTGAGCGCGAGCGTCGCCTCGGCACGCCGCCGCGCGTCGGGCTCCGACGCGCCGGCCGAGTCGAGGAACGACACCGCCTCCTTCACCCGCCCCTCGGCCAGCGCCTGGCTCGCGGCGTCGCGCAGGGTCGGCGCGACCCAGGCGCCCTCGACTCCGTCCGCGCCGAGCAGGTGCCGCGCGACGACGACCGGCGACTCGCCGGTCGCGTGCCCGAGAACGGCGAGCCGGCGGTGCAGTTCGACCCGTTCCTGAGCCGGTGCGCCGGCGAGGACGGACATCCGGATCCGGGGGTCGCGGAAGGTGTCGCCGGTCAACAGGCCGACCCGGCGCAGCGCCAGCAGTCCCCAGTTGACCATCTCCTCGCTGAGGTCCAGCAGCCGGGCCAGCACCGGCGCGTCGGCCGGGCCGCCGGTGACGGCGAGAGCGTGGGCGATCGGCCGGGCCGGCGGCGGGCTGCGGAACAGACAGGCGCGGACGGCCTCGATGAACGCCTCACCGATGGCCGGGCGAGCGACCGGATACGGCCCTTCTGCACGCCGCGTCATGTCCTCGACCAGGGCCGCGGCCAGCCGCGGGTTGCCACCGGTGAAGGCGTGCAGGTGTCCGTCCAGGCCGGGCTCGACCGTCGCCGGCAGCCGCTGCGCCAGGCGGGCCACGCCGGCCCGGGTCAGCGGGGGCAGCGCGATCGGCATCGAGCCGTGCAGCAGCTCCACGTACTGCGCCGGGTGGACGGGTGACAGCTGCGGAAGCTCGGTCAGCACCATGAGCAGGGGCGTGGCCCGGACCCGTCGGCTCAGGTAGGACAGGAACTGCATGGAGTACGCGTCGGCGTGGTGGACGTCGTCGACGCACAGCACGATCGGCCGTTGCTCGGCGCGGCGCAGAAACGCCATGCACAGGCCGTGCAGCATGCGTGCCGGGGCCTGCGGGCACGAGGCGCCGTGCGCCGAGGGCTCCCATTCCGTCGACATCGCCGCGTCGAGCAGCCCGCCGACGCTCGGTCCCGGTGCGTCGCTCCGGCCCAGGCCGGCGGCTTCGGCGAGTTGCCCGACGACGCCGAGCGGCAACGACTGCTCGGCGCGGGCCGCGATCGCGGTCGCCACGTCGGCGCCCGCCTCGCCGGCCAGCTGGCGCACCCGGTCCAGCAGGACGCTCTTGCCGTTGCCGGACGCGCCGCCGAGCACGACCGTCCGTCCGCTGCCCGCCACGGCGCCGGACAACAACCCGCGCAGCGTGCGCAACTGGTCCTCACGCTCGATCAGATCCCCGGCCGGCCGATGCATTGATGCCTCCCGTAGCGCCGACCCGTGGCTCGGCGCGCAGGCGCGGCGCCATCCGGGACACCCGCCCGGCCGAACCTCGGGTCAACATGCAAGATTATCAATATGTGATCGACGTTCCGCACGTCCGGCGCCCGACCGGGAGGCCGGGCGCCGGACGTGGCATCAAGCCATCGTCGCGGGCCGCGAGGCCGGATCCTCCTCGTCGGTGCGCAGGACGCGTGGCAGCAGCAGCGCCGGAACGAGGGCGGCCACGGTGAACGCCACGGTCCACCAGAACGTGTAGCCGTACGCGCCGGCGACCTGGTCGAGCGTCGGGTGCCCACCGGCTCCGGTGTAGGCGTCGGTGACCCGGCGCTGGAGGATCACGGCGACGATGGCCACGCCGAAGGAGCCGCCGAGCTGCTGGAAGATGCGCAGGGCGCTGCTCGCCCGGGTGAAGGCGTGGTGTGCCAGCCCGCTGTAGGCGGCGGCCATGCAGGGCACCAGGATCGCGCCCAGCCCGGCGCCACGTACGACCAGGGCGGCGCCCAGCACAAGCTGGTTGACCTCCCCCTTGGCCAGGGCGAACGGGATCGTGCCCACGGCGGCGAGCACCAGCCCCGTCACCGCGATCCAGCGCGGGCCGATCTTGTCGGTGAGCGGCCCGGCGAGCAGGAGCGCGACGGCGAGACCGAGACCCTGCGGCGCGAGCAGCAGGCCGGCCCGGACCGCGCTGTCGCCGTGGACCTGCTGGTAGAGCAGCGACAGCAGGAAGATCGCCCCGAACATGGCCATGCCGAAGACCAGCAGCACACCCGACGAGGCGGCGAAGTTGCGCGACCGGAGCAGCCGCAGGTCGATGATCGGCTCCCCCGCGGTCCACAGCGAGTGCCACGCGAAGGCGGCCAGCAGCAGGACGCCGGCGATCAGCGGGACGAGGACCTCCCGCGCGGTGAAGCTGCCGTGCTGGCCGGCCTCGGACAGGCCGTAGACGAGCGCCGCGCAGCCCGGCGAGAGCAGCAGCAGCCCGAGCTTGTCGAGCCCCTTACGCTCGGCCGAGGCGGTGCTGCCCGCCGGCATCAGCCGCCAGGACAGCGCCAGCGCGGCCAGGCAGATCGGCACGTTCACGTAGAAGATCCAGCGCCAGGAGAGGTGGTCGACGAGCACGCCGCCGAGGACCGGGCCGAGGACCGGGCCGAGCATCGCCGGCACCCCGATCGCGCTCATCATGCGGCCGAGCCGCTGCGGCCCGGCGGCGGCGGCAAGAATCGCCTGCGCCAACGGGAGGATCATCCCACCGCCGAGGCCCTGGATCACCCGGAAGACGATGAGGCTCTCGGCCGACCACGCGACGCCGCAGAGGACGGAGCCGACGAGGAACGAGGAGAGCGAGAACGCCCAGGTGGCCCGCGCGCCGAACCGGTCGACCGCCCAGCCGGTGAGCGGAATGACGATGGCCATCGCCAGCAGGTAGCCGGTGCTCACCCACTGGATCGTGCTGACCGTGGCGTCGAAGCGCTCGCTCAGCCGGTCGATCGCGACGTTCACCATGGTCGAGTCGAGCTGCACCATGATCGCGCCGAGCATGATCACACCGGCGAGCTTGAGCAGCTCCGGTGTGATGCGGGCGCCGTCGCCGGAATCGGTGGCCGCGCCGTCGGACGCGGAAATGTCGGATCGTGCCGGAACAGTCATCTGCGACTCCGATTGATAGCGGACCGGCAACGGAAACCGGTACGGCGCATCGCCATGCGATACACCGTATCAGAAGCCGATAGGCTGTATGCTGACCGCATGTCACCGAAGCCGTCCGATTCTGGGGTTGACCAACAGCCCGCCGATCCGCCCGCCGCTCGCCGCGCCGACGCCGCGCCGGTGAGCGGCTCGGTCTGGACGCGCCCACCACGGCCCGCGCGGCGGCGACTGTCCCTGGAGACGATCGTGCGCACGGCCATCGACCTGGCCGACGCGCACGGGCTCGACGCCATCACGATCCGCCGGGTCGCCGCCGAGCTCAACGCCCGACCGATGAGCCTCTATTCGTTCATGGACCGCAAGGACGACCTGATCGAGCTCATGGTCGACGAGATCCTCGGCGAGATGGTCCTCGACCAGCTCCCGGAGGACTGGCTGGCGGCGCTGCACGCCATCGCCGCGCAGACCCGGGCGGTCGGCCACCGGCACCCGTGGCTGATCGCCGCGATCATGCAGCGTCCGGCACTGGGGCCCAACGCGGTGCGGCACGCCGACCAGTCGATGACGGCCATCGCGGGGCTCGGCCTCGAGCGCGAGCAGGCACACACCCTCCTGATCGCCATCGACGCGTTCACCATGGGCTTCGGCGGCCTCGAACTGGCCGGCCACTCCATGCGGCAACGCGACGGCCTCTCCGAGTCCGAGTGGGCCGACTCGACCGGCGCGTACCTGAACGGCCTGTCCCGGGCCGGCCGCGCGCCATACCTGGCGCAGCTCGCCGAGCGGCCCGCCGACGACGCCTTCACCGCCAGCCTGAACTGGTTGCTGTCCGGGTTCGCCGCCAGCCTCGGCGCGACGGCCGGCGAGGCACACCCCCTAGGTTCGACGCCCACGAACCCCTGACTTTTCTTAGGGGGCGCAACCGACATTCCGGGCTGGTTCCGGCGCGAGGAGGCACGGTTGAATGGCTCCGTGATCGAAGTGCTGCACCTGACGAAGCGCTACCGGCGCACCACCGCGATCTCGGATCTCACCTTCCGCGTCGGTCCCGGCCTGGTCACCGGTTTCCTCGGCCCCAACGGCGCCGGCAAGACCACCACCATGCGGCTGATCCTCGGGCTGGGTCGGCCCACCGCCGGCACCGCGACCGTCGACGGTCGCGCCTACGCCGAACTGCCGCGCCCACTGACCACGCTCGGCACCCTGCTGGACGCGCAGGCGGTCAACCCGCGTCGGGACGGCTTCCACCACCTGCTCGCGCTGGCCCAGAGCAACGGGATCGGCGCACGCCGGGTCCGCGAGACGCTCGACCTGGTCGGCCTGGCCGAGGTGGCCCACCGACCGACAGGCGGCTGGTCGCTCGGCATGAAACAGCGTCTCGGCATCGCCGCCGCCCTGCTCGGTGACCCGGCCGGAGTGATGCTCGACGAACCGCTCAACGGGCTCGACCCGGAGGGCATCGTCTGGCTTCGTGGGCTGCTGCGCCGGCTGGCCGACGAAGGCCGGGTGGTGCTGCTCTCCAGCCATCTCATGAGCGAGATGGCGCTGATCGCCGACCACCTCGTGGTGATCGGCAGGGGACGGCTGATCGCCGACTCCCCGACCACCACCCTCCTGCGCGACCGCGTACCCGCTTCGATGCTCGTGCGGGCCGAGGGCGCGGACGCCTTCGCCGAGCTGTTGCGCGGCGCGGGCGCCTCGGTCGACGTCGAGCCGGACGGCGCGCTCCGGGTCCACGGTCTGGACGGCACGGGGGTCGGCCGCCTGGCCGCCCGGCACCGGGTGGTGGTCACCGAGCTGACCCCGGTCCAGCCCTCGCTGGAGAACGCCTTCATCGACCTCACCCGGGACAGCGTGGAGTACGCCGCCCCGCCATCCGCCATGATCGAGGACGGAGCCCGATGAGCCTGACCGGAGTCCTCGCCGGAGAGTGGACCAAGGTGCGCAGCCTGCGCTCGATGGCCTACGGCGCGCTGCTGGCGCTGGCCATGGGCGCCGGTTTCGGGATGCTCACCAGCTACGCGGCCGGCCGCGACTACGCCCGCTCCTCGGCACCGGCCCGGGCGTCCTTCGACCCGGCCGCGTCCAGCCTGCGCGTCTACCTGTCGATCCAGTTGGTCCTCGGCATCCTGGGCGTGCTGACCATCACCAGTGAGTACGCGAGCGGCACGATCCGGGCCAGCCTCGGCGCCGTTCCGCGCCGGAGCCGCCTGCTCGCCGCGAAGGTGGCCGTCTTCACCGCCGGCGCGCTTGTCCTGGGCCAGCTCGTCGCGCTCCTGGCGTTCCTGGTGGGGCAACCGGTGATGGCCGCGCAGGGCGCTCCGTCGACGACGCTCGGCGCGCCCGGGGTGTTGCTCGCGGTGGTCGGGGCGGGGCTGGTGATGACCGCGGTCGGGGTGCTCGGCGTCGCGCTCGGCGTGCTGACCCGCAGCACCGCGGCCGGGCTGATCACGGTCGCGGTGCTGACGGTGCTGGTGCCGTCGTTCATCCCGGCGCTGCCCGAGCCGCTGTCGTCAGTGCTCGGTCGCTACTGGCCGACCACGGCGGCGGCCCAGTTGACCAAGGTGGTGCCGGACGCCGGCGCGCTCGACGGCTGGGCCGGTCTCGGTCTGCTGGCAGCGCTGGTGTCCGCCGCGCTGGCCGCCGCCTTCGTCGTCTTCGGGCGGCGCGACGTCTGACGCGCCGCCCACCCGCGTGGCAGGCGGCGCGTCAGGTGTCAGGCCCGCTTGCCCTCAAGGTTGAACCCGCCGATGAGGCCGGCGGTGACCTTCCCGGTCATGGTGTCGCCGTCCACCGTCACGTTGAACGTCAGCGTGACCTTGACCAGGGCCATCTCCATCTTCCAGGTGGCCGTGTCGCCGTCGGCGTGGCCGTCGAAGATCTCGGACTGCTGGTTCATCGTCTTGTTGGTCAGGGTGCCGGTGACGTCATCGCCGTCGACGTGCAGGACGACCTCGCCCTCCTGCTTGCCCATCGGGCTGTCGATGATCAGCTGCCAGGTTCCCGCGACGCTCATCAGACCTCCATCATTCGGGTAAGGACACGCTCACCGTAGGGACGCCCCTCGCCGGCCAGCACCCCTAGCCCGCCCCTAAGTCGTCCGTCCCCTATGCCACGTCGGCGCTCCGGCGTCCGGACCCGGCCGGGTTAGCGGCGCTTAAGCGCCGCCACACACGATCGGCATCGGTACGGCGGGTGCCGTACCGCCTCCGAGCCGGCTCCGTCTCACGCAGGGCCGGCCAACCCTGCTAAGGAGACTGACGCTCATGCGCAAGCCACGGCCGAAGCGGCTCACCGCCCTGCTGTCCGCGATCGTTCTCGGCGGCGCCACCACCGTCGTCCTGGGCGGCTCCGTGGCGTCCGCGGTCCCGGCCCGGCACGGCAAGAAGCGATGCTCGGTGACCTCCGGCCTCACCGACCGTTCCCAGTTGACCAAGCACGACGGCCGCGCCCCGGGCACCACCGACGGCGACAGCGTCGTCTACCACGACGACGTCTACAACAAGGCCGGTGACGTCGTCTTCACCGGCGAGGGCACCGTGCTGGTCTACACCAACCCCAGGAGCGGCGCGCTCTGGGAGTTTCTCGCCATCACCATCCAGATGCCCAGCGGCGGCACGTACTTCGGCACCACGACGTTCGCGATCGAGGACGCGGTCGCCGGTAATCCGCAGACCATCCCGGTGGTCGGCACGGCCGGCGACACGGTCGGCAAGGTCGGCGCGGTGAAGTGGAGCCTGGTCGGCTACGAGGGCCCGAACCTGTCCATCTTCGACGTGACGGCGACCTTCTGCGGCTGACCGCCACGGCGGCGGCACGGGCACGTCCTCCCTGGCGGGGCACCTTGAGGTGCCCCGCCAGGCGCGTGCGGGGCTCCGCCCGTCGCGCGGCCGGGCCGCCTTGGGCGCGCTTTAGGCGGCTGCAAGGCCGGGGCAAGCGTCGTCACCGAGGCTGGCCGCACCGGTGGGCAGATGCCCGGGAGGCCGGCCACCATGCGAAGGAGACTGACGCTCATGCGCAAGCCAAGGCCGAAGCGGCTCACCGCCCTGCTGTCCGCGATCGTTCTCGGCGGCGCCACCACCGCCGTCCTGGGCGGCTCCGTGGCGTCCGCGGTCCCGGCCGCACACCTCCGCCCGTGCGCGGTGACCGCCGACCTCACCGACCAGTCCCACCTGACCAAGCACGACGGCCGCGCGCCGGGCACCACCGACGGCGACACCGTCGTCTACCACGACGACGTCTACAACGCGGCGGGCGAGCTGGTCGTCACCGGCGAGGGCACCGCGCTGGTCTACACCAACCCCGTCGACGGCACGCTCTGGGAGTGGCTCGCGGTGACCGTGCAGATGCCCAGCGGCGGCACGCTCTTCGGCACCGTGCCGATCTCGATCGCGGACGCGGTCGCCGGGAAGCCGCAGACCATTCCGCTGATCGGCACCGCCGGCGACATGCTCGGCAAGACCGGTTCCTGGAAGTTCAGCCTGCGCGGCTACACCAACGTGAACCTCTCCATCTTCGACGTGACGCTGACCATCTGCGGGTGACCCGCGCACGCACCGCACCGCCTCCACCCACCGCCCTCCGTGGATACCTGGTGCCCACACCGATCGGGCGACGCTGACGACAAGAACAGGGAAGGTACCCATGGACCGAACCGCCGCCGAGTCGGCCTGCCCGAACTACGTGATGCGGATCCTCGACTCGCTGGCCAGCCGCCCGGACGAGGTCGTCGTGAAGTGGCGGGACCAGAGCATCACCGCCGGCGAGTTCGTGCGCTCGACGGTGGCCGCGACCCGCCGGATGCAGGAGTTGGGCATCGACCGCACCCACACGGTCGCCGCCCTGTCGGCATCGAACAGCCCGACCATCATCTACACCCGCTACGCGGCCCACCTCCTCGGTGCGCGCCTGGTGCACATCCTCTCGGTGAACGCGAACTCGGCGGCCGAGTCGCTGGCCGAGAGCCAGCAGGTCGACATCCTGAACGAGGTGAGCGCGACGCTGCTCGCCGTGGACGTCGAGAGTCTCGATGTCGCCCGCCGGCTGCGGGACGCCGTCAAGGGTCCACTCAAGCTCGCCACCTACGGCTCCGACGGCGCGCCGGTCGACGCCGACCTGTCCGCCGGCGACACGAACGACGACGGCCTGCCGGAGCCCCGGCCGATCGTCGAGGGCGACACCGCCACCATCATCTACACCAGTGGCACCACCGGAAAGCCGAAGGGCATCTGCCGCAGCTACGGCTCGTGGCACCGGGAGACCGTCGGCGCGATGAACCAGGTGAAGAGCATGAACCTGGGGCCGTCGGGCTACCTCGTCACGATCCCGCTCAGCAACGCCGGCATCTCGGTGGACTCGGTGCTGGCGCACGAAGGGGTCGTGCTCCTGCACGAGCAGTTCGACGCCGGCCGGGTGCTCGAGACCATCGAGCGCGAGCGCGTGGGCGGCACGTTCTGGGCCACCCAGCACCTGTACCAGATCCTCGACCACCCGCGCCTGAACGACGTCGACACGTCGAGCCTGCGCCTCGTCATGTACGGCGGCACCCCGATCTCGCCGGCCCGCATCGAGCGGGCCGTCGAGAGGTTCGGTCTCATCTTCGTCCAGTACTACGGCACGACGGAGAGCCGCCGGATCTCCGCGCTGACCCCCGCCGACCACCGGGACAAGAACCTCCTCGCCAGCGCCGGACGCCCGATCCCCACCGTCCAGCTGGTCATCCGCGATCCGGAGACGGGCGCCGACCTGGACGCGAACGTCCCCGGCGAGGTGTGCGTGCGTACCCCCGGGATGATGACGGAGTACTTCCTCGACCCGGTGCGGACGGAGAAGGCGCTGCGCGACGGCTGGTTCCACACCGGCGACATCGGATACTTCGACGACGCCGGCTACCTGTACCTCGTCGACCGCCTGTACCACGTCGTCAAGACCGACGGCATCAAGATCTACCCGGCGGAGATCGAGCGCGTGCTGTTGCTGCACCCCGCCGTCACCCGGGCGAGCGTCATCAAGGTCCGCGACGCCGACCTGCGTGACTCCATCTGCGCGTACGTGCAGCCACGCGCCGCACACGGCGACCTCACGTCCGAGGAGCTGGCCGAGTTCGTGGCCGAGAAGATGTCTCCCCTGCACGTTCCGGCGGTCATCGAACTGGTGTCGGATCTCGCGACGACGCAGTTCGGCAAGGCGGATGCGCAAGCCCTGCGCCAGATGCGCGGCGCGTGATCATCCGGCACAGCGGCTGTCGTCGCCACCTGGTCATACCTACCCACCGAGGCCGAGTAAGGGAGCCCGATACCCATGACACATCTCCTTGAGCTCATCTCCACCGAGATGGACGCGCTGTCGCACGGCCGTCGCGAATTCCTCGAGATATCGAGGATCGCGGGCAGGTTCCCCCGGGCCAACGCGCCCATGCTGCCCGCCGACAGCGCCGAGGTGAGCGTCTGGTGCAGCAACGACTACCTGGGCATGGGTCAGGCGCCGATCGTGCTCGACGCGGTGAAGAGCGCCGTGGACGAGAACGGGGCGGGCTCCGGGGGTTCGCGCAACATCAGCGGCACGAACGGATACCACATCCAGTTGGAGGCCGAACTCGCCGCGCTGCACCGCAAGGACGGGGCCCTGCTGTTCAGCACCGGCTACACGGCCAACACCGGGGCCCTGGCGATCCTGGCCGGCCGCGTTCCCGGCACCGTCGTCTTCTCGGACGAGAAGAACCACGCGTCGATCATCGACGGCATCCGGCAGAGCCGCGCCGAGAAGCGGATCTTCCGACACAACGACGTCGACCACCTGGCCGAACTCCTCGCCTCGGTGGATCCGGACCGGCCGAAGATGATCGTCATGGAGTCGATCTACTCGATGGACGGTGACGTCGCGCCACTCGCCGACATCGCCGACCTCGCCCGTCGGCACCACGCCCTGACCTACCTCGACGAGGTCCACGCGGTCGGCATGTACGGCCCGCGCGGCGCCGGGATCGCCGCGCAGGAGGGCATCCAGGACCAGTTCGACGTCATCATGGGCACGCTCGCCAAGGGATTCGGCACGGTCGGCGGCTACGTCGCCGGACCGGAACCGTTGATCGAGGCGGTGCGCATGTTCTCGCCGTACTTCATCTTCACCACGTCGCTGCCGCCGGCCATGGCGGCCGGCGCCCTGGCGGCGGTGCGTCACCTGACCACGTCGGAGACGGAGCGGGAGATCCTGCACCACAACGCCGCGGTCACGCACCGGCTTTTGGACGAGCGCCGCATCCCCTACGTGTCGGCCATGTCGCACATCGTCTCGGTGTTCGTCGGTGACGAGGCCAACTGCCGGACGGCCTCCAGCATCCTGCTGCACCGCCACGGCATCTACGTGCAGCCGATCGACGCGCCGAGTGTCCGGCCGGGTCAGGCCGTGTTGCGGGCCACGCCGTCGGCGACGCACCACGAGGCGGAGATCCTCCGCTTCGCCGACGCCCTGGACGACATCTGGAACGAGCTGGGGCTGCCCCGCGCCAACGCGGGACATCTGGTGGCGGAGGCGACGGAGTGACGACGGACGAGGGTTCCGCCGCCCGGGTCGTGCGGGGCCACCGGCCGTGCTGACGATGTCGGTGGCCGCGATCCTCGCCGAGTCCGCCGCCCGCGGCCCCCGGCGCACCGCGCTCGTGACCGAGGACGAGGAGGTCTCCTACGGCGACCTCTGGCAGCGGGCGCTCCGGGCCGCCGGGACGCTGAAAGCGCGGGGGGTCCGCCCGGGCGACGCGGTCACGGTGATGCTGGAGAACACCCCGGACCTGCCGGTGGCGTGCTTCGCGATCTGGGCCGCCGGAGCGACTGTGGTGCCCGTCGCCACGTCGGCCCGGCCGGCGGAGGTCGAGTACACGTTGACCGACTCCGGCTCGGTGCTGCTGATCTGCGCGGAGGCGTTGATCGCCGAGGCGGGGCAGGCGGCACGTGCGGCGCGGGTTCCGGCGCTCACCGAGGTGGAGCTGGTCGGCACGGCGCCGCCGCTGAACACGTACGAGCCGCGCCGGCCGGACGACATCGCCATCATCCTCTACACGTCGGGGACCACCGGGCGGCCCAAGGGCGCGATGCTCACCCACCTCAACGTGACGATGAACATCATGGTCACCCGGGTGTCCCCGTTCGACGTGACGGCGGACGACGTCCTGCTCGGGGCCCTGCCGCTCTACCACTCGTTCGGCCTCATCTGCGGTCTGGGCACCTGCCTGCTGGCCGGCGCGTCGGTCGTGCTGATGCGACGGTTCGACGCGGCGCGGGCGCTGGACCTGATCGAGAAGCACGGGTGCACGCTGTTCATGGGCGTGCCGACGATGTTCACCACGATGCTGGCCGCCATGGCGCCCGGTGACGCCGGCCGGTATCGGCTGGACCGCGTGTTCAGCGGCGGCGCGCCGCTGCACGTCGCCACGCTCGAGGCCATCCGTGCCGCCTTCGGCTGCGAGGTGTACGAGGGCTACGGGCTCACCGAGGCGTCGCCCTGCGTCGCCTACAACCAGAAATGGTGGCCGACGAAGCCGGGCACGGTGGGCCGCCCGATCTGGGGCGTGGACGTGCGGGTGGCCGACGCCGACCGCGCCGACACCGTCGCGTTCGTGCCCGACGGCGAGGTGGGCGAGATCGTGGTGCGCGGGCACAACATCATGGCCGGCTATCTCAATCTGCCGGAGGCGACGGCCGGGACCGTCGTCGACGGCTGGCTGCGCACCGGAGACCTCGGTCGGTTCGACGAGGACGGCTATCTCACGATCGTCGACCGGAAGAAGGACGTGATCCTGCGGGGCGGCCACAACGTCTACCCGCGCGAGATCGAGGAGGTCCTCAGCCGGCACTCCGCGGTCCGGCAGGTCGCCGTGGTCGGGTTGCCGGACGACCGGCTCGGCGAGGAGGTGTGCGCCGCGGTGGTCGTCCGCGACGGTTTCTCGGCCGGACCGGAACTGGCGGCGGAGCTGGTCGCGCTGGCGCGGGACCGCCTCGCCGGGTACAAGTGTCCCCGGCGGGTCGAGTTCCTGCCGTCCTTCCCGCTCGGCGGGGGCGGCAAGGTGCTGAAGCGCGAGCTGGCGGTGCACCTGGCCTGACGCCGCCCGGCCGGTCGGATACCGGACATGGCGCTGCGCATTGTTGACCTACCCTGCGAGGCTGATCACTCGCCGACATCGGTTGCTCACGTGTTAGCCCGGTGACGCAGGGAGTTCTACAGTGGAGGTGCGGAAGCCTGGCCGGAAGGGACCGCGGATGCCGAACAGGACGGTGCGGAGCACCCCGGCGCTGATCGTGCTGCACGGCGTCGGGCTGGGCTTGGCGCTGCTCGTCACCGCCGTGGTCGCCGTGCGGTCCAGCGCCCCGGCCGCCAATCTCGGGGAACGCGCGGTCGGCGTCGCCATGGCCACCAGCACCACCGCCCGCGAGATCTACCAAGGGTTGGCCGACGCCGACGTGGCCGCCAGCGCCGTCTTCCTGCTGCCGCCGGACGAGACCCGGCGCAGCGCGCTGCGCACCGACTACGACACCGCGGTCCGCCGCGTCGAACGGCAACTCACCGACGCCACGGGCGAGGCGGTCAACGATCCGGACCGGCTGAACCGGCTGGCCGCGATCGGCTCCCGGCTGACCGTGTACCGGGGCGTGGTCTGCGCGGCCCTGGCCACCGCGGGCGGGGACGCCACCGGCGGCGCGGGCCCGGACACCTCGGCGGCCTGCCCGGCGACGCCGGCGACGGCCGGCGGTCCCGGTCCGGCCGGAGCGGCCCGGTCGGCCGCCGCCCGCGCGGTGCTCGCCTCGGCGTACGCCCGCGAGGCGTCCCACTATATGTCCACCGAGTTGCTCACCGAGGCCCAGCGGCTCTGGGACGACGACACGCGCCGGCTGCTGCACGCCCGCGCCGACGCCCGGCCCTGGGTGGCCGCCTCGGTGCTGACGCCGCTGGCGCTGCTCGGTGCGCTCGTCGCCACCCAGCTCTGGTTGCGTCGCCGAACCCGGCGGCGGTTGAACGCCGGGCTGCTGCTCGCCTCCGGCGCGGCCGTGGCCGTGCTGGCCATGCTCGTCGCGTCGTGGTGGCACTGGCCGGCCGCCGACGGCCGGTTCGACGACCTGGAATCGGCCATCGCGGCGCAGAGCACCAGCCAGCAGCGCCTCGGTGACCTGCTCGCCGGGCGCGCCGACCTCTATCTGGGCCTCGGCGCCAGTGTCGACCCGGCGGGGCACCGGGCCGACTTCGACGCCCGCAAGCTCTGCTCCCCCACCTCGGGCCGGGCCGCGCCGATCGACTGCGCGGCCCTGGAGGACGTCTGGTCCGCCCGGCAGAGCAGGACCCCCGACGCGTTCCGGGACGCCGTCGACACGGTGCTGCGCGACGGGCCGGTCGGCCGGTCGTTCGAGGCGGCGAAGATCGACCTGGAAGACGCCCTGCGCGCGGACGCCGCCCGCGCGGACGCCGCGCGGGAACGACTGCCCGCGGCGCCCCGCCCGCTCGGCGGCGCGGCGGCCTGGGTCGTCCTGCTCGCCGGCGGCGGCGTGGTCGCCGGCCTGCGCCAGCGCTACCTGGAATACCAGTGAACACCCACGGAGGAGGTCCGGTGGCGGTCCGGGCGTTGCTCGCCGGCACGCTGCTGGCGACCCTGGCCGGGTGCAGCGCGCCGGCGGCGACCACCCCCGCGCCGGCGGCCCGTCCCCCCGGCGCGCAGACCCTCGCCCCCGCCGGCGAGGCGACCCCGATCTGTTCGGTCCGGCGCAGCCTGCCGGCCAGCGCCACCCGGCCGAGGCGGATCATCGAGCGGGAGCCGCAGCGGCTGATCGCGGGCGTCGACCCGTCCGACGCGACCATGAGCCACTGGAACTCGGCCAACCAGCAGTTCGAGGGATTCAACATCGACCTGCTGCTGCGGGTGGTCAAGGCGCTCTGGCCGAAGGACGACCCCCGCGACCGGGTCGAGTTCGTGGTCGTGCCGCCCGGCCAGGGCGCCTTCCAGATGCTCGACAAGAACCAGATCGATCTGGTGGCCACGTCGCTCACCGCGTCCTGCGAACGCGCCGAGCAGGTGATCTTCTCCAACGACTACCTCGACTCCGGGCAGTCGGTGCTGGTCCGGGCCCGCGACGGCGGGCCGGAGTTCGCCGGCGTGGAGGAGATGGGCGGGCGGCGGGTCTGCGCCGCCCGGAACACCACCTCGCTGGACGCCATCCGCCGCTACCGGACGGCCGGCGGCGAGCGGCTGGTGCCGGTGGCGGCGGAGCACTCCGTCGACTGCCTGGTGATGCTCCGCCAGGGCCAGGTCGACGGCGTCAGCACCGACGAGAACATCCTGCGCGGCTTCGCCCAGATGGCCCCCGACACCGCGCTCGTCACCAAGCCGCCCCGCCGGGACCAGCGATACTGCGACCACAACCTCAGCGACGAGTGCGACTGGTTCACCGACGAGCCGCACGCCTTCGCGTTCCGGCTCGACGACGCGGAGCTGGCCGCCTTCGTCAACTACGCCCTCGCCCTGCCCGAGACCCGGCGGGAGTGGCTGCGGGCACACGGCGACTGGCTCGCCGACCATCCGGACGCGGTACGGGACCCGGTCACCGGCGCGCGGACGCCGATGATGCCCTCGCCCGGCGAACCCGTCACCACCTGGCCGCCGCCGCGCCCGGCCCCCGCCCCGACGGACTGAGGGGGCCGACCGATGCCGACCGTCCGGGAGCGACTGCACGCCTTCCAGGTCGCCCACGCGCGCGTCTGCGACCTGCTGGAGGAGATGGAGCGCGCGGTGGCCGGCCGGTTTCCGCCGGCCGACCCCGGGCCGGCCGGGCGAGCGGCCGAGGAGCACCTGCTGCGGCTGCACTGCCTGGCGTTGGCGCTCGTCCGGCGCCAGGAGGACCTGGCCGGGCTCGACCCGGCGCAACCGGCGGACGAGGCGACGTTGGCCCGGCTGCTCGCCGCGCCCTGCCCGGTCCGGTTCACCGCCGCCACCGGTGACCAGGTCCGGGTCGAGCAGCTGCGGGTCGCCCGGATCGTCCAGGACGCCGCCGACCAGGCCGAAGGGATCCGCCGGCTGGTCGCGGCCCCGGCCCCGGAGGAGCCGACGCCGGACCCGCACCGGCTGGCGGAGCGGGGACGCCGACTCCGGTCGTCGCTGCACCGGCTGCGCCGCCTCGCCGCGGAGGCCGCCGCCGAAGGGCTCGGCGACGTCGCCGACCCACTCGCCCCGCTCACCGCCGACGGGCTGCTCGACCGGCTCGCCGCCGCCGACCCGGGTCACCGGCCCGACACCGACGCCGAGGCCCTCGGCGCGGCCCTCGACCGGGACCTGGAGCGGGTCGACGCGGTCCGGCGCAGCCTGCGCGTCCGGTGCCACCGGGAGCTGAGCGGGCGGCTCGAGGCATACCGGCAGCGAGCCGCCGACGAGGGCCGGGCCGAACACCCCGACCTGGAGCGGTCCTACCGGGACGCGGTGGCCGGGCTGCGCCCCGCGACGTTCGGCGTGGCCGCCGCGAGCCGGGCGGTCCGTGCCTACCAGCAGGCCGTGAACGGAGGGGCCCGATGACCGGGACGCGTCAGGGATGCGCGGAACGCCACTGCCCCGGCGAAGTGGACGCGGACGGGTTCTGCCGGCTGTGGGGGCACGAGTGCGCCGGCGCCGGCGGGGCTCCGACACCTGTCGTGCCCCGCCCGGTCCAGATGCCCTCCCAGCCCGTGTCGTCCCAGCCCTGGGAGGTCGCGACGCTGCTCCCGGCGGCCCGGCCCCGGGACCCGCTGACCGCCGTGCTCGCCGAGCCGGTGGTGCCGGAACCCGCCCGGATCTGCGCCAGCACCACCTGCCGCACCCGGCTGACCCGGCTCAGCGGCCACTGCCCGGACTGCGGCACCCGCTACTCGTTCACCCCGCCGCTCGCCGTCGGCGACGTGCGCGCCTCCCGCTACGAGATCGCCGGGTGCCTGGGCAACGGCGGTGTGGGTTGGGTGTTCCTCGCCCGCGACCAGGACATGGACGGCGCCTGGCGGGTGCTCAAGGGGCAGCGCAACCCGGAGGACCGGGAGGCCGTCGCGGCGTTCGTCGCGGAACGACAGGCGCTCATCGCGCTGAACCACCCGCGCATCGTCACCATCACCCACGCGCTGCGGCCGGAGGCGCACCACGACACCGGCTACCTGGTGATGGAGTTCGTCAACGGCGGCACCCTGGAGGAGTCGCGCGCCACGGCGGGCCCGGGTGGGCGACCCGCCGCGCTCGACGTGGCCCAGGCCCTCGACTACGGCACGCAGATCCTCGACGCGTTCGGCTACCTGCACGACCAGGGCTGGCTCTACTGCGACCTCAAGCCGGAGAACGTCATGCGGGTCGGCGGCGTCGGCGCCGACGTGATCAAGCTGGTCGACTTCGGCGCCGCCCGGAAGATCGACAATCGGGTGAGCCCCGCCTGGGGCACCGAGGGATACACCGCCCCCGAGGTCAAGCGGCTCGGCGCCGCCGGGCCGAGCATCCGCTCCGACATCTACGCCGTCGGGCGTACCCTCGCCGCGCTGACCCTGGTCACCCGGTCGGTGGACGTGTCCCGGATCCCCGCCGGCCCGGCCGTGCGGCGGCTGCCCACACCGGCCCGGCTCGACCCGTTCCTGCGCCTGCTCGCCCGGGCCACCGCGGCCGACCCCGCCGACCGGTTCGGGTCCGCCGCGCAGATGCGCGAACAGGTCCGGGGGGTACGCCGGCAGGTCGCCTCGGCCGCCGACGGGGAGCCCCGACCCAGCCGGTCCACCCTGTTCAGCCCCTCGGCCTGCGCGTTCGCCCTGCACACCGACGGGCCGGTGGACCCGGTGGAGGTGCTGCTCGGCCTGCCGGCGCCGCTCGTCGACGGCGCCGACCCGGCCGCCGGCTTCCTCGCCTCGCTCGGCCCCGCCGACCCCGACGAACTCATCGAGCTGCTGGCCACCGCCCCCGAACGGACCGCGCAGGTGGTCTACCGGGCGGTGCGGGCCCACCTCACCGCCGGCCGGGTGGCCGAGGCGGGCACGCTGCTCGCCGACTTCCCCGAGGACCGGCGCGACTGGGCGCTGTGGTGGCACCGCGGCCTGGTCGCCCTGGTCGGTCGGGACACCGACGCCGCCCGGCGCTGGTTCGAGCAGGTGTACGGCTGGCTGCCCGGCGAGGTCTCCACCCGGCTGGCGTACGCGGTCGCCTGCGAACTCGCCGACGTCCCCGACGAGGCCGCCGACCACTACCGGGGCGTGTGGGACACCGACCGGGGCGTGCTGGCGGCGGCCTTCGGGCTGGCCCGGTGCCGGCTCGCCACGGACGACCCCCGAGGCGCCGCCGACGCGCTGCTGAGCGTGCCGGAGTCGTCCCGCGCCGGCACCGACGCGGTCGCCTGCGCGGTGCGGATCCTGCGCGACGCGCCGGACGACGGGCGCCGGCTGGCCACCGCGCTGGAGGCGGCCACGATCGTGGACAAGCTGCCGCCGTTCGCCGAGCGGGAGACCGTCGAGTCGGACATCCTGCGGATCGCGCTCGACTGCGACCTCACCGACCCGTCGCACGCCGGCCGGCGGTTGTTCGGGGAACCGCTCGACGACACCAGCCTGCGCCGCGCCTTCGAGCGCCGGTGCCGCTCCCGCGCCCGGCGCACCGCCGACCGGCGGGACCGGATCGAACTTGTGGACCTGGCCAACGCGTACCGGCCGGTGACGTGGTGGTGACCGCGGCCCGACGGCCCTGAGACGAAGGACGGCTCCCATGGAACACGCCGACGGCCGACCGCTCGCGGTCACCGCGCACCACGCGGAATATCTGCCGGCGGACGGCGCGGTGCTCGACGTGATCGCCACCGTGCGCGGCCCGGAACCGGCCGGGGACGTACGCCACGACGGCCTGGCCGAGGTCATCCTGCTGGACACGTCGGGGTCGATGGGCGCACCGCAGGCCAAGATGCGGGCCGCCCGGCAGGCGGGCGTCGCCGCGATCGACGCGCTGCCCGACGGGGTCGCTTTCGCGGTGGTCGCCGGCACCGGCGCCGCCACCATGGTCTTCCCCGGCGAGGAGCGGCTGGCGGTCGCCGACGAACGCACCCGGGCCGCCGCCCGCCGCGCGTTGCAGTCCCTCTCCCCGCACGGCGGCACCGCCATCGGCACCTGGCTGCGGCTGGCCCGGCGGCTGCTGGCGACCCGGCCGGACGCGATCGGGCACGCCATCCTGCTCACCGACGGCCGCAACGAGACCGAGCGTCCCGAGGACCTGCGGGCCGCCGTCGGCGAGTGCGAGGGGCACCTCACCGTCGACTGCCGGGCGATCGGCTCGGCCGACGGCGTGCACGACTGGGACGCGGCCGAACTGCTCGGCATCGCCGAGGCGTTGGGCGCGAACCCGGTGGTCCCGGTGGAGGATCTCACCGGCCTGGGCGACGAGTTCCGGGCGGTCCTGACCCGCGCGCTGGCCCGGCGGGTGGCGAACGCGCGGCTGCGGGTCCGCACCACCGAGCTGGCCCGGGTCCGGTTCGTCAAGCAGGTGCACCCGACGATCGCCGACCTCACCGGGCGGGGCGTGCCGGACGGCGAGTTGGCCACCGCGTACCCGATCGGCGCCTGGAGCCCGCACGACCACCGGGACTACCACCTGGGCCTGGAGGTGGACCCGCTCGCCGCCGGCACCCGGCGGCGGATCGGCTGGCTCAGCACGGACACCGACGCCGGCGCGGCCACGGTGGAGGTGCCGCTGACGGTGGAGTGGACCGACGACACGCTGCGCAACTCGGAGATCCACCCGAGCGTCGCCTTCTACACCGGGCAGCAGGACTACGCCGCGGCGTTCCACAGTGGTCTCGCGGCGGCCCGCGCGGGCCGGATCGGCGAGGCCGAGGAGCGGCTCGGGCGGGCGGTGGCGCTCGCGCACGACGCCGGCAAGGACGCCGACGTGCGGCGGATCGCCCGGATCGTGGACGTGCACGACGCCGCCGCCGGCCTGGTCCGGCTCAAGGTGGACGTCGACTGGCGGCGGGCCGAGCCGTCCCGGGTGGCGGCGCACACCACCACCCGGTGGGGCGCGGACGGCGACGAGCGCCGCCCGCCCACGCCGTCGTCTCCGGTCGCGCCCTGGTCGCACTGCGGCGAGCGGCAGACCGGGGCGTACTGCCAGGACTGCGGGGCCGCGCACGGCGCCGACGGACCGGCGTCGGAGCGCCGATGACCCTGGATCTCTGGGCCAAGGTCGCCAGCGTGGTGAGCAGCAGTCTGGCGGTGGCCGGCGCCGCCGTCGCCGTCCACCGGCACCTGCGCCGACCGGGCTGGGCGGCGACGCTCACCGGGCTGTGGGAGCGGGAGGCCGACGCCGGGGTCGTCCACCCGCACCGCTTCGGCGAGCAGGTGCGCCCGCTCTCCGACGTGTACGTGCCCCGCCGGGTGGCGCCTCGGCTGGGTCGCCCCGAGGAGACGGTCGACGCCGGACAGCTGTTCAGCGGCGCCGGGCACGTGCTGCTCGTCGGGGAGCCGGGCAGCGGCAAGACCACGCTTGTCGCGTACGAGAGCGCCCGGTCGGCCGAGCGCTGGCTCCGCTCCCGGGGCCACCGGTGGCGCCGGCCCCGCGGCCCGGTGCTGGTACGCCTGCCGGCCGCCGCGCTGGTCCGCCACGCGCTGCCCGACGCCCTGGCCGCCACGTACGGCGAGTCGCCGGACTTCCGCCGGACGCCGCTCGGCGTACGCTGGCTGGTCTGCGTGGACGGGGTGGACGCCGTGGCCGACCCGGACGAGCGCAGCGACGTGCTCAACCGGCTCGCCGCGGCGGGCCGCTCCCCCGCGCCGCCGTACCGGATCCTGGTCACCACCCGGCCGTTGGACGCCAACGAGCTGGCCACGCTCGGGGCGGACTATCCCGCCTACCAGCTCGCGCCGTTCACCCGCGCCGACGTCACCGCGCTGGCCCGCAGGTGGTTCCCGGACCACGACGAGGCCCAGGGCTTCCTCGCCTGGACGCACACCCAGCGGATCACCAACCCGGTGCGCAACCCGCTGATCGCCACCGTCGCCGCGCTGGTGTGGCGCGACCGGCGCGACGACCCGGTCGGCCCGCCCGGCCCGGCGGCGCTGCTCGACAACTTCGTGCGGGCCCTGCTGCGCGGCGGCCGGGGCCACCTGGACGCCACCTGCGCGGCGCTGCGCGACCATCCGCCGGAGGGCCCGGCGGTCGCCGACTGGCTGGCCGGGCGGCACACCGAGCTGGTCGAGGTCGCCGCGACCGCGGCCGTGGCGGGCACCGATCCGGTCGCCGCGGTGGCGGAGTGGACGGCGACGCACGCGCCCCACCCGCCGGCACGGCAGCTCGCCGACTGGCCGCAGCGGATCCGTGACCTGCTGCTCGCCACCGACCTGTTCCGCGCCGACCGGCACGCCCTGGTCCCGGTCTGGCCCAGCCTGGTCGACCATCTGGCGGCGGGACCGCTGACCCGGCAGTTGAGTCCCGACGGCTGGATGTCCCTGATGAACACCACCAGATCTCCGTTCGTCGGGGCGCACGTGTTCCAGCGGGCCGGGGTGCCACCCGCGTTGCTGCGGAGCCGGCTGGTGGAGCCGGGCTGGGCCGTCGCCGCCGGGCAGCTGCTGGTCACCACGGGGACGCTGTGGAGCACCGATGATCCGGGGCTGCGGGCCGACGTGCTGGCGGCGCTGCTGGCGCACTGGGCGGCCGACCCGACCGGCGACACCGGCCGGACCTGCCGGTCGCTGCTGAGCACGCTTGCCGCGGACCGCGCCGATCGGGACCTGCTGATTGAGATCGGCGCGGACGGCAGCCGACCCCGGGCGACCCGGCTGGCCGTCACGCGCTTCTTCCGCGCCGACCGCGACGCGCCCTCGGTCGCCCGGCACCTGTGACGGCGTACGGTGGCGCGGCGGCCTACCGCGGCACGGCCCGGAACCATGCCTCCCGATCGTCCGGGTCGGGTCCGCGCCGGGGCAACGTGTCCGGCTCCTCGCCGGTGAGCGGCGCGTAGTGGTCGAAGGTGGTGGTCAGCACGGCCTCGCCACCGGTGAGGTCGGGAAGCGCGGCGACCACGTGCGGGACCCGCGCCGACGGCAGGGTGCCGTGCACCTCGAGATATCCGTCGGCGCCGGCGACGTCGTGCACGGCCGCTCCGAGCCGGCCGAGCAGCGCCATCACCGTCTCCACCGCGTGTTGCGGAAGGTTGACGTCGAACCGCTCGATCGGTTGGCACACCCGGGTGCCGGCCTGGCGGAGTGTCGCGGCGACCACGACCGGGGCGAGGTTGCGGAAGTCCGCCGCGACGGTCGAGATGGACTTGTCGAACTTCTGGTGCGGCCGGCTCTGCCGGGGCCAGTACTGCGACGCCGTCATGGTGACCACGCAGTCGGTGACCGGCCAGCCGTGCCGGCCGTGCCGGAGCGCGGCCCGCACGCCCTCCTCCGTGGCGGCGACGAACGCCGGCGGGAGCCGGCCGGGTTCGACGCCGGGGCGGAACTCGATGCCGTGCCCGACCGGGGCGGCCTCGATGCGCAGTCCCAGCCCGGCCAGGTACGGGTTGCCGCGCTCGCGTACCCGCTCCTCGGCGATCCCGGTGCCGGCGACCCGTTCGATGCAGGCCGTCAGCGTGCCGGAGAACCGCACCCGCACGCCGTACCGGTCCGCCATGAGCGCGGCCAGCACCTCTTTCTGGACCTCACCGTGCAGGCGGATCACCGCCTCCGCCTGGTGTTCGTCGAGCCGCAGGTCGACGAGCGGATCCTCGTCGGCCAGCTCGGCCAGGCCGGCGAACATCGCCAGGCGCTGGTCCGGTTCGACCGGCTCGACGACCGCCTGCCGGGTCGGCGGCGGGAACCGGTAGGCGTGCCGCCGCGGCGGCTCCCCGATGTGTTGGCCGATCCGGGCCGACAGGCCGCGCACGGCGGCGATCTGCCCGGCGGCCACCGAGGGACGCACCAGGACGCCGGCGGGCTCGATGACGGCGATCTGGGTGACCGTCTCGGGGCGGGCGCCGGCGAGCCGCACCCGGTCCCGGACGTGCAGCCGCCCGGACCACAGCCGCAGCCAGGCCCGCCGGCCGTGCCCGTCCCGGTCGACGGCGAAGACGGTGCCGACCGGCGGACCGTCGACCTGCTCGCCCCGGGGCAGCAGGTCGGCCAGGAGGTGGCACAGCTGCCGCACCCCGGCGCCGGTGATCGCCGAGCCGCACGCCACCGGGGTGAGCGCGTCGCGGCGTACCGCGTGCCGGATCGCGCGCCGGACGTCGCGCACGCGTACCGGCTCGTCGGTCAGCCACCGCGCGGCCACCGCGTCGTCGACGTCCGCCACGGCCTCCACCACCGGTCCGGCGTCGAGGCCCACGGCCCGCACCCGGGCGTCGCGCCCGCCCTGGCCGGCGACGGTGGTGAGGATGACCGGTCGCGCGCCGAGCCGCCGGCGGATCTGGGCCACCGCCCGGTCGACGTCGGCGCCGCGCCGGTCCACCTTGTTGAGGAAGACCATCGTCGGTACGCCGGTGCGCCGCAGCGCCCGCCAGATGGCGACGGTCTGCGGTTGCACCCCCTCCACGCTCGACACCACGAGCACGGCGGCGTCCAGCACGGCGAGCGAGCGCTCGACCTCCGCGATGAAGTCGGGGTGGCCGGGGGTGTCCAGCAGGTTGATCCGCAGATCACCGATCGTGATCGACGTGACGGCGGCCCGGATGGTGATGCCGCGCCGACGCTCCAACTCCATCGAGTCGGTGCGGGTCGTGCCGGCGTCGACGCTGCCGAGCCGGGACACGGCGCCCGCCTCGTAGAGCAGGCGTTCGGTCAGGCTGGTCTTTCCGGCGTCAACATGGGCGACGATTCCGAGGTTCAACAGGGCCACGGTAGAACTCCACGGTAGGACGGTCCAGGGTCCGAAGCGTGGAATCCGCTCGCATTGTCGCTCCCTCGTCGTGATCGTGCCGGTCGGTGCCCCTGCACCGGGGCGCGGCGGTGTGCCGCCTTTGAGGCTCGCACGCCCACGGTGACCGCCGCGACCGAATTCGGGCGCCCGTGCACGCGGCGCCGGTCGCACCCGACGTGCCGCGCGGGACCCCCGAGACCGCCCGCGCCGAGGCCGGCGCCGCGCGTGCCCGGCCGTTCGCGTTCCGCGCCGGAGCCGCGGCCGTGTCATCATTCCGTGTGCCCAATGACCGCACTCTCGCCCAGTGTGCCTACGACGAGATCCGGGCGATGATCGTCAGCGGTGAGTTGGCGGGTGGTCGCAAGCTCATCGTCCGCATGCTCTCCGAGCGGCTCGACCTGTCCGCCACCCCGATCAAGTCGGCGCTTGCCGCCCTCGAACGGGACGGCTTCCTGGTCGCCATCCCGCACCGCGGGTTCTACGTGCCGGAGATCGGGCTGCGCGACATGCGGGAGATCTACGAGTTGCGGGAGGCGTTGGACGGCATCGCGGCGCGCAAGGTGACCGAGGCCGGGGCGGGGGCCGACTTCGTGCGGGACGAGTTGCAGCCGATCCTGGAGCGCCAGCACGAGTGCGCGGCGGCCGGTGACCTGGCCGGGCTGCGGGACCTGGACACCGCCTTCCACCGGGCGATCTGGCATCGGTGCGGCAACGCGCGGCTGGCGCAGGTCACCGACAACCTCGGCGGGCAGAGCCGCCTGGCCTGGCAGTGGCAGGTGGCCGGCGGCATGCTGCGGGCGCTGCGGGAACACCAGATGATCATGGACGCGATCGTCTCCGGTGATCCGAGTCGGGCGGAACGCGCCGCTCGGTCGCATGTCCGGCTGTCCCGGGCCGCGTTCGAGAAGGCGGTCCGCGAGCGCGGGCCGGAGGCCATGCCGCGCTGAGCCGCCCCGGCCCGGCCGCTTCGAAACCTGGACAGACAGCCCCCAAGCGGGCGCTCTCCGGCCGACGGATCGCGAACAAATTCTGGTACAGCCGTTGACACCCCGATTTTTTGGATCCAAAATTCGTACACGTCCAGCGGCGAACACTCCTCTGAACAGGACAAACACAGCTGCTGGCGGCGGATGGGCTGCCTGTGCGGTCCGATTTCGCCTGTCGTCGGGCCGCCGCGCCGCGGCCCTTGGGCGCGGCTTGAGCGCCCGTCGGCTTCCCGTCCGGCGCTACCCGGTGACGCGACCGAGGAGAACCCGTGACCACCACGACGGAACGGACCGCCGACGACACCCGGGCCGAAGACCCACCGGGTCGGACGTCCGGAAATCGCCTCCGGCGGTTCTACAAGTCCCACTCCACCGTGCTGCACACCATCACCACGCTGGTTCTGGGCTGCGTGCTGTGGCAGGTGATCGCCGCGAACACCAGCGCGCTGGTGATCGTGCCGCTCGGTGACATCGGCGCGGCGTTCCGCACCTCGGCGCAGAACGGCGAACTCTGGCTCGACTTCCGCGAGAGCCTGTCCGGTTTCGCCCAGGGCTTCCTCCTGGCCGCCCTGGTCGGCATCCTGATCGGCGTCCTGATGGCGATCAACAAAGTGATCTTCGACTTCCTCGACCCGTGGATGTCGGCGCTCTACTCCACTCCGCTCATCGCGCTGGCGCCGCTCTACATCCTGGTCTTCGGCATCGGCATGACCGCCCGGGTGGCGGTGGTGTTCACCCTCGCGGTCTTCCCCATCGTGCTGAACACGACGGCCGGCATCCGCACCACCGATCCGAACCTGATCGAGACGGCGCGTGCCTTCGGCGCGAGCAAGATGCAGCGGTTCACCAAGATCCTCCTGCCCTGGTCCGTTCCCTTCGTCGTGACCGGTCTGCGGTTGGCCGTCGGCCGCGGGCTCATGGGCGTGGTGGTCGCCGAGTTCTTCGGCTCCACCTCCGGCCTGGGCCACCGGGTCTTCATCTCCTCGCAGAACTTCGACACCGCAGCGGTGTGGATGGGCGTCTTCGTCCTGGCCGCGATCGGCGTGGTGTTCATCCGCGCCATGTACGTCCTGGAGACCCGCATCGCACCGTGGCGGCAGAACGGCAAGAACGGAGGCAAGATCCTGTGACGACGCCGAAGGTCGAAGCGCGCCACCTGTTCAAGGCGTTCCACCGGGGCGAGACCCGCACCAACGCCCTCAGCGACATCAACCTGACCGTCCGGGCCGGCGAGTTCGTGGCCCTGCTCGGCGCCAGCGGGTGCGGCAAGACCACGCTGTTACGCATCGTCGACGGCCTGGAGACGGCAAGTGAGGGCCAGCTCCTGATCGACGGTCGGCCGCAGAACGCGCCCGGCACCGATCGTGGCTTCGTCTTCCAGCAGGACAACCTGCTGCCCTGGCGGACCGTGCTGCGCAACGTCACCTTCGGGCTGGAGTTGCAGGGAGTCAACCGCCGCACGGCGCAGCGGCAGGCCACCGAATACCTGGAACTGGTCGGCCTGAAGGGTTTCGAGAAGTACTACCCCCACGAGCTCTCCGGCGGCATGCGGCAACGGGTCAACCTGGCCCGGGCGTTCACCATCCGGCCGGACATCCTGCTCATGGACGAGCCGTTCGCCGCGCTGGACGCGCAGACCCGCGAGGTGATGCAGACCGAACTTCTGCGCATGTGGCAGCAGACCGACGGCCGTACGGTCATGTTCGTCACCCACCAGATCGACGAGGCCATCTACCTCGCCGACCGGATCGTCGTGATGACCGCCCGACCCGGGCGCGTCAAAGAGATCATCGATGTTCCCTTCGCGCGTCCGCGCAACCTGGACCTCAAGCGGTCGCCCGAGTTCAGCGCCATCTACGACCGCATCTGGAAGACCATCGAGGAGGAGGTCCGCGCCTCGATGGCGATGACCTGACCGGTCTCGCCCCGCCCGTGACCGGCCCCCGGCCGGCCGACGGATCCCGCACGCCCTAACCCTTGTGAAGAAGGGGCAGTACATGCGACCCATTCGCACCATCGCCGCCGTGACCGCGACCGTGCTCGCGCTGACTGGTCTCAGCGCCTGCGGCGGCGAGGACCCCGCATCCACCGGCTCCTCCGCCGGTGACCGCGTCAAGATCAAGCTCGGGCTGAGCGCCATCAACGCCTCGCACCTGTGGGTCGCGGTCGCTCGCGACCAGAAGCTGTTCGACCAATTCGACATCGACTTCGAGCCGGTGGTGTTCCAGGGCGGCGCGGCCCAGGTGCTGCCGTCGGTGCTGGGCGACTCCACCCAGTTCGGCATCGCCAGCGCCCAGCAGACCATGATCGCCTACCAGAAGGAGCCGAGCCTGGTCATGGTCCTCAACCCGATGAACGGCAGCCCGCTGAGCGTCGTGGGCGGCAAGGGCATCACCTCGGTGAACGATCTCAAGGGCCGCACCATCAGCGTGAACTCGGCCGGTTCCAGCGAGGACTACCACTCGGCGACCGCGTTCCTCGAAGCCAACGGCATCGGTCTGGACGAGGTCAAGTTCGTCACCGGTGGGGCCACCAGCGCCCGGGTGAGCGCGCTCATCTCCGGCGCCGTGGACGTCGTGCTCTGCTCCCCGCCGGACGTGGACCGGCTCACCGCCACCGGTGCCACCGTCATCGGCAAGGCCAACAGCGTGCCGAAGCTGCAGAAGGCGGCGTCGTACGTGATCGTCGGCAAGCGGAGCTGGCTGGACGCCAACCAGGACGCGGCGACCCGGTTCGCCAAGGGCTACCGGGCCACCCAGGAGTTCATGCACGACCCCGCCAACAAGGACAAGGTCACGGCGGTGATCTCCAAGGAGCTGAAGGTGGACCAGGCCGCCGCGGGGAAGGTGTGGGACTACTGGATCAACGACTTCACCAAGGACGCCGACCGGTCCGGGGCCATCCACGAGGAGAACCTCGTCCAGACGCTGGAGAACGCCCAGGAAGACAAGAACAAGGATCTCACCGGGTTCAACGCGGCCGAGCTGCCCAAGCTCTACGACAACCAGTACGCCCAGGCATCGGCCGGAAAGTGAGGGACGGCATGGACACCGACAAGACCGTCCTGCGGGACGGCATGCGGATCAGCTTCGACGTGCCCATCGAGATGGACGACGGCCTGGTGCTCTACGCCGACGTGTTCGCGCCGGTGGACGAGGGCCGTTACCCGGTGCTGATGACCATGGGCCCGTACGCCAAGGGCCTGGCCTTCCAGGAGGGCTGGAAGTTCAACTGGGACAAGCTGGTCCGGGACTTCCCCGAGGTGGCCGAGGGGACCTCGAACGCGTACGCCAACTGGGAGACCGTCGACCCGGAGAAGTGGGTGCCGGACGGCTACGTCTGCGTCCGGGTGGACTCCCGTGGCGCCGGGCGCTCGGCGGGCGTGCTGGATCCGTGGTCGCCCCGGGAGACCCGGGACTACTACGACTGCATCGAGTGGGCCGGGGTGCAGCCCTGGTCGAACGGCAAGGTGGGGCTCAGCGGCATCTCCTACTACGCCATGAACCAGTGGCACGTCGCCGCGCTGCAACCGCCGCACCTGACCGCGATGCTCGTGCAGGAGGGCGCCGCCGACTTCTACCGCGAGTTCTGCCGGCACGGCGGCATCCTCAGCCGCTTCCTCGGCGGCTGGTTCCAGGGCCTGATCAAGCAGGTGCAGCACGGCCTCGGTGACAACGGCCCGGTCAGCCGGGTGACCGGCGAGCCGGTCGCCGGCCCGGAGACGCTCACCCCGGAGGAGTTGGCCCGCAACCGGGTCGACCCGTACGAGACGGCGGTCGAGCACCCGTTGCTCGACTCGTTCTCCACCGACCGCACCGCCGACCTGTCGAAGGTCGTCACGCCGTTCCTGTCCTGCGGCAACTGGGGCGGACAGGGCCTGCACCCGCGCGGCAACATCGAGGGCTACCTGGGCGCCGCCTCGACGCAGAAGTGGCTGGAGATGCACGGCGACACGCACTCGTCGGGCTTCTACACCGACTACGGGGTGGCCCTGCAGAAGCGGTTCTTCGGACACTTCCTCCAGGGCGCCGACACCGGATGGGAGAAGCAGCCACCGGTGGCGCTGCGCGTGCGCCACCCGGGTGAGGTGTTCGTCGACCGCGGCGAACAGGAGTGGCCGCTGGCCCGGACGCGGTGGACGAAGTTCTACCTGAACGCCGCGGACCGCACGTTGGACGCCGACTTCACCCCCGGCGACGCGGTCAGCTACCGGACCACAGGCGACGGGGTCACCTTCCTGAGCGCACCGCTGGCCGAGCAGACCGAGATCACCGGGCCGGTGGCGGCCAAGCTGTTCCTCTCCTCGGACACCATCGACGCCGACGTGTTCGCCTGCCTCCAGGTCTTCGACCCGGACGGCAACGAGATCACCTTCCAGGGCTCGAACGATCCGCGTACGCCGATCGGGCTGGGCTGGCTGCGCGCCTCGCACCGGAAGCTGGACCCGCAGCGCTCGTTGCCGTACCGGCCGTGGCACACGCACGACGAGATCCAGCCGTTGACCCCCGGTGAGCCGGTCGAGCTGGACATCGAGATCTGGCCGACCTGCCTGGTGATCCCGCCCGGCTGCCGGATCGGTCTGCTGATCCGGGGGCGCGACTACGACAACGGGGCCGAGGCCACCCCCGGCGCCCGCTACCCGTTGCGCGGCATCGGCCCCTTCCGCCACGACGACGAGCGGGACCGCCCGGCGGACGTCTTCGGCGGGACCAACGTCCTGCACTTCGCCGACGGGCAGGAGTCCTACCTGCTCCTCCCGGTCATCCCGCGGTAGCCGTGATCGTCGACCTGCACAGCCACTACCTCCCGCCGTCGGCGGTCGGGCCGGGCTCGCCGGTGTCGGCGGGCCCGGCCACGGAACAGACCGTGCTGAGCTTCGACGGTGCCGACTACCGGGTGCCGCAGGCGTTGTTGAACGCGGAGCAGCAGGTCACCGACGCGCAGCGGCAGGGGCTCGACCGTCGGGTCCTGCTCGTTCCCCCGTTCGCCGTCCGGTACGAACTCGCGCCACGTGCCGGCGTGGACTGGTCCCGCCGGCTCAACGACGGCATCGCCGCCGCCGTCCAGGCGTACCCCCGGCACCTGATCGGTTTCGCGGTGGTGCCCCTGCAGGCCGGCGGGGAGGCCGCCGCGGCGGAACTCGTCGCGGCCGTCCGGGGTCGGGGGATGTCCGGGGTCGAGGTGCTGACGAGTGTCGGCGGCGAGCCCATCGACGCGCCGGAACTGGAGCCGTTCTGGGCCGCCGCCGCCGAACTCGGCGTCCCGGTCTTCGTCCACCCGCACTTCGTCTCCGGCGCCGCCCGGATGTCCCGATTCCACCTGCGCAACCTGGTCGGCAATCCGACCGAGACCGCGCTCACCGGAGCGCAGCTGCTCTTCGGTGGGCTGCTCGACCGGCACCCCGGACTGACGGTCGTGCTCGCCCACGGTGGTGGCGCCCTGCCCCACCTGGTCGGCCGGCTCGAACACGGCCACCGGCACCGCGCCGAACTCGCCGACCTGCCGACCGGTCCGCGCGCCCAACTCCGTCGTTTCCACTACGACTCGGTGGTCTTCGACCCGACCGTGCTGCGTCACGTCGGGGAGATCGTCGGCTTCGACCGCCTCGTCGTCGGCAGCGACTATCCGTTCGACATGGCCGACGAGGACCCGGTCGGGTTTGTCGCCTCGGCGGACCTGCCCCGCACCGTCACCGAGTCCGTCCTGCACGCCGCTGCCCGGGTGCTGCCCGGCTTGACCTGAGAGGAGCCACACGTGGCACTACCGCCCGAGGTGGCCGACCGCATCACCGTGCGGGACACCGCGCTGCTCGTCATCGACATGCAACGGCGACACCTGGACGTGGACGGCGTGGGCTACCACACGCTGCCGCCGGAGAAGGCGCGCGAGGTCACGGCGCGCACCGGCGAGGCGCTGACGGTCGCCCGGGCCGCCGGCATGCCCGTGGTGCACGTGGCGACCTGGAAGAAGGCGGCCGGGCTGGACGCGCCGCGTCAGCACCGGAATCCGTTCATGGCCTGGCAGAACGGCAAGCCGATCGTCGGCGCGTCGTTCCTGCGGCAGGACGGCAAGTGCGTCGAGGGCAGCCCGTACGCCGAGTTCATGCCGGCCACCGAGCCGCTGCCGTCCGAGCCGGTGGTGGTCAAGCACCGCTACAGCGGTTTCTACGCCACCGAACTCGAACTCGTGCTGCGGGAACTCGGCGTCCGCACCCTCGTGGTGGCCGGCGTGAACACCAACAACTGCGTCCTGCACACCTCCTTCGACGCGCAGGCCCGGGACTTCGGTGTGGTGCTGCTCGCCGACTGCTGCGGCAGCATGAACGGCGACGAGCTGCACCGCATGGGGTTACGCCAGATCGAGACGTCGGTCGGGTGGTTGTCCACCGTGGATGAACTGGCCGGGCTCCTGACCGTGGCGGTGGCGTCGTGAGCGGCCGGCTCGCCGGCCGGACCGCGCTGATCACCGGCGCGGGGCGGGGCTTCGGCCGGGCCATCGCGGAGGCGTTCCTCGACGAGGGCGCCACCGTGGCGCTGCACCATCACCGCACCCCGGTGACGGACCTGACCGACAGGTTCCCCGACCGGGCCTCGGCGCTGCGGGCCGACCTCACCGACCCGGCGGCCACCCGGCAACTCGCCGCGGACGCGCTGGCCGCCCTCGGCTCGGTGGAGATCCTGGTCAACAACGCCGGGGTGATGGCGGTCGGCGCGTTCGCCGAGTCCACCGAGGAGCAGTGGGCCAGCGACATCGGCCTGAACATCTGGGCGCCGCTGCGCGTCACCCATGCCCTGCTGCCGTCGATGACCGCCCAGGGCCACGGCAAGATCATCAACATCTCGTCCCAGCTCGCCCTGAAGTCCTGGGACCGTGGCGCGGTCTACGCCGGCACCAAGGGCTTCCTGCTGAGCTGGACCAAGTCCCTGGCCGCGGAGGCCGGACCGCACGGCATCACGGTCAACGCGATCGGCCCCGGCTCCATCGTCACCGACATGAACAAGGACATCTTCCCCGATTCCGCGGCCGAACGGGCGAAGGCCGCCGAACTGCCACTGCGCCGGCTGGGCACGCCCGCCGACGTGGCCGGGGTGGCGGTGTTCCTGGCGTCGGCGGCCGGCGACTTCATGACCGGTCAGATGCTCGGCATCAACGGCGGGAGCCAGATGTGAACACCGATCTGCCAAGCCCCGCACGCGCGGCCGACGTCGACCTCGGCAAGGTCCGGCGGTGGCTGACGGAACACACCGACGACCTGCTGGCCGACCTGGCGGCGTACGTGTCGCTGGAGACGCCGAGCGACAGCAAACCGCACCTGGACGAGGCCCTGCGGTGGCTCACCGACCAGGTGACCGCGACGCTCGGCCCGCCGGAGTCGTCGACCCGGCACGACGGCGGCGCGCTCGGCGACACGCTCGTCGCCGACTTCCCCGGTCTCGGACCGCGACGGCTGCTGCTGCTCTGCCACTACGACACCGTGTGGAGCGCCGGCACGCTCGCCGACTGGCCCTACGCCCGGTCCGGGCCGACCGCCACCGGGCCGGGCATCTTCGACATGAAGGCCGGCCTCGTCCAGGGCCTCTGGGCGATCCGGGCGCTCGACGCGGTCGGACTGCCCCGGCCGCCGTTGCGGATCGTCCTCAACGGCGACGAAGAGCTGGGCAGCATCTTCTCCCGCCCGACGGTGGAGGCGTCCGCGGACGGGGTCGACGCCGCCCTGGTGCTGGAGCCGGGCGTGCACGGCGCGGTGAAGACCGCCCGCAAGGGCGTCGGCATCTTCCGGATCGAGGTGGACGGCGTGGAGGCGCACGCGGGCCTCGACCCCGAACGCGGGGTCAGCGCCATCGACGAGATGGCGCGCGTCGTCCTGCGACTGCGCGCGCTCGAGGACCTCGACCGGGGCACCAGCGTCAACATCGGCACCGTGACCGGCGGCTCCCGGACCAACGTGATCGCCGGGCGGGCCCGCGCGATGCTCGACGTCCGGGTGACCACACCCGAGGAGGCGACCCGCATCGAGACCGCGGTCGCCGCCCTGCGGCCGACGCACGAGAAGCTCGCCGTGCGGATCAGCGGCGGCTGGAACCGGCCGCCGATGCCCCGCACACCAGGCATCGCGGCGATGTACGACCTGGCCCGGGCGCTTGCCGCCGGCCACGGCGAGGACCTCGACGAGTGCGCGGCCGGCGGCGGCAGCGACGCCAACTTCCTGGCCGCGCTCGGCCTGCCCGTGCTGGACGGGATCGGCGCCGTCGGCGACGGCGCGCACGCCCGCGGCGAGCACATCCTGGTCGAGCCGACGATCGCCCGGACCGCGCTGGTGGCCGGCCTGATCTGTCTGTTCGCGCAATGACCGGTGCGACGCTACGCGGCGAGCTGGTGAGCATCCCCACCGACACCACCCCGCTCGACGGCCTCCTGTACGAACCGGAGGGCGGCGCCCTCGCCGGGGCGGTGATCTTCTTCCACGGCAACACGATGAACTTCTACGTCGGGCCGCCCCGGTTCCTGCCACCCCGGCTGATCGCCATGGGGTTCGCCTGCCTGGCCTTCAACCGGCGCGCCCACGACGTGCTCAGCGTCCGCGGTGACAAGGAACGGATGGAGGGCGGCGCCTTCCAGACCACCGCCGAGGCGCTTGCCGACCACGCGACCGCCGCGGACTGGCTGGCCGGACGGGGCTACCCCGCGCCGGTGGTGATCGGGCACAGCAACGGCGGCATGATGGCCGCGCCGCACGTCGCCGAACGGCCGGACACACCCGCCCTCGTGCTGCTCTCCGCCGGGCGCGGCGGCCCGGCGCAGACCCAGCGGGACGGGTTGCTCGCCGGGTCACGGCTGCCCGAGATGCGCCGCCGGGCCGAGGAGATGGTGGCGGCCGGGCGCGGCGACGAGCTGATGCTGATGCCCGGCTGGTGGTACGTGATCACCGCGCGCAGCTTCCTCGACCGGATCACCACCGTGCCGGACCTGCTGGCGTACGCGCCGGCGATCGCCTGCCCGACGCTCTACGTGCGCGGGGACACGGAACCCGAGGCGACGTTCCCCGGCACCCGGTTCCGGGACCTGACCGCGGGTCCGTGCGAATCGGTGGTGGTGCCCGGCTGCGACCACTTCTACAACGGACGCGAGGCCCAGGTGACCGCGATCGTCGCCGACTTCCTTCACCGATGGGTGTCACCATGACCTACGACGGCTACCAGGCGTTCTCCTTCCTGCGACCGGGTGTGGACTATCCACGGATCGACCTGGCCCCGACCTTCGGCCGGGTCCCCGCGTACGACCTCGGCCTCACCCCCGACCAGGCGGAACGCGCGGCCCGGCTGCTGCGCGAGAACATCGTGATCAGCCTGCACGAACACCCGCAGAACTTTCCCGCCGACATGGGCCGGCTCGGCGAGTACAACCGGGCCGGCCGCCAGTTCACCAGCTACGAGGGGCTGGCCGCGTCCGGGCTCACCGCGGTGTTCGACAACCTGATGGACGGCACCGGCTGCATCGTCAGCCACACCGGCTGGAGCTGGGAGGACACCGTCTACGACATCGGCATGCGCCGGGCCGACCTCGCCAAGCAGTCGTACGCCCACGTCGTGCAGGACCTGCGCGACATCGAACGGGCCCACCGGGACGGTACGGTCGGCATCGTCCTGTCGCTGGAGGCCGCCACCCCGATCGAGAACCAGGTCGACCGGATCGACATCCTCTACGGGCTGGGCATCCGGCAGATGGGAATCGCCTACTCGGAGGCCAACACGCTCGGTGGTGGCCTCAAGGAACGGCGCGACGGCGGGCTGACCGCGTTCGGCCGGCGCGCGGTGGAACGGATGAACCGCCTCGGCATCGCCATCGACGTCTCGCACTCCGGCGACCGCACCTGCCTGGACACCATCGCCGAGTCCGCCGCGCCCGTGCTGATCACCCACGCCGGCGCCCGCGCGGTGTGGCCGACGTCCCGGATGAAACCCGACGAGGTCCTGGTGGCCTGCGCCGAACGCGGCGGGTTGATCGGCATCGAGGCCGCGCCGCACACCACGATCTCCGCCGCCCATCCGCGGCACGACATCAACTCGGTGATGGACCACTTCCGCTACTGCGTCGACCTGATGGGCATCGACCACGTCACCTTCGGCCCGGACACCCTGTACGGCGATCACGTCGCGCTGCACCGGGAACTGGCCCGGTCGCCCGGGTTCACCGAACCGCCGCTCGTCGCGCCGTTCGAGCCGGTCGAGTACGTGGCCGGGGTGGAGAACCCGACCGAGGGCCTCGCCAACATCATCGGCTGGCTGGTCCGGGAGGGCTACGCCGACGCCGACATCACTGCCGTCACCGGCGGCAACGTGCTGCGGGTGCTCGACCAGACCTGGTGACCCGGCCGAGCCGCCGCGGGCCTCGGGGGGACCGTCACCCGGGCAACCCGACGCCGGTGAGCTCCGCGCACCGGACGAGCAGTTCGTCCCCCACCGGGTCGATCCGCCCGCGCTCCGGGCGCCAGTCGCGGTCACTCACGTAGTCTCCGCTGACCAGGGCGTCGGGCTCGGTGCCCACGGCGAGGCGCACCTGGGCCCGCGCGGCGTCGTCCGGGCTCGTCGGCGCGGCGTCGCCACCCATCCTGGTGCGCACCCAGCCGGGGTCGACCGCGTTGCTCAGGACGTCGGGCCACCGCCGGGCCAGGGCGAACGCGAGCGCCAGGTCCAGCAGCTTCGAGGTGGAGTACGCCTCGACCCCGTTCCACGGACGCGCGTCGTACCGCAGGTCGGTCAGGTCGGGCACGCCGTCGGCGGCCATCGCCGACGACACGAACACCAGCCGCCCGGGCCGGGGCGACAGGGCCGTCAACAGGTACGGCGCGAGCACGTTCACCTGGAACGTCGACTCCAGCCCGTCCCGGGTCAGCTCCCGGGCCGGGGCGTCCAGCCGGGCGATCCCGGCGTTGTGCACGACGGCGTCCAGCCGGCCGTACCCGGACAGCGACCGGGCGAGCGCGGTGGTCTCCTCGATCGAAGCCAGGTCGCCGACCACGATCGCCTCCGCCGCCGGAAGCGCCGTCTTGGCGACCGCCGCCCGTTCCTCGTTGCGGGCGTGCAGCACGACCCGGTGCCCCCGGGCGAGAAGTTGCGCCGCGGTCCGCCGGCCGATGCCGTCCACCGAGCCGGTGACCAGAATGCTGCCCATGTCGTTCCCTCCGTCGTCGTGCGGCCCGCCCCGGCACCGCGTGGAATTCGATGGGAAAGCTCTCCCGCACAGCTTGGCGGCGGCTTAACGCGCCCACCGGCCACCCACCAAGTCGGACCCAAGTGGCGGCTGCTGTGCTGCGCCCATGAAGAAACTTCTCGCCGCCGGCCTGGCGCTCACCGTCAGCGCCGGCCTGGTCGCGGTCACCGCCGGAACCGCGCTCGCCCGCCCCTACTGCGACGTCCCCAACCCGCCGCCGGCCTGCGACGACAGCCCGACGGAGCCACCGCCACCGCCGGTGGGCAGCGACAAGTACCCGATGGGCGCGCTGGAGTCGTGGGAGTACGTCGGCGGGGCGGTGCGGGTCAGCGGCTGGGCCAGCGACCCCAACGGCGGCCCGGTGCGGGTGACGGTGGGGACCGACGTGCCGCCCGCGGTGACCCGCCCGGCGGACCTGTGGCACGCCGGGCGGGGCGCCTACGTCGGCTTCTCCTTCACCGTGCCCAGTTCGGCGGTGGCCGGCACGCACCGGTTCTGCGTCACCGCGAACAACGTGCCCGACGGCAGCCAGCCGGTGCCCGAGGTCGCCCCGCTGTCCTGCCCGCAGTACACCGTCAAGCCGGTGCCGCCCGGTGACCTGACCCTGACCCCCGGCTACCACGCGGGCGAGCGCACCCTGGACGTCACCTTCACCGACAGCTCGGTCCGGGAGGACAACTACCGGATCGACCTGAGCTGGTTGCAGACCACACCGGGCGAGGACTATCCGACCACCGAGGTCGGCGCCACCTGGGCGATCGTCCCCGGCACATCGGACACCGGCCGGCGTACCTGGCACTTCACCGGCATGCCCCAGGCCTTCGTGCACGTGGTGGTGGTCGGGCACGAGGCCGGCCTGACGTCGGACGCGCTCACCGGGGGCGTCTCGACCCGCTGACCGGCGGCGGGCCGGAACCCGAGCGGACCGGCCGGGACCGTCGAACGTGGGATCTGCCGGGCCGGCCCGCCCGACTAGGGTCGCAGCGTGACGACGATCGGCGTGCTCGGTCCGGTGCGGGCCACCCGCGGCGGCGCCACGGTCAACCTCGGCGCGCCCCGGCAGCGGGCGGTGCTGGCCCGGCTCGTCGCCGGCGGCGGCCACGCGGTGTCGGTGGACCGGCTCGTCGAGGATCTCTGGTCGGGAGACCCACCGCCGCGCGCCCAGGCGGCCCTTCAGGTGTACGTGTCGAACCTGCGGCGGGCGCTGGAGCCGGACCGCCCGCGGCGCACCCCGGCCCGGGTCCTCGTCACCGCCGCCCCGGGCTACGCCCTGCGGCTGCCGACCTCGGCCGTGGACGCCTGGCGGTTCGAGGCGGCGCTGCGGGCGCTCACGCCGGACACCGAACGGCGACCGGCAGCCGCGATCGGTGCCCTGGACGCGGCGCTGGGCTGCTGGCAGGAGGGCACCCCGTACGCCGAGTTCGTCGGGGAGCCGTGGGCGGAGCGGGAGGGCGAGCGGCTGGCGCAGCTGTGGCTGAGCGCCGTGGAGCAGCGGGCGAAGGTCCTGCTCGACCTCGACCGGCCGGACGAGGTCGTGCGCGACCTCGACCCGCACGTCCGCGAGTACCCGCTGCGGGAACGTGGCGCCATGCTGCTCGCGGTCGCGCTCTACCGACTCGGGCGGCAGGCCGACGCGCTCGACGTGCTGCGCGCCGTCCGCGCCACGTTGGCCGAGCAACTGGGCATCGACCCCAGCCGCGAGCTGCGGACCCTGGAGACGGATCTGCTGCGCCAGAGCCCGCGTCTGGAGGCCACCGCCCCCGCGCCGGCGGCCACGTCGCGACCCCTCGCCACCGCCACGACCCACCCGACGCACCCGTTGGGTCGCGAGTCGGAACTGGCCCGGCTCCGGGCCGCGGCCACCCGCGCCGCCGGATCCGGTCTCGGCATCTGCTGGATCGGCGCCGAGGCGGGCGCGGGGAAGTCGACGCTCGCACAGCAGCTCGCCGGCTCCCTCGCCGCCGACGGCTGGCAGCCGGTCGTCGGGAACTGCCCGCAGGTGGAAGGCGCACCGCCGGCCTGGGCCTGGCGCGAGGTGGTCACCGCCGCCCGCCGGTTCCTTCCCCCGGACGACGCGGAGGCGCACGGCCTGCGGCTGCTGCTGGACACCGACCCGCCCGGCGCCCCCGGCGGGTACGACGAGTTCCACCTCCGCCTGGCGCTGGCCGCCTACCTGGCCCGGCTGGCCACCCGGGCGCCCCTGCTGCTGGTGATCGAGGACGTCCACCGCGCCGACGGGGAGACCCTGCGGATCCTCCGGCACCTCGCCGCCGCCCTCGCCGAGGCGCCCACCCTGATCGTGGCGACGTACCGGCCGGACGAGGTCACCGACGACCTGGTGGGCGCGCGGGCGGCGCTGGCGGGGGTGCCCGCGGTCGACCTCGAACTCGGCGGCCTGGGCCGGGACGCCGTCGCCGAGCTGCTGCGCCGCCAAGGCGTGGACAGCGCCGATCCGGAACTGCCGCACACGGTGTGGACACGCTCGGCCGGTAATCCCCTGCTCACCATCGAGCTGGCCAAACTGGTCGCGGCCGAGGGGCCGGCGGCGGCGCTCGACGGCGTTCCCGCCGGCCTCGGCCACGTGCTGGCCCGCCGGTTGGCGCGACTGCCGGCCGGCGCCCGTACCGTGCTGCGGCACGCGGCGGTCTGCGGCACGGAGGCCGACGTCGACATCCTGCTCGCCATCGAGGGTGGCCCGGAGGAGCCGATCCTCGACGGGCTGGAAGCCGGCGTGACCGCGGGTCTGCTCGTCGAACCCGCACCGGGGCGGGTGCGGTTCGCCCACGCGCTGATGCGCGACGCGCTCTACCACAGCGTTCCCCTGCTGCGCCGCACCCGGATCCACAGCCGCGTCCTCGCCGTGCTGCGCGAGCAGCGCGCCGACGACGTGGCGGCGCTGGGGCGGCACGCGCTCGCGGCCCTCACCCGGTCCACCGCCGCGGAGGCGGTCGTCCACCTCACCGCGGCGGCCCGCCGCGCCGGTGACCTCGGCGCGCCACGGGAGGCCGCCGCGCTCTGGGCCGGCGCGCTGCGCGCCGTCGACCTGGCGCCGGCCACCGCCGTCCGGACCCGGCTGGACCTGCACCGGGACCTGGCCGCCGCCAGCGCGCTCGCCGGGGACGTGCTGACCGCCCGCGCCGCCCGGGCGCAGGCGCTGCGGCTGGCCGCCGACCTCGGCGACCCGGCGGCCGTGCACGCCGCGCTGACCTGCATCGACGCCCCGGTCACCTGGACCATCCGGCCCGACCGGGTGGTCGACGAGCCGCTGGTGCGGTTGCTGGAGCGGGAGCTGGCCCGGGTCGGCCCGGACCGTCCGACGCTGCGCTCGCAACTGCTGAGCACGCTCGCGTTCGAGATCGAGGGCGCCGACCTGGGGCGCGCCGACGAGGTCACCCGGGAGGCGCTCACGCTGGCCCGCCGCCAGGACGACGCGGGCGTGCTGTGCCGCGCGCTCAACGCCCGCTACTTCGTCACCGTCGCGCCGGCGCACCGCGCCGAACTGCCCGCGGTGGGCCGGGAGCTGCTCGCGACGGCCGACGCGGCGGGGCTGACCGCGTACCGCTGCCAGGCCCACCACATCCTCTACCAGGCGGCGCTCGCCGACGTCGACTTCGACCGGGCCGGCCACCACGTCGACCGCGCCGTGGCGGAGGCGACCACCGGGCAGCTCGGCCTGATCCTCGCCGTCATGGGCTGGTTCACCGGCCTGCGCGCCCTGTTCCGGGGCGACCTGGACGAGGCGTCCCGGCGCTACGCGGAGGTGAGCGACCGGATGAGCCGCGTCGGCGGCCCGAACGCGGCGGCGATGGGGCTGATGGGTCGCTTCACCGTGCTGAGCGTGGCCGGACGCGGACACGAGGTGGTCGACGAGCTCCGGCAGGTGCACGCGCGGGTGCCGGACGACGCCCACGACGTGCTGGCCCACGCGCTGCTCTCCGCCGGTGACCACGACGCGGCCCGGGCGGTGTGGCGGCCGGACGCGCCGGTGCGCCCGGACTACCTGTGGCTCTACTGGATGACCCTGCGCGGTCAGGTCGCGGCCCGGCTCGGCGACCGCCCGGCCGCCCGGCGCTGCTACCGGGAGCTGACGCCGTGGGCCGGGCGCTTCGCCGGGCTGGAGTGCGGGTCGATCTCGCTCGGCCCGGTGGACCAGACCCTCGCCGAACTCGCCGCCGCGCTCGGCGAGCCGGCGACCGCCGCCGCGCACCGGGACGCCGGGCTGCGGCTGGCCCGCGCCGTCGACGCGGTGCCGTGGCGCGACGACTCGGCCTACGTGGCGGTGCCGGCCTGAGCCGGTCCACCGGCCCGCTCACCCGCCGAAGACCCGCGCCTCCCGGCGACGGAAGCCCGGTCGCAACGCCGCGAGCGTCAGCCGCAGCACCGGTCCCGCCGTCCGCTTCAGCTCGGCCAACTCGTCCGGCTGCGCGTACCGCTCGATCCGGGGCAGTTCGAAACGCAGCGCGCCGCCCTTGCGGACCGCCCGCTCCACCGAGTCCCAGTCGGCCACGCTGACGTACCGCCGGATCACCGGGAAGACCAGTCGCTCCTCCTCCTCGATGTGCTCGTCCAGAAGGTCACGCAGGTGGGCCAGGACCGTGGCGAGGCGACCCGCGGCGACCCGCACCCGCGCACTCCCCGCGTCGCCGGAGGCGAACACGGCGGCCAGGTCGTCCACGGCCGCGCGCGCCTCGTCGAGCACCGGATCCAGTGACGCGTGGTCGTCGCTGAGCTCCCGCAGGTCGATCTCGTCCGCGGCGGAGCGCTCCAACACCGGCCAGAGGACCTCGTCCTCCATCCGGTGGTGATGGTGGATGCCGTCACAGAGCAGCCGGACGTACGTCCGCAGGGCCCCGGCCCGGCGGCGGTCGTACCTGATCTGGCCGGTGGCCACGCGGTCCGCCAGCTCGGCCAGCCGTCGGGTGTCGGCCCGCATGGTGCGGTGGTTGATCCGGAAGCCGACGAGGTTCGGCCCGGTCTCGGATCCGGTCATGCTCATGTTCTCCTCCGGCCGCCTCGGTGGGCGGCCCACTCGGTGCGATGTCGTGCCCCGAGTCTGCGGCCCCACACATGGCGCCCACTTGGCGTCGACTTGGTCGCGCCCCCGCCACCGTTCTCACGGCCGTCACGCCCGATCTCACCCACGGTTCATCCGGTCCAGGAGGAACCGGACAGCGTCCTGGTATTCGGGTTGGGTGTGGTAGGGCCAGTGGCGTTCGACCGGGGGTGGGACGGTGTCCGCGGGCGCCACGGTGACGCTTGGCGGATCGCGCAGGCGCACGTCGACCGTGGCGGCCACCGGCGGCACGTCGGGCGCGACGTCGGGATGGTCGAAGATCGACGCGCCGATCGGGTCGGTGTCGCGCCAGAGATTGCGCCACCGCCAGTCGATCCGCTCACCGAGATCGCACAGCACCCGTTCACCGAGGAAGGCGGGGTACAGGCGGGCGTACACGCGATACAGGGGGCTGCCGTGCGTCAGCAGCGCGACCCGGGGCAGAGCCTCGGGCGGCAGTTGCAGGACGGTGGCGGCGGCCAGCACGGAGCCGTGGCTGTGCCCCGAGATCACCACGGGCCCCCGGGCGGCGAGCGCGCACACCCGTCGGGTCAACTCGGGCACGGCGCGGGCGGCATAGCAGGGCGGCGCGAACGGGTGCACCGTGCGCGGCCAGAACGTGCCCAGGTCCCACAGCACACCGACGAGCCGGCGGGTCTCCGGCGACCGGTACGCCCGGTAGCCCAGGACCAGCAGTCCGACGACGAGGAGGCTGATGATCCAGATACCGATGTCGGTGACGTACGCGGTGAGCACGGCGAGGGCGTCGTGCCGCCGGTTGAGGCGTGCGGCGAGCTGGGTGGGTCCGATCCCGACGAGGTCGAGCGCGACCGTGGCGAGGCCGAGCGAGGACACCACGAAGAACGCGACGAGCGTCGGCCCGAGTTCCTCGGTGACGAAGGAGCTGGCGATCGTCTCGCGGACCGCGTGCAGCCGAGGGGCCGCCGAGGCGGGCACGTCCGGATAGTCCCGCTCGACCACGCGCCGCGCGTACGCCCGTCGTCGGCGTCGGGCGGCAGGCAGGGTGACGGCGACCGCGGCGGTGACGACAAGCAACGCGGCGAGCCCGGCGAGCGCGGCCCACCAGTACGCCACCGGCGGCTCCAGCGGGCCCAGCGCAGGCGGGCTGGGCCGGATCGGATCAGGAATGCGGCCCCGGTCGAGTTGGTCCGCGGTCCGGAACACCAGCGTGGTGGTGTACGCGGACGCGACGGTCACCGACATCGCCGCCACCAGCGGTGTGCCGAGTCCGCGGAGCAGGGCGTGCGCGCCGGCCGGCCGGGTGCGCTGCCGGACGATGGTCACGGCGGCGATCAGGACCAGCAGCAGCCCCTGCGCCGCGAACAGGCCGGCGACGGCCCCCTCGTACCCGGGCATCTGCCCGACCCCCACGGCAACCTCCCGCAGGGAGGCGGCATATCCCAGGCTGGACACGGTGGCCACCGCGACGAGGATCCACAGCAGGCGTCGCAACGGTCCGGCCCACCCCGTGGGGACCGTCGCCAGCAGCAGCGCGGCGCAGAACGCCACGAGTCCGGCGGCGAGGCCGAGAAGTCCGACGGCGACGCCGTTCCACCGGCCGTGCGACACCGCGACGACCAGGGCCACGTCGACCGTGCCGGCGCCCAGGCCGACGTGGATCTGCCGCAGCCATGACGTCATCCGCTCGTCGTGCCAGATGCCGGGCGCGGCGAGGCTCGCGGTCGACTCCAGGAACCGCTCGCGCGCCGGCTCCGTACCGAAGCCCTCGAAGGCGCGGGCCGATCGCGACCCGACAGCCCAGAACACACGCAACGCCAGCAGCGGCACCAACGCGAGCACCGCCAGGCGCGGCCCCATCGGCAACGCGACGAGCCACGACAGGTACGGCCGCCCGTCCCGACACTCCAGGTGGGGAACGCACTGCCAGCCGGGCAGATTCATCGTGACCCCGACCAACGCCAGCGTGATCGCCACGGTCAGCGAGCCGGCGAGCAGGCGGCACAGCCCGCCGAGCAGACCGAACCGGTCCGCCAGCGTGGGACGGAGCCAGACCGCGAGGTTGCCCAGCATGAACGGCAACAACAGCAGCATCGACGCCGTCCGCACCGCCACCCCGGCGGTCAGGGCCCCCCACCGGTACGCCTCCACCACGACCCCGGCGGTGGCGCCGCCCGCCGAGCCGAGCCCTTCCCGGACCCGGTAGAAGCCGGCGTGCCGGTCCCCCGCCACCCGCACCACGATCGGATGGTCGACGATCGCCTCCGCCGAGGCGCCTGACACTCCGTGAACACGCAGCTCAACCGCCTTGTCACCGCGCGCCACCACCACGATGACAGCCTCACAAAGACCTCCGCTGTCCCGCTGGCAAAATGCCGGAAACAGCGTCACGCCGTGGCCAGGCCACGCACGGAGTCGCCCGGCGCGGTCAGCGGACGTGGACGAAGACCGGGTTCGAGTAGAACCACAGGTCCTCCCACGGGCTCTCCAGCCCGTCGGCGAGCGGCTCGGCCTCGTCGGTGCTGGTGCCGCGTACCCGGGCGTAGAGGTCGCCGTCCACGTCGCGCAGGGTGTGGCGGATGACGTGGTCGGCGCCCTGCCGGCGCCAGTCCCGCGGGCCGAAGCGGGCGACGACCCTGGTGCTGGGGTTGGTGTCGGCGTCCGGGTCGGGGTTCGGGCCGGTGATCCGGCCGACGATCAGGTCGACGCGGCGGACCTCCGGGCGGTCGCCGTTGGCGTTGCGGCCGTGCAGCGGCCGGAACCGGATCTCGATCTCGACGTCGCGACGCTGGCGGCGACTCACCGTGATGGTCTGTCCGGTCTCGGCCGTGCGGCCCTGGGACCTGGCGGTGAGGTCGAGACTGGTGATCAGGTCACCGGTGGTGACCCAGATCCGCCCGTTGCGCAGGCCGTCCATGATGTCGCCGTAGTCCTGCCGGGCCAGCACGTAGGTCTTGCTGTACTCGCCGGGCCAGAAGTCCGAGCCGCCGCGGGTCCAGTGCACGTGCGAGTCGGAGGTCGCGGTGATCCACCAGCGGCGTCCCTCGCCGAGCAGGGAGTCCCACAGCCCACCGACGCGGGCGGTCATCTGGTCGAAGCCGCCGTAGGTCGGATGGTTGCCGTAGCCGCCACGGCTGCCGCCGTTGAGCGGGCTGGCCTGGTGCCCGGGGGCGCCCTCGAAACCGACGTACACCTCCGGGGCGACGTTGTGGCCGTTGCGGAACTCCCGCGGCGTGTCCTGGCCGTAGACGCCGAGCCCGGTGGCCGACCGGGAGGCGTGGTGGGCGATCACCAGCGGCTTGAGCGGCATGCCGCGGGCCACCTTGAGGAACTCGATCATTTTGGCCTCGGTGTCGCTGCCCGGGTCGGCCGGGAACGGGTCCCGTTTGGCGAAGCGGCTCTCCAGCTCGAAGAGCATCTTCGCCTCGTCGTCGTGGCGCGGGATCATCAGCGTGTGGTGGTCCAGCGCCGGCGCGTCGAACTCCATGCCCCAGAACTGCAACACCTCCGGCACCAGCCGGCGGGAGCGCAGCAGATCGGGGTACGCCTGCTCGAGGTTGACCTTCGAGTGGGTGGGACCGCCGTGGTCGGTGCACATCGCCCAGGTCAGGCCGAAGTTCTTCGCCATGATCGCGTTGGTGACGATCGGGTACACCGCGTCGGCGCCCTTGTGGAACGTCGGCGGGTTCGTCGAGGTGTCGAACTCGCCGCTGTACTCGGAGTGGACGTGGTGGTCACCGGCCCGCCACGCCCGCTTCTGGTGCCCACCCCGCGCAGCCTCTCCGCTCCTGTTCTCCCGGGCCGCCGCCGGCTCGCCGCCGACGAGTGGGCCGGCGGCGGCGAGCGTCGCGCCGACACCGGCGTACTTGACCAACTGCCGGCGGGACACCTGCGGTCGGTCGGCGTTGTCCATGTCTCTGTCCGTCACGAGCACTCCTCGGTTCCGCGCGTCTCACGTCCTGCGCTGAGCCTTGAGGAGCCGTCTGAACTGCGGTTGCATGATCGGCAGGCGGCAGATGAACAGCGGACCGAGAAGCGCGGATCCGGCGCGGTCACTACTCGAGGTGGAACGTGGCCGAGGCGCGGTCGGCGGTCGAGGTGACCGTCTCCACGTAGAGCAGGCCGTCGCGGTGGCGGACGTACCGTCCGGGGTAGTTCTGCGACTCCAGGGAGATTCCGGTGCTGTCGGCCAGGCCGCCCCGCCGGTGGAAACTCGCGTCGCCGTCGAACAGGGTCGACCCGTCGTCGCGTTCGACGTAGAGGGCGAAGCCGCGGTGGCGCAGGAAGTAGCCGGGGAAGTTGGTCGACTCCCACGACACCGTCCCTCCGCCGGCGAGACCGGGGACGATGCGGAACTGCGAGTCGGCCAGGTTCGTCACGTTCGGCTCGATCCGGGCGCGATAGTCGTAGTGACGGACGTAGCTGTCGGTCAGGTCGTGTGCCCGCAGCCGGACCGGCGTGGCCCCGTCGGCCACCGGGATGCCGAAGTTCGGGGTGCCGTCGGCGTTCCAGTAGAGCTTCTGGATCCGGGTCCGGCGGTTCGGGTCGTTGAGCGGGTCGCCGGTGATGTCCCGGTAGTTGCGGTCGTGGTAGACCAGGATGTCGCTCTGCCCGTCCTCGGACACGGTGAAGGAGTTGTGTCCGGGGCCGTACTGCCCGGTGGCCGCGTTGCTGGCGAACACCGGGGTCGGGCTCTTGCGCCAGGCGGCGGCGTCGAGCAGGTTCGCGCCGGCGGACGCGCTCAGCAGGCCGAGGCAGTAGTTGGCGTCGGTGGCGCTGGCCGAGTAGGTGAGGAACACCCGGCCGTCGCGCTGGATCACCGTCGGGCCCTCGGCCACCCGGTAACCGCGGGTCTCCCAGTCGTACGTCGGCACCACCAGCCGGGTGACCGGGCCGGTGATCTGCCACGGGTTGGCGCCCATCCGGGCGAGGTAGACGTTGGAGTTGGTGGAGATGCCGGGCTCCTGCTGGGCCCAGGTCAGGTAGCGCACCCCGCCGACCACGAACGTGGAGGCGTCCAGGCTGAACGTGTCCCACGGCGTGGTGATCCGGCCGCGTTCGGTCCACCCGCCGGACATCGGGTTCGCGCTTCCGTTCTCCAGCACATACATCCGGATCCGCCACACGTCGTCGGTCCGCCCGGCGGCGAAGTAGACGTACCACCTGTTGTTGATGAAGTGGATCTCCGGGGCCCAGATGTGGGCGCCCATCTCCCCGCTGGTGTGGCGTTGCCAGATCGTCGTCTCCGCGGCGGTGGCCAGCCCTTGCAGGGTGGTGGCCCGCCGGAGCACGATCCGGTCGTACTGCGGCACTGTCGCGGTCATGTAGTAGTAGCCGTCGGTGTGCCGGACGATGTGTGGATCGGCCCGCTGGTTGACGAGCGGGTTGGTGTAGTTCACCGCGGGCGCGGCCTGCGCCGGCCCGCCCACCGGCAGACCGGCGGACGCGGCGAGCACCGCGAGCACCGCCGCCAGGATCGCCCGCGGGCGCCGGCGGGCCGGGGCGTCGGCGACCGCCGCCGTTCGGAGAAGGTGTCGGAGCCGCATGGGCCCTCCAAGGGGGACGGAAACGTGAGGCGGGCCAGCCGGATCAGGAGACGTAGGGCCAGGCGTCGGCGTCGTAGCGGAGGCGGTTGACGCCGAGCAGCGACGTGCCGTTGTCGGCGTAGTAGTGGTAGAAGAGGAGGTCGCCGTCGGTGTCGGCGAGGACCGCCTGGTGGCCGGGTCCGTGCACGCTGCCGTGCGAGGCCAGGATCTGGGTGCCTCCGCCGGAGAGCATGTCCCGGCCGGTGCGGTCGACGAACGGCCCGGTCGGGCTCGCCGAGCGACCGACCATGACCCGGTAGGTGCTGGCGGCGCCCTGGCAGCACCTGTCGAACGAGACGTACAGGTAGTACCACGAGCCGCGCTTGACCAGGACTGGCGCCTCGATGCCGGGGCCGTAGGCGGCGAGGCTGCGCATGGCGCTGCCGAGCCGGCGTCCGGTCGACGGATCGATCTCAATCATCTTGATGCCGGACCAGAACGAGCCGAAGGTGAGCCACAGGCGGCCCTGGTCGTCCACGAACAGATTCGGGTCGATGGCGTTGAAGGTGTCCGAGGTCCGCGACTCGATGACCAGTCCCTCGTTGGTCCAGCTCCCGGAGGCGCCGGTGGGGCTGGTGGCCAGGAAGATCGCCGAACGGTTGGAGCCGAAGGTCGACGCCGAGTAGTACAGGAAGTAGCGCCCGTTGCGGTAGGACAGGTCCGGCGCCCACAGGTTGCGCGCGCCGCCGGTGTAGGTGGTGGTCCACGGCGCGCCGCCGGGGAAGACGGTGCCCGCGTTGCGGTAGGTGACCCGGTCGGTGGAGGTCTTCAGGGCGATGTTGTCACCGGTGTGCGCGACGAGGTAGGTGCCGTCGGGTCGTTTCACCACGGTCGGGTCGTGGACGCCGACGTCCCCGGAGACCGTCATCGGCTGCGGGTAGGCCGGCGCCGGGGTGCTCGGCGTCCCGCCGCCGAGACGGATCAGCTGCCACTGCTGGTTGGCGCCGTCGAGATCGGAGTAGCCGGCCAACCGGCCGCCGTCGGCCGTCGACCACTCCCACACGTCGATGACCTTGTTCCACTGCCGGTTCACGAACCGTACGAACCCACCGGCGGAGTCCTGCAACCGGAACTGCTGGGTCGCCGACGACCTGTCGGTGGACTGCACCAGTTGGGTGCCGTCGTTGCCGTTCGGCAGCTCCAGCACCTTCCCGCTGTGCCGCGACCGCACCTTGTAGAACCCGCCACCGGCGTCGACGAACTGCCACTGCTGCACCGCGAGGTCGTTACGTGTCCACTGGTTGACCGGCGCGTTCTCCGCCGTGGACCAGTCGTAGAGATCCATCGCCTTGCCGCTGTGCCGGTTCACGAACACGTACGACGCCGACGTGTCCACGGTCGCCGCCGAGGCGGACGGCACCGCGTACGCCACCCCCGCGCCCAGCAGCAGGCCCACCGCACCCAGCACCGCCACGACCCGCCGGCCCCGCGACCGCGACGCCCGATCCGCTCCTGCCATGGAAACCTCCAGCGACCTCGTCAGCTCACGTGGCCGAACAGCCTTCGGCGGTGGTTACACGCCGGTTAACGAATGTTCACGTTAACATCGAAGCTTGTCAAGGTGTGAGCGCGCGGCCCCGTCAGCGGCTCGCGCGGCGGTGCCCCACCGCCTGGATCTCGATGAGCAGGTGCGGGTGCGGCAACTGGTGCACCGCCACAGTGGTGCGGGTCGGGCCGGTCTCGTCGAAGTACTCGGCGTACACCTCGTTGTAGCCGCCGAAGTCGTTCATGTTGACCAGATAGGTGGTGACCTGGACCAGATCGGCGAGGTCGGCGTCGACGGAGCGCAGGATGTCGCGGATGGTGTCGAGGACGGCGCGGGTCTGCGCCCGGATGTCGAGGTCGGTGACGCCCATCGGGTCCACCCGGGCGCCGGCGATGCTGTTGTCCGGCCGGCGGCTGGAAATACCCGAGACGAAGATCAGGTCGCCGGCGACCCGGACGTGCGGGAACCGGCCGCGCGGCGTGGCCAGGCCGGGCACCACCCCGCCCGGGTCGGCCCCGCTCCGCCCGGTCACGACCCGACCCGCAGGGACGCCGTGCCGAGCTTCTCGACGGTGACCCGGACGTGCGCGCTGCCGCGCAGCGGGACGGCGGCGGTGGCCGCGCCGGCGAGCAGGACCGCGCCGTCGGCCAGGTCCACGCCGTACGCGCCGGCGAGCCGGACCGCGTCGGGCAGGGCCCGCCGGGGATCGCCGAGGATGGCCGCCGTCGACCCGACCTGGACGGCGCGTCCGTCGACCTCCAGCAGCACGCCGAGGTTGTCGATCCCGGCCGGCACCGGCTGCCAGGCGCCGAGCACGAAGCCGCTCGCCGAGGTGTTGTCGGCGACGACCTCGGGCAGCGTGAAGCGGAAGTCGACGTACCGGGAGTCGATGACCTCGATCGCCGGCGCGACCGCCGTGATCGCGCCGCCCTCGACGAGGAAGGCGACCTCCGGTTCCGCCTTCGGGTGGAGGTGGTCGGCGAGCCGGAGCGTGCCGCCGTCGGGGATGCGCATGGCGTCGGTGAGGCGACCCCAGATGACCTCGTCGACGCCCATCTGCGCCATCTTGGCCCGGCTGGTCAGCCCCAGCTTCAGCCCGACCGGGCGTTCGCCGCGGGCCACCCGGCGCGCGACGACGGCCTCCTGCACCTGGTAGGCGGTGGGCACGTCCAGGCCGACGTCGGCGCCGAGCTGCGGGACCGCGACCCGGCTGGTCGCCGCCGCGTCGAGACGCGCGGCGAGCTGGTCGACGGTGGTCATCGGTCCCCTCCGGTCCGGGCGGTGGCGGTGGCCAGGTCGAGGGCCACGTCGACGATCATGTCCTCCTGCCCGCCGACCATGCGGCGGCGGCCGAGTTCGACAAGGATCGAGCGGACGTCCACGCCGTAGCGCTCCGACGCCGATTCGGCGTGCCGCAGGAAGCTGGAGTAGACCCCCGCGTAGCCGAGGGTGAGCGTCTCCCGGTCCACCCGGACCGGCCGGTCCTGCAACGGCCGCACCAGGTCGTCGGCCGCGTCCATCAACGCGAACACGTCGCAGCCGTGCTCCCAGCCGTGCAGTTCGGCGACGGCGACGAACACCTCCAGGGGCGCGTTCCCGGCGCCCGCGCCGTGCCCGGCCAGGCTGGCGTCGACCCGGACGGTGCCGTGTTCGACCGCCGCCACGCTGTTCGCCACGCCGAGGGACAGGTTGTGGTGGGCGTGGATGCCGATCTGCGTCGCCGGGTCGAGGACCTGACGGTACGCGTCGACCCGCTCGGCGACGTCCCGGGTCAGCAGCCGGCCGCCGGAGTCGGTGACGTAGACGCAGTGCGCGCCGTAGGACTCCATCAGCTTCGCCTGCTCGGCCAGGGCCGCCGGCTCGTTCATGTGCGACATCATCAGGAACCCGGACACGTCCATGCCGTTGTCGCGCGCCCACCCGATGTGCTGCGCGGAGATGTCCGCCTCGGTGCAGTGCGTGGCGATCCGCACGCTCGTCACGCCGAGGTCGCGGGCGGCCCTGAGGTCGGCGATCGTGCCGATGCCGGGCAGCAGGAGCGTGGTCAGCCGGGCGGTGGTGACCGCCTCCGCCGCCGCCGCGATCCAGTCCGCGTCGGAGGCGGCCCCGTGCCCGTAGTTCACGCTCGAACCGGCCAGCCCGTCGCCGTGCGCGACCTCGATCGCCGCGACTCCGGCCGCGTCGAGCGCGGCGGTGATCGACCGGACCTGGTCGACGGTGAACCGGTGCCGCACCGCGTGCATGCCGTCCCGCAGCGTCACGTCCTGGATGTACAGCCCGGTCATGCCGGTACCTCCCGCTCGGCGCGTCGTGCGACCATCCGCTCCGCCGTCCGCAACGCGGCCGACGTCATGATGTCCAGGTTGCCGGCGTACGCCGGCAGGTAGTGCCCGGCCCCGGACACCTCCAGGAACACCGACACCTGCACCCCGGTGAACCGGCCGCCGAGCGCCGGCACGTAGGTGTCCACGGGGTCGAACTGCACCTGCTGCTTGAGCCGGTAGCCGGGCACGTACCCGGCGACGTCGGCGACCATCGCCTCGACCGACGCCGCGACGGCCGCCCGGTCGACGTCCGGGTCGGGGCACAGGCAGTAGACGGTGTCCCGCATCAGCAACGGCGGTTCCGCCGGGTTCAGCACGATGATCGCCTTGCCGGCGCGGGCGCCGCCGACGACCTCGATCGCCCGCGCCGTGGTCTCGGTGAACTCGTCGATGTTCGCCCGGGTGCCCGGGCCCGCCGAGCGCGACGCGATCGATGCGACGATCTCCGCGTACCGCACGGGTGTCACCCGGCCGACGGCAGCGACGACGGGTACGGTCGCCTGGCCGCCGCAGGTCACCATGTTCACGTTCGGCTCGTCCAGGTGCTCGTCCAGGTTGACCGGCGGCACCACGTACGGGCCGACCGCGGCCGGGGTCAGGTCGACCACCAGCCGGCCGTGCTCGCGCAGCAGCGCGGCGTGCCGGCGGTGGGCTCCGGCCGACGTCGCGTCGAACACCACCGCCACGTCGGCGAACTCCGGCATCGCCAGCAGCCCGTCGATCCCGTCGGCGGTGGTGGCCACCCCGAGCCGGCGGGCCCGCGCGAGGCCGTCGGAAGCGGGGTCGACCCCGACCATCGCCACCATCCGCAGCGACTCCGACAACCGCAACACCTTGATCATCAGATCGGTGCCGATGTTCCCCGACCCGATCACCGCCACACCCGTGCTCACTGCCCCACCCCCACACCGAAACAGACCCGGACCGAACCCAGACCGGAGATACGTGCCTCGTACGCCGCGCCGGCGGTGACCGGCACCATCGGCCCGAGCGCCCCGGACAGCACCACGTCACCGGCGACGAGCGGGGTGCCCGCGGCGGCCAGCTTCCGGGCCAACCACACGACCGCGTGCACGGGATGGCCGAGACAGGCCGCCCCGGCGCCGACCGACACCGGCTCCCCCGCGTGTTCGAGCACCATCCCGGCCAGCCGGAGGTCGACCTGCGACAGCGCGCGCGGCTGGTTGCCGAGGACGAACAGGCCCGAGGAGGCGTTGTCGGCGACCGTGTCCACGATCGAGATGTCCCAGTCCGCGATCCGGGAGTCCACGACCTCGATCGCCGGCAGGACGTGGTCGGTCGCCCGGATCACGTCAGCGGTGGTCGGCTGCTCGAAGGGCAGGTCCGCGCCGAGCACGAACGCCACCTCGGCCTCCACCCGGGGCTGCACCAGCCGGCCGAGGTCGATCTCGTCGCCGTCCGGGACCGCCATGTCCGCGTACAGCACCCCGAAGTCCGGCTGGTGGACGCCGAACGCCTCCTGCACCGCCCGCGACGTCAGGCCGATCTTCGCGCCGACCCGCCGCCGGCCGGCGGCCTCCCAGTCGGCGACCTGCGCCCGCTGCACCTGGTACGCCGCGTCGACGTCACCGACCGGCAGCAGGTCGCCGCGCAGCGGCGCGACCGGCTGCCCGGTCTCGTGGGCGGCGCGGAGCAGCGCCGCGGCCCGAACCACGTCGCTCATGACAGGTCCACGCAGACGTTCGTCAGTTCGGAGTAGAAGTTCAGCGAGTGGACGCCGCCCTCCCGGCCGACACCTGACGCCTTCACCCCGCCGAACGGGGTGCGCAGATCCCGCAGGAACCACGTGTTCACCCACACGATCCCGGCCTCCAGCCGGGCGCCGGCCCGGTGCGCCCGGCCCACGTCCCGGGTCCAGACGGTGCCGGCCAGCCCGTACTCGCTGTCGTTGGCCAGGGCGAACGCCTCGTCCTCGTCGTCGAACGGCGTCACGTGGCACACCGGGCCGAAGACCTCCTCCCGGTTGATCCGGGCGGTGGGGGCCAGACCGGTCAACACCGTCGGCTTGACGTAGGCGCCGCCGTCGCGGGCGTCGTCGAACCGGGGTACGCCGCCACCGGCGAGCACCGTCGCGCCGTCGGCGCGGGCCAGGTCGTAGTAGCCGAGCACCTTCTCCCGGTGCTGGTGCGAAATCAGCGGCATGTTCACCGTGGCCTCGTCGGCCGGCCAGCCGAACGTCAACTCGTCGGCCCGCTTCGCCAACCGCGCGGTGAACTCGTCGAACACCTGCCGTTGCACGAACAGCCGCTCGGTGCACAGGCAGACCTGACCGCCGTTGGTGAACGACGACCGGACCGAGCCCTCGACCGCGGCGTCGAGGTCCGCGTCCGCGAAGACCAGGCCGGCGTTCTTGCCCCCCAGCTCGAACGACACGGCCTTCACCCCGTCGGCCGCAGCCCGCATGATCGCCCCGCCGGTGGCCGACTCGCCGGTGAACGTGATCGCGTCCACCCCCGGGTGCCGGGTGAGGAACTCCCCGGCCGAGCCCGGCCCGAACCCGTGCACCACGTTGAAGACACCGTCGGGCACGCCCGCCGCCGCCATCACCTCGGCCAGTAGCGTGGCCGACGACGGCGTCTCCTCCGACGGCTTCACCACCACCGCGTTGCCGCAGGCGAGCGCCGGCGCGACCTTCCACGTCAGCAGCAGCAGCGGCAGGTTCCACGGCACGATCACCGCGACCACCCCGACCGGCTTGCGCACCGCGTAGTTGAGCGCCCGCCCGCCGGTCGGCGTGGCGGTGGTGAACGACTCCGTCGGCGCGGTCGCCACGATCTCGGCGAAGGCCCGGAAGTTGGCCGCGCCGCGCGGGATGTCGAGGGTCCGGGCCTGCGAGATCGACTTGCCGGTGTCACCGACCTCGGCCGCCACCAGGTCCTCGAACCGGCGCTCCAGTTCGTCGGCGACCCGGTACAGGACCGCGGCGCGGTCCCGCTCACCCATCCGGCCCCACGGCCCGCGCACCGCCGACCGCGCCGCGGCCACCGCCGCGTCCACGGTGGACTCGTCGGCCTCGGCGACGTGGCGGATGGTGTCGCCGGTGACCGGCGAGACCTTGGGGAAGCGCGCGCCGGACGTGTCGAACTCGCCGTCGACGAAGTTCGGCAGCACGGTCGGCTCGCCGGCCGGCCGGCCGGCGAGCAGGCTCGGGGACCAGAGCCCGTCGGTCATCAGGGGCACCTCTCGTCAGGCGGTGGTGGGCGCGGAGTCGGTGGCGTCGGGGTCGGCGATCAGGGCGACGACCGCGGCGTCGACAGTGGTCTCACCGGCCACCGCGGCGGCTGCCTCGTCGGTGACGACCAGGACGGTGGTGCCGACACCGACGTTCAGCGGATCGACGGCGACCAGGTCGGGGCCGTCGGGCCGGACCCGGACCAGGACGAGCCGCCGGCCCTGGAGCGGGGTCAGGATGCGGTCCGCCCACACCTTGCCGACGACCTCGCCGAGCACCATCAGCCTTCTCCGCGCAGGGCGGCCATGACCTCGCGGATCCGGGCGGTCTCCGGGCCGTCCAGCAGCGCCGCGGTGGTCGGGTGCGGCTTGGGGTAGATCTGCGAGCTGCGCAGCTCGCCGTGGGCCTTGACGGCGGCCTCGCCGGCCGAGACGGCCTGCCGGACGGCGGCGAGGGTGCCACGTACGGCGGCGGCGAGGTAGCCGCTGGTGACCCGTTCGACGCCGACACACCTGACGTCGGCAGTCTTGATCATGGCTTCGATGCCCGCCGAAAGGGCCACGATGCCGCGGGTCTCGATGATTCCGATAGCGATGTCGGACGACATGTCTGGTTCTCCTGTCCGGGCGTCAGTTGCCGACGAGTTGGGGGTCGGCCGCCAGCGCGCTGACGGCGTCGCAGGGGCTCGCGAAGACGATCGATCGCACCGAGCGGCTCTTGGCCCGCGCGGTCTCCTCACCGATGTCGACGGCTTCCTCGACGGTCGCGAGGTCACCGCGTACGGCGACGGCGACGATGCCGCCGCCGAGCCGGACGACCTTGGTCACCTCGACCTCGGTGGCCTTCACCATCGCGTCGACGGCGTCGAAGACGGGGGTGAAGCCTTCGGCTTCGACGAAGCCCACGGCCATGTTCCGCATGGTCTCTCCTCTAGTGGTCGGTCAGGTTCCAGGACAGGACTGCGCCGCCGGTGCCCCAGATCGGGCCGTAGGCGTGCAGGTGAGCCGGGCCGGTGGCCGCGTTCGCGCCGGCGGCGAAGGCCAAGGCCCGGAACTGGCTGTCGGCCTGCGCCTGCCGGGCGAAGTCCTCCCGCACGGCGAGCGCCTCGTCGACCTTGCCGCTGGTGAGCAGGTCGATGATGCGGGTGTTCCACTGCTCGTGGCCGGGTTCGCCGATGCGGTCCTGGCCGGGCTCGATCCACTGTTGGAGGAGCCCGGAGGACATCCCGGTCACCACGACGACGGCGGCGCGCAGGCCGGCGTCGCGCGCGGCGGCGGCGCCGGCCCGGCCCACCTCGGCGAGCGTCCCGGCGTCGGCGTAGAGGTTGCAGGAGACCTGCGCCCAGCGGAGCTTGCGCTCCGGGTCGAGCAGCGCGGAGGTGACGATGGTGCCGGCGTCGATCGGGAACCCCTCGTAGCGGGTCCGCCGGGCCTGCAACCCGCCGGCCTGGACCCGGTCGGCCCAGCGTTCGGTGAAGTCGACGTCGAACCGCAGGTCGTAGTCGAGCACGCCGTAGTCGTAGGCGTACCAGTTCTCGTCGACGTGCTGGCCGCGCGGGTTGGGGTCGCACTGGAACTGGTGGCCGAGGACGGTGAACCACTGGGTCGACAGCAGCAGCACCACGTCGGGGTCGAGGCGGCGCAGCCGGGCGCCGACGTCGCGGGCCCCGTCGGCGAGCGCCGACCAGCTCGGCGCGGGGTCGTCGGCGAGCAGGTGCGGCATGCCGGGCAGCAGCGCCCCGGCGACGATCCCGGTCCGGTCAGCCATGGTGGCTCCCCTCGGGCAGCCACTCCACCACCGCGTTGCCGGTGCCGATGATCGTGCCGTAGCCGAGCACGTCGCCGGCGACCTTCGGCCAGCCCATCGCGGCGAGCATCCAGGTGAGGCTGCCGGCCTTGGTCTCCGAGGCGGTCGCCTCGATGTGTTCGACGATGAGTTCGCGCAGCGGCGCGGTCGGCCCGCGCCGGATCGCCTCCAGCAGCTTCATGTCCCACCGGTACTGGTGGTTGTTGTACGGGTGTTCCCGTTCCATGTCCTCGGGCAGTTCGGGTTCCTCGTGCCAGTGCAGGTGCGACAGCGAGTTGGAGGCGAGCAGCACGGCCCGCCGCCCGGTGGCCTCGACGGCCCGCCGGGTGGCCTCGCCCAGCACCTCCATCTCCTCCAGCGACGCGTCGGAGTAGAAGTACGGGTTGTTGTTCGCCGACAGCGACACCACCGGGATGTCCCAGGCCGGGTTCGCCAGGTGCAGGGCGCCGATGGTGGCGTAGTCGACGCGTACCCGGGGGTCCCGCATCGTGCGGGTGACCAGCCCGAGCCCGCTGGCCTCCGCGGCGATCGCCTCGCCGAGTTCGACGTCGCTGCGGAAGTCGTAACGGTAGCGGAACAGGTGCGGGAAGATCGGCTCGACGGAGATGCCGCGCGGGTTCGGCACGCAGTTGACGTGGTGGCCGACCATGGTGATCCAGTGCGGGGCGTGGACGATGAGCACGTCGGGCTTGTGCACCTCGCGGATGCGGGCCCGCAGTCGCTCGTACGCCCAGCGCAGCGTCTCCCACCCGCCGGTGGACCGGGGCTCGTTCTGCGGCGGGTTCTCGCCGTAGATCAGGTGTGGGGGGTGCGGGCTGAGGCAGCCGGCGACGATGCCGCACCGTGGCGGCGCGGTGGTGGTCGGCTGCGGGGCCCGGGGGGCGGTGGTGGCGCCGCCGCGGGCCGGTGCCAGCGGCACCCGGAATACCTTGCTCATGACCGTCCTCCCCCGGCGAGCACCCGCACGTAGGAACGGTCGTGCGGGGCGGTGCCGAGAATCTGGAGCCCGTCGTCGTCGAGGGCGAGTTCATCCGCGGCCAGGGCCGCGTCGTGCCGGATCCAGGCCCGCAGCGGGGCCGGATGTCCACCGTGGACCTCGACGAGGGTGTCCTCGGCGAGGCCGCTGCCGGGGGCCACGTACGCCAGCCGCCGCTGCCCGCGCCGACCGGTGTAGGCCGGGTGGGCGGTGACCGTGGTGCGCAGCCAGCGCCGTTCCTCGCGCAGCCGCGCCCGGCGGGCGGTGGTCGCGGTCGCGTCGACGTGGCCGGCCGGGTCGAGCACGACGCCGTAGCGCCGCTCGGCCTCGGCGGCGGTCAGGTATTCCTGGGCGACGTCCTCGGCCACGTCCTCGGGCAGCCGCTCCAGCGGGTCGCCCCAGCCCCCGCCGCCGGCCGACTCCATCACCAGCACGTCACCGGCGCGCATCGGGAAACCGGCGACCTTGCCGGGGGTGGCGAAGTCGACGCGCTCGCCGTCGGGCCGCCGGATGTGGGTCACGGTGGGCGCGCCGGGCCCGCCGTGCCGCAGCCCGTACGGCGGGACCGTGGTCCGGTCGGTCTGCACCGAGTACGCGCCGCCGCTTGCGAGCAGGCGGGTCTCCCGGCGGCTGCCGAGCCCGCCGCGGCGTACCCCGTCGCCGCAGGAACCGACGCGCAGCTCGCACGCCTCGACGAGGATCGGGATCTCGGTCTCCAGCCGTTCGACGGACTGGATGGTGGAGATGTCGCCGAGGTCGACGGGGTTCATCGCGCTCGGTCCGTCGGATTCGAGGAACCCGCCGTTGCCACCCGCCGGGTAGTCGTAGTAAAGGTAGGGCCGTCCGGTGTGCTCGTCGACGCCGCCGATGAGGTTCTGGAAGGTGGTGCCGAACTGGTCGGCGGCGATGAGGTCGGGCGCGACCTGGCTGAGGGCGGCCATGACGGCCGAGATGACCCGCTTGCGGACCTCGCTGTGCGCGTTGGCCGGGGCCGGATAGCTGACGTGCGCGACGGTGCCCGGCTCGGTGAGCACCCGCAGCGGCCGGAACGCGCCGTGGTTGACCAGGCCGCCGGGGTCCAGTGCCGACTTGACCGCGATGAAGACGCCCGCGACGGTCATCGCGCGGGAGGAGTTCACCACGGCCGCCACCTGTTTCGACGAGCCGCGGAAGTCGGCCTCGATCTCGTCGCCGTCGACGGTGAGCCGGCACCGCACGATGGCGGCGTCGTAGTCCCCGTCGGTGTAGAGGTCGAGGTAGTCCTCGTAGTGGTAGGTGCCGTCGGGCAGGGCCCGGATCATGTCGCGCAGCCGCTGCTCGGTGCGGTCCATGTTGGCGGCGACGGATTCGCCGATCAAATCGGCGCCGTGGCGGGCGACGAGTTCGCGCAGCCGCCGTTCGGCGGTGTGGCAGGCGGCGATGCTGGATTCGAGGTCGCCGCGGCGTTCCTCGGCCATCCGCACGTTGGCGAAGACGATGTCGAACGCGGCCCGGTTGGGCCGGCCCTGTTCGATCAGCCTGATCGGCGGGATCCGCAGCCCCTCCTGGAGGATCTCGGTGGCCTGGCCGGAGACGCTGCCCGGGGTCATGCCGCCGATGTCCGCCCAGTGCATGCGCACGCAGGGGAAGAGGAAGAGCTTCCCGTCGACGAAGACCGGGCTGATCAGGGTCACGTCGTTGAGGTGGCTGCCGCCGCGGTAGGGGTCGTTGACGATGTAGAGGTCGCCGGGGCGCATCTCGTCGGCGAAGTCGGCGAAGATCTCGGCGACCGAGGCCGGCATGGCGATGACGTGACCGGGCATGTCCCGGCCCTGGGCGACCATCTGCCCCTGCGGGTCGAACAGCGCGCACGAGAAGTCCTGCGCGTCGGCGATCACCGGCGAGTGCGCCGTGCGGAAGATCGTCTGTCGCATCTCCCGGACGATCGAGATGAGACCTTCGGTGACGACTTCCAGGTCGATCGGGTTCACAGTCATGCGAATGCCTCACTGGTTCCGGTTCGCTGCCGGGCTGGGACCATCGGGCTGGACCATCGGGCTGGACCATAATGTGGTCCTAGAGTTATATTATGAAACCTAGCAACCGAGAAGGTGGGAAGCAAGATGTCGTACGCCACTGACGCCGGCCCGGACGCCGGGCCGCTCCCCCGCGAGTCCGGCACGCAGGCGCTGGACCGCGCGCTCAGCGTGCTGCTCGCCTTCCGCGGCACCGAGGCCGAACGCAAGGTCAGCGACGTCAGCCGGGAACTCGGCCTGCACAAGTCGACCGCCAGCCGGCTGTTCCGCGCGCTCGCCGACGCCGGTTTCCTGCACCGCAACGAGGAGAACGGGAACTACCGGCTCGGGGTCACCGTGTTCGAGCTCGGCGCGCGCTACCTCGCCGGCCTCGACCTGCACACCGTCGCCCGCCCGCTGGTGCACCGGCTGGCCGAGGAGGAGGGCGAGAGCGTCAACCTGTCGGTCCGGGAGGGCCTCGACGCGATCTCGCTGCACGTCGTGCAGGGCACCCGCAACCTCCAGCTCGTCTCCCGGCTCGGCCGGCGCATCCCGCTGTGGTGCAGCGCCGCCGGCAAGGCCCTGCTGATCGACTCCGACGAGGCGGCGCTGCGGGCCATGCTCGCCACCGCGCCGTTCACGGCCCTGACCGGCAACACCATCACCGACCTGGACACGTTCGTGGCCCGGATGGCGACCGTCCGGCAGCAGGGCTGGGCGCTCAACGACCAGGAGAGCGAGGAGGGGCTGCGGGTCGTGGCCGCCCCGGTCCGCGACCGCCACGGCCGGGTCACCGGCGCGATAAGCATCTCCGGCCCGATCTTCCGGCTCGACGAGACCCGGGTGGCGGAACTGGCCGCGGCGGCCCGCCGGACCGCCGACGAGCTGTCCCACCAGCTCGGCCACGGCTTCGGCGACGTCTGGGGCGACTGAGACGGTCGCCGGGGCGGCTGGGGCGGTCAAAACTTCTCCTGCACCACGTCGGGGCGGATCCGCACGTGCAGCACCGCCGGCCCGGCCAGCGGCAGCACCTCGTCGAAGGCCGCCCGCGCGCCCGCCGGGTCGGTGACCGTCCACGCCGGCAGCCCGAGCGCGCGGGCCACCGCCGCGAGGTCCCGCGCGGGGAAACGGGCCAGCGCCGGGTCCACCCCGCGCGGGGCCAGCTTGCGCACCTCCGCGCCGTAAGCGGCGTCGTCGAGCAGCACCAGCAGCACCGGCGCGCCGACCCGGGCCAGGGTGTCCAGCTCGCCGAGCCCGGTGAGCAGGCTGCCGTCGCCCTCGAAGGCGACCACCGGCCGGTCGGGCCGGCCCACGGCGGCGCCCACCGCGAACGGCAGCCCCACGCCGATGCTGCCGAACTCCCACGGCGCGAGGAACGACCTGTCGGTCGCGGCCGAGTCGAGCAGCAGGTTGGGCCAGCCGCCGAAGTGACCGACGCCGACCACTGTGGTCCGCTCGCGCGGCAGGCGCTCGGCGCAGATCCGGATGAATTCCCGGGGATCGATCCGGCCCGGCCGGGACCCGATGTCCAGGCCCGCGAACGGGTCGGCGACCGCCAGTTCGGCGGCCAGGTCCGGGCTGCGCCACTCCGGCCGCGCCACCGGCGTCAGCGCCGCCGACATCGCCCGGGCCGTCTCCCCCGCGTCGCCGACCACCCCGGCGGCCACCGGCCAGCGGGCCCCGATCGCCGCCGGATCGACGTCCACGCCGACCACCACCGCGTCCGGGAAGAGCGCGCCGTGGTCGGCGGTCCACCGGTTGAGCCCGGCGCCGAACGTCACCACCAGGTCCGCCCCGGCCAGGGTCCGCCGGGTCAGCGGCCGGGACAGCCCCCCGGCCACCCCGAGGTCGTACGGGTGCCCGGTGAACAGGCCGGCGGCCATCAGCGTGGTGGCGAGCAGGGCCCCACTGCGGTCGGCGAGTTCCCGGATCGCGGCGGCGGACGGTTCGGCGCCCCGGCCGGCGAGCAGCACCGGGCGGTGCGCCGACCGCAGCCGTCGCGCCAGCGCCTCGACGTCGGCCGGATCCGGCACGAGCGGGCGCGGCGCGCGGGGCGCCACCGGCGGCGCGAGCACCGGGCCGGGTGGCGCCGGCGCGTCGGCCAGGTCGATCGGCACGTTCAGCACGACCGGGCCGGGCCGCTCGCGGGCCGCCCGGAAGGCCAACCCGACGTCGCGTACGGCGGTCGGGGCGGCGGCCACCGGTACGAACGTGCCGGCGGTCGCCAGCGCGTACGGCTGCTGGTCGAAGTGCTGCACGTGCAGCGGGTCGCCGGGCGGGGTGTCGCCGGCGATCAGGACCAGCGGGGTGCGGGCCTGCCGGGCGATGGTCAACGCCGCGCCGGCCACCGCCAGCCCCGGCCCCTGGGTGACCGTGGCGACCGCGCACCGGCCGGTGCTGCGGGCGTACCCGTCGGCCATCATCACCGCGGCGTTCTCGTTGCGGGCCGCGACGAAGCGCACGCCGTGCCGCTGCACCAGGTCGGCGACGAGGAACATGTTGGCGTCGCCGAGCAGGCCGAACACGGTGTCGACGCCGTGCGCGACGACGGCGTCGGCGATCGCCTCGAAGACCTTCACCGCGCACCCCCGTCGAGGTAGTCGCCCGGCGGGCGCAGCGCCACGCTCAACGCGCCGAGGTAGGAGTCGTTCGCCACCGCGTCGAACCGCGGGCCGGCCAGCCGGGCGGCGCGTTTGGTCATCGACCGGCCGACCGGCGAGGTGGCGAGCAGCCGGTCCGTGATGCGGTCGACGGCGTCCGGCAGCCCGCCGGCGTCGACCACGCCGGTGACCAGGCGCAGGTCAAGCAGTTCGGCGGGTTCGACCCGCTCGCCGAGCAGCAGCCAGCGCTTGGCCAGGTCCGCGCCGACCAGGTCGGCGAGGATCGCCATGCCGCTCCAGGTCAACGGGATGCCGAAGGTCACCTCGGGGAAGGTGAAGAACGTGCTGTCGGCGGCCACCCGCAGGTCGGAGGCGAGCCCGAGCACGGCGCCCGAGCCGATCGCCGGCCCGTTGAAGGCGGCGACCGTGGTCTGCTCCAACCGATACCAGCGTTCGACGAGTTCGGCGGTGCGGCGCTGCACGTGCATGGTGGTCCCGGCGTCGAGCCCGGCCAACTCCCGCAGGTCGGTGCCGGCGCAGAACGCCGTCCCCGCGCCGGTCAGCACCACCACCTCGACGGTGCGGTCCCGGCCGAGGTCGTGCAGCACGTCCTCGAAACGGGCGAGCATGGCGAGGTCGAAGCTGTTGCGGCGGGACGGCCGGTTCAACGTCACCCGGGCCAGTCGCCCGGAGTGGTCCACCAGCACGGACTGGTCAGTGGTCATGGTCATGGTGACTCCGAGGTCAGAAGGGCCCGGTCGACGAGCGCGGCGGCGTGCCCGACGTACGACAGCGGGTCGAGCAGCCCGGCCAGGTCGGCGCCGGGCAGGGCGGCGGCCACCTGCGGGTCGGCGCGCAGCACGTCGGCGAACGGCCGGTTCTGTTCCAGGCTGTCGCGGACGATCCGCATCACCAGGTGGTGGGCCTGTTCCCGGCCGAGTGGCTCGGCGAGGCGGAGCATGACCGCCTCGGAGAGCACCAGCCCGCCGGTGAGGTCCAGGTTGGACCGCATCCGGTCCGGGTTGACGCCGAGGTCGCCGAAGACCTCGACCAGCCGTTCCAGCGCGCCGCCGATGAGGATGAAGCACTCCGGCAGCAGCTTCCACAGCGTCATGCCGACGCCCATGTCGCGGTCGTCCTGGGCGACCATGGTCTGCAACGCCAGCGGCACCTGCGCGCGCAGCGTGCCGGCGGCGGCGATCACCGCCTCGCACCGGATCGGGTTGCGCTTGTGCGGCATCGTGCTGCTGCCGACCTGGGTGGCGCGCTGCGGCTCGTACGCCTCACCGACCTCGGTGCGCCCGAGGAAGTAGACCTCCCGGGCCAGCTTCTCGGCGCTGGCGGCGACCAGCCCGAGGACCATCAGGCACTCGGCGAACCGGTCCGACGTGGCGTGCCACGGGGTGTCCGCGACGCCGAGGCCGAGTTCGTCGGCCACCGCGCGTTCCAGGGCGAACGCCTGCGGGCCGTAGCCGGCCATCGTGCCGGCGGCTCCGCCCATGCTCGTCACGAGCAGCCGGGCCCGCATCTGGGCCAGCCGCGCCCGGTGCCGTTGCAGCTCGCTCTGCCACACCGCGCAGCGCAGCCCGAACGTGGTCGGCAGCGCCTGCTGGCCGTGGGTGCGGGCCGGCATCGGGGTGGCCCGGTGCCGCAGCGCCAACCGGCGCAGGATGCGCACCAGCTCGTCGACCTGGCGCGCGACGATGTCCAGGCCGGCCCGGGCCCGCAGCACGAACCCGGTGTCCATCACGTCCTGGGTGGTCGCGCCGAGGTGGACGTAACGGCCGGCGTCGTCGGAGCACGCGGCGGTCAGCGCCCGGACCAGCGGCACCAGCGGGTGCACGGTGTCCGCGGCGTCGGCGGCGAGCACCGCCGTGTCGAGCCGGTCGAGCCGGGCCGCGTCGGTGATGGCCCGGGCCGCGGTCGACGGGATGACGCCGAGGCCGGCCTGGGCGCGGGCCAGGGCCGCCTCGACGTCGAGCCAGGACTGCATGAGCTGACGGTCGTTGAAGACCCCCCGCATCTCGGCGTTGCCGAAGAAGCTGGTGACGGTCAACGAGTCCAGGAAACACGAGCCGAGTTGCATCAGCGCTCCTCCTCACCGGTGAGCAGGCCGAGCGCGGCGCGCCTGTCGACCTTGCCGGACGGCAGCAACGGCAGGCCCGGCACCGTGCGGATCAGCGTCGGCACCTTGTGCCGGGCCAGTCGGGCGGCGGCGGTCGCGGCGAGCCGGTCGGGGTCGGCCTCGGCGCCCGCGGCGGCGACGACGAGCACGCCGACCTCCTCGCCCCACCGCGGCGACGGCACCCCGAGCACACACACCTGGGCGACCGTCGGGTCGTCGAGCAGCGCCGCCTCCACCTCGGCCGGGCTGACGTTCTCGCCGCCCCGGATGATCAGTTCCTTGACCCGGCCGGTGAGGGTGAGGACCCGGTCGCCGTCGAGCGCGCCCAGGTCACCGGTACGCAGCCACCCGTCGTCGGTGAGCGCGGCCCGGGTGGCGACCGGGTCGTCGAGGTAGCCGGCGGTCACCGACTCGCCGCGTACCAGCAGCTCGCCGGGCTGGCCGGCGGGCAGTTCGGTCCGGGTGCCCGGCGCGACGACGACGGCGCACAGGTCCGGCACGATCCGGCCGACGGTGTCGCCGGGCGGGCCGCAGCTTCCGTCCCCGGGGTCGACGCTTATCGTCGGCCCGGCCTCGGTCTGCCCGTAGATCACCGCGATCCGGTCCAGCCCGAACACCCGCCGGGTCCGGGCGAGCAGCGCCGGCGCGCACGCGGCGCCGCCGAGGAAGCCGACCCGCAGCGAGGACAGGTCGAAGCGCTCGGGCGCGGGCTCGACGGTGTCGGCGAGCATCGTCGCCATCGTCGGCACGGCCTGGAGCACGGTGCACCGGTGCCGGGCGATCTGGGCCAGCACCGGCTCGGAGCGGAACCGGCGGACCGACACCCACAGCGCCCCGGTGACAAGCGCCAGCACGGCGCCGCTGCCGAGGCCGGCCGCGTGCGCCAGGGGCAGCGGCGAGGCGATCCGGTCGTCAGCGCCGAGCCGGGCGGCGTCGGCCGTCCAGCGGGCGTTGGCGACCAGGTTGCGGGCGCTGAGCGCCACCATCTTGGCCGGGCCGGTCGAGCCCGAGGTGAACTGGATGTTCAGGGTCGCGTCGGGGTGTCCGGCCGGGGCCGGCGCCGGGCCGGCCCAGCCGGGCAACCCGGACAGGTCGTCGCCGAACGTGTGCCAGCCGTCCGGGCGGGCGTCCGGCGGCAGGGCGGCGACCGCCCGCGCGGCGGTGGCCCCGCCGTCGCGGTCCCGCACCCGGTCGGCGACGAAGAGCCGGCGGGGGCGGCTGCGGGCCAGCGCCGCGGTGAGTTCCGCCGCGGTCAGGGCCGGATGCAGGGTCACCAGCGCGGCGCCCCGCCAGGCCGCGGCGGCCAGCAGGACCAGCCAGCCGAGGCCGTTCTCGGCCCACACCGCGACCCGGTCGCCGCGACCGACCCCGAGCGCGGCGAGCACCCCCGCGCCCCGACCGGCGAGGTCGGCGAACTCGCCGGCCGACACCGGTCGGTCCCAGTCGTCGAAGACGTACAACGGACGGTCCGGTGCCTGGGCGGCGCGGTCCAGGACGGTGGCGTCGAAGGCGGGCGGGATCACCGGATCACTCCTTGACGAGCAGCAGGTTTCCGTGGTCGTCGACGGTCGCGGTCCACCCGGCGCCGACCACGGTCGTGCTGCCGTTCTCGCGGACCACCGCCGGGCCGGGCACCGCGCAGCCGGGGGCCAGCTCGACGCGCCGCCGGACGGTGGCGTCGACCCAGCCGTCCGCGCCGTAGATCCGGGTGCGCCCCGGCTCCGACGACGCGCCCGCCGGGGGCGCGAAGCGTACGGCGGGTCGCGGGCCGAACGCGGTCAGCCGGCAGTTGACGATCTCGGCGGGGTGCCCGGACCGGGCGTACGCGTACCGCTCGGCGTAGGCGGCGTGGAACGCCTCCACCAGCTCCTCGGCGGTCGCCGGCACGTCGGGGACGGGCACGGCCAGGTCGAACGACTGGCCCCGGAACCGCATGCCGACCGACAGGCCGAACGTGACCTCGTCGGGTTCGACCCCGTCCTCGGCCTTGAGCTGGGCCCGCGCCGTGTCGCGCAGCTCGGCCACGGCGTCGCGGACGGCGGCCAGCCCGGTCTCGTCGGCCGGGACCAGCACCGTCCGCACGTAGTCGTGGCGGGCCTGGGCGGTGACGAAGCCGAGCGCGGAGAAGTTGCCCGGCACCGGCGGCACCAGCACCCGGCGGATGCCCAGCTCGTCGGCGAGCGCGGTGGCGTGCATCGGGCCCGCGCCGCCGAACGGCATCAGCACGAAGTCGCGCGGGTCGTGGCCGCAGGCGACGGAGATCTCCTTGATCGCGCTCGTCATCTTGACGGTGGCGATGGTGAGGATGCCGTGCGCCAGCTCCAGGTCGTCGAGGCCGAACTCGCCGGCCAGCCGGCTCATCGCCGCGCGGGCGGCGGCGACGTCGAGGCGTACCTCGCCGCCGAGGCTCTCCTGCGGGTCGAGGTGACCGACGACCAGGTGCGCGTCGGTGGTCGTCGGCTCGGTGCCGCCCCGGCCGTACGCGGCCGGGCCGGGGGTCGAGCCGGCGCTGCGCGGCCCGATCCGCAGTTCCCCGCCGAGGTCGCGCCAGGCGATCGAGCCGCCGCCGGCGCCGATCGTGTTGATCTCGACCTGGAAGGTGCGGTTCGGGTAGCCGGCGATCTTCCCGTCGTTGGTCATCAACGGGGCGCCGTTCTTGATCAGGCAGACGTCGGTGCTGGTGCCGCCGATGTCGCAGGTGATCACGTTCGGGTAGCCGGCCAGCCCGGCGACGTGGACGCTGGCGGCGACCCCGCCGGCCGGGCCGGACAGCGCCAGGTTGATCGGCAGCCGGCCGGCCTCGTCGGTGGAGACGACCCCGCCGCTGCTGGTCATGATCGACAGCGGCTGGGCGTAGCCGCCGTCCGCGAGCGCGGTGCCGAGCCCGCGCAGGTAGTCGGCGACCGTCGACCGGACGCTCGCGTTGAGCACGGTGGTCGCGAACCGCTCGTACTCGCCCTGCTCCGGCACCACGTCCGAGGAGATCGTGCAGACCAGGCCGGGGTGACGCTCGGCGAGCCGGGCGGCGGCGGCCCGTTCGTGCGCCGGGTTGCGGTAGGAGTGCAGCAGGCAGACGGCGACCGCCGTCGGGCCGGCGGCGGCCACCCGGTCCAGCACGGCGTCGAGGTCGGCGGGGTCGACCGGGCGGACGACGCTGCCGTCGGCGCCGATACGCTCCCGCAGCACGTGCCGCAGCCGGCGCGGGGCCAACGGCGGGCGCGCCGCCTCCTTGACGCTGTAGAGCTGCGGCCGGTGCCCCAGCCCCATCTCCAGGACGTCCCGGAAGCCCTCCGTGGCCACCACGCTCACCGGCTCGCCGGAGCCCTCCAGCAGCGCGTTTGTCACCCGGGTGGTGCCGTGGACGAAGCGGTCGACCTCGTCGAGGCGGACGCCGAGCTTGGCCAGGCCCTCGAAGATGGCCGCGGCCGGGTCGTCCGGCGTGGACAGGGTCTTGGCCTCGGCGAGCCGGGCGGTGGCCGGCTCGTACACGATGACGTCGGTGAAGGTGCCACCGATGTCGACGCCGATGCACAGCATGGCGAGCCTTTCGCTAGTGGTGGGCGCGCGGACCCGGGCGGCCGTCGGGCCGCCGGCACGGTCGGTCGGATCAGAAGGTGACGCCGTAGCGGCGCAGGGTCCTGCTGGTGACGGCCCGCAGGATCCAGTCGAAGAGGTAGCCGAGCAGGCCCAGGGCGATGATGCCGACGAAGACCCACTCCGTCTTGGCGTAGTTGCGGGCGGTCCAGATGAGCGAGCCGAGGCCGCTCTGCGCCGCCACGATCTCGGCGGAGACGATCGTCAGGAACGAGTTGCCCATGGCCAGCCGCGCGCCGGTGACGACGTGCGGGACGGTCGACGGCAGCACCACCGAGACCAGGGTGCGGGCCGGGTTGGCGCCGAGCGCCCGCGCGGCCCGCAGCCGCAGCTCGTCGACCGACAGGACCCCCGCGAGGGTGTTCAACGCGACGATGAAGACGGTGGTGTAGAAGATCAGCGCGATCTTCGACGCCTCGCCCGGGCCGAGCCAGATGATCGCCAGCGTGACGAAGGCGATCGGCGGCACGAACCGGAAGAACTGGATGTACGGGTCCACCATCAGCCGCAGCCACGGCACGCAGCCCATGAGCAGCCCGACCGGTACGCCGATCACCACACCGAGCGCCCAGCCGGTCAGGATCCGGGTGGACGAGGCGCTCACCGAGCTCCACAGCGTGCCGTCCTGGACCAGGTCGACCGCGCCCCGCCAGGTGAGCAGCGGCGACGGCAGGAAGAAGGCGGTGTAGTTGCGGCTGACCAGGTCCCAGACGACGACGCCGAGCACCACCGACAGGACCGACAGCCCGACCCGGGTCAGCCGGGGCCCGGGCCGGCGCCGGCGGGCCGGACCGGGAGTGTCCCGACCGGTCCGCTCCGCCACCGTACGTACGTCCACGCTCATGGTCACGCCTCCCTGTCGCCGCCGGTGGGCCGGCCGTCGTGCCCGTCGTCCAGCCCCTGGGCCTGCAACGTCCGGGCCACCTCGGCGCCGATGTCCTCGCGCAGCAGGCGGAAGAGCGCGGCGCTCGCCGGGTCGGTCAGGTCGCGCGGGCGGGGCAGGTCGCACGGGTAGACGTTCTTGATCGCCGCGGACGGGCCGGCGGTCATCGTGACGATCCGGTCGCCGAGCAGGATCGCCTCGCCGATGTCGTGGGTGACGAACACGATGGTGGCGCCGGTCTCCCGCCAGATCCGGTCGAGTTCGACCTGCATCACCAGCCGGGTCTGCGCGTCGAGCGCGCCGAACGGCTCGTCCATCAGCACCACCGACGGCTCGTTGGCGAGCACCCGGGCCAACTGCGCGCGCTGGCGCATGCCGCCGGAGAGTTGGCCGGGGAACCGGTCGGCGCTGTGGCTGAGTCCGACCATGGCCAGGTAACGGTCGACCGCGGTGGCCCGCTGCGCCTTGCCCACGCCCCGCATCCGCGGACCGAAGTCGACGTTCTGCCGCACGGTCAGCCACGGGAACAGGGCCTCGGCGCTCTGGAACACCACGCCCCGCGACACGTCGGGGCCGGTGACCTGCGCGTCCGCGCAGGTCACCGCCCCGCCGGCCGGCCGGACGAAGCCGGCGATCGCGTTGAGCAGCGTCGACTTGCCGCAGCCGCTGGGACCCAGCAGGCAGACGAACTCCCCACCGGCGATGTCGAGGTTCGCCTCGCGGACCGCCTCGAAGTCGCCGAACCGGATGTCGACGTCGCGCACCGAGACCGGGGATCCGGAGCGGTTCACGCCACCCCCCGGACCATGACGTTCCCCGCCTCGACCTTCTCGTTCACGATCTTGTTGTCCAGCTGGAACTGGGCGATCTCGTTGTAGCGCTTGATGTCCTCGTCGGTGAAGTCCCGGACCTGGCACTGCACGCCCTTGAGCAGGTTCTGCGCCTCGGCCGCCGGCACCTTGATCGCCTTCTCGGTGACCGTGCCCGCCTTGGCCGGGTCGGCGGTGAGCTGCTCGCACGCCTTGCCGACGGTGTCGACGACCTTCTTGGCCGTCTCCTTGTTCGCCTCGTACCAGGCGCCGTCGACGCCGATCACCAGGTTGTAGACGTACCCGATGTCACCGCTGGTCAGCAGCACCTTGCCACCGTTGGCGACACCCCGCGAGGGCCACGGCTCCCACATGATGTAGCCGTCGATGTCGCCGCGCTGCAACAGCGCCGGCATCTCGGCGGGTGAGGCCTTGACGAACTCGACCGCGTCGCGGCTGATGCCCTTGTTGTCGAGGACCTTGTTGGTGGCGTACTCGTTCACGGTGCCCGGCACGACGCCGTACTTCTTGATGCCGGCGACGTCGGTGATGCCGGAACGGGCGACGAGCTTGATGAAGTCGGGGGACTGCGAGAACACCGCGAGTCCCTTGATGTCACCACGGGCGGACCGGTTGAGCAGGCTCGACTCGGTGCTGGCGGTGACCTGGCCCTGCTTCGCCAGGATCGCGTCGAGCCCGCCCGTGCCCTCCTGGTACTGGGTGACGGTCACGTCGAGGCCGGCCTCCTCGAAGAGCTTCTCCTGGTCGGCCAGGTAGATCGGCGAGTACGCCGGGTCGACTCCGACCCCGAAGTTCACGGCGGCTGCGGGCGCGCCGCTGTCGCCGCCGCCGGACTCCCCGGCGGACTGGTTCTCCGAACACGCCGACACGGCGACGGTCATCAGCAGGGCTGCGGCCGCGGCTTGCACTCGCATTCTCATGGCTACCCCAGACTTCAGCGGCTCATATTGTGGTCTTGGTTGCTTAATATGGGACGCTACTGTGAGCCGCTTTACAACGTCAAGGTCTTCGTCCGACGGGCTTTCACCACAGAGAGTAGGCAAGCCCGGCCCGATTCCCCCATCCCACCGCCCGCGCATCGGGGAGGGAACACCCATGGAGCACCTGAACAACCCGCCTGGTACGGCGAATCCGAAATCTCGGCCGTTGATGAGCCAGCACAATCCGGTAACGGAACGTGTCGAGGGGTCCGCAGCTACCCGACTTTCTTCACCCGGCTGTTACGCGCCGACGACCACCGAGCGGACGTGGACGACCTCCGACACCATCCGCTACGCCCTCGGCGTCGGCGCCGGACAGACCGACCCCGCCGACGAACTGCGGTTCACCACGGAGAACTCCACCGGCCACCCGCACGCCGTCCTGCCGACCTTCGCCACCCTGCTCGCCGCCGACCCGCCGTACCTCGGCGAACCGGCCGCCGTCCGGCACGCCGGCGAGACCCTGACCCTGCACCGGCCGCTCCCACCCGCCGGCCGGGCCCACGTCACCGCCGTCGTCACCGGCGTCCACGACCGCCGCTCCGGGACCCTGGTCCACCACCGGTCGCAGATCCACGACCCCGACGGCACCCCCCTGGCCACCGTCGAGCGGACCATGTTCGTCATCGGCGCCGCCGCCGACGGCCGGCGCGCGTCGGCCCCGGCCCGGCCGCGCCCGGCCGGGCCGCCCGACCACACCGCCCGCCACCGCATCCGCCCCGACCAGGCCCTGCTCTACCGGCTCAACGGCGACCGCAACCCGCTGCACTCCGACCCGGCGGTGGCCACCGCCGCCGGTCTCCCCGGCCCGATCCTCCACGGCCTGTGCACGTACGGCTTCGCCGCCCGGACGCTGCTCCACGCGGTGGCCGGCGGCGAGCCCGACCGGGTACGCCGGATCAGCGCCCGGTTCAGCGCACCGCTGTTCCCCGGTGACACCCTCACCGTGCTGATGTGGCTCCGGCCCGGTGGCGCGCTCTTCGCGGCGCTCGACGGCCGGGGTCGGCAGGTGCTCGACCGGGGCGTGCTCGACCTGCGGTGAGGGCTTCAGGTCCGGCGCCAGGCGAGGACGCCGGCCGCCGTGCCGAGCACGCCGGCGGCCACCCCCACCCGGTGCCGGGAGAGCCACGCCTGCGGGCTGTGGCCGTACGCCCGGGAGGAGAAGTCGCCCCGCGCGCCGTAGTCGTGCCCGCCGGGCCCGTCGAGGGGGTGCCAGAGGTTGTTCGGCCGGTCGGGATCGGCCGGGCGGCCGGTCTGCTGGGACTTGTAGCCGGTGCGGGCCAGGTAGCGGTCCAGCAGCCCGGGGGCGACCCGGTTGCCGAGGATGGTCAGCGCGGTGGAGGCGCCGACCCAGTACTCGCGCCGGCCGGGCCGGTCGGCGGCGCCGACGATCGCGCGGGCGGCCACCTCCGGCTCGTAGATCGGCGGCACCGGCTCGGCGTGCCGGGGCAGCCGGGACAGCAGCCAGTCGAACTGCGGGGTGTTCACCGCCGGCAGGTGCACCATGGTCACCTTGACGTTGCTGCGCTCGTGCATCAGCTCGCAGCGCAAGGACTCGGTGAACCCGACGATGGCGTGCTTCGCCCCGCAGTAGGCCGCCTGCAGGGGGATGCCCCGGTAGGCAAGCGCGGAACCGACCTGCACGATGGTGCCCCGGTCGCGGGGGGTCATGTGGGACAGCGCGACCCGGGTGCCGTGCACGTAGCCGAGGTAGGTGACCTCCATGGCCCGGCGGAACTCCTCCGGCCGGGTCTGCTGGAACGGCGCGAAGACGGAGCTGAAGGCGTCGTTGATCCACAGGTCGATCGGACCCAGTTCCGCCTCGATCCGCCGCCCGGCGTCGACGACCTGGTCGTAGTCGGCCGTGTCGACCTCGATCGGCAGGGCCCGGCTGCCCGCGGCGCGTACCTCCTCGGCGGCGGCGTCGAGCCCGACCCGCCCGCGGGCCAGCAGCGCGATGGCGATGCCGCGCCGGGCCAGCAGCCGTACCGTGGCGCGGCCGACGCCCGCGCTGGCTCCGGTCACCACCGCCACCTGGATGTCCTGCCGCCGCCTGCCCATCTCGTCTCCCGTCGTCGAGTCCTGCTGCCCGCACTACCCGTCGGCGCCCGGCCCAGTCATCCCGGCGGCGTCGATTCGGGTTGTCCGCGCGTGTCAGGGCGGGCCGGGCGGGTACCGCACGCCACGGACACCGACGAGAGGGGCGACACCATGGCCGCAGCGGACGCCGACCAGCCGGCCGGCGGCACCACACCGGCGGTGCTGCGGGACTACGCGCTGCTCGGCGACGGGCACCGGGGTGCGCTCGTCGGCCCCGGCGGCGACGTCGCCTGGCTGTGCGCGCCCGGCTGGTCCGATCCGGCGGTGTTCAGCGCGCTGCTCGGCGGGGCGGGCCGGTACCTGGTCGCGCCGGCGGCGGACCGGTTCGTCTGGGGCGGGCACTACGAGCCGGGCTCGCTGATCTGGCGCAGCCGGTGGGTCACCGGGGACGGGATCGTCGAGTCCCGGGAGGCGCTGGTCTTCCCGGGGGAGGCGGGTCGCCTGGTGCTGCTGCGCCAGGTCCACGCGCTCGACCGGCCGGCGCGGGTGCGGGTGGTGCTGGACCCGCGGGCCGGCTTCGGCCGGGAGCCGGTGCGGGACGTGACCCGCGACGGCGAGCGGTGGCTCGCCCGCACCGGCGGGCTGCACCTGCGGTTGCAGGGCGGTGGCCGGCTGCACCCGGACCGGCACGGCTTCCTGGCCGGTGAGCTGACGGTCCCGGCGGGCGGCCGGCACGACCTGGTGCTGGAGCTGGCCGCCGACCCGCTCGACCGGCCGTGCGAGTCGCCCGGGGAGCTGTGGCGCGCCACCGAGCAGAACTGGGCGTCGGCGGTCCCGTCGCTGGACGGGCCGGCGGCCCGGGACGCCACGCTCGCCTACGCGGTGCTGCGCGGCATGACCCGCCCGGGCGGCGGCATGGTCGCCGCCACCACCACCGCCCTGCCGGAGCGGGCGATGGCGGGCCGCAACTACGACTACCGGTACGCCTGGATCCGCGACCAGTCCTTCGCCGGCCAGGCCGCCGCGCTGGTCGGGCGCTACGACCTGCTCGACGACGCGGTCGCGTTCCTCACCGATCGGGTGCTGGCCGACGGCGACCACCTCGCGCCGGCGTACACGGTCGGGGGTGGGCCGGTGCCGCCGGAGGAGGAGCTGGACGGCCTGCCCGGCTATCCGGGGGCGGGCGCCCGCACCGGCAACTGGGTGCGCGGCCAGTTCCAGCTCGACGCGTTCGGCGAGGTGCTGATGGTGCTGGCCGCCGCGCAGCGCCGCGACCGGCTCGACAGCGACGGCCGGCGGGCGATGCGGGTGGCCGCCGAGGCGATCGAGCGGCGCTGGGCGCAGCCGGACGCCGGCATCTGGGAGTTGCCGCCGCGGCAGTGGACGCACTCGAAGCTGACCTGCGTGGCGGGGCTGCGGGCGGCGGCGCGTACCGCGACGGCGGGGCCGGACGCGCGCTGGTCGGCGCTTGCCGACCGGATTCTCGCCGACGCCGCCGCGCACGGGCTGGCCGCGGACGGGCGCTGGCGGCGCGCGTACGACGACGACCGGGTCGACGCCGCGTTGCTGCTGCCCGGCATCCGGGGGGCACTCCCGCCGCAGGATCCGCGCACCGACCGGACCCACCGGGCGGTCATCGCCGACCTGGCCCGGGACGGCTACCTCTACCGGTTCCGTCCGGACCGGCGACCGCTCGGCGACGCCGAGGGCGCGTTCCTGCTGTGCGGGTTCGCCGCCGCGCTGTCCGCGTGGCAGGCCGGCGACGCGGTGGGCGCCAACCGGTGGTTCGAACGCAACCGGGCCGCCTGCGGCCCGCCGGGCCTCTACACCGAGGAGTACGACGTGCGGCAGCGCCAACTGCGCGGCAACCTGCCCCAGGGGTTCGTGCACGCGCTGATGTTGGAGACCGCGGTGACGCTCGGCCAGGTGGAGCCCTGCCGCTGACCGCCCTACCGGCCGGGTCCGGCGATGAGCGCCAGCCCGGTCTCCGGGTCGACCCGCTTGGCCAGCTCGGGGGCGACCTCGGTGACGATCACCTCAAGCGTCGGCCACACCCGGGCCGAGAGCAGGTGACCGCCGACGGTGCTGCCGTCGGAGCGGCCGAGCACCGCGTGCACGTGCAGGGCCGGCGCGCCGTCGCGGGCGGCGACGTCCCCGACCAGCGACAGCACCTCCACCTGCTCGCGGACCGGGATGGGCCGGTAGTCGCCCCGGTCCCGGTCGAACCAGCCGACCTCGGCCTCCTGGAAGCCGCCCACGGCGGTGACCCGGCCGGCGCGCAGGTCGTGCCGGCGCAGCGCGTCACCGATGGCGGTGACCGGCTCGTCGCCCTTGTCACAGACGACGACCAGCACCCGGCCGGTCGGCTGGTGCAGTTCCTCGGTCCTCACGGCTTCTCCTCTCGTACTACGGTCGCGCCGAGCGCCGCCCAGGCGGCGGCGACGGCCGCGTCGGCGAGCGCGGCGTGTCGCTGCCGCCGGTCGACCGCGGCGAGGGCGAGGGCGGTGAGCGCGTGGACGCCGTCGACCGCCGCGCCGGCGGCGAGCACGCCCGGCGCCGGCCAGCGCAGGACGACCGCGGTCTGGGCGAGGTGCCGGGCGCCCAGCACCCGCAGCGTCGTCGTCGCGGCGGTGGTGGCCGGGCCGACCGGCCGCAGCAGCGTGCCGGGGGCGAGCAGCAGCAGGGCGCCCCAGGCGAACCGGCCCGTCACCGCCGCGCCGCGCAGCGCCCGTCCCGGTCGTCGACGTCCCACCTCAGGCCACCCGGTACGGCTGGGCCGGCTCGGCGCGGAACTCCAGCCCGTTGCCCGGCCGGTCGGTCCGCACCGGCACCGCGCCGCCGGTGGCCGGCTGCGCGCCGTCGAAGAGCATCGCCTCGATCCGGACGTGGTCGTGGAACCACTCCAGGTGCCGCAGGTTGGGCGTGGCGGCGGCGACCGCGAGGTGCTGGTGCGGCGCGCAGTGCCCGGACACCTGGAGCCCGGCGGCGTCGGCCACCGCCGCCGCGCGGAGGAACTCGCTGATCCCGCCGCACCGGGTGACGTCGATCTGGAGGCAGTCGACGTACGGGGCCATCCGGTGGAAGTAGACCAGGTCGTAGCCGTACTCCCCGGCCGTGACGTCGGGCGCGACCCGGTCCCGGACCAGGCCGAGGCCGGGCAGGTCGTCGGAGCTGACCGGCTCCTCGTACCAGCGCACGTCGAGGTCCGCGGCGGCGTGCGCGACGCGGATCGCCTGCTTGCGCTGGTACGCGCCGTTGGCGTCGACGAACAACTCGACGTCGTCGCCGACGGTGCGGCGGGCGGCGGCCATCCGCTCCAGGTCGCGCCGCACCTCGGTGCCGCACGACTCGCCTATCTTGATCTTCACCCGGGGGATGCCCTGCTCGTGCGCCCAGCCGGCGAGCTGCCGGTCCTGCCGCTGGGCGTCGTAGGTGGTGAAGCCGCCGCTGCCGTAGACCGGCACCTCCCGGCGGGCGGCGCCGAGCAGCCGGGCCAGCGGCAGGTCGTGCCGGCGTGCCTTCAGGTCCCACAGGGCGCAGTCCGCGGCGGACAGGGCGAGCCCGGCGACGCCGGGGCGGCCGGCGTTGCGCAGCCGGCGTCGCATCCGATCCCAGGCGGCCGGCACGTCGTCCGGGTCGAGGTCGGCGAGCACCGGCGCGAGCAGGTCCGCCACCACGGCCACCACCGCGATCGGGCCGTAGGTCCAGCCGATGCCGGTGTGCCCGTCGGCCCGCGCCCGCACCAGGACCAGGGTGGTGGCGCTCCAGGCGAGGGTGCCGTCGCCCTCGGGGGCGTCGGTGGGGATCCGGTACGCCTCGGCGGCGAGGCCGACGCCGCTCACCGTGCCCACCGGCGGGCCAGCGCGGTCACCGCGGCCACCCCGGCGGTCGCGACCAGGCCGGCCGCCGCCCAGCGGGTGACCGGGCCGGGCCGTCGGGGCCGGTCACCCCAGTCCTGTTCCGGCCGCCGGGGGACGGCGTCGTGGTGCAGCGCGGCGCGTAGCAGCTCGGCCAGGTGGAGCGCGGTACGGCCGCCGGCGGCGCTCTGCTCGACCTGGGTGCGGCAACTGAACCCGTCGGCGAGGATCACGTCGGTCTCGGCGGCGTCCCGCACGGCGGGCAGCAGCACCCGTTCCGCGCACGCCTCGGACACCTCGTGGTGGCCCTGTTCGAAGCCGAAGTTGCCGGCCAGGCCGCAGCAGCCGGAGTCGAGGAACTCGGCGTCGACGCCGGCCGCGGCGAGCACCGCCTGGTCGGCGGCGGTGCCGAGGATGGCGTGGTGGTGGCAGTGGGTCTGGATCAGCGCGTGCGCGTCCAGGTGGGGCGGCTGCCAGCCGGGGCTGTGGTCGTGCAGCAGTTCGGCGAGCGTGACGGTCTGCTCCCGCAGCCGGGTGACGTCGTCGTCGGCCGGGAACAGCTCGTGCGCGTCGCTGCGGAACACCGCCGTGCAGCTCGGCTCCAGCCCCACCACCCGGGTGCCGGCGCGCAGGTGCGGACGCAACGCGTCGACGCTGCGGCGCAGCACCCGTTTGGCGACGTCGAGTTGACCGGTGGAGATCCAGGTCAGGCCGCAGCACACCGGGCCGTCCGGTACGCGTACCCGCCAGCCGGCGGCCTCCAGCACCTCGACCGCCGCGTGGGCCACCCCCGGGTGGAAGTGGTTGGTGAAGGTGTCCGGCCAGAGCACGACCTCGCCCCGGGAGCCGTCGCCGGTCGGGGCGCGGCGGGCGAACCAGTGTTGGAACGACTCCGCCGCGAACAGCGGGATGTCCCGGCGCCTGTCGATCCCACCGACGATCTTGGCGAGGTGGCCGAGCCCGGGGGCGTGGGCGAGGGCGTTGACGGTGCGGGGCAGCCGGGCGGCGACGGTGGCCACCAGCGGCAGCCAGCCCATCGAGTAGTGCGCGCGGGGGCGCAGCCGGCCGGCGTAGTGGTGGGACAGGAACTCGGCCTTGTAGGTGGCCATGTCCACGTTCACCGGGCAGTCGGCCTTGCAGCCCTTGCACGCCAGGCAGAGGTCGAGCGCGTCGCGGACCGCGTCGGAGCGCCAGCCGTCGCCGATGGCGCCGCCGCGGGCCGCGCCGTCGAGCATCTCGAACAGCAGCCGGGCCCGGCCCCGGGTCGAGTGCTCCTCCTCCCGGGTGACCATGTAGGAGGGGCACATCACCCCGCCGGAGTGGCGGCGGCACTTGCCCACGCCCACGCAGCGCAGCACCGCGTCGCCGAAGCTGCCGCCGTCGTCCGGGTAGGCGAAGGTGGTCGACACGCCGCCGTGGTCGTAGTCGACGCCGAGGCGCAGGTGGCTGTCGAGCGGGTAGGGCGGCATCACCTTGCCCGGGTTCATCCGGTCGTCCGGGTCGAAGATCGCCTTGACCTGGCCGAACGCCCGGATCAGGCGCTCGCCGTACATCTTCGGCAGCAGCTCGCCGCGGGCCTGCCCGTCGCCGTGCTCGCCGGAGAACGACCCGCCGTAGGACACCACCAGGTCGGCGGCGCGTTCGAGGAAGGAGCGGAAGTCGCGGACCCCGTCGGCGGTGCGCAGCCGGAACGGGATCCGGGTGTGCACGCAGCCCTGCCCGAAGTGCCCGTACAGCGACGCCTGCTGGTAGCCGTACTCGCGGTAGAGCGCCTGGAGGTCGCGCAGGTAGTCGCCGAGCCGGTCCGGGGCGACCGCCGAGTCCTCCCAGCCGGGCCAGGTGTTCTCGGCGTCGGGCACGTGGGCGGTGGCGCCGAGTGCGGACTCCCGGACCCCCCACATGCGTTTCTCGTCGGCCGGGTCGGCGAACTCGTGCACGCGCGGCCCGCCGTCGCGGCGTACCGCGTCGATCAGCCGGTCGGCGGCGGCCCGGGCCTGCTCGGGGGTGTCACCGCCGAGCTGCACCATCAGCCAGGCGCCGCCCTCGGGCAGCTCGTGCAGCGCGTGCGGGTGCAGGCTCTTGCGCCGCTCGAAGCTGACCAGCTTGTCGTCGATGCCCTCCAGCGCGATCGGCTGGTGTGCCAGCACCCGCGGCACGTCGTCGCCGGCCGACGCGACGTCCGGGTAGCTGAGGAACACCATCGCGTCGGCCTTGACCCGGGGGATCAGCTTCAGCCGGGCGCGCAGCACGGTGACGAGCGTGCCCTCGGAGCCGACCAGGGCCTGGGCGACGTGGAAGTTCTTCTCCGGCAGCAGGCTGTCCAGGTTGTAGCCGGACACCCGGCGGGGGATGTGCGGGTAGCGGGTGCGCAGGTCGGCCAGGTACTCGTCGCGCAGCGCCCGCAACTGCCGGTAGATCTCGGCCTGGCGTCCGCCGTCGCGCTGGATGCGGGCGTACTCGTCGTCGCTTGTCTCCCCCACCCACATCCGGGTGCCGTCGTACAGCAGCACCTCCAGTTCGACGATGTTGTCGACCACCTTGCCGGCGCGCTGGGCGGTGGCGCCGCAGGAGTTGTTGCCGATCATGCCGCCGAGCGTGCAGTGGTTGTGGGTGGCCGGCTTCGGGCCGTATTCCAGCCCGGTCCGTTCGAGTTGGGCGTTCAGCTCGTCCAGCACGATGCCGGGTTCGACCAGGCAGGTGCCGGCCCGCTCGTCGACCTCCAGCAGGCGGTGGCAGTACTTGGACCAGTCGATGATCACGGCGGTGTTGGTGCACTCGCCGGCCAGGCTGGTGCCGCCGCCGCGGGAGGTCAGCGGCGCGCCGTGGCGGCGGCAGACGGCCACCGCGGCGACCGCCGCCTCCACCGTGCGGGGCACCACCACGCCGAGCGGCACCTGCCGGTAGTTGGACGCGTCGGTGGAGTACGCGGCGCGGGAGCCGGCGTCGAAACGGACCTCGCCGTCGACCTCCGCCCGCAGGTCGGCGGCGAGCGCGGTCAGGTCGACGGCGTCGGTCGGCTCGGGTGGGCGCAGGACCGGGTCGGGCAGCACCGCGGTCATGAGCGCAGCTCGTTGATCTTGTCGCGGGCGACGGACGCCACGGTGGCGACCTTGTGCGGCTGCCCGCGCAGGAACGCCTCGGTGAAGTGTTTCGCCTGGTCATATTTGATCTTGCCGGGCATCGGTGGCTCGTTCGGGTTGACGTCGCAGTCGACGAGCGCCGGACCGGGGTGGGCGAGCGCCTCCCGGATCGCGCCCGGCAGCGCCTTCGCGTCGGTCACCTTGACGCCGAACGCGCCGCAGCCGCGCGCCCAGGTGGAGAAGTCGGCCTCCGGCTGGCGGTGCCGCACCGCGTACTCGGGGTAACCGAGGATGATCTGCTCCCACAGGATCTGGCCGTACGAGTTGTTGTTGTTGATCACCACCTTGACCGGCAGGTCGTGCCGGACCGCGGTGAGGAACTCGGCCATCAGCATGGCGAAGCCGCCGTCGCCGACGAACGCGATCACCTGCCGGTCCGGGTACGCGTGCTGCATGGCGATGGCGTACGGCAGGCCCGGCGCCATCGTGGCCAGGTTGCCCGACAGGTAGAACTCCCGGTCCCCGCGGATCGTCCAGTGCCGCGCCGACCAGGTGGCGATGGTGCCGGAGTCACAGGTCAGGATGGCGTCGTCGGCGGCGGCGTCGTCGACGCAGCCCATCAGGTACTGCGGCGCGATCGGCGACCGCTCCGGGTCCACCAGGCTGGTCATCTCCGACCGCCAGGTGTTCATCTTGCCCTGGTACTTCTCCAGGAACGACCGGTCCGGGCCGTGGTCGAGCATCGGCAGCAGGTCCCGCAGCGCCAGCCGGGCGTCCGCGCAGACCGGGGCCTCGACCGGCAGCCGCATCCCGATCAGGCTCGGGTCGGCGTCGATCTGCACCACCTTCGCCTGCCCCGGACCGGGCAGATACTTCCCGTACGGGAACGACGTGCCCACCATCAGCAGGGTGTCGCACTCCTCCATCAGTTCCTCGCTCGGCGCGGTGCCGAGCAGGCCGAGCCCGCCGGTGGTCAGCGGGTGGTCGTCCGGCACCACCAGCTTGCCGGGCAACGTCTTGACGATCGGGCTGGCCAGGGCCTCGGCCACCGCAAGCACCTCGTCGCGGGCGCCGCGCGCGCCCACGCCGACGAGCATGGCCACCTTCCGCCCGGCCCGGAGCACCTCGGCCGCCTTCGCCAACTCCCGCGGGTCCGGCGGCAGTTGCGGATACGACATCACCGCCGCGCTCATCGGCGGCTTGCCCGGGCTGACGTGCCGGTACGGGTCGTCGGAGGCCGGGGCCACCTGCACGTCGTTGGGGAACGTCAGGTGCGCCACGGTCCGCTTGCTCATCGCGTCGCGGATCGCCAGGTCGACCACCGCCGGCATCTGCTGCGGGTTGGTGACCATCAGGTTGTAGGCGGCGACATCCTGGTAGAGCTGGGTGGTGTGCACCTCCTGCTGGTAGTGCGCGCCCAGCACCGAGGTCTCCTGCATGCCGGTGATGGCCAGCACCGGCACGTGGTCGAGCTTGGCGTCGTAGAGCCCGTTGAGCAGGTGGATCGCCCCCGGGCCGGAGGTGGCGCAGCAGACGCCGAGCCGGCCGGTGGCCTTGGCGTAGCCGGTGGCCATGAACGCCGCCGCCTCCTCGTGGTGCACCAGCACGAACCGCAGCTTCTCCCGCTGCCGGCGGAAGCCCTCCATCAGGCCGTTGATGCCGTCGCCGGGCAGGCCGAACACGGTGTCGACCCCCCACTCCACCAGGCGTCGGGCCAGGCTCTCGCCCACGATCTCCTGCACGTCGTCCTCCTCTTCCGGGGTTCACCCGTCCTCGTCCGCGTCAGCGGGCTTTCACCTGTCCCACCGGAAACCGCGCACGAAGGACGGACGGGGCGGCGGCTACCCGGCCTCCCCGGCCGCAAACCCACCGGGGCGGTCGAACTTCGGACCGCCGTCACCCGTCCCCGGGCAGCACGGAGAGCTGTCCCCGCCCCTCCAGCACCGCGAGATGCACGGTGCGCACCTCAGCCGTGCCGTGCTCGCGCAGCAGGGCGTCCAGGTCGGCGCGGGTCAGGCCGGCGCGGTGCAGGTTGCCGGTGAGCACCCGGCCCCGGGCGACCACCACCACCGGCCCCTTCTCGATCAGCCGGCGCCCCGCGGGCCGCAGGCGTACCCAGGTGATAAGCGCGTGGGCGGCCAGGATGGCCACCAGGGTCACCGCGCCGGACAGATAGCTGGCATCCGGGGCGCTGGGTAGCCGCCCGACGACCGCGCCCACCGCGACGGCGGCCACGAAGTCGTACGCGGACAGCTCGGCAAGCGTCCGGCGACCGCCGAGGCGCATCGCCAGCACGGCGGTCAGGTAGAGCAGGAACGCCTTCACCGCCACCCAGACCAGCCAGCCCGGATGACCGACGAGAGCGGTGACGGCGTCCACCACCGGCCGCCGGGCTCAGGACCGTCGTATCGACCGCGCCGCGAAGTAGCCGAGGAGCGCACCCGCGGTCAGCGTCACCAGCCCGCGCGCGGTGACCACGGAGCGTAACCTGCCCAGGCCCGCCTTCGGGTCCACCACGCTGCCGGCCACGTCGCCGGCCGCCCCCACCACCACGTCACCGAACCTGCCGCGTTCCACCACCCACCACCTCTCCGCAGGCCGCGGGCTACCCGGTCGACCGTCGGCCAAACCTCAGCGCGCCAGGGCCTGGGCCATCAGCGGATACCAGGGCACGGCCACCGCCGCGCCGAGCAACGCCGCCCCGGCCGCCACCGCACCGGCCGCCGCCACCGTCCGGTTCCGGCCGCCGGTGGTCGGCCACCGGCCACCCCCGGTGTACGCGGGCGCCAGCCACCTCAGGTAGTAGAAGAGGCTGGCCACGGTGTTGACCGCGGCGACCACCACCAGCCAGGCCAGCCCGCCGTCCCACGCGGCGGTGAACACGGTCAGCTTGCCGGCGAAGACCGCCGTCGGCGGCGTGCCGACGAGCCCCAGCAGGCAGATCGCCAGCGCACCGGCGAGCCACGGCCGGCGGCGGGCCAGCCCGCGGTAGTCGTCGAGGGCGTCGTGCGGCTCGGCGGCCAGCACCGCGAACGCGCCCAGGTTCGTCACCGCGTACCCGGCGAGGTAGACCAGCAGGGCGGGCAGCGCGCGCTCCGCGCGGCCGGCGACCGCGACGGCCATCAGGAGGTAGCCCACCTGCGCCACGGTGGAGTACGCGAGCAGCCGGCGCGGGTCGGCCTGACCGAACGCGGCGAAGTTGCCGAGCGTCATGGTGACCGCGGCGAGCACCGCGACCAGCAGCGGCCAGCCCACCACGTCGGCGGGCACCGCGACGGCGAACAGCCGGTACGCCGCGAGCAGGCCGCCGAGCTTCGGCACGGTGGTCAGCAGCGCGCCGGCCGGGATCGAGGCGCCCTGCACCGCGTCGGGCACCCAGAAGTGGCCCGGCACCGCGCCGATCTTGAACAGCAGGCCGGCCAGCACCCCGACCACCCCGACCGCGACGGCGGCGGACGGCGCCCCCGCCAGGCCGGTGGCCAGCCGGTCGTAGTCGCTCGCCCCGCCGCCGACCGCGGTCAGCAGCGCCGCGCCGGCCAGCAGGCCCACCCCGGCCAGCGCCCCGATCAGATAGACCTTCAGCGCCGCCTCGGCGCCCCGCCGGTCCCGCCCCCAGCCGGCCAGCCCGACCAGCGGCACCGACGACAACAGGTACGCCACGGCCAGCAGCAGCAGGTCCGACGCGCCGGCGAGCAGCACCGCGCCGAGCACGGCGAGCAGCGTCAGCACGGAGAACTCGGTCTCCCGCCGGTTGCCGGCGACCCGGCCGGCGGCGATCCCGACCACCAGCAGCCCGGCCAGCGGGATCAGCAGCCGGGCGGCGGTGGTGCCCGCGTCGAGGGCGTAGCTGTGCGCGTACACGGTGGCGCGCTCGCCCACGGCGGGCAGGGTGGCGACCATGGCCGCGAACATCGCCCCGGCGGCGACCAGCCGGGCCACCCACTGCCGGTCCCGGGGCAGGAACGCGCCGGTGAGCAGCGTGGTGACCGCGCCGGCCAGCAGGAGCAGCTCCGGCAGCAGGGCGAGCGGACGCTCGTTCACCGGGCCACCAGGTCGGTGACCGCCCGGGCGGTGGGTTCCACCACGTCCAGCAGCAGCCGGGGGAACACGCCGAGGAGCAGCGAGAGCGCGAGCAGCGGCAGCACCGCGGCGGTCTCGGCGGCGGTCACGTCGGCGGTCGCGGACAGGCGGTGCCGGGTCGGGCCGAGGAAGACCCGGTGCAACGCCCACAGGAACAGGGCGGCGGTGACGAGGATGCCGGGCAGCGCGAACGCCACCGCCACCGGCGCGGAGCCCAGACTGCCGGCGAAGATCTGGAACTCGGCGACGAACCCGGAGAAGCCGGGCAGGCCGAGGCTGGCGAACGCCGCCACCGCGGTCAGCGCGGCGAACCGGGGGGTGTCGCCGGCCAACCCGCCGTAGGCGTCCATCCGGTAGGTGCCGCCCCGGTCGTGGAGGACGCCGGCGAGCAGGAACAGCGCGGACGTGATGAGCCCGTGGCTGACCATCTGGGTGACCGCGCCGGTCACCGCGACCGCGCGGGCCTGCGCGTCCGAGCCGGCGACCAGCCCGGCCGCGCCGACGGCGAGCACCACGTACCCCATGTGGTTGACCGACGTGTACGCGACCATCCGCTTGAAGTTGGTCTGGGCGAGCGCCACCAGCGCCCCGTAGAGGACGCTCACCACGCCGACCACGACGACCACCCAGGCGTAGCGCCGCCAGGCGTCCGGCAGCATCGGCATGGCGATCCGGACGAAGCCGTAGGTGCCCATCTTCAGCAGGATCCCGGCCAGCACCGCCGAACCGGCGGCCGGGGCGTCGGTGTGCGCCGGCGGCAGCCAGGTGTGGAACGGGAACGTCGGCGTCTTGATCGCCAGCCCCAGCAGCACCGCCAGCAGCACCAGCGCGCCGGCCACGCCCTGCGTCGGCGGAGGACGGGTCAACGCCACCATGTCGAAGGTGTGCGGCGCGGCGGCGACGTAGAGGCCGATGAAGCCCAGCAGCAGCGCCAGCGAGCCGAGGAACGTGTAGAGGAAGAACGTCAACGCCGAGCGGCGGGCCTGCGGGCCGTGCCCCCAGCCGACGATCACCGCGTACATGCCCACGATGGACAGGTCGAAGAAGACGAAGAACAGGATCAGGTCGAGCGAGACGAACAGCCCGAGGCAGGTGGTCTGGAGGGCGAGGAAGAGCGCGGCGAACTGCCGCGGCCGGGGCTGGCGACGCAGCGAGTACACCGCGCAGGCGGCGAAGACGACTGTGGTGAGCGCCAGCAGCGGCAGCGACAGCCCGTCCACCCCGACGTGGTAGCCGGCACCGGCGCCCGGGATCCACGGCCGGTCCACCTCGTACCCGAAGCCCTCCCCCGGGTACGCCCACCACACGCCCAGCACCGCCGCGACCTCGACGACGGTGACCGCGATCCAGAGCCACGACACCGCCCGCGCCGGCAGGCCACGCCAGCACAGCAGGACCACGGCCACGGCCAGCGGCGTGAAGACGATCAGGGACAGCACGGGTCACCTCGCCAGCAGCAGGATCAGCACGGCGGCGCCCAGCACGAGCACCACCTGGACGTAGTACTCGTGGACCAGGCCGGTCTGCGGCCGGCGGGCCAGCACGCCGAGCCGGCGGGCGGCCCGGGCGAGCCGGCGCACCAGGGCGTCCACCCCGTGGTCGTCCACCCGGGCCAGGGCGTCCGCGGCCCACCGGGTCAGCGCCGGCACGGCGGCGACCCCACGGTCGAGCCCCGCGTCGTCGAACCGGGCCAGCCCTCGGGCGACGCCGCGAACCGCGCCCGGCGCGGCGTGCACGGCCCGGTCGAGCACGCGGTCGTCGAACCGGGCCAGCCCCCGGGCCAGCGCCAGCGTCGGCCGGACCACGAGCAGCCGGGCGGCCCGGTCGAGCCCCAGCCAGGCCCGCGCCCAGCCCGGGGCCGGCAGCCGGCCCGGCGCGGCGACCGCAAGCGTCACACCGGCGACCGCCAGCAGGCCGGACAGGACCAGTTCGGCGACCCGGGTCGGCGGGGCCGGACCCGACCCGACCGCGTCGGCCACCGCCCCGGACAGCGGTGGCAGCGCCAGCACGCCGAGCACCGCCGCCCCGACCGCCAGCGGCACCAGCGGGCCCCGCTGCCCGGCGGTCACCTCGCGGGTGCCGGCGCGCTCGGTGTCGTACCCGGACGCGACGCCGGGCGGCACCGGGCGCAGGACCACCGCCAGCGCCCGACCGGCGTAGAGGGCGGCGAGCAGCGCGCCGGCCAGGCCGACCAGGTACAGCGCCGGGGACCGCTCGCGGGCGCCGGCGAGCACCTCGTCCTTGGTGGCCCACAGCGCCAACGGCGGCACCCCGGCCAGCGCCAGCGCGCCGACCGCGAAGACGGCCCCCACCAGCGGGTGGCGGCGGCCCGCGCCGCGCAGCGCGGACAGCCGGCGGGTGCCGAGCGCGGTCAGCCACGCCCCGGCGGCGAGGAACAGCAGCGCCTTGGTGGCCGCGTGGCCGATCAGGTGCGCGACCGCGCCGGCCGGGGCGACGGCGGCGCCCAGCACGACGTACCCGAGCTGGGCGCTTGTGGAGGCGGCAAGCAGTTGCTTCAGGTCGGTCTGGGCCAGCGCCACCGCGCCGAGCGCCAGGGCGGTCAGCGCGCCGACCCAGGCGGCCACGTCCACCGCCCAGCCGGTCGCGACGAGCAGTGGGTGCGCGCGGACGAGCAGGTAGCCGCCCATCGCCACCATCGCGGCGGAGTGCAGCAGCGCGCTGACCGGGCTCGGGCCGAGCATGGCCCGGGACAGCCAGAACGAGAACGGCAGTTGGGCCGCCTTGCCGAAGCCGGCGGCCAGCACCCCGGCGGCGGCCAGGTCCCGCCAGCCGGGCGGCAGGCCGGCGAGCCCGGTCAGGTCGAGCGTGCCGCCGGCCAGTCCGGCCCCGGCCGCCAGGTAGAGCCCGAGGTCGCCGACGCGGGTGGTGAGGAACGCGGTGCCGCCCGCGGCGACGGCGTCGTCGCGCCGCCAGTGGTACGCGATCAGCGCGTACGACATCGCGCCCATGATCTCCCAGCCCAGCAGCAGCACGGGCAGCGTCGTCGCGGTGGCGGTGAGCAGCACGGCGGCGAGGAAGACGAGCATCAGCCCGTGGAACCGGGACCGGTCGGAGTGGATCTCGGTGGCGGCGTACGCGAGCACCAGCAGCGCCACCGCGGCCACCGCCGGTACGACGAGCGCGGCGAGCCCGTCGACGGACAGCCCCCACCGCGCGCCGGCCAGGAACGGCGCGTCGGCGGACGGCCGGGTCAGCGCCACCGTCGCGGCCAGGGCGGTGACAAGCGCGGCCACGCCCAGCGCCAGCGCCGGCGCGACCCGGTCGGCCCGTCGCCCGCCGAGCAGCAGCGTCCCTCCGGCGGCGGCCGGGAGGACGACCAGGGCCCACAACGCGGCGCTCATCCGCGCAGCTCCCCCGCCATGTCGGTCATGTCCGCGTCGCCCGACCGGAACAGCAGGGTCACCACGGCGAAGCCCATCGCCATCTCCACCGTCATCGCGGCGATCACCACAAGCACCAGCACCTGCCCGTCCGGCTGCTGCGGGGCCAGGAACCACCAGAGGGCCGCGGCGGCCACGATCACCCCGTTGATCATGAGTTCGAGGCCCATCATCACCATCACGACCGCCTGCTGGCTCAACGCGCCGTACAGGCCGACGCTGAACAGCGCGGAGGCGAGCAGCAGGAACATCGGCAGCGTCACGGGCGCTCCGGGGAGTCCGCGCGGTCGTACCGGCCCCGGGCGGTGGCGAGCACCAACGCGGCGACCATGGTGGCGAACAGCACCGCCGAGACCGCCATCATGACCAGCATCTTCGAACCCATGATCGCCTCGCCCAGGGCCCGGGTCGGATCGGCGGGCGGCTCGCCCCGGCGGGTGGGCCACGGCACGAGCACCGAGCCGGCCGCCAGCACGACGAAGACGCCCACCGAGACCGCCAGCGCGCCGCGCCGGTTGTGCAGCATCGACATCGGCATCAGACCGGCCGGGTTCATCATGAACATCACCATGAAGACCGCCATGATGGCCATCTCCATGACCATCATCAGGACGGTCACCACGCCCAGATAACCCAGGTCGAGCAGGAGCAGCTCGCCACCGACCGCGACGAACGACAGCGCCAGCGCGAACGTCGCCCGGGCCATCGAGTCCACGGTGAACACCGCGACACCGGACGCCACGGCGACAAGCGCCAGCACGACGAAGGCGACGACCGCCACCTCAACCCCTCCCCACCACGAGCACGGCCACCACGAGCACCTGCGCCAGCGTGGCGGGCAGCACCACCAGCCAGGCCACCCGCATCAGCCGGTCCGCCCGCAGCACCGGCACCCGGCCGCGCAGCGCCACCAGGGCGGCCAGCACGGCGCCCGTCTTCACCACGCTCCACAGCCACGCCGGCAGCAGCGGCCCCGACCCGCCGCCGAGGAACAGCGCCACCGCCGTCGCCGCACCCGCCGCCAGCAGCGCGTACCGGCCGGCGAGCAGGACCAGCCGGTCCACGCCGGACGGTTCGGCCAGCACGCCGCCGGCCACGTCCCGCCCGTCCGGGTAGGCGAACGGCCCGGACATGCTGAACGCGAGCACCGCGCCGAGCATGACCAGGAACGCCACCGGCATCCACACCACGAACCACAGCCCCCGCTGGGCCGCCACCACGTCGGCGATCCGCAGACTGCCGGCCGCCACCGCCGGGGCGGTCAGCGCGAACATCAGCGGCAACTCGTAGCCGAGCGCCTGGGCCAGGAACCGGTAGCCCCCGACCAGGCCGTACCCGCTGTTGCTGCCCCACCCGGCGAGCCACACCGCCGCCCAGAGCAGCACGTCCATCGCGTTGAACCAGACCACCCCGACCGGCAGGTCGGCCACCACCCGGTCGCCCAGCGGCACCACCACGACCATCAGCAGCGCCACCACCAGCGGCCCGGCCAGCCCGAGCCGCCACAGCAGCAGGTCCGCCGCCACCACACGCCGACGGCGCTGCCGCAGCAGCCGGGCCGTCTCCCACAGCGGCCGTCCGGCCCGGTACGCGACCGTCGGGCCGCCGGCCGGGTCCAGCAGCCCCGCCAGCACCGCGGCGGCCAGCGCGAGACCGAGCAGCACCCCGGCGGCCGGTAGCACACCCCACCACGGACCGGCGGTCACGACCGCACCCCCGCGGCCACCACCGCGTCCGGGTCGGGGTCGAACGAGGCCAGCACCACCCGGGCCGCGGCCAGGTCGAGCCCGACCGTCAGCCGGGCGGCCACCGCCAGCACCGCCGCCGCGTCCGGCTCCGGCGCGGCCGGGTCACCGCCGGCCAGCAGCCGGTCCGTCTCGGCCAGCCGGCGCCGCCACCGGTCGGTCGCGTCGCCGCAGACCGCCGCCGGACCGGCCAGCCCCGCACGCGCCGCCGTCACCTCGGGCAGCACGCCCAGGCCGTCGGTGGCGCGGCGCAACGCACGCGAGCGCCGGGCCCGCCGGTCCAGCGGCCGGAAACCGGCGTACGCCGTGGCGAATGACACGTTGTCGACGAGCGCGTCGCGCAGCCGCCGCGCGGTGGCCGCGCCCGCCGGCCAGCCCGCCACCGCCCAGAGCCGGCCGAGCGCGTCGAGGTGGGCCACCGCCTGCCGGCGTCGGCGCAGCTCAGGATGGTCCACGTCCGGGTACGGCCGCACCGCCGCCGGATCGGCCGGGGGCAGCACCCGGGCGTCCGCCGACTGCACCACGTCGCCCTGCACGGCCAGCTCCACGACCAGGCCGGCGGGCCAGTCCGCGAGCACCGGACCGAGCGCCAGGCGCAGCACGTCCAGTTTCAGCCCGTCGCGGTCCTCGGCCCGCTCGGCCATCATCAGGCCGCCCGGCATGGACATCCCGTCGTGGTCGCCGTGTCCGGACGGTCCCGGCCCGCCGCCGTGCGGCTCGTCGTCGGTCCCGGTCAGCCGGGCGACGGCCGCGTGCAGCGCGGACGCTGCACCGGCCCGGTCGGTGACCCGTACCCGCGCCCGGGGCCCCGGGAACTGCGCCCACACCCGCTCGATCGCCGCCGCCAGCTCCGGTCCCGGTTCGCCGGCGACCACAAGCAGGTCGGCGTCCGCCGGGGACGCCGCGAGCGGCCACCCGGCCCGATCGGCGTGCGCCTCCACGGCCAGGCGGGCGACGGTGGCGCCGGGCACGGCGGCGACCAGCAGGTGCGGCCGGCGGCCCGCCCAGCGGGCCAGGAGGTCACCGGTCAGGCCCACCGCAACGCGCCCTCCCGCCAGGCGTAGACGACGCCGGCCATCAGCAGACCGAGGAAGACGAACATCTCCACCACGGCGGGCGTGCCGACGTCGGCGACCACCACCGCCCACGGGTACATGAACAGCATCTCCACGTCGAAGGCGAGGAAGAGCAGGCTGACCGCGTACCAGCGGACGTGGAACCGGGAGACGGCGTGCTCGCGGGGCGGCATCCCGGACCGGAACGCGGCGGCGGTCGACGGCGCGACGGCCACCGCCGTGCGCAGGTGCGCCAGGTACAGCGTGCCCACTCCGGCGACGGCCAGCCCGAGCATGGCTAGCACCGGCGCGTACCGTTCCATCCGTCCTGTTCCTTCCCGAATCGGTGCCTCCACCCTGCCAGCCCCCGGGCGTTCCCGCCCGGCGACGCGGAGGGTGTACCTCGACCATGCGGTCCAGCTACCGCTTCGAGATCTCGTGGTGCCCGGCGGCGTACCAGCGGCGGCCCGGCATCGCGGTGGCGCCGTGCACCACCACGCTGAGCGCGACGACGAGGCTGCCGGCGGTCCAGAGCAGCGGGTCCCGCGCGCCCTCGTCGGCGCTGAAGGCCAGGTAGAACAGCGCGGACACACCGATCGGGCCGAACCAGCCGAGGAAGACCAGATCCCGCCAGTTCATCCCGAGCGGCTTCCGGAGCGCCAGCACCACCGGCAGCCGCCGCAGCAGCAGGACCGCAACGGCGAACAGCGGCAGCCGCCAGCCGGCATCGAGCCAGTCACGCCACGGCAGCTCGACGCCGAGCAGGAAGAACAGTGGCAGCACCAGGTAGCGGGTGAGCGTGTCGTCAAGCTTCTGCTCGGCGATCCGGGGCTGGTCGCCGATGACCCGGTTGTAGGCCAGCCCGGTGACGAACGCGGCGAGGATGCCGTCGGTGTCCAGCACCCGCGCGACCCCGAGCGCGGCGATGCCGAGCAGCATCGCGAAGACCAGAAGCGAACCCTGGTCGAGGGTCTCCCGGCGGCTCGCCGCGCGCACGGCGTGACCGGCCAGCCAACCGAGCAGGACACCGACGGCCACCGCGCCGAGCACGCCCCACACCGCTGCGGTCACCTGGTCGGCCCACGGCTGCGCACCGATGCCGGCCAGGGCGAGGACGACGAGCGGAAACGCGAGCCCGTCGTTGCCGCCGGACTCGCCGCTGATCACCTGCCGGAGCCGGGCGGGCAGTTGCCGCTCGGCCGGGCCGCCGGAGACGATGCCCGAGGCCAGCACCGGGTCGGTGGGGGTCAGGCAGGTGCCGAGCAGCGCGGCCAGGCCCAGGGGCGTGCCGAGCACCAGCCAGGACAGTCCGGTGCTGAGCAGCGCCATCCCGATCATGCCGGCGGAGAGCAGCACGAGCACCGGCCGCAGCACGGCCCGGTAGCCGGCGAGCGGAAAACGCAGCGCGACCGCCATCAGCGACACCGCCAGCAGGGCCCGGCTCACCTCACGGTTCAGCTCGGCGCCCAGCCGGTCGCCGACGTCGACCAGGCCGAACACCGGGCCCGCCAGCACCCCCAGGGCAAGCGCCAGCAGCGGCTCGGACAGCACGGTCCGGCGGATGGCGCTCGACCAGAACGCCAGCAGGACACCGAGACCCCCGACCAGGGCGTACGCGAGCAGCAGCGGACTCATACCGGCCCGCTACCCGTCGTGCCCCCCGGCCACACCCGCTTCGCGGCGTCCGCCTAGGTGAGCGCTCAGTACACCCAGACCCGGGTCTTCTTCGGCAGGACGTCCTGCGCCCACAGCCAGTCCATCGCCGGCAGTGTCACCCGGACGCATCCGTGCGACGCCGGGTACGGCGGGACGCTTGTGTAGCCGTGGATCGCGATCCCCTGCTCCTGGAAGTACTTCGGCCGGTACAACCGACCGAGCGGGCCGTCGCGCCAACCGTCGACCTGCCAGTCGATCGTCCATTTGCCGCGCGGGGTGTCCGCCAGGTAGGTCTCACCCTGGTAGGTGTAGTTCTCGAACGTGCCGGTCGAGGTGTTGAAGATCCGGCTCACCTCGCCGTCGTCGACGATCATGAGCAGTTGCCGGTCCAGGTCCACCTCGGCGAGGTGACCGTCGGTGCTGCGGGCGTCCGGGCGTTTCCCGTCGTCGAGCGCGGCCCGGGTCTTCGCGCCGACGATCCCGTCGGGCCGGAGACCGGCGGCCTTCTGTACCGCGTAGACGGCCTGCTCGGTGAGCAGGCCGAAGGTGCCGTCCGACTCGCCCACCCAGTATCCGAGCCGGTCCAGCCGCTCCTGCAGCGCCCGGACCGCGTCGCCGGTGTCGCCACGACGCAGGGCGTCGCGCGCCCCGGCGTCGGGCGGGCTCGACGGCGACGGGCTCGACGACGCCGAGGGCGACGCCGACGGGGGTGACGCCGACGTGGGCGACGCCGCCGAGGGCGAGGCCATGGTCGGCGCGGGCGCCGCACCTGTCGACGGGGCCGTCGAGGTCGCCGACGGCGGTGTCGCCCGGCTCGCGCCGGGCTGGTCCGGGCCCTCGCCGCAGCCGGCGGCCAGCACCAGCAGGGCGGCCGAGGTGACGGTTGCCGTGATGTGTCGACTCTTCATGATCAGCGTGCCGGGGTCCCGGCCCACCCCCTTCGCGAATCCGATCGGAGTCTCCCCCCACCAGGTAAACAGACCCTTCGGCAGGTATGCAAAGGGCCACCAGTGGGGACTACGGCGGGATGAACCCCGCCCCGCGTACCCTTCGTGCCCGGCTGACCGCGGCCTGGTCCGGATTCTGGTTGGTGCCGGCGGCGTTCGCCGCGGGTGCGGTGCTGCTGGCGCTCGGGCTGTCGGTGGCCGAGTTGCGGCTGGGCCTGCCGACCGGCGGTTTCCTGCCCAGCAGCGTGGCCGGCGCCCGATCGCTGCTGTCGTCGATCATCACCGCGATGATCTCGTTCACCGCGCTGGTCTTCTCCATCACGGTGGTGGCCGTGCAACTGGCCAGCAGCCAGTACTCGCCCCGGGTGCTCCGGACCTTCCTGCAGGACCGGATCACGCAGGCGGCGTTGGGCACCTTCCTGGCGACCGCGCTGTTCGCCATGGTGGTGCTGGCCGCGCTGCCGGCCGGCTCCGACGCCCGGCTGCCGGAGCTGTCGCTCGCGGTGACGATGGTCCTCGTGCTCGCCAGCAGCGGGCTGTTCGTCTACTACCTGCACCACGTCACGACGGTCATGCGGGTCTCGCACATCATCGTGGCGGTCGGCGCGCAGACCCGCCGGGTCATCGAGGAACAGTATCCGGTCGGCCCGCCGCCCGGACCCGTCGCGCCGCTGGCCCCACCGGTGCAGGTGATCACCGCCACCGCGCCCGGGATGGTCGACCACGTCGACCTCGACCGGCTCGCCGCGCTGGCCCGGGGGCACGACTGCGCCCTGTCGGTCCTGCCCGCGCCGGGCGACTTCGTCGTGGCCGGGCAACCGCTGATCGCGGTTCACCCGCTGCCGGGCAGATCCTCCCCCACGCCGGTGCCGGACGCACGGGCGTGCGTCGCGGTGAGCCTGGGCGTCGAACGGACCCTCGGACAGGACGTCGGGTTCGGGTTCCGGCAGCTGACCGACATCGCCGAGCGTGCCCTCTCCCCCGGGATCAACGACACCACCACCGCTGTCCGCAGCGTGCAGGAGATGCACGACCTACTGCGCCGCCTCGCCGGCCGACCCGGTCAGCGCATGCTCGTCGACGACCCCGACGGCACCCCACGCGTCCGGGCCCGGACACAGGTCTTCGACGGCTTCCTCGCCGTCGCGATCGACGACATCCGGCGGGCCGGGCAGGATCAGCCGCGGATCACCCGGCTCCTGGACGCCGTGCTCGCCGACCTGCGCACCGTGGCGCGGCCGGAACACCTGCCCGACATCGTCCGACGGATCCGGGCGACGTAGCCCGCGTCAGTCCCAGGCCGTGACCTCGTCCGCGGCGAGCGCCCGCCCACCCTCGAAGGCACGGTACGGCCCGGAGTCACCGAGCCGGTACCGCCCGTCGAGTTCGCGATGGGAGAAGTCGACCACGGTGCCGCGCACGGTCACCAACTGCGGTGGCTCCGGGGCCGGCGCGGCCGTCGACAGCACGAGCAACGTGCCCTCGGTCAGGTCCACGTCGTGCACCACGAAGGCGGTGTCGCTGATGACCCGCTCGACGGTGGCGGTCATGGTGAGCCGCGCGCCCACGTCGGCCCGGGCGACCGTGCCCAACCGGACCGTGGACGTCGGCTCCGGGCTGGGCTGCGGCGCCGCCGGCCGGCTCGTGCAACCCGCCACGAGCAGGATGCCCACCGGCACCGCCGCCAGCGCCCACCGCGTACGGTGCCGTCGCCTGTCCATCCGTGGCCCTCCTCCGCCTCGTCGCGCCGGTAGGTACATTTCCCCGGCAGGTGACGGCACCGGCGCGAAATCGTCACGATCACATGACGATCGGGGTGCGGCGCCGACCCGTCACGACGGGTTCCTGATCCGCGCGGCCCTACCCGCGGTGATCGGCGACCGCGGCATGGGCAGGCGCACCGTGAAGCGGGCTCCCCGGCCCGGATGGCCCTCGGCCACGATCGTGCCGTGGTGGCTCGTGACGACCTCCTGGAGCAGGGCCAGACCCAGGCCGAAGCGGCGGTCTCCGGCGCCCGCGCCGCGGTGGAACCGGTCGAAGATCCGCCGGGCGTCCGCCTGGTCGAACCCGTCCCCGGTGTCAGCGATCACGAACTCGGCGCGGCTGTCGACGGCCCGGAGCGTCACGGTGATCCGACCTCCCGCCGGGGTGTGGGCCAGCGCGTTCGCGAGCAGTTCGCCGACGACCCGCCGCAGGGCCGACTCGACACCCGGCACCCGCAGTGCGTCGCCCGGGGTGTCCAGGGTGAGGGTGACCTGCCGCTCGGCGGCGCGTTCGGTCTCGGCGGCGACAGTCGTCCCGATCAGCGCGGTCAGGTCGACGGGTGGGTCCGGTGTCCGGTCGGCGGGAGCGGCGGCGAGCCGGGCCGAGAGCAGCAGGTCGTCGACGATCTCGCCGAGTCGCCGGGTGGTGCCGATCAGTCGGTCCAGGTCGTCCAGGTTCGCGGCGGTGCCGTCGCGGCGCGCCCGCCGGGCGATCAACTGGGCCCGGGTGTGCACCTGGGCGATCGGGGTGCGCAGTTCGTGGCTGGCGTCGGCGACGAAGCGGCGCTGCCGGGTCAGCGCCTCCGCGAGTGGTGCGACGGCCCGACGGCCGACGAGCACGCCGGTCAGCATGGCGGCGAGCAGCCCGACCGCCGCCGCGAGGCTGAACGCGAGCAGGAGGTGCCGGCGGTCGGACAGCTGGAAACGGGCGTCGAACACCGCCTGGACCACGGTGTCGCCGCGGGCCTCGGTGCGCACATGGTAGGTCGTGCCGTCACCCGCGACCGTGGTGATCTCGGTGGTCCGGGTGCGCGCCACGGTGTCCAGCGCATCCCGCAGCGGGAAGCCCGGTGGCGGCGGGTTCGTGCCGGTGTGCACGGTGGTGCCGTCGTACTGGAAGATCCAACTGCAGGCGGGCGGGCCGGCGATCGTGCCGTGCGCCGTGCCCCACGCCAGCTCACGCTGGATCTGCGCCTGCTGGCCGTGGACCAGGACCGCGTAGGAGATGCCGCCGGCCAACAGCAGCAGGGCACCGATGGTCAGGCCGACGAGCAGGCCGATCCGTAGTCGGGTCCGTCGGACGATCGCGCGCTCGGCGGTCTCCATCAGAGCGTGCCGAGACGGTAGCCGAGCCCGTGCACGGTGCGTACCACCGCACGGCCGAGTTTGCGTCGGAGGTAGTAGACGTAGGTGTCCACGATGGACGCGGCGGCGGCCTCCTCGAAGACCTTACGGCGCAGCACGGCCCGTGGATGTACGGCGTTCGGCCGGGCCGCCAGCACCCGCAACAGCTCGAACTCGCGGGTGGACAGCGCCACCCGGGTGCCGTCGGCAAGCACCGCGTCGCGTGGCGCCAGGTCGAGCAGCCCGGCCCCGATGCGGAGCACGCGGGTCGACTCGGACGTACGCCGGCACAGCGCCCGAACCCGGGCGCTCAGCTCGTCGAGGTCGAAGGGTTTGACCAGATAGTCGTCGGCGCCGGCGTCCAGCCCGGCGATCCGGTCGTCGACCGTGCCGAGCGCGGTGAGCATCAGGGTCCGGGCCGGGACGGCCCGGGCGCGTAGCCGGGTGACCAGGTCGAGCCCGTCGAGTGCCGGCAGCATCCGGTCGATGACCATCACGTCGTAGGATCGGGTCAGTCCGAGATGCAGCCCGCGCTGACCGTCGGAGGCCCGGTCGACGAGATAGCCCTCGTGACCGAGCGCCTCGGTGAGTAGCTCCGTCAGGTCCGCGTCGTCCTCGACCAGCAGCAGCCGGTTCGATCCTCCACCCCGCATCGGTCCACAATCTCATAGATAGTTGACGATGAAAGCACCGGTGGTTGTCTCTTCAATAATCTGAAACCGCCAGCGCGGGCGTGCGTACGGCTTCCGGTCGCCGGGCCTCCCGGCGCTCGATCCAGCTCAGCGTCGGCGTCGTCATCAGCGTGGTGACGAGCGCGACAAGCACCAACACGGTGAACAGGGACGGGCTCACGATGCCCGCCTCCAACCCGACGTTCAGCGCGATGAGCTGCATCAGGCCGCGGGCGTTCATCAGCGCGCCGACCCGCAGCGCGACCCCCGACGGCTCGCCGCGGAGCCGGGCCGCCGCCCAGCAGGCGCCGAACTTGCCGACGATCGCCGCCGTCACGCAGGCCAGCGCGAAGAGCAGCACCGGCACGGAACCGAGCAGCCCGAACTCCGTGCGCAGGCCCGAGTAGGTGAAGAACAACGGCAGGAAGAGCGTCGCGGCGACCGGGGTGAGGGTGCCCACCACCTTGTCGGTGTTCCCGGTGCGGGGCATCACCACGCCGACCGCGAACGCGCCGAAGACCGCGTACAGCCCGATCTCGTCGGTGTACCAGGCGACCAGGAAGAGCAGGGCGACCGTGCCCAGCAGCCGGGCGCGGTCGTCGAGGCCACGGCGGGTCATCAGCGCGGCGGCGATCCCCCGTCCGCCGAGCCAGAGCAGCAGGCCGAAGAGAACCGCTCCGCCCGCGGTGACGATCGCGGGACCGGCCCGGCCGGAGGCGAACGCCAGGACGGCGGCCAGCATGATCCAGGCGGTCACGTCGTCGATCGCGCCACTGGCCAGGGAGAGGGTGCCGTGCCGGGTGCCGGCGTGCCCGTGTTCGGTGATGATCCGGGCCAGCATCGGGAACGCGGTGATCGCCAGGGCGACGCCGACGAACGCGGCCGACACGCCCAGTGACGTCCCGTCCGCCCGGATCGGCACGGCGTCGGCCGTCACCAGGACCAGCAGCACCCCCAGCAGGAGCGGCCCGGTGACCCCGGCCAGCGAGACCACTCCGGCGGTGCCGGCGAGCCCGGTGACCCGGTGGGCGCTGAAGGCGTACCCGGCCTGGAACATGAACAGCACCAGGCCGACCTGGCCCACGACGTAGAGGATCGGAAGCAGGGGAGCCGGGAACAGGGCGTTCTGCACGTCCGGCAGGAGGAGCCCGAGCAGCGACGGGCCGAGCAGGACACCGGCGAGCATCTCGCTGACCACGGCCGGCTGGCCCGCCCGGCCCAACAGCCAGGCGACGCCCTTGCAGAAGATCAGGATCACCGTCACCGCGATGAAGAACCGTGGCGCCAGCTCCGTTGGGGTCATCGGACCGCCCTCTCGAAGTAGGTGGTGCACAGACGCTTGCGACGGGCGTCGATCACCATCCAGGTGCCGAACACCAGTTGCCGGACACTGCGCCCCACGTCGGCCCACCGGTCCCGCACCCGCATCGCGGCCAGCCGTGGCCGCCCCGGGCCGGTGCGCCCGACCGGTGTCAGATAGGCCGGACCCCGGCTGGGCAGCGACCGGGTGTGGGAGGCCGAGGAGGCCAGGACGTACCGGCGCAACACCTCGCGGGTCGCGGCGCGCATCATCACCGGCGCGACCCCACGGGCCGGACAGGCCCGGTTCGCGGTGACCCCGTAGGGAATGAAGTGCGCGTCGCCGCGCTTGAGCGTCAGCCACCGGTCCGGGGCGAACCGGTCGTCGCCGGCCGCCCCGCCGCGGTGGAACGCCAGGTAGTTGAAGAGCAGTACCGTCCCGGCCGGCAGCGACACCCCGGTGGGCAGGGTGATCGGCGCCGACGTGATCCGGTGCGCGACGCCGAAGAGCGGGTGCACCCGCAGCGTCTCGTCGATCACCCGGTCCAGCGCGTCGTCGTCGTCGAGTCCCGCCTGGACGTCGGGATGCGTGGCGAGGGCGAGCAGCACATGCGCCATCGCCTCGGACATCTGCACGACCGCGGTGTTGAAGAACGCGCCCTGGAGGTACCAGGCCGTCTCCTGGGCGGTGAACGGCGGCGGCAGCGTCACCGGGCAGGTGCCCGCCCGGATCCGGTCGGACAGATATCCGGTCAACCGGTTCCGCCGGCGCATGTGCCGCAGACCGGTGCACTTCAGCCCGCTGACCACGTCGTCGGCGTTGGCGACGATCAACGCCCGCGCGTCCGGGGGACACGCCTCGCCGAAGACGAGTTCGTAGTAGACCTCGGCCCAGACCGGCATCATCAGATCGCGCAGCCGGACGTGGCTGATCCGGTCGGCCGGCAACCGGTCGAGCACCCGCCGGGTGGCGGCGGTCGCGAGGTCGTCGCAGCGCCGGCCGCGTACCGCGAGCACCCGCCGGGTCGTGGCGGCCACGGTCCGGTAGCGCTCGCCCGGCTCCAGGTGTTCCTGGTGCATCTGCGGTCCGGGCGCCAGCCAGTACCAGAACAGGTCCGACAGCCCGGCCCCCCGGCTGCGTCCGTCCGCCGCCGGATCCGCGTACACCCGCTCGAAATGTTCCATGCCGACCGTGGGACCCGGCACCGGCACGCCCTCGGCGCCGTTGACCGTGACGAACACCCACTCCCGCAGCCGGACCACCGTCCGAGGCAGCCAATAGGGGACGGACCACAGCGCGCCGAATCCCGCCAGGATGATCAGGACGTTCATCCGCATGCCACCGTGGCGACCAGGTCACCGCGCAGGTCCGCCGGCCCGGCAGCGCCGGCCAGCGCCAGCGCCCGGTCCAGGTCGGCGTGGAGCAGGTCGAGCACGTGGCGTACCCCGGCGGCGCCGCCCACCGCGAGCCCCCACAGCACCGGGCGGCCGACCAACACCGCGCTCGCGCCGAGCGCCAGCGCCACCAGGACGTCGGTCCCCCGGCGGACGCCGCCGTCGAGCAGCACCGGCAGCCGCCCACCGACGGCCTCGACCACCGCGGGCAACGCGTCCAGGGTGGCGAGCGCGCCGTCGAGCTGCCGGCCCCCGTGGTTGGAGACCAGCACACCGTCGACACCGTACGAGACGGCGAGCGCCGCGTCCGCCGGATGCAGCACCCCCTTCAGCAGGATCGGCAGCGTGGTGACCTCGCGCAGCCAGGCGATCCGGGCCCAGTCCAGCCCGGCGTCCATCCCGATGGCGCGCACCCGACCGTCGGCGTCGCGCATGTTCTCGCAGACCATCCCGGGCGGCAGGTCGACGAAGCCGTGCCGCAGGTCGCGTTCCCGCCGACCGAACACGGGCGAGTCGACCGTGACCACCAGGGCGGTGCAGCCGGCGGCCTCCGCCCGCCGGACCACGGACGCGGTGAAGTCGAGGTCCGGCTGCGGGTAGAGCTGGAACCACAGCGGTCCGCCGGCGGCGGCGATCTCCTCGACCGGGCGGGTGGCCGCCATGCTGACCACCATGATCGTGCCCGCCTCGGCGGCGGCGCGCGCCGTGGCCACCTCCCCCGCCGGGTGGGCCAGCCGGTGGAACGCGGTCGGCGCGATCAGCACCGGCATCGAGAGCCGGCTGCCGAACAACGAGATCCGCAGGTCCCGCCGGCGCACCCCGCGCAGCACACGGGGCACCAGGTAGCGCCGGCCGAAGGCCGCCTCGTTGGCGCGGACCGTCCGTTCCGCGCCGGCCCCACCGGCGAAGAAGTCCCAGTGCACCGGGTCCAGCCGACGCCGCGCGTCGGCGGCCAGCTCGGCCAGGCTCAGCGCCGCGCCGTCCCACGCCGGGCCGTCCGACGCCGCGCCGTCCACCTGGCGCATCTCAACCCTCGACACGGCTCAGGCAGCGGTCGAGGAACGCGGCCAGCGGCGCGACGTGGACGTCCGGCCGGTCCCACCGGTTCTCCAGGTTCTCCGCCAGGTGGTGGGTGGCGAGGACCCGGCCCGCCCGGTGGTGGCGGACGACCGGATGCAGGTAGGCGGCGTCGTGGGCCTGGCCGACCGCGTCCTGGGCCACCCGGCTGACCGTGACGTCGAACGGATCCACCTGGTCGTGCTCGGGGCCGTATTCAAGGGTGACGACGAAGGCGTCCGCGTAGTCGTGGTCCGCGGTGCGCAGGCCGGTGCGGGCGAAGTACTCGACCGGCACCTCGTCGTGGTAGCGCGCCTCCGATCCGGCCACCGTGACCACGTCACCGAGGAAGCCGAACTGCTGCCACAGGGCGGAGGTGCGGTTGATCCGCGCGACGACGGCGTCCGCGATCAGCTCCGGGGTGGCGTCCACCTTCTCCGCCGGCCAGGGCGCGTCCCCGTACCGTCGCTCCAGGATCCGGTGCAGCGCCTTGACGCAGTAGCGGAACCCGTGGATGAACCCGCTCGTCGAACGCCGGAAGTCCCGCTCCTGGGAGATCGTGCCGGCGAAGAAGAGGTCGGGTACGTTCACCGACTCCCACTCCGGGGTCTGCGCCGGAAAGCGGTCCCGGATCGCGAGCGCCGGACGACAGGTCTCATCGAAGATCGACGCGTCGAAGGCGAACCCGGTGCAGGCGAGCACCCGGTCGTAGCGCAGTTCCTTGACCACCTCGTCCGCCCGGGAGAACGAGAACGTGACGGTGAAACCGGTGTCGTCGCGCTCGATGCGCTTGACGGTGCCGTCCAGGATCGCGTTCGCCGACTTCAGTTGATAGGTGTCCAGGAAGTTGTTGTTCACCGCGCGCAGGTGCCCCACGTAGTGCGTACGCCAGGCCAGCCGGACCGAACTCGGCCCGGCGACGTGGATCAGCGTGGTGGTCTCCATCAGGCTGTCCGCGGTCTCGAACGCGGAGTTCCCCTTGCCGATGATCAGCACCTTCTGGTCGAGGTAGTCGCGCGGGTCGACGGACATCTCCGCGTACTGTTCGGCAAGCTCCAGCCCCGGGATCTCCGGCCGGTACGGCCGGGAGACGCCGGTGGCGACGATCACCCGCCGGGCCCGGAAGACCTCCTCCCCGGCCCGGACCTCGAACATCCCGTCCACCTTGCGGACCGACGTCACCCGGGAGTTGTACCGGACCCGCGCCCCCGTCTTCGCGGCGAAGTCCGCCAGATAGCGGACCATCACGTCGGCGTCGGGGAAGTACCGTTCCGTGTAGCCGGTGAACCGCAGCGCCGGATCGTCGTTGAGCAGTGAGTTCCAGTCCAGCCGCAGGTTCAGCTCCGGATCGTCCGTGCCGGTGTGCGGCTTGTTGATGGAGATCAGTTGCCGGTGGCGGGGAAAGGTGGCGAAGAACGCCCCGGGTATGTCCGCCTGTTCCAGGACCAGATAGTCGCGCTTGCCGTCGGCCTCCAGCAGAGCGGCGAGTTGCAGGCCGGCCGGTCCGGCCCCGACGATCAGATAGTCAAGCGTCATTGCGCTCACCCCTCACGAAAGAGAAACGGAGAAATTCGCGATCGCCTCGGCCGCGCGCCGCACGTCACCGTCGAGCGGCCGGTCCGGGTCCACCGGCGGTACGACCGCGGCCACCGCGGCGAGCGCCTCGGCGCAACCGGACGCGGTCGGCGTACGCGCGCCGACGTGGGCGGCCTGGCGCAGCCCCACCGCGAGCGACCCGACGATGAGGCACAACAGCCGGGCCTGGTCCAGCGCCCGCAGGGCGGCCTGGGTGCCGAGCGGGATGACGTCCTGGTTGTGCAGGTTCGTCGGCACGCTCTGCATGCTCGCGGGCATGGTGTCCCGGCGGATCTCGGTGATCAGGGCGGTCGCCGCCAGTTGCACGCCCTGCAACCCGTGCTGCTGTCCCGGGCCGGCGGCGAGCATCGGCGGCAGGCCACCGTTGCGGTTCGGGTCGACGAGCAGGTCCAGTTGCCGTTCGGCGAGGTTGCCGACCTGCGCCACCACCATCGACAGCAGATCGGCGGCGAACGCGGCCGGCTGCCCGAAGAAGTTGCCGCCGTGCACCACGAGGTCGTCGTCGGGAAAGAACAGCGGGTTGTCGGTGACGCTCGCCAGGTCGGCCGCGACGACGGCGTCGACGTGCCGCAGGGCGTCCTCGGCCGCGCCGAGCAGTTGCGGCGCGCACCGCAGGCTGTACGGCTCCTGCAACGGACGTCTGCCGGACGCGACGAGTCCGTCGCTGACCCGGCGCATCCGCGCGCCCACGTCGATCGCGCCCGGATGGCCGTACGCGGCCAGCAGCCGGGCGTCGAGGAACTGTGGGTCGCTGCCGAACAGATCGGCGAGCAGGCAGGTGAGCACCTGGACCGCCAGGTGCGCGGCGCGGACCTCGGCCAGTGCCAGCGCCGTCGCCGCGGTGGTCAGCGACGTGCCGTTGACCAGGGCGAGGGCGTCCCGACCGTCGAGTGGCAGCGGTTCGAGGCCGGCCCGCTCCAGCGCCTCCGCCGCGGGCAGCCGAGCCCCGCCCAGATAGGCGTGGCCCCGGCCCCGCAACGCCTGGGCAGCCGCGCCCAGCGGGATCAGGTCGCCACTGGCGCCCACCGAACCCAGCCGGGGCACCGCGGGGACGAACGTGGTCGCGAGCATCGCCACGAGCGCGTCGATGACATGCGGGGAGACCCCCGACGCGCCCCGGGCCAGCGACGCGGCCCGCAGCAACAGCGTCGCGCGGACCACCTCCGGCGCGAGGTCCGGTCCCTGACCCGCGCCGAGGTGGGCGAGCGTGTTGTCGGCCTGGTCCCGCAGGTCGGCGCGGCCCGCGTACCCCACCAGGGCGCCGAAGCCGGTGGTGGCGCCGTACACCGCGCGGTTGTCGCCGAGCACCTCGGACAGGAAGGCACGGGCGGCCGTGACCCGGTCCCGGACCTGCGGTCCGACCACGACCTTGATCGGATCACGGGCGGCGCGGAGATCGGCGATCCGCAGTGGGACATCGAGGTCCACCTCTGTCGTCATGCGATCGCACCCTAGAGACGAATTCTCAGAACGCTCTGAGATCGGGTCGCTAGATTGCGCCGCATGACGCTCGACTATCTGATCATCGGAGCCGGACCGGCCGGGCTGCAGCTCGCTCACCTGCTCGAGCGCGACGGCCGCGACTATCTGGTCCTGGAGGCCGGCTCAGCGCCGGGCACGTTCTTCGCCACCTATCCCCGGCACCGGCAACTCATCTCGATCAACAAGGTCTGGACCGGCTCCGACGACCCGGAGTTCAACCTGCGCGCGGACTGGAACTCGCTGCTCACCGACGATCCGGCCCTGCTGTTCAAGAACTACAGCAAGCGCTACTTCCCGGACGCCGCGGACCTGGTGCGCTACCTCGCCGACGTCGCCCGCGGCCTGCGGATCAGGTACGACACCCGGGTCACCCGGATCGCGCGCGACGGCGAACTGTTCGCCGTCCGCACGGGCGACGACACCGTCACCGCCCGCCGGGTGGTCGTCGCCACCGGCCTGTCCCAGTTGTACGTCCCGCCGATCGAGGGCGCCGAACTCGCCGAACGCTACGACACCGTCAGCGTGGACCCGGACGACTTCACCAACCAGCGCGTCCTCATCATCGGCAAGGGCAACTCGGCGTTCGAGACCGCGGACGCGCTCGTCGGGACGGCGGCGGTCATCCACGTCGCCGGCCCGCACTCGGTCAAGCTGGCGTGGCAGACGCACTACGTCGGGCACCTGCGCGCGGTGAACAACAACTTCCTCGACACCTATCAGCTCAAGTCGCAGAACGCGGTCCTCGACGGCACCGTGGAACGGATCGTCCGGCGGGACGGCGGCGGCTACCGGATCGACTTCCGGTACGCCCGCAGCGTCGAGGCGATCCGGCGGATCGACTACGACCGGGTCATCCTCTGCACCGGATTCCGGTTCGACGCGAGCATCTTCGACCCGTCCGCCCGGCCCCGGCTCGTCATCAACGACCGCTTCCCCGAGCAGACCTCGGCGTACGAGGCGGTGAACGTGCCCGACCTGCACTTCGTCGGGACCCTCACCCAGCAGCGCGACTTCAAGCGCTCGACGAGTGGGTTCATCCACGGTTTCCGGTACGGCGTGCGGGCCCTGCACCGGATCCTCAACGCCCGTCACCACGACACGCCGTGGCCGGCCACGCCACTGGAGCCCACCCCGGAGGCGATCGCCGGGGCGATCATCGCCCGGATCAACCGCACCTCGGCCCTGTGGCAGCAGTTCGCCGTCCTCGGCGATGTCGTCGTCGTCTCCGGCGCCACCGCGCTCTACCACGAGGAGGTGCCGGTCGCGTACCTGCACGACGGCGGCCTGGGTCCGGAGCCGTTCGCGTTCGTGGTCACCCTGGAGTACGGGCCGGACCACGACCAGGTCGATCCCTTCGACATCACGGTGCCCCGGATCGCCGAGAACGACGCCGCGCACGCACACGACGCCAGCTACCTGCACCCGGTCGTCCGGGTCCACCGCGGTGGCCGGGTCGTCGCGGTGCACCACCTCGCGGAGAACCTGGAGAACGACTGGAACCTGCCGGACGTGCACCACCAGCCGCTCGTGCTCTTCGTCAAGGGCGTGCTCTCCGATGCCGGCTGAGATCTGGCCGCAGCCCGTGCTGGACCTGCTCGCCGCCGGCGACGACCGGCCGGTCTTCGAGGAGGGCGACCGGACCGTCACCACCGCCCAGATGTCCCGGCTGGTCCGTCGCGTCGCCGCCGGGCTCCGCGACGCCGGGGCCGGCCCCGGCGTCGGGGTGGCCCTGCGGCTGGGCGTCACCGCGGAGGCGTTCGCGACGGTCATCGCGGCGTTCGCGGTCGGCGCGCGGGTGTCCGGGATCCGCCCCGACCTGACGCCGGCCCACCGCACCCGGCAACCCGACGAGCACACGCTGCTCGTCGACGACGCCCGGGCCGCCGAACTCGCGGGCACCCCCGACGACGGACGGACGCTCATCGCCGCCGGACGCCCGGACGACATCGCCCGGATCACCTGGACCAGCGGCAGCACCGGCCGCCCGAAGGGTTGCGCGCAGACGTACGCGGCGATGAGCGCGGCCTGGGCGCCGTACCCGGATCGCTGGCCCCCGGCGATCGCCGACCTCGCCACCCGACTCCAGCGTTATCTCGTCTTCGGTTCGCTGAGCAGCCAGGTCATGCTGGAGTACGGCATCCTCACCCTGGCCGCCGGCGGCACCCTGGTCGCGGCCCGGCCTCCGGGTTTCCCCGGCATGATCGCCCGCCACCGGGCGACCGCGAGCGTGATCACCGTGGGCAAGCTGCACCAACTCGTGCACGACCAACGCGCCGATCCGGTCGACCTGAGCAGTCTGCGGGCCCTGCTGGTCTCCGGCTCGCCGCTCGCGCCGGGCCGGCTCGCCGAGGCGCTCGACGTGCTCGGCCCGGTGATCTTCCACGGCTACGGACAGACCGAAACCGGCATGATCACGATGGTGACGCCGGCCGAGATGCTGGCATCCCCGGCGACGCTCGCCTCGGTCGGCCGGCCACCAGCGGTCACCGAGCTGTCCATCCGGGACGCCGACGGCCGGCCCGCCACCGAGGGTGAGCTGTTCGTGCGCACACCGGCGCAGGCCGCCTCCTACTGGAACGATCCGGCCGAGACCGCCGGCGTCTTCGTCGACGGCTGGGTCCGCACCCGTGACCTGGCCCGGCTCGACGGCGACGGCTACCTGCACCTGCTCGGCCGGACCCGGGACGTCATCATCGTGCAGGCCAACCTGGTGTACGCCGGCCCGATCGAGCGGGTCCTCGCCACGGACCCCACCGTCGCCGAGGCGTACGTCGTCGGCCGTCCCGACGACGTCACCGGGGAGGCGGTGCACGCGTACGTGGTGCCGGCTGCCGGTCGCACACCGGATGCCGGACGGCTGCGCGCCCTGGTGAAGGAGGCGCTCGGGGAACCGTCGACCCCGCAGACCATCCGGTCGATCGACCGGGTTCCGGTGGGGCCGACCGGCAAGCCGGACAAGCGCGCCCTGACGCGCGTGACGACGGGCGACGACGTCACGGCGGCCTAGGGTCTGCGGGCCGCGACCGCACCGGCCGATCCGCCGGCAGGTCCACTCTTGCCGGGCGTCCTGCCTGTCCCCCGACATCGACCGTTGCTTGACTCAACGTCATGACAGACATTCGGAAAGTGATCGCCCGGGCGGTGATCGCCGGGACGGTGATCGGGGCCACGGCGCTCACCGGTCCCTCGGCCGTGCACGCGGGCTCCGGTCAGCCGGAGGCGGCCGGATCCGCTGAGTCCATCCTCGACCTCGTCCCGGCCCCGACGCTGGCCCGGATGGTCGCCCAGGCCCCGCTCGTGGACGCGGCCAACGTCATCCGCACCGCGGTGGACCGCGCCCCGGCGCGCGGCTACGCCGGCATCGGTCTGGTCGACGACCATGTCACCCTGTGGTGGAAGGGCGCGCCGCCCACCGACGTCGCCGCGGCCGTCACCGCCGCCCGCCGCACCGCGCCCGTCGAGGTGGCCGCGGCCACCTATTCCCGCGCCGAACTACGCACGGCCGCCGCCAGACTCACCCCGGCGGTGAAGGCCGGCCCGGCGGGCGCACGCCGTTCGGTCCGGCTGCGCACCGACGGCGGCGGCATCGAGATCGCCGTGGACCGCACCCCCGGCGCCGGCCTGCCGAAGCTGCCGGCCACCGGCGTCCGCACCCGCGTCGTCGAACGCGACCGGATGGTCGAACGGTCGCGGGCCGACGACGCCGCGCCGTTCGACGGTGGGGCGGGCATCGGGTTCACCACGCCCGGATGCACCGCCGGCTTCGGCGTACGCGACGCGGACACCGACGCCGGCTACATCCTCACGGCCGAGCACTGCGGAGCGATCGGCTCGCCCTGGCACGTCGGCTGGAACACCACCACCGGCACCGGCACGCTCGTCGGCTACGCGGTCGACAGCAACGACGACCACGACACGATGATCATTTCGACGTCGGCGCCCGGTGGCCACATCTACGTCGGCGGCCAACACGACGAGGTCCGCGCCCGGGTGACCGGCTGGACCGAGGTCTTCCCCGGCCAACTGCTGTGCCAGTCCGGCTACACCTCCGCCGGCGTGCTCGGCGGTCCCGTCTGCAACCTGCGGGTCGACTACCACTACGACGACATCGAGGACCTCGTCGAGGCCACCCAGCTCGACGGCGACGAGGCCGCCCGGGGCGGCGACAGCGGCGGCCCGGTCTACGCCGTCAACGCCGACGGCACCGTACTCGCCGCCGGCACCACCACCCGGTCGGCGGGCCCGGGCTTCGGATTCCAGGACTTCGCCACCGCCCGCGACGACTACGGCGACCTCGTACCGGCGACGGACGTCGCCAGCACCTGCCGGGTCTCCTTCGTCGTCACCAACTCGTGGAGCACCGGCTACGCCGCAAGCGTCACCGTCTACAACGACGGCCCGGCCGTCACCGGCTGGTCGCTGGGCTGGAGCTTCCCCGGCGGGCAGGTCGTCCAGGGCCACTGGAACGGCGTCTTCCAGCAGACCGGCCCGCAGGTGACAGTCACCAACGAGAGCCACAACGTCAGCATCCCGACCGGTGGCGCCGTGAATGTCGGCTTCACCGCGGACGGCACCCCCGCCAACCCGGCGCCGTTCACCCTCAACGGCACCACCTGCAACTGACCTGTCCACCAGCACCGGGCCCCGCCGCATCGCCGGCGGGGCCCGGCGTCGTCCGGTCAGGACTCGGCCAGTTCGCCTCGCAGCGTGGCGCGCAGCGTCCGCACCTCGGGCGCGTCCAGTTCGCCGCACCGCTCAAGCGCCCGCCGACGCAGCCGGCGGGCGTCGGCGGACCGGTCCGGAGTCGCGCCGGCCAACGCGGCGAGCGCGTGCAGGGTCTGCGCCTCCCACCACGGGCAGGACAGCGCGGCATACAGCGCCAGCGCCGACCCCAGCGCCTCGGCCGCCGCGTCGGCCTCACCCAACGCGCGGAGCGCCAGCCCGTACCGGTGGACGGCGTTGGCCTCGCTGAACGTCGCGCCGCTGCGGTGGAACACCCACCGGGCGCGGTTGTACTCGGCGGCGGCCTCCCACCACCGGCCCAGCCCGGCCAGATCCGCACCGAGGCTCATCATCGCGCCGGCACGGGCCACCGCCGCACCGGTACGGCTGAGACCGTTGTCCCGGCCGTAGAACGCCAGCACCTCGCGGTGCAGGCCGGCCGCCTCGGTGAACCGGCCGAGGGAGGCCAGCGCCGCGCCCTGCACGCTGGCCGCGCTGTGCTCGCCGAGGGCGTACCCGATCTCGCGGAACAGCTCCACGGCCCGCCGGCCGTGGTCGACGGCGGACCCACCGCGGCCGGTCCGGACCTGGATCGCGGCGGTGTAGGTCAGCGCCCACGCCTCCTCCCGGCGGTCACCGATCCGCCGGGCCAGCTCCAGCGCCCGGGCCAGCGCCGCCAGCCCGTCGGTGTTGCGGTCCCGGCAGAAGTACCGGGCCCAGCCCAGGAAGTTGAGCAGGACGGCTTCGTCGTGCGGGCTGCCGGCGGCCCGGGCCGCGGCCACTCCCAGCGAGAAGATCTCGTCCCAGGCGTGCCGGTGACTGTTGGCGTCGGAATACCAGTGCAGCGCCCTGGCGACCGCGACCACGTCGGCGTGCCGGCCGCGCCGGGCCGCGTCGCGCAGCGCCGCCAGCCAGCTTCCGGACTCCTGGTCGAGCCAGCGCGCCGCCGCCCGGTCGTCGTCGAACTCCGAGTCGGCCCGACAGGCGCCCGGTTCGAACATCGCACCGGCCTGTCGGGTACGCCGCAGCAGCCAGTCGACCATCTGATCATGCGCCCTCGTGCGGCAGGACTGGGACTCCTCGACGTCGAGGCGTTCGGCGGCGTAGAGCCGGACCAGGTCGTGGAACCGGTACCGGTTCCACGTGTCCAGCAGGACACCGGCCTCGACCAGCTCGTCCAGGGCGGCCGCCGCGGTGTCCTCGTCGGTGCCGGCCACGGCGGCGGCCAGTGCGGGGTCGAAGTCGGCGCCGGGAATCAGCGAGGCCCGCCGGAACACTCGCGCGGCCGTCGGGTCCAACTGCCGGTGCGAGACCTCGAACGCGGACCGGACGCCCAGATCACCGGCGGTCAGCAGGGTCAACCGCCGGCGCTGGTCGTGGAGCAGGTCCACCAGCCGACCGACCGACCACTGCGGTCGGCTGGCCAGGCGGTTGCCGACGATCCGGAGGGCCAACGGCAGCCGGCCGCAGAGCGTGACCAGCTGGTCGGCGGCGGCCGGCTCCGCGGCGATCCGGTCGGCGCCGACGATCGCCGCGAGCAGCAGTCGCCCGTCCGCCGGGGCGAGCACGTCGAGCGGCTGACGGACCGCACCGGCGAGACCGGCCAACGGGCGCCGACAGGTGATCAGCACGAGGCACCCCGGCCCGGCCGGCAGCAGCGGCCGCACCTGTGCCTCGTCCGCGGCATCGTCCAGAACCACAAGCAGCGACCGGTCCCGGGTGAGGGTGCGGAACAGGCCACCCCGTTCGGCCGGTGACACCGGCACCCGACTGTCCGGCACGCCGAGCGACCGCAGCAACCCGGCCAGTGCCTCACCCGGGTCGACGGATCCGTCCGGCGAGACACCATGCAGGTCGACGAAGAGCTGTCCACCGGCGAAGCTCGGGCCCAGCCGATGGCCGGCCGTGACGGCGAGGCTGGTCTTGCCGATGCCCGGCGGACCGTGCAGCACCACCACCGAGGCGGTGCCCGGCTGCCCGGCGACGACGTCGGCGGCCAGCGTCGAGAGTCGTTCCAGGATCTCCGCCCGGCCGGCCAGGTCCGGCACGGCGACGGGCAGTTCCCCGGGTACGACCGCCACCGGGCGGTCGGGCGGCACCGCCGGGCGCTCGGCCGGCCGGCGCTGGGCCCGGGCCAGGGCGACGAAGCGGTCGCGGTCCGCCCCGGCCAGCCGCAGGGCGTCCGCGAGCAACGCGACCGTCCGTCGTTGCGGGCTGCGCACCCGGCCGCGTTCCATGTCCCGGATCCCGCGGACGCTGGAGCCGGCCGCCTCGGCAAGCTCCTCCTGGGTCAGTCCCCGCTCCAGGCGGAGGGTCCTGAGCACATCTCCGAACCGGTCGCGCTGCATCTGACTCGTGGGCATGCTCCCCCAACCACCCGACGTCCGCAGGGACGTGACGCGGGTCGATGATCGCATGCGTGTGACGTACAGCGAGGCTATGTGGACGGACTGTGAGCATTGCCATGCCGGATCGACGCCGGTCGGCAGCCCGGCTTGTCGCCCCGGACGTACGTCGTCAGAAGACGCGCGTTCGGCGCGCCCCGGACCGAAGGCCCGCGATCGGGCCGACGGCGCCGTCCCGTCCCGGTTGCCGGGTCGCACCCGGCAGGTCGACGTCCATGACGGCGGGGCTGCCGTCCGCCTCCTCGAACTCCGCGTCGGCGCACCGGACCCGGTCCAGATCCCGGCCGGTGACCACGCCGACCCGGGCCTCGTCGAACGCCTCGGGGAGATCGGTGACGAGCCAGACCGCGTCGTCCTCGGCGACGACTGTGGCGGTCGCGGCGCCCAGCACCCACGGCTCGCGCTCCCCCGCGAACGGCCGTGCGCCAGCGGCGTAGGCGTTCGCCCGGGCGTACACCGGTTGTTTCACGTCGACGTATTTCTGCTGGTCGCTGGGGGGCTGGTCGGCGAGGCGGGCCAGGTACTCCGCGAACGACGCGGGATGGCCGTCGTATCCGGCGGTGCCGGCCCGCACCGGCCCCTCGCTCTCCGCGCCCGCCCCGTAGGCCGCGCCCGGGTCACCACCCAGGAAGAGGTTCCCCACATACCTGTCGTCGCCGCCGTAGATCACCGCGTACCCGGCGACCTGCGTGCTGTGCGGCAGGTGGTACGGCGTGGCGCGGTCCAGCACCGGCTCCAGCCGCACCGTGCCACAGATCAGGTTGTGCACGAAGGCGCCGCCCTGGCTGAACAGCTCCAGCGCGGCGGGCGAGCCGAAGATGTTGTGTTCCAACAGGTAGGGGCCGTGGCTGACCTCGACGAAGAGGTCCCGACAGTTGTCGTGGTAGACGTTGCGGGAGAGCCGGGTGCCCTGCGCCTGCCAGTCCAGCCAGGTGCCGAGCGAGCAGCCGTGGATCCGGTTGCGCCGGATCACCACGTCGATGGCGGCGTGCAGCTTGATGCCGGCGATCTCGTACCCGTAGAACTCGCGCTTCACCCCGATGCGGTGGATGTGGTTGTCCTCGATGGTGGAGAACGCGCATCCGAGGTGACCCACGATCGCGTTCTGGCCGCAGTCGTAGATCGTGTTGCGCCGGATCACGTGCGAGCCGATGTGCTCCCGGTCCCACCCGATCCGGCGGGCCGCGAACACCGACTCCACCTGGTACTGGTAGCCCGGCTTGTCACCGCGGAGGGACGAGTGGTTCCGCCCGGTCGAGCCCTCCTTCCCGATCGAGATCGCCGCGCACTTGGCGTCATGGATCACGTTGTCCTCGATGATCCACCCCTTCGCCCAGTTGGGCCCGATCAGGCCCGGCTGGTCGGCGGTCGGCGGCGCCCACGGGCTGGCCGCGTGCGCCAACTCGAAGCCACGGACCGTGATGTGGTCCAGGTGCGGCTGATCCGGGTAGAAGACGCTCCGCCGTACATTGATCTCCACCAGCTCCGTGTTCGGGTCGGCGCCCTGGAAGTTGGCCCAGATCGTCGTCTGCTCGCCGACCTCGGCATACCAGACGAGTCGGGTCTGGTCGGGATCGCCGACCGGATGGGTCACCCGGGTCCAGGCATCGAGGATCTCGGTGCGCCGGGGCGGATCGTCGACCTCCGCCCGGCTCGCCACCTCGAAAAAGCTCAGGCCGTTGAGATAGACGTCGCCGAGGTGCCGACGTGGCGCGCCCTCGCCGGACACGAGCCAGTCGCCGGCCACCTCCTCGGCGAACGGGTTGAACGAGCCGAACAGCGCGTTGTCGACGACCGCCCGCCACACCGTCCCGCCGCACGGCACCCAGCCCGTGACGCGCTCCGATCCCTTGATCACCACGTGCTCGCCGGGCGCCGCCTCGTAGGTGATGCGGCGGAGGTCGCTGAGGCCGCCGTGGCGTGGCTTCACCCACTCGCGGTACTCCCCCGCGTGCACCACCACCGTGTCACCGGGCTGCGCGACGCCGGCCGCCCGGTTGATCGTCCGGAACGGACGCTCGGCGCAGCCGTCGGCACGGTCCGAACCGCTTGTCGCCACATGGAACACGGATGTCATCCGGGGAGCCCTCCTGGTCGAGTGGTGCACGTAGCCGCCGACCCGTTCACGTCCACACCGGCAGGTCGAGCCGGGACGGGTGGGCGCCGCCGTGGGAAATCTCCTGATGCGCCAGTACCGTGGTGGCCGCGGTGGCGGCCGGCGCGCCGCTGCCGGGATTGCGGGCGTAGCGCGGATGCGCGCCGGAGCTGACCTGCACGCCGACGCGGTGGCCGGCGGCGAAGCGGTGGAACGCCGGCCACAGCGGCACCTCCAGCTCGACGAAACCGTCCGCGTCGGGCCGCGGGTCGGTGGCCGCGGTGCCGACCCCGCCGACGCGGCGGATGCCGTCGCACACGCTCATGGAACGGCCGTCGGGGTGCACGTCGCAGATCCGGACGAACACGTCCGCGCTGGCCGCCGTCGAGCGGAACCGGACCCGGGCGATCGGCTCCCCGGCGAGGACGACCGCGCGGTCGAGCGGTGGACCGCGGAAGACGGCCACGTCCGCCCGGCGTTCGTGGGCGCGGTTGTCGACCGGTCCGGGACCACCGAGCGCGGGTGTGGGCCGGTCCGGATCGTAGGTGTAGCCGGTGCTGCCGCCGTCGGGGACGGCCGGGTCGAGCCGCCCGTGCGGATGCAGGTGCCACCGCTGCGCGGCGGTGCCCGGCGGTGGCCACGCCGGTAGGTCCTGCCACCGTTCCGCGCCGGTGAGGAAGGCGCGCACGGGCGCCGGCCGGGTCGCGGGCGCGCCGGCGAAGTGTTCCTTGAGGAACGCGATCGACTCGGCGAGAAACGGGCTCTGCTCGCTGCCGTGGCCCCACGGTCCGATGGTGAGCCGCGGCGGGCGACCGGCCGCGACGAGCTGCGCATAGTTGCGCAACTGCCAGGGCAGGAAGATGTCGTACCAGCCGGTGGCCATGTACACGGGTGCGGTGACGTCGGGCACCGACGCGGTGTGCGACTGCCGGGTCCAGTAGTCGTCGGTGAGCCGCTCGTGGGCCAGCCAGTCCTGGTACCAGCCGATCGGGTGGCCGGCGACGGCGGTGTCGCCGCGGGACAGGGGCAACACGTCGAACGCTTCGGCGAGCTTCCGGTCCGGCCGACGCGCGAGCCACGCCCGGACCAGGGCGCCGCGCATTCCGCGCAGCGCCATCCGGCGCGACCAGCCGAGCGAGCCGGCAAGCGAGAAGGCGCCCCGGTGCCAGGTGACCGCGCCGAAGTCGGCCATCGTGACGTTCAGGCACAGGGCGTCCGGGGCATTCTCCGGATCGTCGCGGCACATCCGTCCCGCCACCGCCCACTGGGTGTAGCCGAGGTAACTCTCCCCGTACGTCGCGACCGTGCCGGTGAACCAGGGCTGGCGGCGTACCCACCTGTGGGTGGCCATACCGTCCCGCTGCTCGTCGAGCTGCGGCCGGAAGCGGCCACCGGAGCCGCCCGTGCCGCGACAGCTCTGCACCAGGACCGTGAACCCCGCGCCCGCGAGCGCCGGCGCGTGGGTGAGGGAGCCGTGCCGGCCGTACGGCGAGCGGACGACGACCGTGGGCAGGCGCGGTTCCGCCGCGCCGACCGGCAGGTGGAGGTCGGCGAGCAGCTCCACGCCGTCGTCCATCGGCACGCGCAGCCCGCGCCGCACGTGCCTCACCCCTTGAACGCGCCTTCCATGATGCCCTGCACCAGCCGGCGCCCGACGAAGACGAACAACACCAGCAGCGGGATGGTGGCCAGGAAGGAGCCGGACATCGCCAGGCCCAGATCGATGTCACGGTTCTGTTGCAGGGCCTTGATGGCGATCTGGACGGTGTAGTTCTCCGGCGACTTCAGGACGATGAACGGCCACAGGAAGTCGTTCCACGCGTAGACGAACGTGAACAGGCCCAGCACGTACGCCGCCGGGCGGACGATCGGGAACGCGATCCGCCAGAAGATCTGCCCGGTGGTCGCGCCGTCCACCCGCGCCGCCTGCATCAGCTCGTCGTTGATGGTGGCGCCGATGTGCTGGCGCATCCAGAAGATGCCGAACGCGCTGACCAGCCCCGGCACGATCACCGCCTGAAGGCTGTCCACCCAGTTCAACTGGGAGATGATCAGGTACTGCGGTACCACGGCCAACTGCGCCGGCACCGTCATGGTCAGCACGACGATGAGGAACAGCGTGTTGCGGCCGGGGAAGGACAGCTTGGCGAAGGCGAACCCGGCCAACGCGCAGAGCACCGCCTGGCCCACGGCGATCGTGGTGGCGACGATGAGGCTGTTGAGCAGGGACTGCACGAACGGCACGATGGTGAAGACCAGATCCGCCAGGTGCAGGAAGTTGCCGCCGGGGGTGATCGTCGGCGGGAGGGTCGTCGCGGTGGCGGAGTCCGTCGTCGCCACCACGAACATCCAGTAGAGCGGGAAGACGCTGCCCAGCGCCATGAGGGTGAGCAGCGCGTACACCAGGGTCGGGACGCGGTTGGCCGAGCGCCGCCGGGTCCGCGTGGGTGCGGGGTTCGAGGGTACGGGCTTCACGGGCGCTCCGAACGGATGCGGGTGGCCAGCAGATAGTTGAGTCCGGAGAAGGCCACCACGATGACGAAGAGCGCGACGCCGACCGCCGCGCCGTAGCCGAAGTGGAACTGACCGAAGGACTGCTCGTAGAGGTAGAGGGTGACGGTCTGGCACTGCCGCGCCGCCCCGCACGTGAGTCCGCCCACCGGGTTGGCCAGCAGCGGCTCGGTGAAGACCTGCAACCCGCCGATGGTCGACGTCACGACGGTGAACAGAATGATCGGCCGTAACGAGGGGATGCTGATGTGGGTGAACTGTTTCCAGCCGCCCGCGCCGTCGGCGGCGGCAGCCTCGTACAGTTCCCGGGGAACCGCCTGCAGCGCGGCGAGGTACAGCAGGGTGTTGTATCCGGTCCAGCGCCAGGCGATCATCGTGGCGATCATGAGGTGGCTGCCCCACAGCGACGCGGTGAAGTCGATGTGCGCGAAGCCCAGCAGCCCGAGGAACCAGTTGATCATGCCGTAGTCGCGGTCGAACATCTGGGCGAAGACGATGGTCGTGGCCGCCACCGAGGTGACGTAGGGCACGAGCACCGACATCCGGAACAACGCGGCCAGCCGCAGCCGCGCGTGGTTGAGCAGGTGCGCCAGGCCGAGCGCCAGGAGCAACTGCGGCACGGTCGACAGCACCCAGATGCTGAACGTGTTGCGCAGCGCCCCCCAGAAGCGCGGGTCGTGCAGGAGTTCGGTGAAGTTGTCCAGCCCCACGAAACGGTGCTCGCCGATGGGATCCCAGTCGAACAGGGAGATGTAGAAGGTGAACAGCAACGGGAAGAGGCCGAAGATCAGGAAGAGCACGAAGAACGGCGAGATGTACGCGTACGGCGTCAGGAACTCCCGTACGCCCTGCCGGATCCGCCGCCTGCGATCGGGGCGCCGGACGTCAGGTGTGGCCGTGGCCGGGGTGAGCATGGTGGTCAAAGCGTCACCTTCCCGAGGTGCGGCGGCCGGACCGGATCCGGCCGCCGCGCCTCAGCCCTCCGTCATTCGCGTACGGCGTTCTTGACATTCGTCAGCGCGGTGTTCCAGGCGTTGGCCGGATCCACCTTGCCCTGCTCGACGCTGGTGAGCGTGTTGAGCAACTCGGTGCCGATGGGGCCGTCCTGCGGGCCGAAGTAGAAGGGCTTGATCCCCACCACCGACTGGGTGTAGATCTTGCCGATCGGCGCGTTGCTGAAGAACGGGTCGGTCTTTCCGACCAGCTGCGGGTCGGTGTAGACCGACGGCGTGGTGGGCAGCGATCCCTGCAACAGGAAGTGGTCGAGCTGGCCCTTCGGCGACTGCATCTCGGAGATGTAGTTCCACGCCGCCTTCGCGTTCTTGGCGCGCTTGGGGATGGCGAGGAAGCTCCCGCCCCAGTTCCCCGAGCCACCGGGGATGGTGGCGATGTCCCACTTGCCGTCCGTCTCGGGGGCGTTCGTCTTCATCTGGCTGAGCATCCAGGACGGTGAGCACACCACCGCGTAGTCGCCCTTCTTCATGGCCGCGGTCCAGCCGGACGAGAACGACGTCTGTTTGGCGGAGATGCCCGCGGCGAAGGCCCGCAACGTCACGTCGAACGCCGCCTTGACCTGGTCGTTGTCGTAGTCAATCTTGCGGTCGGCGCTGTAGTAGCGCTGGCTGCCCTGGTTGACCGCCTGGAAGAAGACGCTCGTCGGCGTGTTGTCCACGAACGGCTTCCCGGTCTGCTGGACGTACTTCTTGCCGACGTTGATGAACTCGTCCCACGTCGGCCAGAGCTTGGCGACCTCGTCCCGGTCGGTGGGCAGCCCGGCCGCCTTGAACAGATCGGTACGGTACGCGACCGCGAGGCCGCCGACGTCTGTCGGCACCCCGATGATCTTGCCGTCCTGGGTCGTCGACTGTGCCATCACCCAGTCGAGGTAGTTCCCCTTGATGTCGCCCGCGCCGAGCGTGGTGAGGTCGACGAAGTTGTCCGGCGACTGCATGAACTTCGGCAGGTCGTCGGCCTGGATCAGCACCAGGTCGGGCACCTTGCCGCCGGCCAGCGCGGCGGTGAGCGCCTGCGCGGTCTCGGTCGTGCTGCCCACCTCGGTGAGCTTGACGCGCACATCCGGGTGCGCCTTGGTGTAGACGTCGACGTCGGCCTTCTGGTTGATGTTGGCGAACGACCAGAACTCGAAGGTGTTGGAGTCGGACTTGCCATCTGATCCCCCACAGCCGGCGAGGAGGAGCGCGGCGGTGGCGAAGACGGCTGCGGTGGTCCGGACGCGATTCAACGGCCCTCCATCGGTGATCGTGAAGCGGCGGTGGTCGGGTGACCGTGGCGCATCAGGGCGACGACTGTCACCTCTGAAATTTATCGAGAAATTTACATGCCCTGATACGGTGCGCTGAGGCTACTAACTGCCCCGTCATCCGTCAATCACCCCGCTGCCAGCGCGAGCGCCGGACGGCAGGGCGACTTTCCGACCCGTACGGCCCCGAAAGTTTCGGAACAAGCAGCCGGCCGGAGGCGGCGCGGTCGCGGGTGGCCGGGGCAGGGAAGTGGACCCTGCTGGGGGTGGCCAGGTTGAGCACGATCTAATGCACCGGCCACCCCGTCCCACCCGGGTGGCTGAGCCCGCACCCTGATCGCCCGGCCCCGGAGACCTCATGACCGGCATCCGCCCCCCGCAACAGGTGGTCACGATCGACGACCCACCGGCGCGACAACCGGGCGTCGGCCGCCTGCTCGCGCTGCTCCTCCCCGCCGTGGCGGCCATGTACGCGCTGTTCAACGGCATCTCGGCGGTCATCCTCCCGGCTCAGGTGGAGGCCGTGGACCCGACGTCGAAGGTCGGCAACCTCGCCCTGCTCACCACGCTCGCCGCCGTCGCGTCGATGGTCGCCATCCCCGCCGGCGGGGCGATCTCCGACCGGACCCGTTCCCGCTACGGACGCCGAACGCCGTGGATCGCCGGGGCGGCGGTGGCCTCGGCCGTCGCCTGCGTCCTCATGGGGCTGGCGGAGAGCCTGCCGGGGTTGATCGCGACCATGGTGGTGCTGTGGTTCACGGCGAACTTCTACTCGGGCGCGATCACCGCGATCCTTCCCGACCGCGTTCCCCCGCGACGTCGCGGCGTGGCGTCGGCGGTCATCGGGCTGGGCACCCCGGTCGGCATCGTCTTCGGCGTCCAGGTGGCCAGCCGGTTGGGCCAACTGACCGCGTACGTGGTCATCGGCGCGGTCCTGCTGGTCACCACCGCGCTCCTGCTGCTCGGCGCCCGGGAGGGCTCGGCACGCGGCCTGCCGGTCGCGGTGCCCGGCCGCAGGAGTCCGGGGCAGTCCGTCCGGTCGTTCTTCGCCGCGTTCGCCACCCGGGACTTCCGGCTGGCCTTCCTCAGCCGGTTCATGCTCTTCTCGTCCTACTTCGTGGTCAGCGGCTACACCTTCTACACGTTGCAGGACTACATCGGCACCGGCAACGTGCCCGACGGCGACGTCGCGACGGCGGTGAGCACCCTGCTCACCCTGAGCGTCGTGGTGTGGGTGGTCGTCGCCGGCGTCGCGGGCTGGATCGCGGACCGGGTGGACCGCCGCAAGCTGTTCGTCGGGGTGAGCGCCCTCGGCGTCGCCGCGTCGATGACGATTCCCCTGGCCGTGCCCACCTGGACCGGGATGCTCGTCTACTCCGCCTGCCTGGGCGCTTCGATCGGCACCTATTTCGCCATCGACCTGGCCGTCATGTCCCTGGTGCTGCCGGACGCCGACCGCGAAGGCCGGGACCTGGGGATCCTCCAGGTGGCCACCGGCCTGCCCCAGTTGCTCGCCGGGGCGGTGGCCAGCGCGGTGATCACCTGGTGCGGTGGCTACCCCGCGTTGTTCGTCTTCGGCATCCTGAGCGCGGTGGTGTCGGGCCTGCTGATGCTCCGCATCCGCAGCATCCGGTGAGCCGCCGGAGAGGGAACCACGGCGCGCCGGCGGCGGATGGCCCGACGCCTCGCGACTGGTACCCTCCGTGGCGTGGGTGGCGGTACCTACCATTTCGATGGATACGAGCTTGATGCCTCCCTCTACGAGCTTCGACGTGCCGGGAAGCGCATCCCGCTGGAACCCCGGGCGTTCGACGTCCTCCACCACCTGATCACGCACCGCGACCGGGTCGTGTCCAAGGAAGAGCTTCTGGACTCGGTGTGGGGCGACCGGTTCGTGAGCGAGGCGGCGGTCACCACCGTGCTCCGGACCATCCGCGTGGCGATCGGCGACGCCGGGAAAGAGCAGCGGCTGATCCGTACGGCGTATCGCCGTGGTTACCAGTTCGTCGGCACGGTCATGCGGACGGCGGCCGGGGTCCGGCCGGGGTCGGCACACGGCGTCCCCCTGCCCGCACGGCTGGCGGCGTCGTCGGGTCTGGCCTTCGCCGGCCGGGAGCACGAGCGCGCGACGCTCACGGACGTGTGGAAGGAGGTGATCGCGTCGGAACAACGGCGGGTGGTGTTGGTCAGCGGAGAGGCGGGGATCGGCAAGACGACGTTGTGCTCGGTGTTCGCGGCGGCGGCGCACCGCGAGGCGGTGGTGCTGTACGGGCGGTGCGACGAGGAGTTGTCCGTCCCGTACCAACCCTGGCGTGAGGTGCTGACGAGTCTCGACCGGGATGCCCCCGATCTCCTCGCCGGCCATCAGGAAGCGCTCGCGCCGTTGCTGGGTGGCGCGTGCGCGGTGGACCTGGAATCGGACGCCGCCCGGTTCACGCTCTACAACTCGGTGCTCGACGTGCTCGGCGCCGTCTCGGCACGCGGCCGGCCCGCGATCGTGGTGCTCGACGACCTGCACTGGGCGGACGTGCAGACGCTCGCTCTCCTGCTTCACCTCGTCGGTCGGGCCCTGGCGACACCGGTGTTGGTGATCGCGACGTTCCGGGACACCGATCTCGCCGCCGAGCATCCGCTCGCCGTGTTGTTGGCCGCGACCCATCGCGAACCGGGCATCACCCGGCTGGCCCTGCGTGGCCTCGACGGCAGCGAGGTGCTCAGCCTCCTGGAGACGGTCGCGGGCCACGAGATGGACCACGACGGGCTCGTGCTGCGGGACGTGCTGCGGGACGAGACGGAAGGCAACCCCTTCTTCGTCACCGAGATCCTCCGCCACCTCACCGAGACCGGGGCCATCAGCCAACAGGACGACGGTCGCTGGGCGGCTCCGACCCATCTGCGCAACCGGGGACTACCCGTCAGCGTGCGCGAGGTCGTGGGCCGCCGCGTGCAACGACTCGGCCCCGAAACCCGTCGGGCGCTCGACACCGCCTCGATCATCGGTCGGGACTTCGCGCTCGATCTGCTCGCCGAACTGCTCGCCGAGGACCCCGTCCGCACGTTCGAGCGTCTCCTGCCGGCGGTGGACAACGCGCTCGTCACCGACGCCGTCGGACGGTTCGCGTTCACGCACGCCATCGTCGCCCACACCCTGTACGCGGAGCTGAGCCCCACCGCGCGTGCGTTCGGCCATCAGGCGGTCGCCGTCGCGCTGGAGCGACGGGTCGGCGACGACGCGGGCGAGCGGGCCGGCGAGATCGCCCACCACTGGATCCACGCCCTCGGGCCGCAGAGCCGCGGCAAGGCCGCCTGGTACGCGCAGCGGGCGGGCGACTACGCGCTGACCCGCCTCGCGCCCGACGACGCCGTCGGCTGGTATCTCCGCGTCCTCGAACTCCTCCCCGGCGGCGACACGACGCAGCGCGGTGAAACCCTCCTCGGCCTCGGGACCGCCCAACGCCAGGCGGGCGACCCCGCACACCGCGACACGCTCCTCGACGCCGGCCGTCTCGCGATCGCCCTGCACGACGACGCGCTTCTCGTGCGCGCCGCGCTCGCCAACAACCGCGGCGACGTCAGCCAGTTCGGGGCTGTCGACGACGAGCGGGTCGAGATCCTGCGGCGGGCGATCGCGGCCCGACCCGGCAAGGCCGACGGTGCGCTCCTGCACGCGATGCTCGCCATCGAGATCCACGCCGGCTCCGAGGAGCAGGTCGAGGAAGCGGCCTCGGGCGCGCTCGCGCTCGCCCGCGAGTCCGGCGAGGACCGCGTCGTCGCGCACGTCGCGCGCCTCACCGAGAGCGCGCTACGCACGCTGGACGCGCTCGAACGCCGCGAGCAGTTGTTGCACGAGGGCATCGCCGCCGCGGAACGCACCGGCGACGGGCTGCTACGCGGCATGCTCTCGATGTCCCATCACGAGATCGCGCTGGAACGCGGCGACCGCGACACGATGGACCGGGAGAAGGACATCCGGGACACGTTCGCCAGGCGCAACGCGGAACCCTTCGTCCGCTGGACCAACGCCCAGACGCAGTCGATCCACCTCTTCCTGGACGGCGACCTCGACGGGGCCGAAGCCGTCGCCCACACCGCGTTCGAACTCGGCCTGGCAACCGGACAGCCCGAGGCGTTCTTCGGCTACGCCGGTCAGGTCTTCCAGATCCGTCGTGCCCAGGGCCGGCTCGCCGAGGTGGCCGACACCCTCGAACAGGTCCTCGACCAGAACCCGACGCTGCAGGTCTTCCGGGCCGGGCTGGCCCACGTGTGGTGTGAGCTCGGCCGCGGGTCGGACGCTCGGGCGCTCGCCGACTCCCTCGACGTCTCGCCCGGCGGCGCGCCCCAGTTCTGGTCGACGGCCCTGATGCTGTGGGCGGAGACCTGCCACGCCCTCGCTCTTCCCGCACCGGCGTCGCGACTCGTGCCGGTCCTCGACGGTTGGCGGGGCCAGGTCGCCAGCACCGGCGCGACCACCGAGGGCGCCATCGCCTACGGACTCGGTCGCGCGCTGGCGACCGTCGGCCGTCTCGACGACGCCGCCGCCGCCTACGACCTGGCCCTCACCGTCAACCGCCGGCTCCGGGCTCCGCTGTTCGTCGCCCGCACCCAACTCGCCTACGCCGAACTGCTCGCCGGGGCCGAACCCGACCGGGCCCGGGCCCTCGCCACCGACGCGCGGACCACCACCGGTCGGTTCGGCTTCACCGGCATCCGGCACCGCAGCGAGCGACTCCTCGAACGCCTCGGTTAGCTCGTCGTCCACCGCCACTCACGCCCCCAGACGGAACGCCTCGATGTGCCGCTGACGGGCCGGCACCCGCAGCGCGCGCAGGCTGCGCTGCACGGTGGCCGCCATCGCGGCCGGGCCGCACAGGTAGACGTCACGGTCGGCGATGTCCGGCACCAGACCGCGCAGGCTCTCCGGGCTGAACGGCTGGCTGCCGTCGGTGGTGCGGCCGGTCAGCAGGTGCAACCGGGCCCCCCGGGCCCGCACCAGATCGCGCAGCTCGCCGATCAGCACCGCGTCGGCGGGCGTCCGCGCCCGGTAGAGGACCACGATGTCACCGGTCAGGTCCCGGTCCTCCAGCAGCGCCCGGATCGGCGTGACGCCGATACCGCCGGCGATCAGCACCGTGTTCTCCCGGGTGCGGCCGGCGGTGGTGAGCGCGCCGTACGGGCCCTCGACGTAGACCCGGGTGCCCACCGGCAACTGCCGCAACCCGGCGCTCGTGGAACCGATCGCCTTGGCGGTCAGTCGCAGGGTGCGGCCGTCCGGCGCGGCCGACAGCGACCACGGGTTGACCTGCCACCAGGAGTTGTGACCGGGGAACCGCCACCAGAAGAACTGCCCGGGCCGGGCACGCAGCCGGTCGAGCCGGTCGCCGCCGACGTACACGGAGACGGCCTGGTCGGTCTCCGGGACGACGGCGACGACCCGCAGCCGGTGACGGGCGTTGCGCGCCAGCGGCACGAACAGCCGGTTGACGAGCAACGCGCCGATCGCAAAGGCCCACAGAGCCCACCAGTACGCCTTGGTGAGGGTGCTGGACGCGAACGAGCTGCCCTCGTAGACCTGGTGGATCACCGACAACACGATCATCACGTACACCACCATGTGGGTGGCGTGCCATGCCTCGTAGGACATCCGGCGGCGGGCCATCCGCACCGAGGTGGACGCCATCACGCACACCAGGCCCGCGGCGATCATGCCGAGCAGCACCGGCGTCTGCCCGGCCAGGTTCGGGATCTCTTCGAGGAACGAGATCCGGTCGAGCCGGGCGTAGCCGAGCAGGACGAACGTCGGGTGCAGCAGCACGAGCCAGAAGATCGTGAAGCCCGTCCAGCGGTGCCAGTTGGTGAGCTTGTCCATGCCGATCCGCCGCTCCAGGAACGGCACGCGCCCGATCAGCAGCAGCTGAAGCGCCATCACGAAGCCCAGATGCAGGCCGAGGAACCGGCCGATCCCGGTCAGGGTGTTCGGCACCGGCCTGCTCGGATTGACGAACATCACCTCGACGATCAGCAGGTTGACCAGGAGGAACACCCAGAGCGTCAGGTACGCGGCTCGGGACTGGCCGGTGCGGCGCACCTGCGGCGGAGTTGCGGTGTACATCGCGAACCTTCCTGAAACGGCCCGGCCGGGGCCGGTGGGACCGCGTGCCACGACGGGCGGCGCGGGAGGGGAGGCGTGGGTCTAGCGCGACGGTGCTGTCACCGTCACCCCGATCTCGGGAAGGCGAACCGTGCCGTCGGCGTCCGCGTGCCAGCGCCAGCGGGCGCCGGGTAGCTCGCCGAGCACGATCGCGACCTGCCCGCTGCCCGGCCCGCACGCGGCGAGCAGATGACCCGCCTCCTCGGCCGACGGCGGCTCGGGGAGGACCACCAGCGCGGTGAGGGCCCGCCGGTGGGCGGCCAGGCGCACCATCCCGTCGTCGGTGCCGGGGCCGCGACCGGTCAACCGCAGGTCGGTCACCGACCCCATCCGTACCGCGGTGGAGGGCAGGCCCGGCGCCTCGCCGCACAGTCCCGGCACCGACAACACCGGCAGATCCGGGCGGAACCGCGTCAGGTCGGCGAGGAGATTCGCCAGGACGTCGATGGCGACCCCGGCGGATCCGCCGATCGCGAGGACCCCGTCGAGCCAGGTGAGGTCCACGAAGAGCGCGCCCTCCTCGCCGCCGCCGACCCGAACCAGGCAGGGCGCGACCGCGTCGTCGGCAGCAGGGCGGTCGCCGGTCGCCTCCGCGGGGCGCGTCCACATCCCGTCCGTCTCGGCCTGCCACGGCGTACGGGGCGCGTGCTCCGCGGTCACCCACGCGGTCACCGTGCGCTCGCCGACGCGCAGGGCGTACGCCTCGACCTGGTCGGCGGTCAGCTCGGCGGCGGCGTGCCAGGCCACCAGGGACCGGGCCCGGTCTGCGGCGAACTCGGCGGAGAGTGCGGCGCGTACCCGCATCCGCTCCTGGATCTGGCGGTGCCAGCGGGCGTTCTCACGGTATGCGTGGTAGCGGCCCCGCACCCGGCGCACGATCCGGCGCCGGAAGATCACCAGGAGGCTGAGGAGCGCCAGGATCACCGCGCCGACAAGCGCGGACACCACTTTCCAGGTGAAGTACGAGGGTCCGCCGGTGTCCGGGGCCGACCCGACCCGGCCGAGCCGGACGTCCGGGCCGCTGGCGTCGGCCGGCAGCAGCAGGATCCACCCGGCGCGGACCTCGCCGGAGTCGGTGAGCGCCCCGCCGTCGCTCTGCGGCCGACCGCGGTTCAGGCCGAGGATCTCGCCGGCGCGAGCGGGGTCGCCGAGGGTGCGCTGGGCGATCTGCGGCAGGGAGTCGGGACGCCCGCCGTTGTCCCCGGGTGCGCGTACCACAGCGACCTTGACGACATCGTCCGCGGCCGCCGGGGCGGCGGCCGGTGCGACGAGGGCGACGGTGAACACCGTGGCCACCAGCAGCAGCATTCGTCGGATCATCGGGCCGGGGTCCAACCCTGAGCGGCGGCACTGGCGATGATCGTGTCGGTGCTCTTGTCCGCGACGTTGCGGTAGAGCGGCGATCCGTCCAGGGTCACCTGCCTGGTGCCGTCCTTGCGGCGCATCCACCAGACCCGGTCCGCGTCGATGCCGTCGAGCTTCACCTTGCCGCCGCTCGCGGCGACCACCGGCTGCCACCGGGCCGCGCAGGCGCCCGTGCAGTTGCTGGTCGGCGGGTCGGTGACGTCGTCGTCGAAGCGGTAGATCGTCGCACCGTCGTCGTCGACGACGATCGGTCCGGCCTTGCTCTTCCTGGCGGCCAGCGTCCGGGTCCGATCCGGCGGCGCGGCCTTGACGACCGCCGTGGCGATCAGCGAATCGATCGCCCTGCCGTCGGGCGCGAACGCGAACCAGGCGTTGTCGATGCCCTGGCCGTTGAGGTCACCCGGCACGGTGTCCCCGGCGAACCGGTAGGCCGGCCAGCCGCCGATGGTGACCTGCACGCCGCCGTCCGGCCGCCGGATCGCGCCGATGTCATCGGTCTTCATCCCGTCGACGAAGACCCGACCTCCGGCCTGGATCAGCAACGGCGGCCAACTCCTGACGCACTCTCCGGCGCACGTCGAGGTCGGCGGTTCGGCCGAGTCGTCGGCGAAGCGGTACAGGGTGAACCCGGTCACGTCGGTCACGGTCTCGCCGATGGATGCCTTGTTCGTGGAGAGCTGGACCCACTTCGCCGGCGCCGGGGCGGTGGCCGTCGAGGGCTGCACGGTGGGCGTCGAGGGCCGCGCGGTGGCCGCGGGGTCGGCCGGCTCCGCCGTGTCCGAGGGTTTCGTGGTGGCCGCCGGGGGCGCGTCGTCGGCACGGCCGTCGCCGGTCAGGCCGGCACTCGCGGCCGGCTCGTCCACCAGCTGGATCTCGCCGCCGGCGAGGACGGGTGCCGGCGCCGGGGCGTTGGAGTCGCTGCCCGCGCAGGCGGCCGCGAGGAGCACCACCGCGGCGAGCGGGACGGTCAGTGCGCGGGCCGGGGTCCAGGCCACGGTGACACCTCCGGATTCGGTTGACAGGTACGGTCTGCACGACCCACCGACCGGTCCGGTTCGGCGCGAGTGGCACAGCTCACATTCGGTGAACCGCTCGGCGCATCCGATCGTGAAGCGCCCATGGCCAGATCAGACATCGTGGTCCCGGGTGAGGATCTCCAGCAGGCGGCGGAGGCGATGCGCCGGGTACTGCGGACCATCAACGTGAAGCGGAGTTCCGCGGACTTCAACCGGGTCGTCGGCAGCCCGGTCCGCGAGGCGGCCGAGAACTTCGAGGACCGCTGGGACGCCGGCCGCAAGCAACTGCGAGCGGAGTGCGACGACATCGTGCAGGCGATCGACATGATCCTCGACGCCTTCACCACGGTCGACGAGCAGGGCGGCAACAGCCTGGGCGGCGGCAGGTGACCGCCGGGCACGCCCCCGGATCGTTCACCATCGAGGTGCCGGACGGCTGGCTCGACTACGACCTCGCGGGGCAGGACTTCAGCCGGCAGCAGCGCGAGCTGCGGGCGGCGGCGACCACTCCCGAGCAGCGCAGCGCCGTCGACGACGCGCTGCGCCAGGCCCGCCGCCTGTTGCGCGCCGCCCGGCAACGGGGTGCCGCCTCCGCGGCCGGACTGATCGCCCGCGACGACGACGGCGGGCTGCTCATGGCGTTCGTCGGAGTGTTCGGGGTGACCGTCCCGGACGGGGCGCAGCTGTCCGTGGCCGACCTCGCCCAGCAGGTGTCCCGGCCCGCTCGCGTCGACGGTCACGGCGAGCGCACCGTCACGTCCACGACCATTCCCGGCGTCGGGGTCGTCGCCCGGATCACCGGCACCGAGATCGTCGAGCTGACCGGGTCCACGTCCGCCGTGATGGTCGCGATGCACACGATCGTCCCGGTCCCGGCGCAGCCGGGGTCCTACCTGGTGGTCACCGGCATGAGCCCGAACCTGCCGCTCGCCGACGCGCTCCACGACGTCTTCGACGCGATCACCGGCACACTGCGCTTCGCCTGACCGCGTGACCGCCTGACCGCCTGACCCCGTCCGACGCCGCTGAGCCGGCCCGACGCCGCCTGAGCCCGCCCGGGGCGTGGGGGCCGGTGGTGCCCGACGGCGCCACCGGCCCCCACGTTTTCAGTCCGCCTTCGGCACCTGCACGGCGGTCAGCATTCCGTCGCCCAGGTGCAGGTAGGCGCGCCCCGGCTGGGCGGCCTGCCCGACGATGCCGCGCGGGATCCGCACACCGATCAGCTCACCGTCGGTGACGCTCTGCGGCCCGATCAGCAGGCCGGCCCGGTTGCGCTTGAGTTGCGTCAGCCAGCCGGCCAGGCCGAGGCTCAACGCCTCCGCGTTGCCGGCCACCACCAGGCCCCACCCGTTGCCCGCCGCGCCGCGGGCCAGCATGTTCAGGTCACCGTCGATGTCCGACTGGGCGAGCAGCTCGGCGTCGTCGATCACCACCGCCCCGGTCTCCTCCGGCATGCTCTTCAGCAACTGCCGGAAGTCGACCGCGGCGACGCCGGCGTCGGTCACCACCCCGGTCACTCCCGGCTGCCCGGCCAGGTCCCGCAACGGCGAGCGACGCGGCGCCACCACCAGCAGCCCGGTGCCGTTGGCCAGCAACGAACGGGCCACCGTCAACAACGCGGTGCTACGACCCGACCGGGGCGGACCGCCGATCGCGAAGGTCGGGATGTCGACGAAGTCCGGCCCGAGCGGGAGCACCTCGTCGCCGCCCACCCCGACGAAGGCGGTGAGGGCCCGGCCGTTCTCCGGCGCCATCCGGCGCACCTCGGCGTAGCCGATCAGGTCGGGCAGCGCCGCGAACCGGCGTGGCCGGGCCGCCGCCGGCACCGCCGCGTCCCGGTCGGTGAGCCGCCTCGCCCCCTCGGTCAGCGCCGCGGCCTGCCCCTGTCCCGTGGTGTCCGGGCCGAGCACCGCGATCTGCGCCTCGGCGTGGTCGGCGATCCGGATCGCCCGGCCCGGCCCCTGCTCCGGCGGCACGTCCCGGAGGTTCAGGCCCAACAAGGAGTAGTCGCTGCGGTCATTGAGGCGCAGCACCAGCTTCTCCTCGGTGGCGCCGGCGAAGCGGCCCGAGCCGAGCACCTTGTCCCCCGCCAGCACGACGTGGACGCCCACCCCGGCGCCGTCGCGCAGCAACCGGGTCAACCGCTCCAGGTAGCTGCCGTTGTCGTGGGTCGCGAAGTCCCGCTCGAACACCTCGAACCGGTCCACCAGCAGCATCAGGTGCGGCAGCCGCTGCGGCGGCGGGGCGCTGCGCCGCTGCTCCGCCAGGTCCGCCACCCGCTGTTCGCCGAAGAGCGACTGCCGCCGGGTCAACTCGGTGTTGAACCACGTCAGCATGCGGTCCAGGCGCTCGGTCTGCAGCCGGTCCACCACCGCCCCGCAGTGCGGCAGGCCGGCCAGCGGCAGGAGCGCGCCGTTACCGCAGTCGATGGCGTAGACGTGCACGTCGGCCGTGGAGTGCCGGACGGCCAGCGCGGCGGCCAGACTACGCAGCGCCTGCGAGCGACCGCTGCGGCTGGACCCGATGAAGAAGACGTGCCCGGTACGGTCGGCGTCGAACAGCAGTGGCTGGCGGCTCTGCGCGGCCGGCAGATCCACGATGCCGTACGCGACCGCACCCAGGTCGCCCGGCACCGCCGCGACCGCCGGCTGCGGCACCTCCGCCCACTGAATCACCTCGGCCAGCGGCGGCAGCCACGGGCTGGGCTGCCGTGGCACACCCGTCCGTTCGGTCGCCGCGACGATCGCACCGACAAGTTCCCGCAGGTCGGTGTCGGCCACACCGCCGGCCGCACCGCCCGCCGCGCCACCGGCGGCGGCCCGGGCCGGGACCGGGTCGCCCAGCCGGTTCCAGTCCACGTGGGTGACCTCGACGCGCACCTGGTCGGCCCGCGCCCCCGTCACCGGCCGTCTGCCGCCGATGCGCCCGGCCTGGAACGGCAGCAGCGCGGCGTACCCGAGACGGGCGTACGCCCGGCCCGGCGTGCGCGGCGACAACTCGCCCGCGTCGGGGGCGTCGATGATGTCCCGGCTCTCGCCTTGATCCGTGGTCCGCAGCGCGATACGCAGGTTCGTGTTCGCCCGGATGTCCGGGGTCACCGCGCCGGACGGACGCTGCGTCGCCAGCACCAGATGGATGCCGAGCGACCGGCCCCGCTGCGCGATGTTGACCAGACCGGTGACGAAGTCGGGCAGCTCCCGCACCATCGACGCGAACTCGTCGATCACCAGCACCAGCCGCGGCATCGGGGGCATGCTGCCGTCCCGGGACCGGCGCTCCTGGTAGCGGACGATGTCGGAGGCGCCGGCACCGGCCAGGACGTGCTCCCGCCGGCGCAGCTCCGCGCCGAGCGAGGTCAGTGCCCGTTCCACCAGATGGGTGTCCAGGTCGGTCACCATGCCGACGGTGTGTGGCAACTGCTCGCACTCGGCGAAGGCGCTGCCGCCCTTGTAGTCGACCAGCACGAAGGTCATCTCGTCCGGTCGGTTCGCCACCGCCAGCGTGGCCACCAGGGTTTGCAGAAGCTCCGACTTACCGGCTCCGGTGGTGCCCGCGATCAGGGCGTGCGGCCCGTCCCGGACCAGGTCGATCGCGAACCGACCGTCCAGTCCGGCGCCGAGCACCGCCTCGGTGCTCCGCGGCCGGACCGCCCAACCAGCCTCGATCTTCTCCGGGGTCGGCGGCTCCAGGTCCAGGATGTCGAGCAGACGTGCCGACTGCGGCAGGACCGCGTCGTCTCCGTCACCGGCCGCGCCCAACGGCGCCATGCGCCGGGCCGCCCGCTCGTACCAGCCGGCGTCCGGTTCGTCGGCGCGGATGCCGACGACCTGCGCCGCGTTGGCGGTACGCAGCGAGGCCCCAGCCGCGTCGGACACCACCACGGCCCGGCACTCCTCCGGCAGCAGCCGCTCCTGCGACTCCAGGCAGAGCACGTAGACGCCGACCGCGGGCCCGTCACGCAGCAGGGTGACCGCGCCGGGCATCGACCGCAGCCGCCGCGCGCCGTCGAACACGACCAGGATGTCCGGCTCCCCGGTCGCCCCGCCCCGCTCGGCGCCGTTCTGCCGGTCACCGGCGGACCTCGCGGTGATCACCCGGTTCAGCTCGGCGATACGCCGCGACACCGACTCGGCGCTGGTGCCGATCCGGAGGTACGCCTCCTCGCGGTCCGGGCGGACGTGGGGCAGCCAGCGCAGCCAGGACCAGCGCTGCTCGCCGGACGCCTCGGTGAGGACACAGATGCGCAGATCGTCGGGGCTGTGCAGGACCGCCGCCTGAGCCACCAGCCAGGGCGCCAGGCGGGCCAGACGGTCCCCGGCCACGCCGACCACGCCACTGCCGCGCACGTCGAGGGCCACCGGAACCTGCCCCAGCTCGGGCACGGTGATCCGGCGATGCTCGTCAAGCGCCGGATCCTCCACCCGGACCGCCGACGGCATCGAGCAGGTGCCGACCCGCAGCGCGAGGAAGTCGTCGTCGCGCCACCGACGCTCCCACAGCCGCTCGCCGGGCAGGGTGGCGATCCGCCCGGTGGAGGCCGGATCCGGGTAGGCGTAGCGCCGGGCGCGCTGCTCCTCGAGAACGGCCTCGTCGATGTCGGCCCGCACCCGGGCGAGCTTCTCCTCGTACTCCTGCGTCTGCTCGGCGAAGCTCCGCCGGCCGCGCCGTCTGCTGCCGAACTGGGTCAGCAACGCGCCCAGGGGTGAGACCAACGCCAGGAAGATGAACCGCCAGTTGCCCGTCGCGAGGATGCCCACCAGTGCGCCGATCGCCGGCATCAGCAACAGCGTCACCAGCGGAACGGGACTCCGGTCCGGCGTGGTCGGCTCGACCGGCAGCCGGAACTGCCCGCCCGGGATCTGTGGGAAGAACCGCGGCTGCCGGTTGAACTCCCAGGTGAAACCGTCCGACGCACGGGTCAACGGCGCCTGCATCGGCACCCCGGTCGCCAGTTCGAGCAGGATGCCGCCGATCGCCACCTGGCGGCCCGGCGGCCACTCGACGGTGCCGTCCAGTGCCCTGCCGTCCATCTCCATCGCCGCCACGGCGGTCACCTCGACCGTCCGCTCGGCGGTGACCAGCAGCCGGGCGGCGACCGGCGGCGCATCGCCGGCCAACCGCACCCGGCAGGTGGACGCGCTGCCCACTTCGTACTCCCCGGGTGGCAGGAGCACGATCCCCCCGGCGCCCGGGCCACCCACCAGTCGCACCTCCACGGCGCCGGCCCGACCGGCCGGCGCTCGCGCCGGCCGGTTCAGCCCCAGCTCGGCACCCGCGCCGATGCTCGCCTCAGCGAGCGACCACCGCGGGTCCAGCGGGGTGACACCGTGAAAGAGCCGGCCCGGACGCCCGCCCACGGCACCGGCCAACTCGGCGGTGAACGCGCCCACCGAGGTGCCCGGTTCTGCCTCCACCACCAGCGCCTCGGCAGCCGGCGAGGCGTCGGACAGCACACTGACATTGAGCCGCACTTCGATCCTCCTCCTTTCGTCAACAGCGGACACGCCCGGCGCGGATGCGCTCCGGGCGTGTCCGAGGGGTCTGCCGCCGCTGCCGTCAGCCGAGGCGCGAGCCGAGATCCTGGTCGGTGGAGGCGAACGCCTCCCCGACCGAACGGACGTAGTTGCCGATCCCCTGCAGGCCCTGGTTCACCTGGTCGAAGCCCTTGGCGAACTCGTCGAAGAAGGGCTGGAACCTCTGTTGTGCGGCCGGGGTGCGATAGCCCTGGGCGAGCAGGTTCTGCACCTTGCCGCGCACCTCGACCAGCTTGTCCTGCAGTTGGGTGAAGTCGTTCAGCAACGCTGCCGACGTCTGGGCGGTCTCGTCGCTGTTGACCGCGAAATCGGGCATGGTGACACTCCTTGATCTCTATATCTGGTCGCCGGCCGGCGACCGGCGAAAATTCTTGGTGAACCCGGCGCCGTCGTCCGCGGCCGTCTCGCGCACGGGTGCGGCGCCGACCTGGGCCGGCGCATCGTCCCCGTCCCGGTCCTCGTCCTGCCGGTTGTCGATGGCGGTCGAGGCGACGTGGCTCGCTATGGCGGAGGAGGAATCCTTGACGGCCTGGGCCGCGCGCTCCTCGATGTCGTCGTCGGCGTCCGGCTCCGCGTCGACGTCCCGCGCGTCGGGGGTGTCGCCGGCGGCGGACGGCGGCCCTTCCGCCTGCGGACCGGGATCTCCTCCCGCTCCGGCATCGGACTCCGATCGCGGCCGGGATCCACCCGGACCGGACGTCGTTACGCCGCCCGCACCCGCCGGGGGCGCACCACCGGTGCTGGAGGCGGAGGGGGTCACGGCCGGGGGTGGCGGTCCCGGGTTCGCCGGCTCCCGACCGGCGCCGGACACGCTCGCGGACTCCGGGCCCGCGACATCCGACGGTGGCGCGGCCGGCTCCGGGCTCTGCGGTCCGGTCGGCCCGGACGCGGCCCCGGGCGCACCGCCGTCCGGTGCCGGCCCGTCCTGCCCGGACCCGACCGGCACCGAAGCGACCGGGGCCCGCTCGCCGGGGGTTGCTCCCGGCGGTGCCGGGCTCCCGGCGCCTTCCCCGGCCGTCGGTGGAAGGCCGGGCGTGGCACCGACCGGGTCGCCTCCCGGCGAGGGCGAGGTCCCGGTGCCCGCGTCAGCGCCGACCGCCGCCGGGTCGCCCTCGGCCGGGATCCTGGTCCCGTCCGACCTCGGCTCCGCCGGGGTGGCCGGGCTGCCGGCGCCCGCCCCGGCACCCGGGCCAGCCGGAGCGCCACCGACTGCCGGAGCGGCCGGAGCGCCGACCGGCGCGGCGCCGGCCGTGGGAGCGACCGGCGCGGCGCTGATGGCGGGGTCGTTCCCGGCCGGACCCGCTGCCGGAGCAGCGTCCGTGGGAGGCGCAGCGCCGGCGGGCGCGGCACCACCGGCCGGCGCGGCACCACCGGACGGCGCGCCGTCACCGGACGGTCCGCCGACCGCGGATGCCTCGTTCCCGCGTGACGGTGCGCCCCCACCGGCCGACCCGTCAACGACAGAGGCACCGGTGTCGCTCGACGTCCGGCCCCCGGCCGGGACGTCGCCGCCACCCGATGGCACGTCGAGATCCGTACGGGAGAAGCCCTTCTGGAATCCGTCGACGACGCCGCCGGCCGCCGCGCCCGCCGCCGCGCCGCCGAAGATCGAGGCGGCGTCGAAGCCCGAGCTGTTCTTGTTGCCCAGCTTGTTGAGTCCGACGGTGGCGACCTCCTCGACGACGCCCTTGCTGAAGTCCGCCACCACCTGCCGGCCGAAGGCGCCACTCCGGCCGCCGAACGTGAGGACGCCAGTGATCAGCTTGTTGTTCCGGCCGATCTCACCGAAGGCCCTGGCGCCGCTGCGAGCGGTCGCGACCAGCCCGGGCGCCACGCTCTTCGCGCCGCGGGTGAACGAGCCGATCAGTTTCGCGCCGGGGACGAGCGTCACCAGGCCCACCAGGAGGGTGCCCAGTTCGAAGTTGCCGTTCGCGGCCTGGACCGCCGCCGTGACCACGACCGCGACCAGGGCGAGCACGATCCCGACCACGGGCAGGACCACCCCGACGATCGCGATCGCGATGTCGATGATCAGCCGGAAGATCGGGTTGTCGCGGAAGAAGTCCCCGATGCGTTGGAAGAAGCTTCGCCGGGGCGGCGGCTTGATCGCTTTCGAGGCGGCGTCGTCGAGCGCCTGGTTACATCGCGCGGAGGCCACCTCCCGCAGCCGCCGGGCGTCCGCGGCGAGCCGCTGGGCGGCCGAGAGCTCGGCGCGCGCTCCGGCGATCTCGTCGGCGTGTGCCTGCGCCTCCGCGATCTCCGCGGGCGTGGCGGCGGCCGGCGACCGCGGAGTCGTACGGCGGGCGACCCCCACGGCGGCGGTGGCCTGATCCATCGCCGTGTCGATCCGCGTCTGCTGGTCACGCAGCGCCCGGGCATACGTCCGGTACGCCTGCGCCGCCGCGTCGAACGAGTCGACCGTCTGCTGCAGCTTTCGCGGCAGCTTGTCGAGCATGTCGCGGAGCTTCTCCATGGACTCGCCACGTGCCTGCGACAGCGAACCGCCCCGGCCCAGGACCCGTACACCGGTCTGGGCGTCGTCCCGGATCTCCTCGTAGAGGCGCGCCAGTTGGTCGATCTGATCCGGATCTCCCGGGGTGGGGTCCCCGCTCATGCCCAGGATGGCGAACCCGGAGGTGTGCCGTCTGCTCACGCGAGGTCCCCCGCACGGCTCGACGGTGCGGACGGGGACCCCGCCAGCAGGGGTGCCAGTTCGGCGCGCAGCGCCCGGATCGCGTAGTGGGCGCGCGACTTGACGGTTCCGGGCGGGATGCCGATGGACCTGGCCGCCTCGGTCACCGTGCTGCGGCGGTAGTAGAGCTCGAAGATCACATCTCGGTGTTCGGCGGTGAGGCGGCGCAGCGCGGGCATCAGGTAGGCGGTGGCCACGACCGCGTCGGCGTGGTCCCGCACCGGGCTCTGCAGGGCGGCCCACGTCTCGTCGGCCACCGGGTACGCCCGTCGTCCCCGCAGCACGTCGACGGCGACGTTGTGCGCGACCGTGTACAACCAGCCGCGCACCGAGCCCTCCCGCCCGAACAGAACCCGCCGATGCCGCCACGCCCGCAGCAGCGTCTCCTGGTACACGTCGTCGGCGATGCTCCGGTTCCCGGTCAGCCGCGCGACGTACGCCCGGACCGGCTCGCCGTGGCTGGCCACCATGTCCGCATAGTTCTGTTCGGCGGTCCGCGCCGGCTCCGGGACAGGCACTGGCTCCAGGGTCCGGATCTGCCGGTGGGCGCGGGCCGTCGCCGCCGCACGCGGCGAACCGCCGCTACCGTTCCTGACGGACGTCCGGGCACCCTGCGTCAGGGCGCGCGGGAACTGTCCCTGTTGTCCGCCGCCGGGGTCGGTGGCGATGGCCTGGCCCGTAGTCACTGCGGCTGCTTCTCCCTCGGCACGCGGGTCCGCCCGTCCGGACCCGGGCAAAGCCTGCGGGAATCGCCGCGCCGACACTTGGCGGATGTCTGAGGGATTTCTGAGGACGGACGCGCTCACACCATGGCCCGCGCGCGCGGCGTCGAGCGGCAACCGGCCGAACGGGTGTGCGGCGTGGGACGAACCCCGGTTCGTCCCACGCCCTTCGGCGAGGGCGTCCTCCCGGCCGGCGTCGCGCACGCCGGCCGGGAGACCGCCTCAGAAGCCGGTCAGCCCGGCGCCGTACGGGTAGAGCGGGTTGCCGTAGGTGGTCGCCGGTGGCTGGTCGGCGTCGATCGCGGCCCGGATCTGCGACCGTTCGGCCGCGGTCGCGCCCAGGTCGTACGGCAGGTCCCACGCCTCGACGGCGTCGGCCGGGGTGTCGGTGCCGCCCGGGCGCAGCACGTCGGACAGGTTGCGGGGCAACTGCCAGGGCAGCTTGCCGCGCGGCTGGTAGTCCCCGAAGAGCAGGCCGGCCAGGGCCGGACCCATCTCCTCACCGCCCCGGTAGGTGACCACGATCGCGCTTGCCAGGTCCCGCCACTCGGTGATGACGTAGGGCCGCGGCAGGACCAGCGCCACCACCACCGGGATGCCCCGGGCGCGGAACTTCTGGATCACCGCGAGCTGGTCCGGCGGCAGGTAGGGCTGTTCCTTCGCCCAGTTCGTCGCGTGGGTGTAGGACGCTTCGCCGACCGCGACGACCGCCAGCTTGGGGTTCGGGCTGTCGTCCTGGTGAACGGTCACCCCGGCCTGCGCGGCCCGGGCGCGGACCGCGTCCAGGATCGTCTGCGACCCGTACTCGGCGTGGAAGAAGCTCGTCCACACGCAGCAGGAGCCGCCGTCGGCCGCGCGGGGACCGGCTACCACGATGTCATCACCGGCGGTGAGCCGCACCGGTAGCGTGCCGGCGTCGTTCTTCAGCAGCGTCATCGACTCCCGCGCGGCCTGGTTGGCCAGCGCCGCGTACGCCGGCTGGTGGAAGCGGTACGGACCGTTGACCGGATCGCCGTACGGTGCCTCGAAGATGCCGAGTTGGAACTTCACCCGCAGCACCCGCCGGACCGCGTCGTCGATCCGCGACGCCGGCACGTTCGCCACGAAGTCGGCGATCGAGAAGCCGGCCGCGCCCGGGTCGGCGCCACCCATCACGTCGGAGCCGGCCTTCGCCGCGCCGATCCAGGATCCCGAGGGCAGCCAGTCGGTGGTGATCAGGCCCTGGTAGCCGAGATTCTGCCGCAGGTAGGCGAGGATCTTGGCGCTGTCCCCGGCGCCGGGACCGCCCGGGTCGAGCAGCGAGCTGCCCGCGTAACCGGGCATGATGTTGACCGCGCCCGCCTCCATCGCCGCCCGGAACGGGATCATGTGGTATTTGATCGTCACGCTGTCGTAGACGATCAGCGCCTCGCCGCCCGCGCCCTCGCCCGGCCAGTGCTTGACCGTCGCCAGCACGGAGTGCGGGTTCAGCTCCGGGCCGCCCTGCAGGCCGGCCACCAGGGCGCGAACCTGGGCCGCGGCGACCTGCGCGTTCTCACCGTTGCCCTCCTGGATACGCGGGTAGATCACCTTGGTGCCGACCTCGGCCAGCGGACCGAGCACGCCGCGGGTGCCGACCTCCAACTGTTCCCGCCGCTGCACGTCGCCGAGCTGGTAGTCGAGCGGGTAGTTCTTCGCGGCGGCGAGTGCGCTCTGCATCGGGTAGGTCGTCTGGTAGCCGTGGATGGTGTCGCCCGCGGAGACGAACGGGATGCCCAGCCGGGTGCCGGCCGAGGCGAGCAGTTGCTGGTGCAGGTCCGCCGCCTGCGCGGGGCCGAAGTGCCACCCCGACCGGGGGTACGCCTGGGCGTTGTAGAAGAGCTGGTACGCCTTCTCCTCGGGCGTCATCCGCGCCAGCAGGTCGTCCACCCGGGTCTGGACCGGCAGCCGCCAGTTCTCGTACGGCTCGATGGACCCGTTCCGGTTGAGGTCGCGGGCGCCGGCGACGACGCCGATCCCGTCGGCGACGCTTTCCAGGGTGGGCAGGTAGACGCTGAAGCGGCGGATGTTCGAGGTGACCGGGGTGCCGCCGACCGTGGTGACGTACCACTGGTAGGTCCAGCGGTCCGGCAGGTCCCAGGTGGGCGTGTAGGACGTGCCGGTCGGCTCGGCGACCTTCGTGTAGAGGTCGAGCAGGTTGCCGGTGGCGGTGAAGTCGTAGTCGGTGCGGCTGATGTTGATCCACACCTGGTAGCGGGTCGCGCCGGTGACCGCCGTCCAGCTCAGCGTGGGTCGGCGGGTGGTGGTGACCATCGCCGCGTCGGCCGGCGCGGTCAGGGTGAACTGGTTGCGGGTCGCCGGCGGGCGGGTGGGGCCGGAGAGCAGCGGCGCGGTGGTGGCGGTGTCGTCGACGCTGCCGTACGCCTGTAGCTCCCACAACGAGTACCCGTAGCCGGTGGCCCGGGCCGCGCCGTACAGGCGCAGGTAGCGGCCGGTGCCGCTGACGGTGAGTTGTTCGGTGCCACCGCGGCCGGTGGTGGTGGCGTAGATCGTCGTCCAGGTCGACCCGTCGGTCGACGTCTCCAGCCGGTAGCCGGTGGCGTAGGCGGCCTCCCAGGCGAGCACCACCCGGTTGATCGTGGCGACGCCGCCGAAGTCGACGCGGAGCCACTGCGGGTCGCTGCCGAACTGGCTCGACCAGCGGGTGGTGCTGCGGCCGTCGAGCGCGGCGGCGGGGGCGTTGCCGCCCTCCCACGAGGACGCGGCGACCGTCCGGAACTCGGAGATCGGCCGGCCGGTGGGCGGCGGAGTGGTGCCGATGCTGCCGAACACCTTGAACTCCCAGAGCGAGTAGCCGTAGCCGGTGGCCCGGCCCGTGCCGTACATCCGCACGTACCGGCCGGAGCCGGTCACCGCGAGGGTCTGCGTGCCGCCGGCCCCGGCGGTGGTCGAGTAGACGGAGGTCCACGGCCCGGACGGCGCGGGGGCCACCTGGATCTGGAACGCGGTCGCGTAGGCCGCCTCCCAGACGAGCTGCACCTGGTCGACGGTGGCGGTCGCGCCGAGGTCGATCTGGAGCCACTGCGGGTCGGCGAAGGCGCTCGACCACCGGGTGCCGGCGTCACCGTCGGTGGCGGCGGCGGCCGGCGTCGCCGCGCCCTCGGTCGACGAGGCGGTGGTCGGGCGCCCCTGCGAGATCAGCGGCCCGGCCGCGCCGGCGGCCGGGCCGGGCACGACGAGGTAGGTGGCGAGGAGGGCGAGCAGCGCCAGCGCCACGGCGGCCGGGCGGTGCCGGCGGCGCGCGGGTACGGGCAGCGGTGGTGTCGTGGGCATGTGCGGCTCCCGGATGGTGGTGGCGGGATGGTGCGGAGAGAGCGCCCTCGAATCCAGCGTCATCGACGTTCTTCGTTCAAGTCAACGAAGTGGGGAAGGTCCGGAAAAGATCATGGAAAGGGATGTCTCCTTGACAGCGACCGCGATACGGGTCCACCCTCGGTGACCGAGAGAGCGCCCTCCGTCGGATCCACCGAAGGAGGCGTTCATGTCCCCCACCCCACCCGTCCCGCACCGGCTCGCGCCGGGCCGTCCCGTCCACCACCGCCGCCGTCCCGGGCGTCGGTGGCTCGCCGCCGCCGCGACCGCCCTCACCCTGCTCGCCGGCGGCATGCTCGCCGACGCCGCCTCGGCCGGCGCCGACCCGGGGGTCGCCGCCTGCGGCGGCAACGTGGCAGCCGGCCGACAGGCGGTCGCCTCGTCGGTCGAGAGCGCCGCCTTCCCGGCGTCGGCCGCCGTCGACGGCAACACCGGCACCCGCTGGTCGAGCGCCTTCGCCGACCCACAGTGGCTGCGGATCGACCTCGGCGCCACCCAGGACATCTGCCAGGTCACCCTCCGCTGGGAGGCCGCCTACGCCGTCGCCTTCCAACTCCAGACGGCCGCCGCGCCGGACGGGCCGTGGACCACCGTCCACTCCACCACCACCGGCGCCGGCGGCACGCAGACCATCGCGGTCACCGGCACCGGGCGGTACGTGCGGATGTACGGCACCGGACGGGCCACGCCCTACGGCTACTCGCTCTGGGAGGTGGCGGTCGCCACCACCGGCGGCTCGACGCCACCACCGACCACCCCGCCGCCGGCCGGCGGTTTCTGGGGCGACACCACAGGCATCCCGCCGGCCCGCAACGTGCTCACCGTCAAGGTGCTCAACCGGACCAACGGCCGCTACCCCGACAGCCAGGTCTACTGGAGCTTCAACGGTCAGACGCGCTCCATCGCCGAGCAGCCCTACCTGGACATGCCGGTGAACTCGGCGGGCCGGATGTACTTCCGCCTCGGCTCGCCGACCAGCCAGTACAGCGACTTCATCGAGTTCACGGTCGGCGCGAACCAGTTCAACGGCAACACCACCCGGGTCGACGCGTTCGCCCTCAAACTGGCGATGCGGCTGCACGCCCGCGACGGCTACGACGTCGCGGTCGGCGAGAACGAGACGACCTTCGCCGAGGACCGCTCGGCGACCTTCCAGCGTTTCGCCGACGCGGTGCCGGCGGAGTTCAAGCACCTGGCCAGCATCGAGGCGCCCTACCGGATCCCGGCGCCGGGAAGCTCCCCGCAGTTCCGGGCCGGCGGCCAGTACGCCGGCTACTTCACCGCGTACGCCAACTCCGTCGGGCTGCCCGCGGCCACGTCGGACATCTTCGGCTGCGCCGGGCGGTTCGCCGGTGACCCGACCGGCTGCGCGGCGCTGAACCGGCACACCGCGCAGTTGCCCCGGGCACAGTGGGAGGACCCGGCCCGCTTCTACCAGCAGTCGCCGGCCAACTGGTACGCGAAGTTCTGGCACGATCGCGCCCTCGGCGGTCGCGCCTACGGCTTCCCGTACGACGACGTCGCCGACCAGTCGTCGTTCGTCTCCCACGGCGACCCGCAGTGGTTGCTCGTCGCCGTCGGCTGGTGAGCCGGTGACGGTTCCGGAACCGCCCGGCCGGTTCCGGAACCGTCCACGGTCAGGCCGACATCCTGCCTGCCGGCGGCGGGTTTGCCGGGCCGGCGGGGTGGTCCACCCACCCGAGTCCGACCGTTCCGGTGGCGGAAAAACGTCCGCCGCTCGTCCGCGGAACGATCACATCAGGCGGATGACACATTGTTGCCTGTCGTTGCATAATGTGCGCTGCACGCGCGTGATCACACCGTCGGACTCCGACGCCGCGCCGACCGGAGGGAATCAATTCCGTGAAGCAGGACCACTCACCTGTGCTGCCTGGTGACGGCGCCACGGACTATGCGCGCTACATGCGACTGGACACGCTGCTCGACCTGCAACGGCGTCCGGCCGAGATGATCCACCGCGACGAGTTGCTCTTCCAGGTGGTGCACCAGTCCACCGAGTTGTGGCTGAAGCTCGCCGCCGCCGAGTTGACCGAGGCGGTCACCCGGCTGCGTGCCGGCGAACTGGCGGCGACCGAGTCGCTGCTGGCCCGGGCGACGCTCGGAATCCGGCTGGTCACCGACCAGCTGGACATGTTCCGGCACCTGTCCCCGGCCGACTTCCAGGCCATGCAACCGGCTCTGGGCAAGGGATCCGGGGCGGAGTCACCCGGCTGGCGGCAGGTCCAGGCCGCCAGCCGGCAGCTCGGTCGGGTCTTCGCCGAGCACCTCGAAGCCCAGGGCGTCGAGCCGGCCACGCTGGGCCGGCCAGATCCCGCCGACCCCGTCCAGCGGCTCGCCGAGGCGCTCATCGAGTGGGACGAACGGGTGTCGCTGTGGCGGACGCGGCACTATCGGGTCGCCCTGCGCGTCGGGGGCCACGATCCCGGCGGCGCCGAGGCGACGATGCTCGCCAAGCTCGTCGGACACCGCTTCTTCCCGGAACTGTGGCGAGCCCGCCTGAAGCCCGCCGCCGGACCCGAATCACCGGCCGGCCACGGTTGACAATCCTCGTTCACCAGTAATTGTCAATTCCTCCTCGCCCACCTGCGTGGCGACCGAAATGTCGAGGTGCGGCTTCGTGCGTGAACTGACGAGTTGGCTGTCCGGCGGCGGTGCCACCGGCAGTTTTCCGTACTCAGCGGTGCTCGCGGAGTTTCACCGAGCCGGTAAACACTTCGTCGAAAAGGAAGTGCTCGCCCTGCTCGACCAGGCCCGTACCCGGTTCACCGCGCGGGAGCCGCACGCCCGCCTGCTGGGTGACTTCCTCGACGTCGCGCTCGACAAGTGGGACGGCCGGTACGACTACCGCAGCTACCTGGCGCTGCGACTGCTCCGGCTGCCCGGCGGGGACGACGTCACCGGTGGGGCCGACGCCGGCCGGTCCACCGCCCGCCGGGACACCGACCGGCTCCTCGTCCGCCTGGTCGCCGACGCGCTGGCCTTCGAGCTGACCGCCGCCGCCGGCGCCACCGACCTGCTGCCCGAACGGCGCCCGAGCCGGGACGTGGTGGCCAAGCGCTACCGGCTCGGCGTACGGGCCGTCTCGCCCGCCCTCGCCCGGCTGGGCATCGCCGCGACGGTCCCCGGAGGTGCGACGGCGGCGACCCCGGACGAGCTGCGGGCCGTCGCCGCCGACGCCGAACCGGAGGCGGAGCTGATCCTGCGGCTGAGCATGCTGCCGGTGCACGTGTCGCACGACGAATACCTGTTCATCCGGGTGCTCCAGTCGTACGAGTGCCTCTTCGCTCAGATCGCCGAGGAGCTGCGCGCCACCGTCGCCGCCCTGGCCACCGGCCACGCGGGGCGGGCGGCCGATCGGCTGGCGTACGCCCGGGAGTCGCTCACCGCCGCCGGACCGCTCTTCTCGCTGCTGGCCACGATGCAGCCGGAGGCGTTCCGGACGTTCCGGGAATACACCGCCGGAGCCAGCGCCATCCAGTCCCGCTCCTACAAGCTGATGGAGTCGCTGTGCCGCACACCGGAGGGGTCGCGGTTGGACTCGGCCGCGTACCGCCAGGTGCCGGAGGTACGCGACCTGGTGCACGCCGGGCAACCGTCGATCGACGACGCGTACCGCACGGCGGTGCGGAACGGCCTGCTCGCCGCGCCCGACGGCGAACGGGTCGAGCGGGAGATGCGGTCCTTCGCCGCCGCGGTGCTCCAGTGGCGGCGCACGCACCACCGGCTCGCCACCCGGATGCTCGGCCCCCGGCCCGGCACCGGCTACACGGAGGGTACGCCCTATCTGGCCGCCGCCCGGTCCATCCCGGTCTTCACCTCCGTCGCCGGCGAAACCCGAACCCCGTCCCCACACCGAGCCGACCGGAGGCAGCCCCGAGTGAGTGCACCGCACCGGAACCTCGACCCCGACACGCCCGAGTGCCTCGACACCAGCGCGCACGCCGCGCTGCGCGCCGAGTTCCCCCTGCTGAGTACCGGCGTCTACCTGAACAACAACTCGACCGGCGCGGTGCCACGGGGCGCGGAGCGGGTGCTCACCGGCTACTGGCGGACGCTGCGGAGTTGGCGGGACGAGGTATGGCAGGACTGGCACGTCGGCCTCGACCGGTACGCCGACTCCGTCGCCGCGTTCATCGGCGCGCCCGCGGGCAGCGTTGTCACCGACGCGAATCTCAGCACGCTGCTCGCCCGGGTCGCGTCCTGTTTCGACTACCGCCCGCCGCGGAACCGGATCGTCACCACCGACCTGGAGTATCCGACGGTGCCGTTCATCTGGAACGCGTTCCGCCGGTACGGCGCCCGGCTCGACGTGGTCGGCTCCGGCGGCCCGCGGTTCGACGAGGACGCCGTCGAGGCACGGATCGACGAACGGACGCTGCTGGTGTGCGTCCCGCACGCCAGCTTCTCCTCGGGCGCCACCATCGACCTGCCCCGGCTGGTGCGGCGCGCCCACGACGTCGGCGCGCTTGTGGTCGTCGACGCCTTCCAGAGCATCGGGGTCATGCCGCTGGACGTGACCACGCTCGGCGTCGACGTGGTCCTCGGCGGCGCGCACAAGTGGCTCTGCGGCGTCGGCACCGCCTTCTGCTACGTACGCCCGGATCTGGTGCCGGAACTGGAGCCGGCGGCGACCGGCTGGCAGGCCGGGGACCGGGCCTTCACGTTCCAACCGTCGACCGGCTGGGCCGACCGGGCCCGACGGTTCGCCGGTGGGACGCCGTTCCCGCTGACCTCGCTGATCTCCCAGGTCGGCCTGGACCTGCTGGCGAGGGTGGGCGCCGGCGCGATCCGGCGGCACTCGCTCGCCTGCACCGGTCGGATCCTGGAGCGGGCCGCGGCGGCCGGCATAGACGTGGTCAGCCCGACCGAGCCGCACCGGCGCGGCGGCGTCGTGTGCCTGGACGTCGCCGACGGCGAAGCCGTCAAACGACGGCTGGTGGCGCGCGACATGGTCTGTAGCTGGCGGGGCTACCTGCGGGTCGGCCCGCACGTCTACAACACCCTCGACGAGATCGACACGTTCATGGACGCCCTGGAAGAGGAGCTGAAAAGGTGACTGTCACGCTGTCCCCCCGGGCGCTGATGAGTCTGCTCGCCAACGGGCCGAAGGCCATGGACGTGCTGGAGACCGCGCTCGGCACCGGCCTGCTCGACGCCCTCGATCCCGGGCCGGCGCGCCTCGGTGAGCTGGCCGACCGGTTCGCACTGCGCCCCCTGCGGCTCTACAAGTTCCTCGACTGCCTGGAGAGCCTCGGCGTCGTCGAACGCAGTGAGCCGGACGACGACATCACGACGGCCACGTACCGCGCGGTGCCCGGTCTCCGGGACGCCGTCACGGCGGTCGTCGGCCCCGGCGCCGTCGAACGGGACCGGGACCGTTACCCCTGGCGGCTGCTGCACGGGCGGCTGGCCGAGAGCCTGCGCGGCGACGTGAGCATGAGCGACGACGACTTCGCCTGGCCTCCGAAGACCGACGCGCAGACCGCCGACTTCGAGCGCAGCATGGCCGTCGGTCTCGGCCCGGTGATCGAGACGACGCACCGCCACGCCGGCCGGCTGTGGTCGGACCGGTGCCGTCTGCTGGACGTCGGCGGCGGTGACGGCACGCTCGCCGCGCACATCCTCGACGACGCGCCGGGGCTGCGGGTCGACGTGTTCAACCTGCCGGCGGTGGCGCCGCTGGTGCAGGCCACCGGGACCCGCACCGGGCACGACGCCCGGCTGGGCTTCGTCGGCGGTGACTTCCTCGCCGAGCCGCTGCCCACCGGCTACGACGCCATGGCGTTCGTCCGGGTGCTGCACGACTGGCCGAACGACGTCGCCCGCCGGCTGGTCGAGAAGGCGTACGCGGCCCTCGACCCGGGCGGGCTGCTGGTGATCTGCGAGGAGTTCCGCACCCCGGACCGCCTGGCGATGCAGTTCTTCTGGAGCTACTTCCTGATCGGTGTCGACAGTTGCGTCAGCCGACTGCGGGAGGTCGAGTTCTACACCAGCCTGCTCAAGGAGGTCGGCTTCGACCGGGTGGCCGTGCTGCCCGGCGGCTGGGAGCTGGCCTGCGGATACAAGCCGGTGGCCGGAGCGCCGGAGCTACGATGCGCCACCGCACCCTGACCGGCCTGGCCGCGGCTCTCCTGCTCATCTCCGCGTCCGCCGCGGCGCCCGCGCTCGCGGCCGGTCCGGTGCTGACCGCCCGGATCGTGCAGACCTCCGTCTGGAACACCGGATACGGTGCCGAGGTCGTCGTCGCTGCGGGTGGGCAGCAGAGCTTCGGCTTCAACGCCGGTGGCTCCGGGCTGCCGTCCGGCTGCACCGTCGACGGACTGCCGTGTGCCGGCGGTCCCGCGCCCACAAGCCCCATCCCGTCGAGCCCGACGCCGTCGCCCAGCCGGTCGCCCGGTCCGAGCCCTTCACCCACCGAGCCGACCGGGACCGTGGTGGACGTCTCGACCGCCGACCAGCTCGACGCCGCCCTGGTGGAAGCCCTGCCCGGGCAGACGATCCGGCTCGCCGCGGGCGAATACCACGGCCCGTTCCTCATCCGACGCCCCGGCACCGCCGGCAGGCCGATCACGCTGACCGGGCCGCGGACGGCGGTGCTCGTCAACGACGGACCGTCCGGCGCCGCACCCCCGTGCCCCGTGCCGACGACCGGCTGGGACCCGGGGTACGGCCTGTGGGTGTTCGCCGCGCCCTACTGGAACCTGACCGGCTTCACCGTCCGGGACGCCAAGAAGGGCGTCGTGATCGACGGCTCCCCGCACGTCGTCGTCGACGGTCTGCACGTGCACCACACCGACGAGGAGGGCGTGCACTTCCGCCGTTCCTCGGCCGACGGGGTCATCCGTGACTCGATCGTCGAACACACCGGCCTGACGCAACCCGGATACGGCGAAGGTGTCTACATCGGCTCCGCCGGATCGAACTGGGGATGTCACGGCAACTCCGACGGCGTCGACCGCTCCGACCGGGTCCAGGTCATCGGCAACCGGATCGGCCCGTACGTCAGCGCCGAGCACATCGACGTCAAGGAGGGCACGTTCGACGGCGTCATCCGCGCCAACACGTTCGACGGGCGCGGCATCTCCGGCCGGAACTCCGCCGACTCCTGGGTCGACGTCAAGGGCATCGGCTACACCATCGACGACAACACCGGCACGTTCGCCACCCCGGGCACGTTCGCCAACGGGTACGAGACACACAACCCGACCAGCACGCCCGCGTTCGCGAACGGGTGCGGCAACGTGTGGCGGGCCAACACCGCCGACCTCGGTGGAGTGGGCGCCTACGCGATCCGCGTCACGTCGACGTCGAAGTGCGCCGGCAACCCCAACGTCGTGTACGCCTCGAACTCGGTCCGCAACGCCACCGCGGGGTTGACCAACATCGCCGTGACTCCCTGACGCGGGGCGCAGCCAAGGGATCATGACCGGCAGTGAACTCCGACCGAGCGCGCAGGCACTGTCGGTGGTCGATCAGCACGTTGCCCGGACGGGGTTTACCGCACCGCGCACGGCGAGGCGCCGGACACCATCTCGCATGTGCCGGTGGTGGTCACGTCGCTGTTGCCACAGCAACTGAACTACTTGTTGAAGCCGAACACGTCCGGCCCCGCTCCGTCAGTAGGAATGACCAGCACGGACGCATGAATCGGCAGGCACAAGGCCGACCCGATCCGGGGCGGGCCGGCCGCGCGCCGCGAGGTCAGTTGCTGTTCAGGGCGATGGCGTGAACGGAGCCGCCGCTGGCCAGCGGTGGCCGCACCCCGCCCAACCGGTGCCTGCGTGTGATCCTTACCAGGGCGGATTCCGACGTTTGCACGCCGGCAATCGTTGCTGTGACAGTGACCCGCGCATGCCCGGTCCTGGTTGCGGTCAGGACTCCCGCCGAGGTGACGCTCGCCTCGGCGGTGTTGGTGTCCATCGGGGCGATCTGGTAGCTGTACGTCGCTGTCGGGTTCGGCGGGAACACACTCGCGGACAGCTGCGTCCCCAAGCGGGCCTGGTCGAGCTTGACTGCCCGGTCACCGAAGTCGACCAGCGACGTGTAAGCGTTCGGGAACGCCGAGCCGGTGGCGTCCGGTGCGCCGGACGTCACCACGACCGGGAACGTGGTCGACTTGCTCTCCCCGTTGGCGGTGGCCTTGGCCGTGATCAGGACGGTGCCGGTGGACACGGGCGTGACCGAGCCGCGGGCGTCGACCGTCGCGATCGACGGGTCGGAGGAGGTGTACTTCACCTTGAGCGCCCGATCGGACAGATTCCAGAACGTCATGTCGTGCTTGGTGACCGACAGTTGGGCGTTGATCCGGTTGTCGGGAGTGTCCAGGCTCAACTCGGTGGCGTCCGGCTGCGCCGAGACCACCTCGACACCGGCCGTGCGGTGTCCGACCACCCGCACCGTCACCGACTTCAGGTCCGCGTCGGCCGAGCTCGGACCGGCCAGGATGGTCCAGTCGCCCGTGGGGAACACCTTCTTGTGCTTCACGTTGTCCCAGAACCACAGGTCACCGGCGTCAATGGTGACCTGTACCGTCTCGGGGGTCCCGGTGATCAGGCCGCTCTTGACGAAACCCTTCAGCTGCTTGAGCGGACGCTGGTTCCCGTCGGCGCCCTTCGGAGCCTTGGCGTAGACCTCCACGACAGCCTTGCCCGGGCAGTTGGCGACCTGGTTCGACACGGGCACCGAGACCGTCACCGGATCGTCGGGAGTGATCTTCGAGGAGGACAGTCTCGGAGTGCCGTAGACGAACGGCGAGTACGACAGACCTTGACCGAACACGTAGTGGGGCGCCGCGCAACCGGGGCCGACCTGGTAGTAGAGGTACGTCCGGCCGCACCTGGCGCCCTCCGCCCTGGTCATCCGGTAGTCCTCGATCCCGCGGTCCGGCGCGGCCGCCGGTCCAAGTTGTGCGTCGATGTCGGAGTACCAGGTCAGCGGCAGCTTGCCGGAGAAGTTGGCCACCGCGGTACGCCCGTCCTCCAGCGCCACCGCGTCGTTGAACAGCAGCTCGGCCATCGCCCTGCCCTGATACATGCCGTTGAAGGACGACCAGACGATCGCCCCCACGCTCGGCAGGTCCTTGACCGCGCTGACGTCGACCATGGTCTTGGCCTGGATCCACACCGCGATCTTCTTGCCGTACTTCTGGGCGAGCGGGGCGATCGAGTCCCGGATCAGCTCGGCCTGCATGCGCGGCATGACGACCGTTGCGCGATCCGTACCCTCTCCGCCGTCGTTGTTCCGGTGACCGACGACGACCACGACATTGTCGGCCTGTGAGATCTGGTATTCGGCGGTCGCCGCATCCGCGACGGGATCGCAGGGGCTGCTGGCACACAGAGAGGTGGTGATCGCGGTGCCGCTGGCGTCGAGGACGTCGGGGAACACCGCGAGGTGGCTGGACAGGAACGGCGTGCTGGAGCCCGCGGTCACGGCCGAGGTGGCCGACCCCGTCCGTCCGGCCAACGCCTGGGCAAAGGTGGTGTTGACAGCCGTGGGCCCGGAGTAGGAACCCGACTGGAACCTGTTGAGGGCGTCCACATGCCCCAGGGCGACTGTCTTGCCGCTCACAGCGCCCGCGAACGGGAGCGTTCTGGCGTCGTTCTTGAGCAGCACGGGCGCCTCGAGGGCGGACTCGTGCGCGATCGCACGGTGCGCCGGCGAAGCCAGCTTGACGTCGGGATCGCCGGCCTCCGACAGCGAGTAGGACTCGCTGTTCCACGGTACCGAGGCGACGGGATCGAACTCGCCCAACTGGAACCGCGCGGTGAAGGCGCGGACGAGCGCGATGTCGATGTCGGCCTCGCCGACAAAGCCTTGGCTCTGAGCCGCCGGGAGTCCGCTCGCCGTCGGGTAGTCACCGCCCGAGCAGTCAAGGTCCGTGCCGGCCTTGAGCGCCCAGGCGTTACCGAGGGTCTTGCTGATCTGCGTCGCCCCGCCGAGCTGCACGGGCCGCCACGAGTGGCCCGACGTTCCGGTTCCGTGCACGCGGGTGATCGCGTCGCAGTCGGAGACGATGAAGCCGTCGAAGCCGTACGACCTGCGCAGCATGGTCTCGATGGCGTACCGGCTCGCCGCAGCCGGCGTACCGGGAGTACCGCCGGGGGTGGCATCGTCGCGCGGGCTCCACAGGGTCGGGTAGCTCGATGCGGACGGGTAGTCCGTGGTGTAGTCCTCCACCACGGAGAAGGCGTTGTAAGCGGCCATCAGCGACCGCGCGCCCGCCTCGCCGGCCGAGGCCGCGAAGGGCGGCAGGAAATACTCGTGCATCGAACGCTCGGTGATGTTCGACGTGCCGAAGTCACGGTTCGCCTCGGAGTTGTTCGCCAGATAGTGCTTCGGCGTGGCGACCGCCTGAATGTAGTCGGCCGCCCCGGTGGGTACCGTGTCGGGCCGCGATGCGGTGTCGCCCTGCAGACCGGTCACAAAGGCGCCGGCCACCTGGCCTGCCAGGAACGGATCCTCGGTGTAGGACTCGTCCGCCCGCCCCCAGCGGGGATCGCGGTTGAGGTTCTGGTTCGGCGACCAATAGGTCAAGCCGTGACAGGCACCACCGGCGGGGTTGGGGTTCGCCACACCCGGCGGGCAGGACGTGTTGTAGGTCACGCGGGCCTCGTCAGCGATACCGCCGGCGATCTCCTGGGTGATATCTGAATTCCACGTCGATGCGATCGAGGTGCTCTGCGGATATTGGGTGTAGTTGCCGTTGCCGGGGACGGTCGGGAAGTAGATCCCGTGGTTCGCCTCTCCCCAGTACCCGTACGACCTCACGCCGAGCCGGTCGATCGCCTTCGGCTTCGCACGCCAGGTGGCATGCGGCTGCATCGCTATGAGCTGGTCGTACTTCTCTTCCAGCGTCATGCGCGAAACCAAGTCCGCCGCACGGACGCTGAATGGCAGCGAGGTGTTCCGGTACGCCGGCGTGTCCTCGGCGGAGGCCGACGTCGGCCGCGCGAACGCGGCGAGCCCGCTCGCTGCCACAGCCCACGCCAGCCCGAGCGCCAAGGACCTACGTCCTGGACTCCTGGCGCCTCCGCCGTGCCCCCTTGCTCGCGGGGGCGCGAAACCGGTCTTCACCATTGACGGTCTCCTTCTCCTCTTCACGCTGCAGAGCTCTCGATGGTGCTGCCTTTCGCTGCACGGCGAGCCGAAGCTCGTCATCCTCGAACTGCCTTCCGTGCCGGTCGACACGGACGGTCGGATTAGGCTGCAGCACGGCGCGATCCGGCTGCTCAACCGTCATGGTGGGGGTGACGGGATCCGAACCTCTCAGCGTCGGGCTGCCGGTCCGACGACGAGCAGAGCGATACCGGCGCCCGCAGCGACGACCGTGCCAGGAATTCCCACGTTGTTGGTGGGCGTTCCTGGTTGGGTGGATCCCGGTGAGCCGGGCAGCCCTCGATCTACCGGCAGGTCCATCGTACACCGGTATAGATGACGGTCAATGCAATTCCGGCGATTGCGCAAAACGGTGTGGCACCGGCCTCAGCGCAGCGTCGACTGCCTCTGGATCAGCTCGAAGTCGACGACCATCCTCCGGGGCGCCGGCTGTTCCTCTCGCGGCACACCGTCCAATTGGAGCTGGATCCGCTCTTCCAACAGGGCGACCGCCTGGTGTGCGATCACGTCGCGTCCGGGGTCGATGGTGCTCAGCGGAGGCCGGGAGTAGTTCGCTTCGTCGATGTTGTCGAAACCGATCAGCAGGATGTCCTCGGGAACCCGGAGGCCGCGGTCCTGAAAGGCGGCGAGCGCACCCAGCGCGAGTGTGTCGGCGAACGCCACCACCGCGTCGGGCTTGACGCCGCTGTCAAGGATGCGAGCGATCGTCGTGGCGCCGGTGGAGTGGAAATAGTCGGGTACCCCGATGATCGCGCGTGGGTCGACGGCGAACCCTCGTGACCGCAGGGCGTCCCGGAAGCCCTGGAACCGCAGGGTTCCGCTGCTCGGCGTTGGATCGTCCTTGACTCCCAGGGGAACGACCGTGGTCGCGCCCCGGCCGAGGACGTGCTCGGTCGCCGCACGTGCTCCCTCGACGTTGCTCATCGTGACGTGGTCGAGGCCGCCATCGAACACCCGCTCGCCCAGGAGCACGAGGGGGAAGTCGACGTCGAACAGCGGGAGGTCCTGCTGGCCCAGCGCGAGCGGAGAGTACAGCACGCCGTCGAAGCGTGACCGGTAGCTGCCGTCAAGTACCCGCAGCTCGCGGTCGCGCTCAGCGTTGGTCTGCTCGATGAAGACGGTCAGGCCGCGCCTGGATGCCTCTCGCATGACGGCGTCCGCAAGTTCGGCGAAGTACACGACGCGCAGCGACGGCAGCACCAGGGCGATCGCCCCGGTCCGGCCCCGGCTCAGGTTCCGGGCCGACACATTCACGTGGTAGCCCAGCTCACGGATCGCGTCGTCCACCCGCTCGCGGGTTTCCGGACGCACGTACTGATAGCCGTTGAGGATGTTGGACACCGTCTTGATCGACACCCCGGCGAGTCGGGCGACGTCGCGCATCGTCGCCGACCTGTTGGTCTTGCGTGCCACGGGCCCCTCCCGCCGCTCCTCGATTCGTCGGCCAGCGTATAAGACCGCACCATTCACCACCCCAGGACGCAGCGGCCGGCCCGCCCGATCCAGGGCGGGCCGGCCGCGTGACGCGAGGTCAGTTGATGGTCAGGGCGACGGTGTGAACGGGGCCGCGGACCGGGTCGATCTGCAACTCGTAGGCGCCCGGGGCGAGCCCGGTGGTGTCCCAGTGGAAGATGTACTGCTTTCGTGCGGCGCTGTAGCGTGCGGTGTTGTCCGCCCGCTTCTGGACAGGTGCGGCCGGAACGCGGTGGCCGGCCACACCGTCGGTCTTCTTCACGAGATAGAGGCGCGGTCGCGCGTCGGTGACCGGCTCGCCGTCCGCGTCGGTCACGGTGAACCTGACCGGCACGGGGCGTCCGGCGTTGACGATGTCGGAGCCGTCGCCGGCCAGCGGTGGCCGCACCGCGCCGAGCCGGTACTCGGGCGCGAAGATCCGCGGCACGAAGTCGATCAGATCCGCCATCCAGGTGTCGAAGCCATGCGGTCCGACCCAGGTGCCGGCGTACTCGTATTCGATGCCCTGGGCGGCCAGCCACTGCATCGCGTTCTGGGTCAACGTGTACGTGAAGTCGACGTCACCGGAGTACAACCGTGCCAGCTTGGTGCTTTCGTTGACCGCCTGGACGTCGACGGCGGTGGGGTAGGAGAGCAGGCCCCCCGAGAAGGCGCCGATGTAGGCGAACTCGCCCGGGTGGCCGAGCCAGGTGCCGAGGGTGTTCATGGCTCCCCACGACAGACCGGCGAGCGCCTGCTCGTTCGGATCAGTCGAGATGTGGTACTTCTCCGCCGCGGTTGGCATCACGTGCTGGCTGAGGTCGGTCCAGAAGTCGACGCCGTTCTGGTCGGGCATGACCACCACCATCGGCACCATGGTCCCGTTGCGGTAGCTGTTATCGAGGATCTGCTTGGCACGCCCGGTTTCGAGCCAGCTACCGTAGTTCTGGCCCCCGCCGTGGTACAGGTACAGCACGGGATAGGCCGCTGCGCGGTCGGCATCGTAGCCCGGCGGCGTCCAGACGTACGCGTAGCGCTCCGCGCCCTGGCCTCCGTCGTAGGTCATCAGCGAGACCGTGCCGCCCCTGCCTTCGGGGACATCGGCGAGCATCGCGTCGGACGTGCCCGGCACGAAGAGCTGCGACTCCATCACGTGGGTGTTGACGGTGTCGGCCGGGTCCTTCATGTCGACGCCGTCGACCACGTACCGGTAGTAGTAGTAGCCGTCGAGCGGTCCGATCGTCGTTCGCCAGCGGCCGTCGGGCTGCTTGTTCATCGGGATCCGGAACCATTGGCCGTTCGGCGCCCAGTTGCCCCAGATCGTGACGTCCTTGGCACCGGCCCACTGGGTGCCGGTCTCGAAGGTGACGATGCCGTGCGGGTCGATGTGCGGGGTCGTGATCGACCCGGCCGCAGGGGGCGCGTACGGCCGGGTCAGCGCGCGGTGTCCCGTGCTGGCGCCGTGGCGGACGACCTTCTGTCCGAAGAGCCGAGCGGCGAAGTCCCGCAGGTTCTCCCGCCACGCGTCCCAGGTGGCGCCGTCGTCCGGATTGACGCCGTCGAACTCGACCTTCACGCCGGACTTCTTCAGGTCCACCAGCATGTCGTAGTTGTCGTTGTAGGACGGATCGAGCGTGTTGCCGACGTATACCCGGAGCAGTTCGGTGCCCTTGTTGATCGCCTTGGCCTCCGCCCTAGTGATCGGGCCGTCGACGGAGCCGGAGAAGGAGCCGACGTAGGCGAATGCGCCGGGATCGCTGCGGAGGATGCTCATCGCCTGCTCGGCACCCGTGGCGACACCGGCCAGCGCCTGGTTCTTGGGCCGAGACGAGATGTGGTAGCCGGCCCGTGCTGCGGGGACGATGGCGTTGAGCAGCTCGGCGCGGGGGTCGGCGGAAGTGGCGTCAGCCATGACGACCACCATCGGCTTGGCGTCCCCGCCGGCGACCAGGTTGTCGAGGATCTGCTTCGCCCGGCCGAGTTCCAGCCACTCACGAGCGGTCTGCCCCTCGCTGCTCAGCAGGTACAGGACCGGGTACGCCTCGGCCCGGGCGGAGTCGTAGCCGGGCGGCGTCCACACCAGGGCCGTGCGGTCCTCCGCCGCCGCTGCGCTCGGGTAGGACAGTTCCTCCACCGTCCCGCCCGCAGCGACGTCGTCCATCCACGCGACCGACTCACCCGGCACGAAGAAGGTGTTCCAGTTCGGCTTCGACGTCACCGCCACCGGGCTGCCGGGCTGGCGGAAGGACACCTTCGACCTGTCCGGCATGGTCGCGGTGTACTGGTAGTAGTACAGCCCGGGATCGAGCGGACCGACGTTCGCGGCGTAGTCCGAGCCGCTCGGGTCGAGCGCGAGCGCCGACCAGGTGCCGCTCGGGCCGATGTTCGCCTCCAGTTCGAGCGTTGCCGGCGTTCCGCCGACGATGCTGCTGGCCTGCGACTGCGGCACCTTGAAGTAGTGATAGACGTCGTCGTTCGAATGCCACGTGTCGGTCGCGGCAGCCGCCGGGGCCGCGGCGATGACCGACACCACCGCCAAAGCCGCGGCGGCGACAAGGCTGGTCCTTCGGGGGCCACTGGTGTGTGACATCGCGTTGCTGCTCCTCTCAGAGCGTCAAGGCCTTCCGCGTCGAAGGCACTCGCCTCGCCATCGAGATCGGCCACCAAAACGTTCCGGCAGCCGCGACAGCCCACATTCACGCCAGCGCACTTCATTTCCTACACCGGTGTAGAGCGAATGACAAGGGCTCCAGGTCAGCATTTATCTATTGAGGAGCGTTGATGCCAATTCGGCGCCACGCCTGCAATTCCCACCGGACCGGCGGGCGGTGGTCAGTCGGGCGGGGTCATCCGGCGACGCAGTTCCCGCTTGAGCACCTTGTGGCTCGGCCCAAGCGGCAGGTCGTCGACGTACCGGACCTGCCGCGGGTACTTGTGCCGGCCCAGACGCTCCCGCGACCAGTCGATCATCTCCTGCTCGTCGGGCAGACCCGGGCCGGCCGGGTCCGCCACCACCACCGCGCAGACCTCCTCGCCGTGGCGCGGGTCGGGCACCCCGATCACCGCCACCTGGCCGACCGCCGGGTGCCCGGCAAGAACCTCCTCCACCTCGCGTGGGTAGACGTTGAACCCACCCCGGATGATCATGTCCTTCTTCCGGTCGATGATGGTGATGAACCCGTCGGCGTCCTTGCGTCCCAGGTCACCGCTACGGAACCAGCCGTCCACCACCGCCTCCGCGGTCGCCTCGGGCCGCCCCAGGTAACCGGCGAAGACGTTGTGCCCCCGGATGACGATCTCGCCGAGCTCTCCGGTCGGCAGCAGCTCGACCCGCTCGTCCACCTCCGCGCGGGCGATCTCCACCTCCACGCCCCAGACCGGGTGCCCGATGGTCCCGGCGCGGTTGCCGAAGTGCGGCTGGTTGGTGGTGGCGGTGGGTGAGGTCTCGGAGAGCCCGTACCCTTCGAAGACCGTCGTCCGGAAGGCGGCGTGGAACCGTTCCAGCACGGCCACCGGCAGCGACGCCCCGCCGGAGACGCAGAGCCGCAGCCGCGGCAGGTCGTCCCGGTCCCCGGCGGCGTCGAGCAGCGCCACGTACATGGTGGGCACGCCGTGGAAGACGTCCACCCCCTCGCGCAGCATCAGGTCGATGGCGGCCGGCCCGGTGAACCGGCTCAGCAGCACCAGCGTCGCGCCGATCCGGAAGGTGCCGTTCATCGCCACCGTCTGGCCGAAGCTGTGGAACAGCGGCAGGCAGCCGAGCACGACGTCCGTGCTGCGCACGTCGTTGGCGTCGAAGACGTTCACGGTGGCGTTCAGGACCAGGTTGAGGTGGGTGAGCAGGGCGCCCTTGGGCACCCCGGTGGTGCCGCTGGTGTAGAGCACCACCGCCGGATCCTCCGCCGACCGGGTGACGTACGACGGCAGCGGTGGCAGCGGGTGGCTCAGGTCCTCCAGGCGGGGCGCGACCGCGCCGGCGCCCGCCGGCCCGACGGTCACCAGCGGCACGCCGGCCGCCGCCGCGGCGGCGGCGCCCAGGGCGAGCTGGGAGCTGTGGCACACCAGCAGCTTCGTGCCGCTGTCGGTAAGCACGTGCGTCGCCTCGTCCACGGTCAGCAGCAGGTGCACCGGGACGAGCACCGCGCCGGCGGCGAGGCCCCCGTAGTAGACCCGGGGGAAGTCCACCACGTTCGGGGCCAGCAGGGCCACCTTGTCGCCGGGGCCGACCCCCAGCTCCCGCAGCCCGGCGGCGTAGCTGCGCGCCTCCAGCCACAGCTCGGCGTACGTCACCCGGGTGTCGCCGTCGACCACGGCGACGGTGTCGGCGTGCCGGCGGGCGGACTCGGCCAGCACCATGGCCAGCGACAGCGCGGTCATCGGGCCACGTCCCGCACCAGGCGGCTGACCGTCTCGGCGACGCAGACCGGCTGGCCGCCGGCGTCGCGCTCCACGGTGACCGCGGTGACCACCTGCACGCCGTCGTCCACGGGTGACACGTCGGCCAACTCCTCGATGGACGCGAAGACCCTCATGCCAGGTGCCCTCCCAGCTTCGTGTAGCCGCGCAGCAGATCGCGGGAGATGATCAGTCGCTGCATCTCGTCGGTGCCCTCGAAGATCCGGTACAGCCGGACCTGCCGGTACCAGCGCTCGATCGGCAGCTCGCGGGTGTAGCCCATGCCGCCGTGGATCTGCAGGACGCGGTCGACCACCCGGTTGACCATGCCCGCGCCGTAGAGCTTCGCCATCGAGGAGGCGTGCCGCGGGTCCATGCCCTGGTCGACGGCCCAGGCGGCGCGCAGGATGAGCCAGCGGGCCGCCTCCAGCTCGGTCTCCGAGTCGGCGATCATCCACTGGATGGCCTGGTTGGTGCCGATCTTCGCGCCGAAGGTCTCCCGGGTGTTGGCGTAGTCGATGGCCATCGACAACGCCCGCTCGGCGATGCCGACGGCGTGCGACGGGATGGTGTAGCGACCCTTGCCGATCCACTCCATGCCGAGGCTGAAGCCCTGCCCGGGCTCGCCGAGGATGTTGCGCCCGGGCACCCGGACGTCGTCGAAGACCAGCGAGGCGGGGCCACCCTCGCCCATCGTCTGGATGAACTCCGAGCGCCAGCCCATCGACCGGTCCACCAGGAACGCGGTGGCGCCGCCGTGGCGGGCGCCCTTCTCCCGGTCGGTCACCGCGATCACGATGGCGAAGTCGGCATCGTGACCGCCGGTGATGAAGGTCTTCTCGCCGTTGAGGATCCAGTCGTCGCCGTCGCGGCGGGCACTGAGCTTGATGTTGGCCGCGTCGGAGCCGGCGCCGGGCTCGGTGATCGCGAAGCAGCTCCGCCGCTCCCCCTCGATGGTCGGGACCAGGTACTCGCGCTTCTGCTCGTCGTTGGCGTGGAACAGGATGTTGTCGGCCTCACCGCCGAACCGGAACGGCACGAACGAGCGGCCGAGTTCGGTCCAGATCAGGGACTGGGTGACGGCCGGCAGGTCCATGCCGCCGTACTCCTCCGGGGTGGCCAGCCCCCAGAAGCCGAACTTGCGCGCCTTGAGCTGCAACTCGCGCAGCTCGCTGTGCTCCAGTCCGGGCCGGTGCGCCCGCTCCCGCCGCAGCAGTTCCTGCTCCAGCGGCATGACCTCCCTGGCGATGAAGTCGCGGGCGGTCTCGCGGATCGCCCGCTCGGTGTCGGAAAGCGCGAAGTCCATGTTTCCTCCGGGTGCTGGTCCGCCGGCGCGCCTCAGCGCGCGCCGCCATTGACGTACAGGGTCTGGCCGCTGACGTACGACGCGTCGTCGCTGGACAGGAAGGCGATCACCGAAGCGATCTCGGTCGGCTGGGCGACCCGGCGCAGCGGGGTGTGCTCGGCGACCATTGCCTGATGCTCCTCCGGGCTGCTGCCGACCCGCTGCGCGGTGGCGGCGGTCATCGCGGTGGCCACGTAGCCCGGGGCGACGGCGTTGACCGTGATGTTGTACGGGCCGAGCTCGATGGCGAGGGTGGCCGTCAGGCCCTGCACCCCCGCCTTCGCCGCGGCGTAGTTGACCTGGCCCCGGTTACCGAGGGCAGAGCGGCTGCTGAGGTTGACGATCCGGCCGTAGCGGGCCGCGACCATGTGCTGTTGGGCAGCCTGGCAGCAGAGGAACATGCTTGTCAGGTTGGTGGTCAGCACCGCCTCCCAGTGTGGCAGGGGCATCTTGAACAGCAGGTCGTCACGGGTGATGCCGGCATTGTTCACCAGCACGTGCAACCCGCCGTACGCCTGCGCCACCCGATCGGTCATCGCGGCCACCGCCGCGGGATCGGTCACGTCGCAGCCGATGCCGACGGCCCGGCCGCCGGCAGCGGCGATCTCGTCGGCGACCGCCCGGCTGCGCTCCTCGTCGAGGTCGACCACGGCGACGGCGGCGCCCTCGGCGGCCAGCCGGTGCGCGGTCGCCGCGCCGATGCCCTGCCCGGCACCGGTGACGACGGCCACCCGGTCGGCGAATCTGGTCACGGGTTCTCCCCTTTGCTAGAAGGCGTTGACGCCGGTGAGCGCGCGCCCGATGAGCAGTTGCTGGATCTGGCTGGTGCCCTCGTAGAGGGTGGCGACCCGGGCATCGCGCAGGTACTTGCCGACCGGGTACTCGTCGATGTAGCCGTACCCGCCGAAGACCTGGACGGCGTTGTTGGCCGCCCGGACCGCGGCCTCGCTGGCGAAGAGCTTGGCCATCGAGGCCTCGGTGGCGAACGCCTCGCCCCGGTCCACGAGGTCGGCCACCCGCCACACCAGCAGCCGAGCGGCGGCGGTGTCCACGGCGATGGCGGCGAGCAACTGCTGCACCAGTTGGTGCCCGGCGATCGGCTTGCCGAACTGGGTGCGCTGCCCGGCGTAGCCGACCGCCGCGTCGAGGCAACCCTGGGCGATGCCGACGCAGCCGGCGGCCACCGACATCCGGCCCTTGGCCAGGGTGGCCAGGGCCAGCCGGAACCCGCCGCCGGCCGGGCCGAGGCGCGCCGAGTCGGGCACCCGGACGGCGTCGAAGCGCAGCTCACCGGTGGCCTGCCCGCGCAGCCCGAGCTTGCCGCGGATCTCTTTCCGGGTGAGCCCGGCGACGTTTGTGGGCACCAGGAACGCGGTGATGCCCCGGTGTCCGGGCCCGCCGGTGCGGGCGAAGAGCAGGACCACGTCGGCCGACGTGCCGTTGGTGATGAACGTCTTCGCGCCGGTGATCAGCCAGTCGCCGCCGTCGCGGGTCGCCCGGGTGGTCAGCGCCGCCGCGTCCGAGCCGCTGTCCGGTTCGGTCAGGGCGAAGCAGCCGAGCGCGGTGCCGGCGCAGAGCCGGGGCAGCCACTCGGCCCGCTGCGCGGCGGACCCGTGCGCGGCGACGGCCTTGGCGACCAGCCCGAGCGACACCGAGACGATGCCCCGGACGGCGGAGTCGCCCCGGCCCAGCTCCTCCAGCACCAGGCAGTAGGAGAGGTGGTCGCCGCCGGACCCGCCGTCCTCCTCGGGGATGGTCAGCCCGAGGAAGCCCAGCCGGCCGAGCTTGTCCACGATCTCCGGGTCGACGGACTCGCGCCGGTCCCAGGCCGTGGCGTGCGGGACCACCTCGCGGTCGACGAACTCGGCGGCGAGCTGACGAACCGCCGCCTGCTCCGCGGAGAGCTGAAGGTCCATGAGGCATAAACTAGCGCTGCAAGTTTAATTCCGTCCAGACCCCGTTGTGGCAGAGTTGCGGCGAACCCACGGGCGAACGAGGGAGGCGCGGATGCCCCGGCCGAGGCAGGCGCTGCTCAGCCGGCAGCGGATCGTCGATGCCGCAGCGGCGCTGATCGACGCGGACGGCCTGGAGGGGTTCTCCACCCGCCGGCTCGCGGCCGAACTCGGGGTGCGCGGGCCCTCGCTCTACAATCACTTCGCCACCAAGGACGAGATCCTCGACGCGGTGGCCGACAGCGTCACGGCGCAGGTCGACGTCTCCTTCTTCGGGAAGATCGACTGGCGCGAGGCGCTGCGCCGGTGGGGCCACTCGTACCGGGCGGCACTGGCCGCGCACCCGAACATCGTGCCGTACCTCGCCCGTGGGCCGGGTCGGCGGCCGGCGGCGCTGGCGATGGCCGACGCGGTCTACGGCGGACTCGTCGCCGCCGGCTGGCCGCCCGCGCGCGCGACGCACATCGGCGCGCTGATGCGCTACTTCGTGGCGGGCTCCGCGCTCGGGTCGTTCGCCCGTGGCTTCGTCGAGGACCCGGGGTTGTACGGCGAGCGGTATCCGCACCTGACCCAGGCGCACCGGCTCGCCGAGCATCAGCAGCAGGTGGACGAGGGTGCCTTCGCGCTCGGCCTCGACGCGCTCATCCACGGGCTCTCCCGCACCTACCAGGAGCACGTCGGGCCGCTACCACCCCTCCCACCGGCCGACCCGGGGAGCTAGAGTCAAAACTTCCGGCGCTAGTTTTCGACCACGGTGAGGGGCGCGATGGATCTCGCACGAACCGACATCTATCTCGACGGAGCCTGGGTCGCCCCCTCCTCCGGGCACACCATCGCGGTGCACAACCCGGCGACCGAGGAGCTCCTGGCCCGGGTGCCGGCTGGCACGGCCGCCGACGTCGACCGGGCCGTCGCGGCTGCCCGGGCCGCCTTCCCCGGCTGGGCCGCCGCCACCCCGGCGCAGCGGTCCGCCGCCCTGGACCGCCTGCACGCGGCGCTGGCCAACCGGGCCGCGATCGCCGCCGAGACGATCGCGCTGGAGCTGGGCACCCCGCTCCGGGTCGCCACCCGGGTACAGGTCGGCCTGCCGCTGACCGTCCTGCGCAGCTACGTCGACCTGGCCGCCCGGCCGCCCGCCGAGGAGACCGTCGGCAACTCGCTCGTGGTCCGCGAGCCGGTCGGCGTGGTCGGGGCGATCACCCCGTGGAACTACCCGCTGCACCAGGTGATGGCGAAGGTGGCGCCCGCGCTTGCCGCCGGGTGCACGGTGGTGCTCAAGCCCAGCGAGCTGACCCCGCTGACCGCGTACCTGCTCTTCGACGCGATCCACGAGGCCGGCTTCCCGCCGGGGGTGGTCAACCTGGTGCCCGGCACCGGCGTCGAGGTGGGCGAGGCCGTCGCCGCCCACCCGGACGTCGACATGGTCTCCTTCACCGGCTCGACCGCCACCGGCCGGCGGATCTCGCACCTGGCCGCCGACCGGATCGCCCGGGTGGCGCTGGAGCTCGGCGGCAAGTCCGCCAACGTGATCCTCGACGACGCCGACCTGGCCACCGCGGTGAAGGTCGGCGTGGGCAACGCCTTCCTCAACTCCGGCCAGACCTGCACCGCCTGGACCCGGATGCTGGTGCACCGGGACCGCTACGACGAGGCGGTGAACCTGGTCGCCAAGGCCGCCGACGGCTACCGGACCGGCGACCCGTTCGCGCCGGACACCCGGCTCGGCCCGCTGGTCTCCGCGGCCCAGCGGGACCGGGTGACCGGCCACGTGGCCCGGGCGCTCGCCGACGGCGGCCGGCTGATCGCCGGCGGCCCGGACGCGGTGCTGCCCGAGCGGGGCTGGTTCGTCGCCCCGACCGTGCTCGCCGACGTCGACCCGGGCAGCGCGCTGGCCCAGGAGGAGGTCTTCGGACCGGTGCTCGCCGTCATCCCGGTCGACGACGAGGAGGCGGCGGTGGCCGTCGCGAACGACTCCCGGTACGGCCTGGCCGGCGCCGTCTGGTCCGCCGACGAGGAGCGGGCGGTGCGGGTCGCCCGGCGGATCCGCACCGGAGCCGTCGACATCAACGGCGCGCCGTTCAACCCGCTCGCCCCGTTCGGCGGCTACAAGCAGTCCGGCCTCGGCCGGGAACTGGGTCGCTACGGGCTCGACGAGTTCCTCCAGACGAAGGCGATCCAGCGGTGAGGGCGCTGCTCGCCCGCGGCGTGAACCAGCCGCTGACGGTGGAGGAGGTGGAGCTGCCGGCACCCGGGCCGGGCGAGGTACGGGTGCGGGTACGGGCCGCCGGGGTCTGCCACTCGGACCTGTCCATGGTCAACGGCACGGTCGCGCCGCCGTACCCGCTGGTGCTCGGGCACGAGGCGGCGGGCGAGGTGGTCGAGGTCGGCCCCGGCGTCGACCGGGTCCGGCCCGGCGCGCACGTGGTGCTGAACTGGGCGCCGCCCTGCCGGAGGTGCTGGTACTGCGGTCGCGGCGAGCCGTGGTTCTGCGAGCGGACGGGCTCCCCCGCGACCGCCCGGGGCCGGACCTCGGCCGGTGCGCCGCTGCACGTCGCCCTCGGCCTCGGCGCGCTGGCCGAGGAGGTGGTGGTGCCGCAGGAGGCGGTGATCGACGTTCCGGCGCAGCTACCGTTCGCCACCGCGGCCCTGCTGGGCTGCGCCGTGCTCACCGGGGTAGGCGCGGTACGCCGGACCGCCCGGGTGGCGCCCGGCGAGTCGGTGGCGGTGATCGGTCTCGGCGGGGTGGGCCTGTCGGTGGTCTCCGCCGCCCGGGCCGCCGGCGCCGACCCGGTCCTCGCCGTCGACGTGTCGCCCGCCAAGGCCGAACTGGCCGCCGCCGCCGGGGCCACCGACTTCCTCGTCGCCGACGACGCGCTGAGCCGGGCGGTCCGGGAACGCACCCACGGGCGTGGCGTCGACCACGCCCTGGAGTGCGTCGGCCGCGGCGTGACCATCCGCGCCGCCTGGCGGGCCACCCGGCGCGGCGGCCAGGTCACCGTCGTGGGCATGGGCGCGCGGGACGACCTGGTCAGCCTGAGCGCGCTGGACATCTTCCACTCCGGGCGGACACTGCGTTCCTCGGTGTACGGCTCGTCCGACCCGGACCGGGACGTGCCCGAGCTGGCCCGCGCCGTGCTCGACGGCACCCTGGACCCGGCCGCCCTGATCACCGACCGGACCGGCCTGGACGGCGCCGCGGCGGCGTTCGACCGGATGGCCCGCGGCGAGGGCGCCCGTACCGTCGTGCTGCCCTGACCGTCGCCGCGCCGGTTTCAGTGCAGCGCGCGGGCGAGTTCGGTACGGGACCGGATGCCGAGCCGGTGGAAGATGTTGCGCAGGTGGTGGTCGACGGTCCGGGTGGAGAGGAACATCCGGGTGGCGATCTCGCGGTTGGTGGCTCCCTCGGCGACCAACTGCGCGATCCGTAGCTGCTGCCCGGTGAGCAGCCGGGCGGCCGGCAGCTCCGGCGTGCCGACCGACTCGCCGGCCGCCCGCAGCTCGGTGGTGGCCTGCTCGGCCCAGACGGTCAGCCCGAGCAGGCCGAAGGTCTCCCGGGCCGCGTGCAGGTGCTCCCGGGCGTCCCGGGGGCGGCGGCTGCGGCGCAGTTCCCGGCCGAGGAGCAGCTCGGTGCGGGCCCGTTCGAACGCCCCCGCTTCCGCCGGGTGCAGCCGCAGCGCGGTGCGGAAGCCGCGTTCGGCGTCGACGCTGCCGCGCGCGGCCAGCAGCGCGTGGCAGCGCGCGGAGAGCGCCCGCCGGGACGGGCTGGCGGTGCTGCTGGCCCACCTGTCGAAGACGGCGAGCGCGGCGGTGGCGGCCGGTCGCCGGCCCGCGCCGGCGGCGGCCTCGACCAGGTACGGGGTGGCCATCACCTGGATCAGCACCTGCCCTCGGCCGGTGCCGGGGCGGGCCAGCGCGGCCAGTCGGGCGGCGGACGCCTCGTGCCGCCCGTCGACCAGGTCGAGCACCGCGAGCGCCCACTGGGCGAGCGCGCGCGGACGGCTGTACGGGGCGGACGCCTCGCCGATCTCGCGGATCCGGCACAGGCTGGTTTCCCGGTCGGCCCGGACCGCCGCCAGCACCGCCAGCATGCCCAGGTGCACCCCGGCGGAGTTGACCTGGCCGGTGTCCCGGGCGACCCGCAACCCCTCCCGGGAGGTGTCCGCCGCCGCCTCGTGCCGGCCCAGCCAGTACTCCGCGATCGCGCGCAGCTCCAGCGCCCGGGGCAGCGCGGACACCTCGCCGCGGGCACGCGCCAGCTCGACGGCCCGCTCGGCGAGCCGGTGGGCGGCGCTGTCGACCGCGACCAGCAGGCCCGCGACCGCCGCGCCGGTCAGCGCGGCGGGGGTGAGCGCCGGCCCGGTCAGCCGGTTGCCGAGCACGACCGCCCGGCGCAGGGCCGGGCCGCCCCGCTCGTGGTCACCGCGCAGCGTCGCCGCCACCCCGGCGGCCAGCGCGGTCAGCAACTCCGCGTCGGGCGGGTCCTCGGGCCGACGCAGGGCCGCCACTCGGCGCGCCACCTCGGCGTAGCGGAACTGGTCGCCGGTGTGGCAGACCGCCTCACCGGCCCGGACAAGCGCGCCGAGGGCGGCGACGCGGTCGACCCCGGACACCGCCCGGGCGGCGGCGAGCAGGGTGGTCGAGGCCGTCGACGGCGAGCCGCAGCGCAGTTCCAGCTCGCCGCGGAGCAGCTCGGCCCGGCCGGCCGCGACCGGGTCGACCGGTCCGACCGCGGCGGCCTCGGCCAGCAGCCGCCCGGCACGTCGGGGCTGCCCCGCCGCCCAGGCGCGACCGGCGGCGGCGACCAGCCGGGCGGTGGCCTGCCGCGGCTCGTCGCTGAGTTCGGCGGCCCGGTGCAGGGCGGCCACCCCGTCGTCCCCGCCGGCCCCACCGGCCACGGCCTCCAGTTCCGCCGCCAGCACCGGGTCCGGGCCCTCCGCCGCGGCGGCGCGGTGCAGCGTCCGGCGCAGGTGCTGTCCGGGGCCGTCGAGCACGCCGGCGAGCAGCAGGTGGGCGGCGCGCCGCTCGGCCAGCGGCGCGTCCGCCGCGACGACGGCCCGGGCCAGCGGTTGCGCCAGGGCCACCCGCTCCGGGCCGGCCCGGACCAGCCCGGCTGCCTCGGCCGGGGCGAGCGCCTCGATCGCCGTGCCGCCGGCGCGGGCGGCCCGGACCAGGGTGGCCGGATCGCCGTCGGAGTCGAGCGCGGCGAGCAGCAGCACGCGCCGGGTGTCGGCGGGCAGCCCGGCCAGCCGGCCCCGGTACCCGCGACCCAGCGCGCCGTCGAGGGGCGGCCCGTCGGGCAGCGGCTCCTCACCGCGGCACTGGCCCGGGGTGAGCACCTCGGCGAGGTCGACCAGGGCCTGCGGGTTGCCGCCGGCGACCGCGGTCAGTTCCCGGGCCACCCGGGGGGCCAGCCCGGGCAGCCGTTCAGTGAGCAGCGCAGCGCCGGCCCGGTCGTCGAGGGGTCGCAGCCGGTGCCGGGGCACGCCGGCGGCGACCGCGTCGGTGCCGGCGGTGAGCAGCATGGCAACCGGCAGGTGACGCAGCCGGCGGGCCACGAAGCCGAGCACCTCCGCGGTCGGCGGGTCGCCGCGATCGACGTCGTCGACCGTGCAGAGCAGCGGGCGCTCCCGGGCGGCGGCGGCGAGCAGTCCCCGCACGGCCATCGACAGGGCGAGCCGGTGGTCGGCCGGGCAGCCCGCGCCGGCCAGCGTCCGCCGCAGCACCCCGCGCTGCGGCTCGGGCAGGGCGTCGGCCCGGTCGAGCAGCGGGTCGAGCAGGCGTTGCAGCCCCGCGTACGGCAGCGCGGCCTCGTCCGCCAGGCCGGCGCCGGCCAGCCGGTGACAGCGGGTGGCGTACCGGTGGGCGTAGCCGACCAGGACGCTACGGCCGGCGCCCGGTTCGCCCCACACCAGCAGCGCTCCCCCGGCGTCCGGCAGGCCGTCGGCCAGCCGCCGGACGGCCGCGCACTCGGTGTCCCGACCCGGCAGCCCAGTTATTTGCACTGACGATGCAGCTACCATGCATCGAGTGTTACCTATCGGAAACGGGATGGAAAGAGTTCGGACCGCTCAGCCGGGAGCGTCGGCCAGCAGGGCGGCGACCGTCCGGGCCATCACCGCCCGCGCCTGGTCCACGCCCAGCCCCAGCCCGTCGCGCAGCATCGACCAGGCCGGCCACATGCTCGCCGCGACCACCGCGTGCAGCACCTGCTCCCGACCGGACCCGGCCCGTGCCAGCTCGGCCGCGAAGAGCTGCTCGACCTCCTCGATGACCCGCGAGATGTGCACCAGCCGGTTACGGTGCAGTTGGTCGGAGACCGGCTCCCGCATCTGCGCCGCCCGCGCGGAGGGCGCGATGAGCTGCAGCAGCCGCGCCCGCTGCCGGCAGTACGCGTCGACCCGCTTGGCCAACGGCAGCGTCGGCGAGATCGGCCGGTGCGCGGCGTCCTGCTGGCGGAGCACCTCCGCCCCACTGGCCTCGAAGAGCGTCTCCATGTCCTTGAAGTTCGTCCAGAGCGTGCGCAGCGAGATGCCGGCCCGCTCCGCGATGCGCTCGCCGGTCGGCCGCAGGTCCCCCTCGGAGATGAGCGCGAGGTGGGCCTCGACGATCGCCGCCCGGGTCCGCGCGGCCCGGGCCGTCCGCCCGTCCACCCGGCCGGGTGCCTGCACCCCACCCATCCGCGCTGCCCTCCTCGACGCCGTCACGCCTCACTGCCCGCCGAGTCTAGACGCGCGCCGACGGCGCGTCGGAGCGGTGTCGGCGCAGCTCGCGACGGGCCAGCGACTGCCGGTGCGCCTCGTTGGGTGAGCCCGCGGGTCCGCGCCGGAGCGGTCATCCGGTGGCCCGGCCGGCCAGGGTGACCCCACCGTCGAGGACGAGGACCCGCCCGGTGATCCAGGCCGCGTCGGGGCCGGCGAGGAAGGCGACCGCGCCAGCGACGTCCTCGGGTACGCCGAGGCGCCCCAGCGGGTACGCCCGGGCGGCCTCCTCCTCCCGGCCCTCGTGCAGCGCGGCGGCGAAGCGGGTCTTCACCACCCCCGGGGCGACCGCGTTCACCCGGATGCCGGGCGCCAACTCCACGGCCAGGCAGGCGGTGAGGTGGTCGACGGCGGCCTTGCTCACCCCGTAGAACGCGATCCCCGGGGACGGGGCCCGGCCGGCGATCGAGGTGACGTTGACGATGCAGCCGCCCCGCACGGCCATGCCCGCCGCACAGACCTCCTGCACCCAGCCGAGGGTGCCGAGCAGGTTGACGTCGAGGAGCTTGCGGGCGGCGGCCAGGTCCAGGTCGAGCAGCGACCCGTGGACCGGGTTGATGCCGACGTTGTTGACCAGGATGTCCACCGGGCCGAAAGCGTCGGCGACCCGGCGCACCGCCGCCCGACGGTGCGCGGCGTCGTCGGCCCGGCCGGGCACCGCCACGGCGCGGGTGGGACCACCCAGCTCGGCCACCGCCTCGGCGAGCGCTTCCGGGCGACGGGCGGTCAGCCCGACCGTCGCCCCCTCGGCGACCAGTCGGCGGGCCACCGCCAGGCCGATCCCGCGGCTGGCGCCGGTCACGAGGGCGACCCGGCCGTCGAGCCGTCCTGAATCTGCATTCACGATGCAAACAGTATGAGCCCCTTCGGGGAACGTCAACGACGGATCTCGTCCAGAATCTCACATTCCGTTGACACGGCTCGCTCATAACCGCACCGTCAGTGCAAATACAATTTGCACTCCGGAGAGGACACCGTCATGCCGGAAGCCGTCATCGTCGCCGCCGCGCGATCCCCGATCGGCCGCGCCAACAAGGGTTCCCTGCGCGATCTACGCGCGGACGACCTGGCCGCCACCATCGTCCGGACCGCCCTCGACCAGGTGCCGCAGCTCGACCCCCGGGAACTCGACGACCTGATGCTCGGCTGCGGCCAGCCCGCCGGCGAGCAGGGCCACAACCTCGCCCGGGTGGTGGCGGTCCTGCTCGGACTGGACCACCTGCCCGGCACCACCGTGAACCGGTACTGCTCGTCGTCCCTGCAGACCACCCGGATGGCGCTGCACGCCATCCGGGCCGGCGAGGGCCATGCCTTCGTCTCCGCCGGGGTCGAGTGCGTCTCCCGGTACGACCGGGGCCGCAGCGACGGGCACCCGGGCAGCGCCAACCCGCGGTTCGCCGACGCGGTGGCCCGGACCGCCGACCGGGCCACCGGTGGGGCGGCCCGCTGGCACGACCCCCGCGACGACGGCCGACTGCCGGACGTCTACGTCGCCATGGGACACACCGCGGAGAACGTGGCCCAGCTCCGCGGGATCTCCCGCGACAGCCAGGACGAGTTCGCCGTACGGTCGCAGCACCTCGCCGAGAAGGCCATCGCCAACGGCTTCTGGGCCGGGGAGATCACCCCGGTCACCGTGCCCGGCGGCGGCGTGGTCACCGCCGACGACGGGCCACGTCCCGGGGTGACCCTGGCGGCGGTGAGCGCGCTGGCACCGGTGTTCCGGCCGGACGGCACGGTGACCGCGGGAAACTGCTGCCCGCTCAACGACGGGGCCGCCGCGCTGGTGGTGATGTCCGACGTCCGGGCCCGGGAACTCGGGGTCACCCCGCTGGCCCGGATCGTGGCCACCGGGCTGAGCGCGCTCTCCCCCGAGGTGATGGGGCTCGGCCCGGTCGAGGCGTCCCGGCAGGCGCTGCGCCGCGCCGGGATGTCCGTCGCCGACGTCGACCTGGTCGAGATCAACGAGGCGTTCGCCGCGCAGGTGGTGCCCAGCGCGCACGAGCTGGGCATCGACTGGGACCGGCTCAACGTCAACGGCGGCGCGATCGCGATCGGCCACCCGTTCGGGATGACCGGCGCCCGGATCACCACCACGTTGCTCAACTCGCTGCGCTGGCACGACCGGCAGGTCGGGCTGGCGACCATGTGCGTCGGCGGCGGCCAGGGGATGGCGATGATCGTCGAGCGGCTGAGCTGACCGGACCGCCCGGCCGGCGCGGCCACGGCACCGGCCGGGCGGGGCCGTGGGAAACCCCGCCCGGCGCGGTGGCTCAGGACGCGGTCGGGATCCCGTCGGCCGGCGGGGTCACCGGCTGGGCGGTGTACTCACGCACCGGCCCGTCGCGCTCGTCCGTCTCGTACGTCGGCCCGAAGTAGGCCTGCACGCCCCCGCCGACCCGGGTCAGCCGCTCCCCGCCGTAGCCGGAGTGGTCGCTGTCGGAGTAGCGCAACGGCGCCAGCCCGGGGCCCTGGAAGCCGCCCTTGGCCACCGCCTTGAGCAGGGACTCCCGGGTGAGGTCCTGGCCGGCGGCCTGGAGCGCCTGCACGAAGAGGTAGCCGACCGACATCCCGTAGACGGTGTTGCCGTCGAACGGCGCGTCCCCGTTGTGCTCCTTGTTCACCTTGGTGAAGAGCTGGATCCACGGGTTGGCCGCGTCGTTCTGCATCGGCAGGTAGTTGGCGCCGACCATGCCCTCCAGCAGGCCGGCCGCCGCGCCGAGCTGTTTGGCAAGCGTGGGGTGGTCGGCGCCCACGTTGGAGACCAGCCACTGCGGCTTGAAGCCGAGCCGGGCGGCGGTGCCGATCGACAGCGCGGTGAAGCCGGGCACGGTGGCCAGGACGACCACCTGGCAGTTGGCCGCCTTGAACGCGCCGATCTGCGGCGCCACGTTCGTGTTGCTGGTGACGTACGTCTGCTTGACCGCCACCGCGCCCGCGCCGAGCACCTGTTCCACCCCGGCCAGGCTGTCCCGGCCGAAGTCGTCGTCCTGGCCGAGGAAGCAGACCTTCTGGCCGGGCAGCGCGGTCTTCACGTGGTTGGCCAGGATCTTGCCCTCCACGGTGTAGTCGGGGTTGAAGCCGAACGAGCCCGGATACTTGTCCGGCTGGTCCCAGCTGCGGCTGCCGGAGGCAATGAAGAGGTCCGGGACCCGGTTGCTCTTGAGAAAGTCGAGCACGCCGGTGTGGGTCGGCGTGCCGAGCCCGTTGAGCACGGCGAAGACCTTGTCCTGCAACACCAGTTGGCGGACCACCTGCTGGGTGTTCGCCGGGTTGTAGCCGTCGTCCATGATCTTGTAGGTGATCTTCCGGCCGTGCACCCCGCCGTTGGCGTTGACGTAGTCGAAGTACGCCTTGGTGGCTGGGGCGATCTTCGAGTAACCGGCCGAGGCCGGTCCGGTCAGCGGCATGTGGGTGCCGACCACGATCTCGGTGTCGGTGACGCCGGGCACCGCCCCGCGCCCGGCACCGTCCGGGCCCTCGTCGCCACCGCACCCCGCGGCGGCGACGAGCAGGGCGATGGTGCTGACGACCGCGAGACCACGTCGTGTCGTACGGTGCATGTGGAACACCGACCTTTCTTCGGTCCGGTTCTCCTGAATCGGGTGGTGGGTGGGGTGCCGGCGACCGCGCCGCCGGCGCTTGCTAGGACCGCCGCCCCGGCCACCGGGCCAGTAGCTCCCGGCCGAGCCGGGACAGCAGTCCCTGTATGCCGCCGGGCGCGGCGATCATGACGACGACCAGGGTGATCCCGAAGATCGCCAACGGCAGGTTGCCCTCCAGCCGCTGCGCCACCGCGGGTGAGACGGTGAACAGGTCGGTCACGGAGTGCGTCAGGTCGGGCAGGGCGACCAGCAGGACCGCTCCCCAGAGCGCCCCGGCGAGGCGGCCGAGACCGCCGATCACCACGGCCATGAGCAGGAAGAGCGACAGGGTCAGCGAGAACGCCCCGGGCGAGACGCTCTGCGCGAGCACCGCGAGCAGCGCGCCGCCGAGCCCGGCGCCGGCCGCGCTGACCACGAAGGCGAGCACCTGGGTACGGGCCACGTGGATGCCGGCGAGGCGGGCCGCCACCTCGTCGTCCCGGACCGCCCGGAAGGTGCGGCCGTACCGGCTGCGGACCAGGTTGGCCAGCAGCACCAGGGCGACCAGGGTGGCCGCCGTGGCGATCCAGAGCTGCCACCGCTCGTACGGGAAGTAGGCGCCGAGCGCCAGCGGCGGTGGCTCGACCGGCACGGAGAGCCCCTGGTCGCCGTTGAAGACGTCGTCGAAGGTGACCGTGAGGGCGGGCACCACGACCGCGACGGCCAGCGTCACGCCGGCGAGGTACGGACCGCGCAGGCGGGCGGCGGCTGCCCCGACCACGGCACCGACGCCCACCGTGACCAGGACCGCCGCGACCAGCGACAGCGGGAGCAGCCAGCCGCCGGTCATCCCGTGGTCGGCGAACGCGCCCTGGCAGAGCGCCACCGAGTAGGCGCCGACCGCCATCAGCGCGCCGTGCCCGAGCGAGAGCTGACCGTTGAGTCCGGTCAGGACGGTCAGTCCGGCGGTCGCGCAGAGGTAGGCGGCCACCGTGGCGAGCTGGAAGTTGCGGAACGGCGCCAGGCCGTAGCTCGCCGCCAGCACCAGCAGCGCCGCGACGGCCGCCACCGCCAGGTGCCGCAGCAGAGTCGACCCGCGGCGGCCGTCGACGCGCGGGCCGGTGGCCGCCCGCTGCGGCGGCACCGCCGCCCGGGTGGCGCTCACACCCGCCTCGCGGCGACCGGAGCGAACAGCCCACCGGGCCGGACCAGCAGCACGGCCAGCAGCAGGACCAGCACCGCGAGCGGGGTGACGTCGCTGCCGGCGTACCCGCTGACGTAGGAGAGCAGCAGGCCCACCACCAGTCCACCGACCACCGCCCCCGGCGGGCTGTCCAGTCCGCCGACCACCGCCGCGGTGAACGCCGAGACGAAGACCAGGTCCATGGCGTTCGGGTGCAGGCCCAGTTCGGTGGGGATCACCAGCATGGCGGCCAGGGCACCCACCCCCGAGGCGAGCGCCCAGCCGAGGGCGAGCATGCCGCCCACGTTGACCCCGAGCAGGCGGGAGACCTCCGGAGCGAAGGCCGCCGCGCGCATCCGCAGGCCGACCGGGGTACGCGCGAAGATCCAGGCGAGCGCGACCATGACCACCCCCACCGTGGCGAAGACGAACAGGTCGTACGGTGAGCCGACGGCGAACCCGCCGACGGTGAGCGCGGCGCGGCTGAACGGCGTCCCGGCGGGACGGAACTCGTTGCCGTAGATCATGCCGAGGACGGCCTGGATCAGCAGGACCAGCCCGAGCGCGACGATCACCGGGTTGAGCGGTGAGGCGTGGTCGACGAAGCGCATCACCGCCCGGTCCACGACCGCGCCGAACAGCAGACCGGCGGCGAGCGCGGCCAGGAAGCCCAGCCAGTAGGAGCCGGTCGACGCGGACACACTGTAGGCGACGTACGCCGCCGCGACGGCCATCGCGCCCTGGGCGAAGTTGACGATCCGCGCGGCCCGCCAGATGAGCACCAGTGCCAGCGCGAACGCCGCGTAGACGGCACCCCGGGAGAGGCCGTCGAAGGTGAGGAAGACGAAGCGCTCCACAGTCCTCCTTCGGAGGGGACGAGGGTTCAGAATCCGAGATACGCGTGCCGCAGGTCGACGTCGTCGCGCAGCCGCTGCGCCGGGGCGGCGCGGACCACCCGGCCGAGGGACATCACGATCCCCTGGTCGGCGACGGAGAGCGCGCTGCGGACGTTCTGCTCGACCAGCAGCACGGTCAGCCCGGTGCCGTCGCGCAGTTGGCGCAGCAGGGCCATGATCTGGGCGACCACCCGCGGCGCCAGGCCGAGCGACGGCTCGTCGAGCAGCAGCAGGCGCGGCCGGCCGACCAGGGCCCGGCCGAGTGCGAGCATCTGCCGTTCGCCGCCGGAGAGCTGGTGGCCGAGGTGGCCACGGCGCCGGGCCAGCGGCTCGAAGAGCTGGTACACCTCGTCCCGGGCGCGGGCGGAGTCGGCCTTGTCGCGGCGCCACAGCCCGCCCAGCCGCAGGTTCTCGTCCACGGTGAGCTCGCCGATCACCCCGCGCCCCTCGGGGACGTGCGCCATCCCCCGGCGCACCAGTTGCTCCACCGAAGTGCCACGCAGGTCCTCCCCGGCGAGCACGACCTGGCCGGCCAGCGGGCGCAGCATGCCGGACAGGGCGCGCAGCAGGGTGGTCTTGCCGGCGCCGTTCGCCCCGACCACCGCCGCGATGGTGCCGGCGGGGACGGCGAGGTCGACCTCGTGCAGCACCGGCGCGGCGCCGTAGCCGGCCACCAGCCCCCGCACGGTGAGCAGGTCGCCGCCGCTCGCGCCACCGCCGTGCGGGGCCGGCGCGTCGAGCCGGCTGATTCGCCCGTTCATGCGGCGGCCTCGTCCACGGCCGCGCCCAGGTAGGCGTCGGCGACCGCCGGGTCGTCGCGCACCTCGTCCGGCGTGCCGGCGGCGATCACCCGCCCGAAGTCGAGCACCACGATGTCGTCGCAGACGGACATCACCAGATCCATGTGATGCTCGACGAGCAGCACCGCGCAGGGGTCCGGGTCACGACCGGGCAGCTCGCGGATCAGCGCCGCGAGCTCGGCGATGTCCTCGGCGCCGAGGCCGCCGGCGGGCTCGTCGAGCAGGAGCAGGCGGGGCCGGGCCACCAGGGCGCGGGCCAGGGCGGCCCGCTGCCGTACGGCGAAGGGCAGCGTGCCCGGCGCGGCGGCGGCGTACCCGGCGATGCCCAGCCGGTCGAGCACGTCGAGGGCGTCCCGGCGCAGCCGGTGCTCGTCGCGGTCGCTGGCGGGCAGGCCGAGCAGCGCCGGCAGGAAACCGGCACGGGCGGTGTGGGTGGCGCCGGCCATCACGTTCTCCAGCACGGTGAGCCCGGCGAAGAGCCCGGTGCCCTGCAACGTCCGGGCGATGCCCAGCCGGGTCAGCCGGTGCGGCCGGGGCCGCAGTGGGCGGCCGTCGAGGGTGAGGGTGCCCGCGTCCGGGGCGACGAAGCCGCAGATGACGTTGAACAGCGTGGTCTTCCCCGCCCCGTTGGGGCCGATCACGCCGACCACCCGGCCGGCGGGCACCCGCAGCGAGACGTCGTCGAGGGCGGTGAGACCACCGAAGCGCACCCCGATGCGGTGCAGCGCGAGCCCTTGCTCCATTGGCCCATCCCTCGGTCCGGCGGGGCGCGATATTTACACTGGGAGTGTACGTTTCTCGCCTCCGGCGTCAATACCTCCGCCCGGCGCCCGCGCCGGCGGCGACCCCGGACCCACCGGGCACGGCGCGCCGGGGACCGGACGGCAGCCGGCCCGCCGTCGCGCGGGCGACGGCGGGCCGGCCGGCGAGGTCAGGCGCTCGGGCAGGTGTTGCGGTACTCCTCGATCGCCAGACCTGTCGGTCCCGGGCAGAGGAACTGCTCGTACCGGGTGTCGTTGTCGACGAACCGCTTCAGCCAGGCCACCATCTGCCGGGCGGTGGGCGTGTTCACCGTCTGCGGGAAGAAGTGGCTGGCCCCGTTCAACTCCAGATACGCCTTCTCGGCCGAGCTCGGGATGCTGTTGTAGAAGGGCTCGGAGTGCGTCGCGACCGGGGCGATGATGTCCGCCTCGCCACCGACGATCAGGGTCGGCACCTGGACCCCGAACCACGTCTTGTCCAGGTTCCACGGCGCCAGCGGCACGGCGGCCCGCAGCGACGGGCGCGACGCGGCGGCCTCCAGCGTCCCGCCGCCGCCCATCGAGTGGCCGGCGACCGCGAGCCGGGTGGCGTCGATCCGGCCACGCACCGAACTGCGCTGGGTCAGGTAGTCCAGCGCCGCCAGCAACTGCCGGCCCCGGCTGTCCGGCTGGTCCAGACGGGTGATCGTCTCGATGCCGATCACCACGAAGCCGTGTGAGGCGATCCGGGGCCCCAGCCAGTCGATGCTGGACCAGGCGGCGGTGTAGCCGGGCGAGATGGCGATGGCGCCGAAGGTGCCCGCGCTCGTGCTGGTCGGATAGTAGATGACTCCCCCGCCGAAACCGATGACGCCGAGCGCGGAGACGTTCTGCGTGGCGACGGCGAACGGGCCGCGGCTGGCCTCCAGGATCGCCACGGTGGGGTCGGGGCCGCGCTCGTACGGGTTTTCCGCGGCCTGCGCGGCGCCGGACGACGCGCCGAGCACGCCGCCGGTGGCCAGGACGGCGGCCAGCGCCATCCCGACGGCACGAACAACGAGGGAACGGGGACGGGTGGTGGTCGGTGATGACATGCCGGGCACTCCCTACGGGTGGGGTTACATCGACAGATGTCATCCTTTGCCCTGCCCGCCCTCGTCCGCATCGGCAAAATCGCCGGTGCCGCCGCTGGTGCCGCTGGCACTGGTCACCGTGGAAGGAATCAACCGGGCGCCGCACCCCGAGATGCCCACGGCCACCGGCGGCGCTGCGCGCGGCGGAGGAGTCGACGCTGGCACTGCCGCCGGCGGGGTGGGCGACAACGTCCACCTGCGGTGGACCACCAACGGGCTCCCCGGCTGATCAACGGCTGTCCGGTTTCGAGCCTGCCAGCAGGCACGGACCGCGCCGCCGCGCCGAGGCACGGGTGTGACGCTCGAGGCAGGCCCGGTTGCGGGGTCGGTGACAGCGGCTCCGGCGACAGCGACCGCGAGCAGCAGCACGATCCGGGTCGGGACGGCGCCGACGTCGCGCGGTTCGGGTCAGGTGGTGCCGCGGACGACGAGCGTCGTCGGCAACACGGTCGGCTTCGGCGGGTCGTCGCCGCCGTGCAGCATGGCGACCAGCGCCTCGGCGGCGGCCGTGCCGAAGCCGGGCTTGTTCTGGGCGACGGTGCTGAGCCCGGGCGGGATCAGCGCGGCCACCTCGATGTCGTCGAAGCCGACAATCGCAATGTCGTCGGGGATCCGTAGGCCGGCCGCCTGGGCCGCCCGCATCGCGCCGACGGCCATCTCGTCACCGGCGACGAACACTGCGGTAGGGCGGTCGTCGAGGGCGAGCAGCCGGTCCATCGCGGCGTGACCGCCGTCGAGATAGAAGTCTCCCTCGACGACGTGGCCGTCGGCGAGCGGCAGGCCGGCCCCGGCCAGCGCGGCCCGGAAGCCGACGAGCCGTTCGGCTCCCGGCCAGGTTCGCAGCGGGCCGGTGATGGTGGCGATGCGCCGGTGGCCGCGTTCGACGAGGTGACGCACGGCGAGCGCCGCGCCGCCGGCATTGTCCGAGGTGATGTAGGTCGACGTCGGGCCGTCGACCCGCAGGTCGAGGGCGACGCACGGCACCTGGGCTTCGACGAGGGCGAGCACGGCCGGGTCCCGGGTGCCGTTGTCGATGATGACCGCGCCGTCGAGGTTGTGCTGGCGGACGGCGCGCACGTATCGCTGCCCGTCGTCGGGCCCCGCCGCGTCGTGGCCGGCGAGCATGAGCAGGTTCAGCCCGTGCGCGCTGAGCGCCGTCTTGAGCGCGACGAGGATCTCCTGCAGGAATGGGTGGCGCCATCCAGGGCGGCGATGGTCGGTGTCCCACACCAGGCCCACCATGTTGGATTTCTTCGTGGCGAGCGTCCGGGCCGACCCGTTCGGCAGGTAGCCGATCTCGGCGGCCAGATCGAGGATGCGCTGGCGGGTGTGCTGGCTGACGACCTCGGGGGTGTTGAAGACGCGGGACACGGTGGCGACGGACACGCCGGAGCGGCGTGCCAACTCCCTAATAGTGGTCAATGTGGCGCCTTCTCTGTAACCGGTTTCACGACCGTAGCGCCAACGATGTCCGCCGGTCAACCCGCATCGACCGTTATCGTTTCGTAACTTGACACCCCCTAACCAAACCCGTTCACACTTCCCAGGAAAGGCACTCGCCGGCGGTCACCCGCAACTCGGCCGGCATCCGATCTTCATCCAACTCCACCCACCCCCACCACCATCGCTTCGCCGACAATGTAACCGGTTTCAGGTAACCGGTTACATCGCACGAAAGGGTTCCCTGGCATGCACCCAAACCGACTGTTGCGACTGGCGGCGGCCACCCTGGCCGCCGGAGTACTGCTGACCGCGTGTGGCACCGGCACCGAGGGAGGCTCCGGCGGCGGCAACGAAAAGATCACCCTGAACGTCAACCTGTTCGGCAACTTCGGGTACCAGGACCTGTACGCCGAGTACCAGAAGTCGCACCCGAACATCACGATCCAGGAGCGCACGGCCGCCTACAACGACCATCATCGCGACCTGATCACCCACCTGGCCACCGGCTCCGGCGCGGGCGACATCGAGGGCGTCGACACGGGCTTCATCGCGCAGATGCGCGAGCGGGGCAACCTCTTCGTCGACCTGGGCAAGGACCGCCAGTCCGAGTACCTCGGCTGGAAGTGGGCGGCGTCGCTGGCCAAGGACGGCAAGCAGATCGGGTACGGCACCGACGTCGGCGGCCTGGCCATCTGCTATCGGCGTGACCTGTTCGAGAAGGCCGGCGTGCCGTTCGACCGCGACCAGGTGTCGGCCGCCTGGGGCAGCGGCTGGGACCAGTACATCGAGTTCGGCAAGCGGTACGCGGCGAAGGCCCCGGCCGGCAGCGCCTTCTTCGATGGCGGAGGCCAACTGTTCAACGCCATCATCGGCCAGGCCCCGGTCGGGTACTACAACGAGGACAACGCCATCGTCGTGGGCACCAACCCCGATGTCCGAAAGGCCTGGGACCTGACGGTGAAGGCGATCCAGAGCAACCTGTCGGCCAAGCTGATCGGCAGCTCGCAGGAGTGGAACAACGGCTTCGCGAAGGACCAGTTCGCCACCATCGCGTGTCCGGCCTGGATGATGACCAAGATCAAGGACCAGGCGAAGCACGCCGCCGGCAAGTGGGACGTGGCGAGCGTCCCGGGCGGCGGCGGCAACTGGGGCGGCTCGTACCTCACCGTTCCCAAGCAGGGCAAGCACGTCGAGGAGGCCAAGAAGCTCGCGGCGTGGCTGACCGCCCCGGAACAGCAGGCCAAGGTGTTCACCGCGCGGGGCAACCTGCCGTCCATCCCGGCTCTGTACGACAAGCCCGACATTGCCCAGTACAAGGACGCCTTCTTCAACAACGCACCGGTGGGCCAGCTCTTCACCACTGCGGCGAAGCAGCTCAAGCCCCAGTACCAGGGCCCGCGAGCCGGAGACGTGCAGACCACCATCCGCGACGCCCTCGTCCGCATCGAACAGGGCAAGCAAAGCTCCGACGAGTCCTGGAAGCAGATGGTCAGCGACGTCGAGCGCCTCGCCAAGTAACTCGACCCGCGCCGCCGGCGGTCGCCCCTGACCGCCGGCGGCGCCCGGCGATGAAGGATCGACGATGGCCACCTACCTCCACCAGGCCCGGCGGGCCGGCCTGAGCCGGCTCGACACCAAGGGCTCGCCCTACCTCTACATCCTGCCGTTCTTCCTGCTGTTCGGCGCGTTCGGGCTGTTCCCGCTGCTGTACACGGCGTACGTCTCGTTCAATGACTGGGACCTGCTCGACTCCGGGTCGCACCGCTGGGTCGGCCTCGCGAACTACCGCGAGATGCTGCAGGACGCGTACTTCTGGAACGCCCTGGGCAACACACTCAGCATCTGGGTGCTGTCCACCGTGCCGCAACTGCTCGCCGCGCTCTGGATCGCCCACCTGCTCAACCACCGGCTGCGGGCCCGCACCGCGCTACGGATGGGCGTGCTGCTGCCCAACGTCACCTCGATCGTGGCGGTGACGATCGTCTTCACCCAGCTTTTCGGCCGCGACTTCGGCATGGTCAACTGGGCGCTCGGCCTCGTCGGCATCGGCCCGATCGACTGGCAGGCCAACACCTGGAGCTCCCACCTGGCCATCTCCTTCATCGTCGCCTGGCGGTGGACCGGCTACAACGCCCTCATCTACCTCGCCTCGATGCAGGCGATTCCGCACCACCTGTACGAGGCCGCCGACCTCGACGGCGCGTCGCAGGCTCAGCAGTTCAGGCGGATCACCGTCCCGATGCTGCGGCCGACGATCATCTTCACCACGGTGATCTCGACGATCGGCGGCCTGCAGATCATGGCCGAACCCCTGCTGTTCGCCAGCTCCCAGACGCCCACCGGCGGCTCCGACCGGCAGTTCCAGACCGTCGCCCTGTTCATGTACGAGCAGGGGTTCCGGGAGTTCCGCTTCGGCTACGCCTCGGCGGTCGCCTGGACGCTCTGTCTGGTCATCGCCATCTTCGCGATCATCAACTTCCTGCTCACCCGGCGCATCGCCAAGGACGAGGACTGAGGAGAACGCCGTGACCACCCTCGCGGACCCCATTCAGACCGGCACCACACCCTCGCCGCCGCCACGCCGGTCCCACCGGCGCCGGAGCTTCGGGTACCCACGCAAGGGCTCGGTCTGGAGCTACGGCGCCCTGCTGGCGGTCGTGGCCGGGTCGGTCTTCCCGCTCTACTGGTCCATCGTCGTGTCCTCGCAGACCAGCGACGCCGTCACGAAGGTGCCGCCGGCCCTGGTGCCCGGCGGGCACCTCTTCGACAACATCGCGCGCGTGTTCGACACGACCGACTTCGGCCGAGCCCTGGTGAACTCCTTCATCGTCAGCGGCTCGATCACCGTCTCCGTGGTGTTCTTCTCGACCCTGGCCGGGTTCGCCTTCGCCAAACTGCGGTTCCGAGGCCGAAAGGCGCTTCTCGTCGTGGCCATCGCGACCTCGATGGTGCCGCACCAGCTCGGCATCATCCCGCTGTACATCCTGATGGCCGACCTCGGCTGGACCGGACGCCTCACCGCCGTGATCGTGCCCGGGCTGGTAACCGCGTTCGGCGTCTTCTTCATGACCCAGTACCTCGGCCGCGCCGTACCCGACGAACTGCTGGAGGCCGGCCGCGTCGACGGGTCCAGCACGTTCGGCCTGTACTGGCACATCGTCCTGCCGGCGGCCCGCCCCGCCGCGGCGGTGCTCGGGCTGTTCACCTTCATGCAGGCGTGGAACGACTTCTTCTGGCCGCTGGTCGTGCTACAGAACAACGCGACCGTGCAGGTGGCGCTCTCCGCACTGGCCAGCGGCTACACCACCGACTACACCCTGACGCTGACCGGCACGTTGCTCGCCACGCTGCCGATCCTCGTCGTCTTCATGCTCCTCGGCCGGCATCTCGTCGACGGCATCATGCAGGGGGCGGTGAAGGGATGACCACCACATCCGAAGGCGCCGCCGCGGCCGCAACCCGGCCGGACCTGCCCGAGCTGCCGGACCTGCCGGCCGGCTTCATCTGGGGCGCGGCCACCGCGGCGTACCAGATCGAGGGGGCGGTCGACGAGGACGGCCGCGGGCCGTCGATCTGGGACACCTTCTGCCGCCGCCCCGGTGCCGTCGACGACGGCACCTCCGGCGCGGTCGCCTGTGACAGCTACCACCGCTGGCGGGAGGACGTGGACCTGCTGGCCGGCCTCGGCGTGGACGCCTACCGTTTCTCGGTCGCCTGGCCACGGGTCATGCCGGCCGGGCGGGGCGCGGTGAACCGGCGAGGCCTCGACTACTACGACCGGCTCGTCGACGCCCTGTGCGGGCACGGCATCCGGCCGTTCGTCACGCTGTACCACTGGGATCTGCCCCAGGCGCTCGAGGACGAGGGTGGCTGGCGGGTACGGGACACCGCCGAGTGGTTCGCCGAGTACGCCGCCGCGGTGGCGGGCGTCCTCGGCGACCGGGCCCAGGACTGGATCACGCTGAACGAGCCGTACTGCTCGTCGATGGTCGGCTACGCGGAGGGCCGGCACGCGCCCGGCGGCGCCGAAGGACACGGTGCCCTGGCCGCCGCCCACCACCTGCTGCTCGGGCACGGCAGGGCGGTCGCCGCAGTCCGGTCCGCCGCCGGCCCGCGGTCGCGCGTCGGCATCACGCTCAACCTCTCCCCCGCCGTGCCGGCCAGCGATACCGAGGCCGACCGGGCGGCGGCGGATCGGCAGGACCTCATGCTCAACCGGCAGTTCACGGATCCGGTGCTGGGCGGCGCGTACCCGCCCGGGTTCGAGCGGCTCTACGCCGGGGTGAGCGATCTGTCGTTCCGCCGGGACGGTGACCTGGCGGTGATCTCCACGCCGCTGGACTTCCTCGGTGTCAACTACTACTACCGGGTGCACGTCGCCGACGCCCCGTACGAGCAGCCCGACCCGGCGCTGCGCAGCGCGTTCGACATCGGGGTCCGGCAGCTACGGCCGGACGGGTTGCCCACCACCGACCTGGGCTGGCCGGTGGAGCCGCAAGGGTTGTTCGACACCCTGACCGGGCTCGCGGACCGTTACCCGGGCCTGCCTGCCGTGTACGTGACGGAGAACGGCTGCGCCGACCTGCGGGACGGACCCGAGCCGGACCCGGAACGGATCTCGTTCGTGGCCGGGCACCTGGCGACGGCAGCCCGTGCGGCCGCCGTCGACGACCGGCTCGATCTGCGGGGGTACTTCTACTGGTCGCTCATCGACAACTTCGAGTGGGCCCGCGGGTACGGGCCGCGCTTCGGTCTGACCCACGTCGACTACGGCACCGGATCCCGTACGCCCAAGGCCAGCTACCACTGGCTGCGTGACCGCTTGACGGCGTGGCGGGAACGCACCTCCACCTGAAGCGCCGCCCGCGGCTCGTGGCGGCAACGGTATGCGCGGTCACCCGGCAACGAACCGCCCCGGCTTCGGTGGAGTCGGTTTGGCGCGCCCCGCGAGTTCGATCATGAAGGCGGGGCGTGAGCGCCGGGCTCGCCTGGCGGGGCGTCGAGGGCCAGCCTCAGCGCCGCCTCGACCGGATAGACCGGGCAGTACAGCGGAGTGGCTGTGGCCGGCGGGGCCGCGTCCTTCGCCTCGAACGCCTTGCGGGCCCGGCCGAGGTCCGCGAGCAGGTCGGCCACTGACGGTTCCTTCTTCGGCTCCGGGGGCGCCGCCTCGACGGGTGCCTCCGTCTTCGGCGCCGTGATCGAGACGCCGAGCGCCGCCGCAGCGGCGTTGAGCCCGTCCTTCGGCATCGCGGCGGCCAGCGCCGAGAGGCGGCCGACGGCCTGGTCGGCGTACGCGGCGTCGACCGGCACCGCCGGCAGCTCGAACCGGGTTCCGGTCTGAGCGCCGAACGGGGCGTCGCGGAACACCCGGTCGCGGTTCTCGGCGTCGACGAGCACGTGGCGGCCGTCGTGGAGGTCGGCGTACAGGTTGGCGGCGAGCACGTTCCCGTCGAGCAGCAGGTTCTGGTCGGGCACGGTCGCGCGGACGGCGATGCTGTCGGCGAAGGCGAGCACGTTGGCCTCGACCCGCATGACACCCCGGCCGGAGATGTCCAGCAGGCAACCGGTCGTGGACTGCCCGGTCGAGGCCCGGCCGGTGGGGTCGGCGGCGAACAGGACCGTGTTGCCGCGGATGGTCCAGGGGCCCGCGCCGGGTGCCTGGATACGGACGGCGGTGCCACTCGTGTTGACGACCACGTTGTTCTCGAACGTTCCGTACGCCGCACTGAGCTGCACGGCGCAGTACGCCGCGTTGGCGAAGACGCAGTTGCGCACGGTGATGCCGCCGCTGCCGCCGCGCAGGTCGAGCAGCGCCGCCGACTGGGAATGGCCCGCGTCGAGGGCGCCGCTGTCGGCGTACGCGTTGTAGGTCGCCCCGTCGAACATGAACCCGTCAAGGATGAGGCCCTCCCCCGAGTCCTCGCCGGTGAGCACCGGATCGCCGAAGATGCCCTTCGCCTTGGTCTCCGGAGTGAGCACGAAGCGCACGGGGTGGCGCCAGGGGTGGCGCGCGGCGAACTCGGCGTCCCACCCGCCCAGCAGCGTCAGGTTGCGTACGGGGATGCGCCACGTGCCCGACCGCAGGCGGCCCGTGTACTCACCTGCGGCGACGAGGATGCGGTCGCCCTCGGCGGCCTTTTCGAGGGCCTGGAACGGGTCGCGGAACGGCGCCTCCCGGCTGCCGTCCCCGCCGGAGGATCCGGCCCGCACGAACCAGTCGCGGCCGGCCGGCCGGGGCGGCTCGGGGGCCGTGACGTCGAGCACGGCCGCGAGGGAGTCGAGGACGATGGTGGCGCTCTGACGCCCGCCGGGCGGCGTGAGGCGGTACGTGCCGCGGAGCAGGTACGTGGACTCGACGTCGAGGCCGCGCGAATACCGTACGGCCTCCTCAGTCTGGTGATGGACGAGGCCGTAGCGCGGGGCGAGCGCCCACCACGGGCTGTTGTCGGTGCCGGGCTCGTAGACGGCGACGCCGATGTGCGTCTCCGCGAGCTCGGGGAGGATCTGCGTGTTCTGGTCGAAGCCGACCCCGGCCCGCACCTGCACCGGGGCTCCGGCGAGCGCCGGGTCGGCCTCGTAGAGCCGCGCCCAGTCGACGGCCTGGTACGCCGGACCGGCCGGGAGCTCGGTGAACGGCTCCGGCGCCGCCAGGTCGGCGGGGTGCGCGCCCGGCGCCGCGCCGACCGCGAGGGCGAGCACCTCGGCCGGGGCGAGCCGGCGCATGACGGGCCGCTGAACATCATGGTCTGATGTGGACGGCAGCTCGCCGAGGCCGGCCGATTTCCGCAGCGCGTTGAGGGCGGCGATCGGCGGACGCTCATACGTGACGGCGACGTCCACCGTGTACGCGTCGAGCCACGCCGCCGGGAGCCCGGTCAGCTGCGGGTCGCCGACGGTGTTGCCGGCTGCCGAGCGCAGGCCGACATCTTCGAGCTCCGCGGCGTACTCCTCGGTGAGCTCGGCCTGCGCCCCCGACACCCGGCTGCGCACGATGTCGCGCGGTGTGGCGAAGAACAGGTTGCGGTCGATGGCGATCTGCCCGACGTCGCGCAGGCAGGCGACGGCCGCGTTGCCGCAGCCGACGAACACGTTGTCGGCGATCGCGGCAGCGCCGTCGACCCGTACGCCGACGGCCCGGTCGGCGCCGGAGCCGCGCGGCGGGTCGGAGTCGTCGTGGGCGAAGGCGAAGGTGTTGCGGTTGACCGCGGCCGGGGTCTCGGGGGCGCCGTCGCGGACGGTGAGCAGGCTGAGGCCGACGCAGTTGACGACGATGTTGTTCTCGAAGACCACGGCGTCGCCGCCGAGCTCGACGGCGCCGGAGCTGCCGTTGGCGAAGCAGCAGTCGCGGACGGTGATGCGCTCGCCGCGCAGGCTCACCAGCGGGCCGTCCCCGTAGGAGGCGCGCTGCAGGCCGCCCTGCTCGTCGTAGTCGTCGCGCCCGGCCCCGTCGAAGAACAGCCCGTCCAGGACGAGGCCGTCGTGGCCGCCGATGCCCTGGAGCATGTTCGGCTCGTTCGGGACGCGCAGGCCGGTCTTTGCCGCGAAGACCGTCGGTGTCTGCCAGGGGGTGCGGCGGGCGAAGTCGGGGCCGTATCCGCCGAGCAGGGTCAGCTCGGGGGTGTCGACGACCCACGAGGAGCGCTCGCCGCGCCCGGTATAGGTGCCCGCCGCGATGTGGATGCGGTCGCCGGGCGCAGCCTGCCGCAGCGCGAGCCACGGGTCGTGGAACGGCCGGGCCCTGGTGCCGTCGCCGACCGGGCCGCCCGCCGCGACGAAGAGGTCGGTCATGACTTCTTCACCTCGTCGTCGGCTTCCTCCGTCTTGTCCGCGAGCAGCTTGAAGCCCACCTTGACCGCGTCTCTGACCTGTGCGAACGCGGCGAGGCCCGTCTGCTTGTAGGGTCCCTCGGCCAGGTCCTTGACGTATTCCTCCTCGGTAGCCAGCAGCGACTCCAGGGATTCCGAGGCCTTCTCCAGCTCCTCGTTGAACTTCGCCAGCGTGCCCGGATCATCGGTCAGCTGGGCGAAGGCGTTGGTGCTCTCCTCCACGAGCGTGGGGAAGAGCTCGTCGTAGAGCTTGCTGGACTGCTCCTTGGCCGCCTCGGCCCGCGCGTCAAGCCCTCGGTCGAGGACGTTCTCCTTCATCCAGTCCCAGTCGGTGGCCCGGTAGTCGCCGGACGCGCCGATGCCGCGCCAGTTCCCCGCCGCCTCGGCGCCGCGGGCGAAAAGCTTGTCGATCCAGTCCTCGTCGAGCTGTTCGCGGGCCGCGGTCAGCAGCTTGATGTTGTCGACCACCGTCTGCTTCGCGGCACGCTTCTGCTTCGCCGCCATGAGGTTCTCCGCGGTGAGCTTCTCGAAGTTCTTGATCGCCTCGTTGGCGGCATCCTTGGACGACGGGTCCTTCATGAAGAGGACGATCAGGCGGGCGCCCGAGGTCGGGAGGTATTTGACGAGCAGGCTCTTGACCGTGTCCTGGATCGAGCCGAAGTTCTTGAGGAGCAACTGCTCGACGATCGCGTCGTTGCTGCGCGCGTTCTTGAGGTCCTCCTCGCACTTCTTGATGAGCGCGAGGTCGGCCTCCAGGACCTTGCTCATCAGCGTGGCGACCTCGGGGACGTCGAGCCGGGCGACCTGCGCCCAGATCTTGCGCTCCCCGGCGAGGAAGTCACGCGGGCCGACCGCGGTCCACCGTTCGTCGACGGACATCGCGTTGGCCTGGCTGTCCTCCAGCACCGACCGGATGTCCGATTCGAGGCGCTCCATCAGCGCCTCGGCCTGCTCGCAGTTGGTCTCCCACCGGTCGGTCAGGCCGTCATAGCCTGGTTGCTCCAGCTTGGAGAGCATCTCCTCGAACAGCTTCTCCCGATCGGTGTCGAAGCGTTCCAGCAGATCCAAGACCTTGTCGAGGATGTCCTCCTCGAACCCGGTGGCGCGCATCCGCTGCTCAACGAGCTCGCGGGCGTCATCGACATCTTCCACAAATTTCAGCGTAGGAGCCCTCGGTCACCCGAGGCAGTCGTGAACCCGATCCCTGCCAGATCAAGGATCCGACCTATGCCGCCGCTCGGTGAAGACTCACTCCGGAAGTCGTCGACTCTTCGGGAGTGCACCAGGTCATCCCTGTTCAGCGGACCGCAACCCCGCACCCCGCATCAGCCGGGCCACCCGCTTGCCGCAGTGCCGCCGCGTCGACCCGGACGCGGCGTCGATGCTGCTGGCGCAGTACGGCGAGAGCGTGATGCGCCTGGCGTTGCGCGGCCTGGAGGGCAAGACGCTCGATCCGTACCTGGCGGGATGGCGTCGGCGGGTGGTACCGACGCTCGGCCACCTGCCGGTCCGGCTCATCACCAACGGCGCGGTGGACCGGGCCGCGCACGGCTGGATCGCCGAGGGCTGCGGGCGGTCGACGGTGAAGAACAGCCTCGCCGTCCTGGTGCGGGTCCTGGAGCAGGCGGTGCGCGACGGTCTGATCGACCGCAACCCGGCGCGGCTGACCGGGTGGCAGCGGGAGTACCAGCGGGCCGAGGACGAGTTGGACAACCCGCGTTCCCTGGCGCCGCCGGACTGGACCGCGCTGTCCACCCTGGCTACGGCGCTGGTCGAGCGCTCGCACGGCCGCTACCTCGGCTGGGGTGAGGTGGTGAGGTTCGCGGCCGGCACGGCGGCCCGCATTGGCGAGGTGTCCGGCGTGCGCAAAGGCGACATCGACCGGGACACGTGGCTGTGGACGGTGCGCCGGCAGACCACCACCGGGCCGGGCGGCCTAGTCGACAAGGGCACCAAGGGCAAGCGGGCGCGGCAGGTGCCCATCATCGAGGAGTTGCGGCCGATGGTGGCCGCGAAACTCGATCGGATCGCCGAGGATGACGGCCGGCTGTTCGTCGGCCCGCGTGGCGGCCGGATCAGCACGGCGGTGCTGCGCGACGCGACGCACTGGGACGAGGTGGTCGGCTCGCTGGGCTTCGAGTACCTGAGGCGGCACGACCTGCGGCACACCGGGCTGACCTGGATGGCGGATGCCGGCGTGCCGGTGCACGTCCTACGGAAGATCGCCGGTCACGGCTCGCTGATGACAACTCAGCGGTATCTGCATCCGGATCGGCAGTCGATCCGGGCCGCCGGTGAGGCGCTGTCTTCGCATCTCACCGGCCTGCGGTCCCCAAATGGTCCCCAGCGGGGCATCGCATGATCGCGCGAAATGCCCTTCTACCTGCGTCGGGACGGCCGGATTCGAACCGACGACCCCTTGTTACCGAACGTAACCAAATCGAACTTGTCGTTGATTGTCGAAAATTGACGTTGAGCTGCACAGACACGATCAAACACTGGTCGCTTCTTGTTACTTGTTGTCATCGGTAGATGAGGGTTTTCGGGGGGAAAACGGGGGGCGGCCGACGTGGCAGCGCTGGTCCCCACCACGCCCCACTCCCCCACCATGGGTGACGTGTGTCGTCACCAGGGAACAGCGTGCGCCCGCCCATCACGACTCACCTACCGTCCGCAAGGGGTTCGTGTCGGTGGATCGACACGAACCGATGCCCAGATCGGGCTGCGCATCGTCGGCGTCATCCCAGTCGTTGGGTAGCAACCCTACCCGCGCTACGGGCCCGGGCTGACGGCCCGGGCCTGCTCCGTCTGGAATGTAGCGAGTGTTGTCAGCTCGAATCGGGAAGCGGCTGGCGGCTTTCGTGGGCCTTCCCCTCGGATGAGGGTGGCCAGGTGTTGTCCTGCTTCGATGGCGTTGATGGGTTGTCCGGCGAGGCGGCCGAGAAGGGTGTCGAGCGGGTAGTGGGCGAGCACGTGGTAGCGGGCGAGGTACATGGCGGCTGCGGTGACCGGATAGCCACAGACGGGTGCGAGCAGGGCGTAGGCCAGGACCTGGTCGATCAGGGCTTGGAGGTGATGAGTGTCGTCGAGGTTGCCCGTTTTGAGTTCGACGATCGTGGTGCCTGCGAGGAAGTCGGCGATACGGAGTCCCTCCAGCAGGTTCAGGGGCGCGGTGACGGGTCCATAGCCGCGTAACGTGTTGCGGAATCCGCTGGTGTAGCTGGCCCAGAAGGCGGCGAAGGCGGGACGCGCCGCGTGCGTCGTTCTCGCGTACACGGTGATGGTGCGTCGGTCGCGCAGCGCGGCGTGGATTGCCTGGGCCTCGTCGGGTTTCGCCGGTCGGAGCGCGTGCACTGCCCGGTCGAGGTCAGGTAGCAGGCTGCCCACAGTGAACAGTCGAGCCGCAGGGATGCGGTCGGAGGTCTTGCGCCACGGCCCGTCGGATGCGCCGGGGGTGGGTGCGTATCCGGCGGTGGTGAGCAGGTGCCGTTTCCCGGGCTCGGGAAGGCTGGCGATGAGGCGCGGGTACGGCGGCTCGTCGCACAGGTCGAGGGCGAGGGTCCGTTCCATCGCCCGACCGAAGCGGTCGGGGTTGGGCGCGTAGGCGCTGATGGGGGCAGGGGCGCGGTCGATACGTTGTTGCAGGTCGGCGATGAGCCAGGCCCGGTGGGGGAACTGTTGGGCGAGCCATTGCTTCGACGCCGCCGGCTCGGTGCTGGCACGGATCACGTATGACGTCATCAGGAGCCGATCCTCTTCAGGTCGGGGGCGTGCAGACACGCCGCGCCGCATCTTTCGGTGTGAAACGGCGTGACGGGCCGGGCAGAGCGCCCGTAAACGGATGGGGGACAGCCAGCAGCCTGTCGACGACTGCGAGGAAACGGTCACGGAGCAGGCCGCAGGCGGGGTCTAAGCCCGTCGGCATCAGTGACCGACTCCTTGGGCTCCGCATCACAGAGCGGCACAGCAGCAGCTTCATCGGCCAGACAGGGCCAACTACACGGTGACCGAACCGTACGCGGTGTTCCTGCTGATCGACAAGTAGGCGGGCGAGCTGATCCGGTGGAGACAGGTGCTGGCGCCCGCCGGGCCTGTCGGCATCGGCATGGCATGGCATTGAACTCAATCACTCAATGACTTAGGGTATCGAACTAATTCCATTGAGCTATCTCCTCGATTGAGCTATCTCCTCGACGGTGCCGTGACCAGGTCGATCGGATGAGCGAGGTGCCCTCGACATGGACACCGGCAGACACAACCCCAGCTGCGCGACAGCTCGAGGACATCGGTGCCTGTGCACCGAGTGCGGCGGCTCCCAGCATGGCGTGCAGGGCTGGCTCGACCACGTCGGCCACGATCACTCGATCCGTCGCAGGAGACGGAAGGACTTCGAGGACAGACTGACCTGGACGAAGCATCGACCGCTGCGCCTGGAGAGAACCCGCGCGAACAGGGAGGTCACCACCGACCTTGCGCGCGTGGACATAGCGGACTGGCTTTCCACCCCGTCACCTACTTCGGCTCCCGAAGACGGCGAGCCCTACCCATCACCCGCCGAGCAGGTGACAGCACTTGCCGAGGAGATGACACGCGGAGCCTGGCGGGAGATCGCCACGGAACTCGACTGTGCCACTCCGGACGCCACCAGAGTCCGGAAGGACCTCACCCATCACGGCTGGTGCGACCTGTTCATCGCTCTGGTCCAGGTGATCGAGGTGACCCGGCGCGGCTTCGACAGCATCCCCCTCAGGGTCAAAGAGATGATTCTCCGGTCGCCGCTGCAAGCCGAGCGCCCGCACGTCACCGAGGCCGTTGTCGCCCTGATCGTCGACAAGGCGTGGCAGGGGTTCCAGGCCGCAGCGTTCGCGGGCGCTCCGCTGCTCGACCTCATCTCCCACGAAGAAGCTCTCCGCGCGCTACGAATACTGGCCCTGTTCATCTGTCCCGCACCAGCACAACACCCCGCAGTACGGCAACACGCCCTGAAACCACTCGGAGAAGACGCCACTAAGATCCTCACCGACCAGACCAAGACCCGGCTCGCCGACCTGTTCACCGACTGGCGATCCGACCGCGCCGCCCCGCCCGGCGAATAGCTGCAGCAAGCCCTACCCCAGCCCTCGGTGGAACTCGTCGAAAGGCCGTCCCACTCCCCCACGGCGATCGACAGCACCGAGGGTGGGACCAAAGCGACCTGGCCGATCGGAATATCGGGTGGAGCCCGCCGTCGTCCCTCCGGCACGATGCCCGGATGATGCTGCTGGTGCCCGCGAACCCGCTACGGCCGCGCCTGCCCGACGACCACTTCGCGCCCGAGGCCAACGCCGCCCGCGAAGCCGGGATCGACGTCGCCGTGGTCGACCACGACGCGCTGACCCGCGACGACCCGCACCGCGCCGTCGCAGCCGTGCCCACCGGCGGCGTCGCGGTCTACCGCGGATGGATGTTCCACAGCGACCAGTACGCCGCCTTCGCCGACGCCCTCACCGCCCGAGGCGTGACCCTGCGCACCAGCAGCGACCAGTACCGCCGCGCCCACGAACTTCCCGGCTGGTACCACTCACTCGCCCCGGTCACACCGACCTCCACCTGGACCACCAGCGCGCAGCGACCTGCCTTCGACCACGCCCGGACACAACTCGGCACCGGCGCCGCCGTCCTGCGCGACTACACCAAATCGATGAAACACCACTGGCACGAGGCCGCCTTCATCCCCGACCTCGGTGACTCAGCCGCCGCCTGGCAGATTGCCGCCCGCTTCCTTGAACTACGCGCCGATGACTTCACCGGCGGATTCGTCCTGCGCGCCTTCGAACACTTCACCAGCGCCGAAGTACGCACCTGGTGGATCAACGGTGCCTGCGCACTCACCGGCGCTCACCCCGACACCCCCGACGAGCTCCCGCCCACCGACCTCGACCCCGCCACACTCACACCGCTGATCGCCGCCCTCGACCTGCCCTTCGTCACTGTTGACCTCGCCCGCCGCGACGACGGCGTCTGGCGCGTCGTCGAACTCGGCGACGGCCAGGTCAGTGACCGCCCCACCACTGTCAGCCCGCACGACTTCGCCACGGCGCTGCTGACGGACGTCATGGCGCACCGGTAGCGCCAGCCAGTCGGCTGCCGAAACGCGCGTCCATCCGTGAGCCTTTCCAAGCTGATCTTGCAGCTCAGGGCGGGTGTGGCAGGCCCAGTGATCGATGGGTGCGAGCCTCCAGGTAGGACAGCTGTCGACCAAGACTCGAAGCCCCGACCGGAACCTCGCCATGCTGTCCCACCCCGCCACGATTCCGTTGTCCAGCCGCACCCTGAACCACCTCGCCGAACGCATCCACGGCCACCGCAAGCAGCGCCGCTCCCGATGGCGACGCCTCGATCCCGGCCGGCAGGCGCTGCTGGCTCTGGCCCATCTGCACAACGGCGACACCTACGCGCGACTCGCGGCCGGCTTCAAGATCGGTATCACCCCCGCCTGGCACTACGTGCAGGAGGTGATAGCCCTGCTCAGCTCGGTAGCCGACGGTCTGGCCACCGCCGTGGAACGAATTTGCCGAGCGACGGGAGCGGTGGGCGACGCTGGCGTCCGATCCCCGATCGGCCGCCCGAGCCATGTACGAACAAGCAGGGTGGAAGAGGGTAGCGACGTCAGCACTGCCGTGGGGGCCGCCTATGGATCTTCTGGTCCTGCCACTGCCGATCACTCAGGCATAGTGAATCTGTATAGCCCTCTCCAGCGCGTGGGACTCTCGTCCGAACAATTTTTCGACTTGATCTCTCGCTTACTCTTCGCCTTCCGTTGAACGCCGGACGTATCGCAGTGGCATGCCCAATCTCTCCCAAATTGATACGAGATGGTCACCCTCCATCAGTATGGGAAGCAGCCGCTCGGATGTCCACAGCACAAGCCTCCGCCCATCCATCGACTGGCGGAGTGGGTAAAATTCCGCGACGCATTTTTCGACCCTGAGGCGAAGTTCGGGGGGAAATCGATCGAAGATCTTGCGCACTTGTGTGAGCTCGTCATCCCAGACCAGCATCCCAGCAATGAGGGGGGCAACAAAAGTGCTATCGGCGCAGCTATTCCTGAGGTGGTCGCTGAGCTCTCTATCGCTCACCAGATAAAGGTACTGCCCTAGCAAGAGCGAGTATGGCCACGAATCATCATGAACCCGATCCCGAACACTTGCGGCGTCCAGCAACGATCGAATATCGGCTCCAGTAAAGCCTTCTGGGTTCCGGGCGACATACTCCATCAGAAGGGAGGGCCTGAGGACTCGACTTTCAGAGTTCTTCAATCCTCGAATAATTTCTATCGCGGCTGCGGTAGCGGTCGAGACGTGGGCGGATTCAGTCAACGCTCGCGCCGCACTCCCCGCGAAGGCCACATCAAGATCATCACTGTCGATGGCGAAGCGGTTCCCTGCAACTCCAAAACCTGCGTTAATGATCGATGCTGCCGTGCTCTGGAACATCAGCGAATGTTTATGCACGAGGGGCTGAGCAGGGTCGTTTTCAGAAGAGCGCATAATAGCAGTCTCCGAGAAAACGGGTTTGATCTCGGAGAGATCCAAGTCTGGGACGCATCCCTGCCATATGTGGACCATCTTAGACCACCATTCGATTGGATCCACATCTGACGGCGCAATCGAGTCGATCTTTACAGCCCTGTCCTCTACCCCCAGGACTAACATGATCAGATTAGCCGTATAGAGAGCAAAACGTTGAAGCGATGACTCCCCTGAGGGAGAGTATGCAGCGAAGCGCCCACTTTCCCACCTACCCTCAGCCTGCCTGAGAAGAGTTCGAAGGATCTGCCGGATACCCTGACCTGCCGAGCCAGGCAAGGCACCATGCAATTGCGCCACGAACGGCAGAATCGCTGCCCCTCCGATGCTAAGCAATTGATGAGACAGTAGCGCATAGAGGCGATCGTCGTCCCAATTCTGCGACGATGGTCGATCCACTGATTCCCATAGATCAGTTAGCTCGTCCAGCGTCAGTCGCGCGATCAGATACTCGCTAAAAGTAGCGTGTAGAAACTCGTAGCTTCGACCCTCGAAGCCCTCATCTGCTTCCGCGGCGTGTATGAAAAAAAACTTCCCTAACAACTGTCGCGCCGCCGTTAAAGCTGCGCCTCGTCTTTGCATCCGCCGCTGACGCATCGGTTGATCAAGAGCATCAAGGTCCGCCTGAAGCAAGTGTTCCTCGACGTAGTGTCGCCCACGATTGAACATGCCGAAGGCGGCAATCCCCAGGCGCCAGAGCTCGGCTCGCACCTGCTCCTCGCGCAGATCCGCTGGATCGAGATCCGGCACCTTCTGCAACTCGCGTTGTATGAACCGGCGGAGAATATCGCCGTAAATTTGTGCCGGCGTCGAGTTCTCCCCTACAGCGGGGAGATGGTTGGTTGCGCCATAAAGAATCAAAAGCAGCAGAAGCAGCGGCTGTTGGGCGATCTCGCCATACGAAAGAATCGTATCTGCGGACGGGATGCATGACTGTCGTTCCAGATTCACCTGATCCCATATACCGAGGCAGGTCCGCACTTGCTCTGGGCGAAAGTTTTCTAACTTGATGACCAAGGACCCGATGGGAATCCGGGCAAGGTCGGCCACCAGGGTCCGTGAAGTAACGACGACCGAGACGGGGTGGCCGGAAATCCGCTCGACGCGCTGAAATTCGACTACGTTGTGCAGATAGTTTGATTCAGAATTTCCCGAGGCTTGCATAAATTCATCCAAGCCATCGATGAGCAGCACTCGGGTTGCGTCGACAGCGGACTCGCTTAGCTCAGTCCATGAGACACGTCCGTTGGTCGTTTTATCGAGAACACCTGAAACCTGTTGATGGATGGGAGCGGTCGGATCGGACACCTGACGCAGTGGCACACGCGCCACCGCGTAAGCGTCACCGCCGGATAAACGCGCTGCACAAACCTTGGTAAACATGCTCTTCCCGGCCCCTGGCAGACCTAAGACCACAAGCGGCCTTTGGTGACTACGAGGCGAGGAGAAATAGGCCGCCAGGAAGGTGTCCAGATCACTGCCCCATTCGGCGGATTCCCACCAGTTGTCGTCTGCGGGTCGACACTTTTCATCCATAACCACCGAACGAAACGCTGGTGTGAGGTAGCCCTCCTGAACCGTCGGGATTCGAAGCTGGGCCAGATCGTCGGCTGAATCGGTGACAACCAATGGCTCCAAAAGCACTGCCCGGTTTACAGCAGCATTTACTTCACGAGTCCGATTCCTAGCGCCTTCGGCGTCACGGGGGAGCGACCTTACTAATTCTTCGAGACGGCTCAAAGCCTCGCTTGAGCGCTTGACTGCGCTCTGAGTTGCATCACTCTCGCCCAACGCCGCCCAGATCCCGAACTCGGGAACCACAGCGGCGAGCGATTTATACTCCGCTTCGTAGCGCCGGACTGCCCGGCTTACAACATCACGAACTAACGGATCGGTAGCTCGCACCGAATCAATCCGATGCCAAACTTCGAAGTTCTGCAAGAAAGCGACGCAGTGCAGGGCCAGATTTTGAAAAAGCGGCTTGATCACCTCGTCGCGGTTGGCTCGAAATCCGCAGCCCGCCCACGGCAGCTCAATAGGAGCGTTCATCAGGCTCCGCTGAAGGCCATCCTTTGCGAGGTCCGGCTGAGCGTCGCCGGTGAGGCGGCGTTTGTCGTCTTCCGTGAGGCCGACCTTCTCGCACACTGGCCCGACGATCTCACGGAATGCGGCGAAAAATGCTCCGTACGCCAAAGCCGTGTGGGTTGCCGCGAGCACGTCGGAGCGGTCGGGAACACGTTTGCCCTTAAGGCGTGCGCGACCCGCTGCGGCGACCTCGCCTAGAGTCTTGATCAGCTCGTTCTTTTGATCAACCCAGCCCCAAGCCGCCAACCCAAAGGGGCCGGTGACCAGTATGCCGACGCCAAGCAAGGTGTCTAGTGCCTTGAGCCACTTGCCGTCCGGTCCGGATAAGATCTCGCGTGCACCGTCAAGTGTGTACGGGGAGCGGGCCACTCCGTCAATGATTAGGGCCTCTCAGTAGATCGTCAAGAGACGCAGGAGCCTGCTGGCCGAGCCATCCTGGTTGTCCGATGTACACCTACGGCCTCACGCCCGCGCCCGCGAAGCACGACACCTTGGGTCACCGGGGGAGCAAGCGCCGTGCTCGGCAACCGCGGCCTCGTCTAGTGCTCCAATGTCACTTGGCCTGTCTGTGCTGGTAGTGGGACCCGGCAGAGGAAGCGAGCGCTGAAGGGTCGAGATGAGGTGGGCTCGGTACCGTGACGAGGTGATGCCGAGCTGTCCCGAATGCCACGCGGCGGGCGTCCCCCTGCTCTTCGGCCTCCCGGCGCCCGAAGCCAGGAAGGCCGCAGCCGCAGGCGAGCTCGCGCTCGGCGGATGCTTCCTCCCCGAAGAAGCGGTACCGAACTGGCAGTGCCCACGGCAACACCGATGGCGCGACGCCGATGAGCGGACATGGGACACGCAATCCCTAGCCGCGCTACTCGCACACGGCTACACCGAGCGGGATGACGACACTTGAGCCGGCAACGGGAGCCGGCGCGGGCACCGGCAGGTGGGGTGCCTCGGCGCCGTTTGTGGCCGGGCGCGAGGGTATCGCGGTCGCGATTATCCCCGGTGCCGTAGGCGCGGACCGGAGCGCCGTGACTCCGGGTACTTCCCGGCAGGAGGTTCAAATCTCCCGCCGGGCCGGTGTACGTGGCGACGAATCTGTCTCGCTCCTACGCCGAGAAGGGTTTTCGATGTTAATTCGCTCTCAGTGCCAGCTCTCACATTGGATTTCGGACTGCAATATCAAGGAGCATGTCGGCCCACTTGACCCGAAGGCTTGAGCCGAAAACCCGCGAGGGCCGGCTAGTACTCCAGCCGGGGATCGTGATCACGGCTCGATGAGGGCTTGTCGGGCGTAGTGGCTGTTCATGGCTCTGGCTTGGTGGCGGCGTCGGCGGATGGACCAGAGCAGCGGGTCGCAGAGTCGGCGGGTGGGTTCGATGATCAGGACGTGGAACAGGTGGCGTAGCTCGTTGACGGTCAGGGGGATCAGCCCGACCGGCTGGTAGTGGTTGCGGTGCTTGGTGGTCGCGGCGGCGAGGAACGCGTGGGCGAGGAACGCGAGGGTGGTCCAGCGGTGCCAGGAGGTCCAGCGGCGGTGTTGGTGCTGGTCGAGGCCGAGGCTGGTCTTCGCGGCTTGGAACGATTCCTCGATCTTCCAGCGGCGGCCGGCGACCGCGACGAGAGTGCCGAGCGCGACGATCTCGGGTGACCAGCAGCGGTAGAAGGCCAGTTCACGGGTGCGGCGGCTGCGGCGGATCAGCAGCCAGTGGTGCCCGCCGTGACCGTCGGTGGCGTGGGGCAGGGCGACGAAGGACCAGTCGTAGTAGCGGTGGCCCTTCGCGCCCCTGCCGGCGGACATGCGCTGCCAGGCGGTGACGGGGAGCTCGGCGGTGAGGGCGTCGACGCGGTAGACGCCGAGGCCGGTGATCACCTGATGTGAGCAGGCCACGGCCAGGACATAGCCCAGTCGCAGCTGACGCAGCCGGGCGGCCAGTCGCGGGTCGTTGCCGTAGGCCTCGTCGCCGGCCGCCCACCGGCACGGCAACCCGCCGGTGACCGCATCCTCGATCATGCGGGTCGCCAGCTGCGGCTTGGTCGCGAAGCGCACCTGCGTAGGAACACCAGCCTCGGCGCGGCGGTCGGGGTCGTCGCACCATGACTTCGGCAGGTAGAGGGCCGTGTCGAGCATCGCGTGCCCAGCCTCGGTGGCATAGACCAAGTGCACCGCGAGCTGACAGTTCTCGATCTTCCCGGCCGTGCCCGAGTACTGCCGCTGTACCCCGACGGTGTGCCGGCCCTTCTTCAGATCACCCGTCTCGTCGATGACCAGCACGGCCTCGACATCACCGAGATGCTCACCGACGAACTCGCGGATATCGGCGCGAACCTCAGCGTCGTCCCACGTCACCCGGGTCAGCAAGTCCTGCATCCCGTCCGGGCTGGCGTCTCCGGCGTGCTCAGCAATCGTCCAGCAGTTCTTCCGCGGTAGCGGCGCCAACAACCCTCGGACGAAGTCACGCACCCGGCGACGCGGCTCGGGCCTGCGGAAACGCTGCCCGACCGTCAACATCAGCTCGTCGAACAACACCCGCCACCGCTGGGCGTCTACCCTGTATCCGGCAGCCACCGCTGCATCATGGTCAGTCCACACAACCGTCCATGATCGACGGTGGCTGCCCTCGTTCCCGCACCGCGTCAAACCGCAGTCCAGCCGAGGTCAACATCCCCGGCTGGAGTACTAACCCCTCCGGCGAGGTGGACTTTTGGCGGCTGGAGCTGACGCTCAACGAGCTGGGTAAGGCGTTCTTGGTGGTAGATACGTTCGGGACGGAGGGCCAGCGGCTGCTGACGTAGAGCCGGAGGTCTCATCGGAGCCACCTTGAGCCTATCCTGGGCATTGCCCCATGTCTGCCTACAGCATCATGGAGATGAGCCGCCATCTGAGGCTTGTCTGCTGTGCAATATGCCGGCACCCTGGGACCCACGGGTGCGCACTTACGGCGGATGACGCGACAGAGGCGATCTGCAACGATGCCACCGTCGACAGTGACGGGAGGGAGCTGCACGTGCTCGCCGCTTCGGTGTGGAACAGCTTGGAGTTCGCCAAGCTCGTCATCGGCGGCATGGTTCCGGTCGCCGTTGCCGTGCTAGCTGCTGTCTTCAGCCGCGCGTTGAGGCGTGCCGAGAACCAGCAGTGGTTCAGCCAAAAGCTGGTCGAAAAGCGCATCGAGCTGCTCACTGCAGCCCTGCCTGACCTCAACGACTTGTTCTGCTACTTCACGTGGGTGGGCAACTGGAAGGAGCTTTCGCCACCCGAGATCCTGCTACGCAAGCGGCGACTCGATCGACTCTTCCATGCCAACAGCCCATTTTTTTCAACCTCGGCAGTAGCGGCGTACGACGCGTTCATCTCCGCCCTGTTCAAGACGTTCGTGGCCCCCGGGTCCAGCGCACAGCTACGTACGGGGCTGACGTCCCAGCACGGAAGCCGGGTGAAGGCATTCACGGAGTACTGGGAGCCCACCTGGGATGCGATGTTCACACAGGAAGCCGAACGGACGTCGCCCGAGGTCATCAAGGAACGGCACCAGGCGTTGACGGCCGCGCTCGGTTCCGAGATCGGCACACAGTCGGCACCGAGGGAAGCTTAAACATGATCGTTCAATGGTGTTGCAAGGGCTTGGCGAAAATCGACAGTGGGGCCGTACAGCAGATACTTACCGACCCGACGGGTCTGCGCTGCCGAGACTGGGAGTCGCATTGGCAACGGGGTGGGGGCTTCCCCGTGGCCGCCGCCATACAGCGCCTAACCGAGGAGAACCTCGACCGCCACGTCAACAATTTCAGCAGCGTGGAGCCAACCACGGGACGCAAGTTCTGCGATGTAACGCCCTTCATCTCACTGTCAGCCGGTTGCGTCGACCGCGACGTGGCGGCCAGGACCAACATCACCCATCGCGCGCTTCGCACCGCTCTGGAGTTCGCCACCACCGACTACGCAGACCCTGCAAAGCCCGCGTGCCCCGGCTGGGTCCTCTATTGCTACGTCCTCGTTGGATCCAACCCAGCCGTCCGGATCCCGACGGTCGCGGAAGAGATCCGGGAGCTGAACCATGGCCGCGCATATTCCGGCTGGTACTGGCAGGGCGAGGTGGCGGCCAAGCTGCACATCCCCTCCGCACAGATCCTCTGCGCAGAGCGGTACGAACCTGCGCCGAGTGGCCGGCTCAGGCTCACCGATCTCCTGCTGAACCTTGACTTCTGTCACCCTGCCGCGCTGCTAGCGGAACGGAGCATGCTGTGACGCTGCCGGAGCGATTGTGGGGGGCACTGCGGCTCGACCCGTCAACGGTCGCGGCTCGAGCACGCTTCTATCGGGCATACGCTGAGTTGGAAGAGCCACCGTTCGACGTGCGCGACTTGGCTGAGTTAATGCGCGATCGCCCTCCTCCCAGAGGCTCTGGCCCGCGCGTCATCAACCTCATAGGTAAGGAGGCAGGGGCCGTCGGTCAAAGCCTGCGGGAAATCCAACGCCCCCGTGCCGGGAAGCCCTGGGTGCGGCTGGCCGAGGCCGCGGATGCCTTGAGAAACGCCGCCGTTGCTGAACTGCTTCTCGACGTACAAACGGGCCGGGGGACTTTGCTAGAGGCCAGCCGCGGCTACAGTGAGCTCGGGTTGCCATTCGGTGACTTCCTTGCCGTCGCTGCAACGGGAGACAGAGAGCGATCGATCTCGGCCGCCGAACTTCTCGGCGTCCTGCTGTCCGATTCCCAGATCACAGACACCGGACGACACGGCTCAGCAGCACTTGCAACGCCTGCGCAGCAGCGCTACCTATTGCTCACGGCGGCCCCCGACGCTACCGACCTGTGGCCGCGGCTGGCTGAGGCGCCGCAGGCGCACCAGACCGCGGCGGTCGGTGCAACATCCCAGCCCTTCTCGACCTGGTGGCGGCTCGGTGGCCTGCTCAGCCGCCTGGACGCCGACGCCGACGCCGACGGGATCAGACGCGAACTGACACGGATCATCGCCGAACTCTCCGAGGCACACGGCCGGCAACTGCAGCTCGCCGCAGCTGATGATCACCACTGGTCGACCGGACGCGCCCAGACGGACTTGATCGATCTCGACTTGGCCGGCGCAGTCGCCATATCCGCGCGGATCTTGCGGCAGCGGGAAATCCGTCCATGGCGGTTCGAGAGCGATTTCCCCAAGCTGTCGCCGCTGGCGAGCATCTCGCTCCAGATCGGCCTTCAGCTCGGCGACGACGCCCCACCATCCGATGACTACCTGGGTGCCCACACGAGCGCCTGGTGAGCCACAGCTGATCGTCGGCCACCGTCGTACGGCGACGGCCGGTCGCCGTATCGAATTGAACCACCGCGAGGCGCGGAGGTAGCGGTCGTCAGCCGTTGTCGGACGTGCTGATGGCGGTCCAGCCGCGGCAGTTTGGGTGGGTGGCGCGATGGCGGCATGCCCAGAGTCGATTCCTGAGCCTGATCGGTAGCTGTATTCATCAGTCATCACCGGTCAGGTAGGTGAACGCTTGCAGGATCTCCTCTCTCCCGCTGGCAGTTCCTTGCCAGAGGCCCGTGGCCGCTTCTGTTACCCAGCGAGCTAATCGCGGTAGGTCAGCACCACTCGCGACGTCGTAGCCTTGTCGGATTCCGACGACAAGGCGACCATCGCCATCATCATCGACATGGCGAACGCGTGTCCGTGGCCGGCGACGAGGTTGCGGTAGACGCTGGTGGCCACTGCCTCGAACGGATCGGTCACCAATCGGCGCCGCGCGATCCCCGCGCGTACACCCCGCAGCACCGCGGGCAGCCGGTCGGCGTTCATCCATGGCTCCGCCATGCACCGACTCAGAAGGACACGCAGGTTGGTACCGGCGCTGCCATCATCGGTGGTGATCCGGACCAGTCCGATCGCGGTGGCGGAGACCCAGCCTTCAACTTGGTCCGGTCCGGCGGTCGCTGCGTGAGCCAGCATGGAGAGCACGAAATCGATTACTGCGGCCGGGTCGGTCCAGGTCGCGGGCCGAGTGAGCGCGAACGCCACCCCGCGCGGTGCTCGGCCGTCCATCGCGGCGGCGAGGTCGAACGTTGCCCGATCGAATCCGAGGTCGGTGAAGTAGTTGGTAAGCAGGATAGCCTCGGCCGCCGCACGGATCTCGCGTGGAATCTGCCCTTGGATCTGCAGGTCACGGATAAGGTCGACCGTGCCGAAGGTCGCGACGCCCATGCCGGCGGCGATTAACCGCAGGCGGTGGTCGTCGCACCAGAACGGGATGTGTTCAGAAGCCGCCATGTCGAGCGACGACATCCACTCGAACTTCCGGTCGGCGTCTGGGAACGTCGTGAACCTGGTCCACGGACGGCGTGCTGCCTGGTGCAGAATCGAGCATACCGTCGTGGCCTGCTCGGCGAGCGAGTCGGCGACGGACTGCTCGATCACCGTGACGGTCGGCCGCCCAGCGTCAGGATCCCATCCCGTGGACATGGTCGAACGCAAGCCGAGGGACTCCTGCCCCCGGACCGCATCGCGGTAAGCCTCATCGGTTGCGCGAAGCTGGGCGAAACCTGAGATGAGCTGCGAACGCAGGTGCGGGTCGAGCAGCGCCAAAGTGTGAGCTGCAGTGACATCGATCACGGTCACCTTGTTCCAGGCCACTGCAGCCGCGGCCCTGCCGTGCATCTCTCCTGCCAGGGCATGGGCATTGACGAAGCCGGCGCCGCGCTTCAGCGACGCCTCTGTGTAGGAGGAATCGAAGGCGGTAGCCAGCATGCCTAATGGCAGGTTCGCCTTGTCGAGTTCCTTAATGACTTCGCCGAGTGACTCGTGACGTGCGCGAAGGTCGGGCGCGAGGGATCCGAGCGGGTCGTCCTCCGAGACCGACATCCGGCGGAACACCCTGCTTTCGGGGAAGCGTTCGGTGTAGTCGAACATGGCCGTATGCAGCGCGGCGATGTCCTCGTCGGTCGTCGAGAGCGCCTGGCGCCGCAGGCCGAAGAAAATCTGGGCGATGAAGACGCCCATCAGCTGCTCGTCGTCCGGCCACCTGGCCATGGTGGACAGTGCGCGAGGCACGAACTGTGTGCTGGTGTCGCGGCGGGCCACCAGGCCAATCCAGGTCATGGCGTCGTGGCGGTCCCGGGGGGCGACCGGATCGCCGTCGGGGGTGAGGGCGTTCCACGCACCGTCGCTATCGCCGCGCCGAACCAACGCGTGCACGAGCGCCCAGCGGGCGTTCGCGGCGTCGGGGTCGAGCGTCACCAGGTTGCGGGCCTGCTCGATCGCCAGGTCCCACGACCCCTCGTCGGTGTGGATTTCGAATATCAACGCCCGCGTATCGAACTGTCCGGCCCACTCGGCTCCGCCCATGGTCAACGCGCGTTCGGCGGCCCGTTTCGCGGCTTCCGGATCCTCGGCGGCCCGCAGATGACGCGCCGAGGTCAGCATCAGGCCGGGGTCGTTCCACCGGCATGCGGCTTCCTTGAGCACCTCGGCGGCCAGCAAGTGCTCCCCGGCCTGCCCGTACCGCTCCGCAAGCAACACCGCAAGTGCAAAGTGGTCCGTGGCGCCGGCCCGCAGAGCCTCAATCGTGCCCCCCTGCGCGCCCATGGCGCGCTGAACAACCCGGATTTCGCGCACCAACTCGGGATGTTCCTGCTCGACCCCGGCAAGATCCGGTAGCTCGCCACCGACCTGGGCCAGCCCTCGAACCGCCACCAGAAAGTCGGCCCTGGACTCCGCGGCGGCCAGCGCGGACTGCCACGCCGCAGCGGCGACCGCGTTTTCGGCGGTGCCGGTCAGCTCCACGGCCTCGATTTCCGCGACAACGAATGGGATGCCCAGTTCGACGGCCAACGCCCGGGCCCGGCCGTACTCGCCGGTGCCGGCAAGCAGTTCTGCCTGCTCTCGCCGCAGCCGGGGGTCAGTGACCTCCTGCGGCCAGGCGTCACCGTCCGGCTGCTGCTCGATGAGCGTCCGCGCCTGCGCCACCTTGCCGCCGAGCACGTACGCCTTGACCGCGACCAGGATCGCCGCGACGCTGTCGCCGTGCCACGACCGACGGACGTTACGGGCCTTGATCGCCAGCGCGGCAGCCCGTTCGGTGTCGGCCAGCCTGTTCACGGTCTCCCCGTACCGCGCCCGGTACAGCAGCAACTCAGCGGCGTACAGCGCTGATCCGCTCGCGCCCTCGATGTCAGCAGCGGCGAGCGCGAACTTCACTCCCCGGTTGATGTCGTCGGCTCGAGCGTAAAGCCGCGCCAGCAGTTGCAGCCGCAACGCCTCATCGGCGTGCGACGATGTCTTCCACGCGGACAAGACATCGATGGCCTGATCCCAGTCCTCGCGGTGGACAAACAGCAGCCCTTGCGCAAGCGTGTGTTCCCAGGCTGCACCGACGAGGATCTCGTTGACGTCAGCGGAGGCGTCCTCCGGCAGGCACATCGCCTGCCGGGCCTTCCAATAGCCGGCCGGGTACGCTCCACCCTCCACGGCCATCCCGAACAGGCGGGCTGCCGTCGGATTCTGGCTGTAGTCCGAGGCGAGTTCAGCCAGCCAGCAGATTACCTCCACGGGTGCATCAGCGAACCAGTCCGGGGGCTGCTCGCACCACTGCCGCAGGACGGCGCCGCGGTCATCGGCCGTGACGATGACCTGTACCAGCTTCTCCACGTCTGGCCAGAACTCGCGGATCTCGATCGCCCGATCGCGGCACCACGGCTGGAGCATGGTGACCTGGTCGCCGAACACGTTGGTGGCCGACATCCGGCTCAGGATAGAGCGGGTGTTGTCCTCCACCACAGCACGGGTAGACGCTGCCGCGGCACGGGTGTGTTCTGCCTGCCACTCGCCGGCGATGGCGGACGCGGTGGCCGGGTCGTGTGCGCGTACGAAAGCGGCCAGAACAAGAACGAGGACCTGCTCGGCGTCGGATCGCCGCTGGTCGCCGCTGTCGCCCAGCAGAGCGGCCAGACGGTCGAGGATCTCGTCGGCCACCTCGGCGCCACCCCGGGCCAGCTGGCTCTGCACCTCCGGCAACACCATCCACTTGTGCAGCTCGCGAGTCTTCAGAGGGTGGTTCGGTAGCTTTCGTCCATTGTGGGTTCGGCCCGGCATGTGAAGGTGAGCCGTGGTCGTAACCGGTGACGTGGTGGCCGCGTTGGGCTGATCATGGGTGAGCGTGCGGCGTATCCGAGTGACCTGACCGATGAGCAGTGGGCGGTGGTCGGGCCGTTCCTGCAGGCGTGGAAGGACCGGCACCCGTCGGTGTCGGGGCATCAGGGCCGTTACGAGTTGCGGGAGATCGTGAACGCGATCTTCTACCAGAACCGGACCGGGTGCCAGTGGGCGTACCTGCCGCACGACCTGCCGCCGAAGTCGGCCACCTACTACTACTTCGCCCTGTGGCGTGATGACGGCACCGACCAGGTGATTCACGATCTGCTGCGCTGCCAGGCACGGGAGAAGGCCGGCCGCCGGGAGGATCCGACCGCGGTGGTGCTGGACACTCAGTCGATTCGGGCGGCCAACCACGTCCCGGCCGCCACGACCGGCAAGGACGCCGCGAAGAAGGTGCCGGGCCGTAAGCGGGGCCTCGCGGTCGACGCCCTCGGGTTGATCATCGCGGTGGTGGTCACCGCCGCGTCGGTCACCGACAACGCGATCGGCGTGAAGCTGCTGGACAACGTCCTCGCGCACACGCCGACGGTGACCAAGGCATGGGTCGACGCCGGGTTCAAAGACGACGTGCAGATCCACGGCGCGGTCCGAGGTGTCGACGTGGAGCAGGTCCTGCGGTCCGACACGACCGCCGGGTTCGTGCCGATCAAGCGGCGGTGGGTGGTCGAGCAGACCAACGGCACGCTGATGCTGCACCGCCGCCTGGTCCGCGAGTACGAAAGCCGACCCGCCTCCGCGGTGTCCCACACCTGGTGGGCCTCGACAGCGAACCTCATCCGCCGGCTGACCGGCACCGCCACCACGTCCTGGCGCGACCCAGGCCACCAGCGGTGACCCAGCCGTCGCTGCTGACCCTGCTCACTGAACGCGAAACCGCCGCCGGCCTCGCCGTCGAACGGCTCCGCGCCCAGATCGCCTCCCTCGACGAGCAGCTCACCGCCGCCGAGACCGAGGTGGCCGAACTCGCCATCACCCGCAAGACGCTGCTGAGCCTGGGCGGCCCACTCGACGCGGTCGCACCTGCTGACCCGACCATCGCCAGCCCCGCCTACCAGCAGATCCTCGCCGTGTTCCACGCCGGGACCGCACCGATGCGCGCCAAGGACATCTGCAAAGCGCTGGGCGCCGGGACCACCGCGAAGGACACCGAGAATCTCCGCGCCAAGCTCAAACGCCTCGTCGCCCGCCAGATCCTCACCGAACCCGACGCCGGACTGTTCACCCTGGCTCCACCGACGACGTCCGCGTAACCCCACCAACCAGGGCCGCTAACGAACCACCAAGTCCGCATCGGACATAGCCTCCCGAACCACCCTCTCACCCAACAATGTTCGCCGTCAGTGGCGCCAGGCACGCGCCGAAGCCGACCTCGACTGGGTCACCCCGCACACCTTCCGAAAGACCGTCGCCACCCTGATCAAGGAGGAGACCAACACCAAGAGCGCGGCGGCGCAGCTCGGGCACTCCAGCGAGGAGGTCACGGACACCTACTACATCGCCAAGCCGGTACAAGCCCCGGACGTGTCCGGCATCCTCGAACGGCTCGGCAGCCACCCGAGCAGCCAAGGATCACCATCAAAAGAGAACGATGCACATCAGTGACGAACTTGGTTGCCGCACCACGTAAACGGGGGGTTTTCGGGGGGCGGTTCAAATCTCCATAGAAGAAAGTCAAAGCCCTGACCAGCATTTCCGCTGGTCAGGGCTTTTTCTTTGGTCGGGACGGCCGGATTCGAACCGACGACCCCTTGACCCCCAGGACGTCGCGGTAGGCGTTGGCGCACGTCAGCAACGGCGCGCCCGTCGGCACGTCGTCGGCGGTTGCGCTGTCCGTGTCCGTCCGGGTTGGACGTGTGGTCCCCCGCTGGTCCCCGGTGCCGCTGTTGGTTTCCGTAGCGCTCCAACGCATTCAACCGTTGGGTGTGGTCGTCCGCAGCACCTGCGGGTGCCGGCTTCCCGTCGCGCAGGCTTCGCCCTGCCGGGCCGGGCCTGCCCGGTCCAGGTGGAGCGCCCCACCGGACGTACGACCTGGACCGGGCAGGCCCGGTCTGGCTGCCTGTGGTGTGCGGCGGGTGGCACCGGATCGGCCGGGCATCCCAGAGCGGCCCGGGTCCAAGGGCGGGTAGCCCTTGCCGCCGGAGGCGCGCTCCGGGTCGTAGGGCCGGAGGCCCTACCCGCCGGAGGCAACGAGTCGATTCGCGAGCATCTGTGCTGGACCGTAGGCACCAGACTGTCCTACGTGCGAGCGAAGCGGAAGCGGTGGATGGCCGGATGGCGGAAGCATGCACTGCGAAGGATGGATCAGCCGCTACGAGCGATGCGCTGGTGGCCCGTGACGCTAGCGGCGGTGGCGTTGGTGCTGGGTGGCGGCATTGCGGCGATGTGGCTGCTGGGTGTGTGGTCGCGGACGCCAACGAGCGTCGCTGACCCAGAGCGGTTGCGCTTGGACCGGATCAAGGTGGCATTGACCGTGGCAGCCGGGATGGCTGCTGGTGTGACGTTGCTTATGACGCTTCGACGGCAGGCGTGGAGCGAGCACGCCCAGCAATTCACGCAGGCCGACGCTGTGGAGCAGCGCATAACGTCGCTGTATGTAGCGGCTGCAGAGCAGCTCGGCAGCGACAAGGCAGCAGTCCGGCTGGCGGGGTTGTACGCGTTGGAGCGATTGGGCCAAGATAACTCGAAGCTGCGCCAGACAGTTGTAGAGGTACTTTGTGCGTATCTGCGCATGCCGTACAGGCTCCCGACCGAGGTGTTGCGATCGAACACTAGCGTTTTATCGCAGATTTTCGCTCCGGACGAGCAGACACCGAAGGTGGAAGAGCAGCAGTCGAGGCGCGAGGAACTTCAAGTACGACTGACGGCACAACGACTGATCGCCAACCACTTATGCAGGCACGCTGGTCCAGATAGTTCAGAGCCAGCCGCATACTGGCGCGGGGCCGCCGGCGAAAAAATGAGCCTCGACCTGATAGGTGCCGCACTTCTCGACATTAACTTCTCCGACCTAAAGGTGGATCGGCTCGACTTATCTGGGGCTCATTTTTACGGAAATGCAAACTTGGCCGGAATGCAGGTTCAAGGAGATGCAAACTTTGCAGGGGCGCATTTCTTCGGAAAATTGAGAATGATTGGGGCAGAGTTCAGGGACGACGCCCACCTGAAGGGAGTTCAGTTCTACGAAGACGCGAACCTTAGCGCGACGCTTTTCCACGGCGCGGCAGACTTCAGCGGAGCACACTTCCATGGGGCAGCGGAGCTTGCCATGGCACAATTTCTGGGAACAGCGGTCTTCAGCAGCACACACTTCCATGGACATGTGGACCTAAAAGCGGCAAAATTTTGCAGATATGCAATTCTTTTGGCGACCCAATTCGACGGACCTGCAGAGCTGGATGCAGCGCACTTTTACATGCATGTGGACTTAGGCGAAGCAAAGCTTTGTAACGCGTTCAATCTAACAGGAACTCAATTCGAATATTTTCCGAATATGCTTGACGCGCGGGCTACCCCGTCTGCTCAGCTCCCCCTAGGGTGGGCGCTCGACACTCACATAGGTGCGGCATCCGACTTGCGGCCGGTCGTTCCAGATCCCAGCGTTGCGGCCTTAAACGATGGCCAGGGTTGGTCGGCACGTGATAGCGGCGAGGCTGGCAGCGAAACCGGCTAGCGCGAATAGTGCCGGAAGCCCCGTAGACCGACTGAAGCTCTACGGGGCGTCGCCGTGCCCGCTGGGGTTGCGCGCAGCCGGGGTCGCCGCGCCGGGAGCGAAGCGGCAAGGCGCGGTGTGCCCCGAGCGGCGCGCAGCGGCCCGCAGGGCCGCCTTGAAGACGTATGGAAACTTCTCACGGGGCCGTACCGGCGACACCGTACCGGCGACAAGCCTCCGAGGAGCTAGGGGGTACGTAGGTGCGCTGAACGTCTAGCGCGGGCAGAATGACGGGCGTGACGAGCCCTGATCCAGACGCGGAGTGGTGGACGACGTCGGAGGTCGCCGAGTACCTCGGCGTCCAGGTCGGCACCGTTAGTTCCTACCGGAACCGCGGGCAGATGCCAGAGCCTGACAAGACGTTCGGCCGGACCCACCTGTGGCGCCCGCGAACGATCACGTCATGGCATGAAGGTCGCCCCCGGCCCGGGAGTCGCGCCGCTGACGTGAGCAACGGCCAGCCTTGGACCGTCCTCCAAGTCTCGACGGCGGTGGAGACGCGGGAGGCGGCCGTCGAGCTGGCGCGCCTCGTCGTTGAGGCGAGACTCGCGGCCGGCGCGCAGATCGTCGGGCCGGTCATCTCGGCCTTCTGGCACCAGGGCGAGTTCGGCACGGGCGAGGAGTGGCAGCTTCTCCTGAAGACGCATGCCCAGCGCTTCGAGGACCTGCGGGCATTTCTCCAGGACAACCACCCTTGGCAGAACCCCGAGATCGCGGCGGTGCCGGTCGTGATGAGTTCGGACGAGTACGCCGCCTGGGTCAGCAAGACGCTCCTGCTCGACGTGGAGCCGTAGCGGCTACGCCCTGGCGCGCTCCAGCACCTCTCGCACTCCCGGCACGGCGGCATGGTCGCTGAGCCGTTGTAGGACCGGGTTGAGTCGTTGGCGTGGTCGCACGGAGGCGACGCCTTCGGAGAGGTCGAGCACGCGGCCGGCGACCCGGGCGGCTTCCTCCGGCTCCCCTGCCGTGGCATATGCGTCCGCCAGCCAGCACGAGTACAGGGCCTTGTCTCGGGCGTGGGCGTCGTCGAAGCCTGCTAGTACGTCCTCCAGGAGCGGAACCGCGCGCAGCGGCCGGCCAAGCTCTGCCCAGCATCGGCCGGTCATGATGGTCACCTCCTGGTCGTCAACCCACGTCGACCAATCGGGTTCCTCGGTCGCGTTGCGACGCTCCAAGGCGGCGCGCGCCGTTGCCAGTGCCGCGTCAGTCTCACGGGCGTTGCCGACGACAGCATGCGCCCACGCTCGACGCTCGTGCAGCAGAGCGGTGACGGTGGCCGGGGAGTCGTCGCCGGCTGCGGCGCAAGACGCCTCCGCGATCGCCACCGCTTCGCGGGGGTCGCCGCCAACTGTCTGATACGCCAGGAACGCCAGAGCGTTTCCGGCCAGGTGAGGCGCGTGCGCTTGATTCGCGATCCCGTGGCTTTCGCCGTATAGCCGCTTCGACAGGTCCAGGTTCCCCGCGTCGAATGCAGCCCATCCAGCTTGCTGCGCCTGTTCCGCAAGAATTGCGAGCAGTCTCTGCTGGACCGTCTCGGTGTAGGTGCCGCCCGCCACGAGTTTCTTGGTCATCTCGTATTCGGATAGATACAGGCGAACGGTGTCGCCTCCTCCGAGGACGTCATCGAGGCGACGGAGCCTCGCAGTCCGACGCGCGAGAACCTTCGGCAGCTCCTCGCCGAGACGTCGGCCGGAGGAGAGGTCAGCGACGTCAACGGCACCGAGCAGGGTGCCGGCACCGACGGCAGACACGCGCAGGAAGTCACGTCGATTCACGGTCTCACCTCGGGCATCTAGGGCCACCGCCTGGCCGGCCTCCCAGCCTCGGGGAGCCAAGCCCAGCATATGCCCCGGAATTTGCATCGCATCTGCAATTAGGCTGATCTTTTCGTATGTTGCGATGCTGCCCTGCCCACGGGCAAGCGCGCCGACCCTTTCGGGCTTTATTGAGCAGGACTCCGCAATTCGCGAATAGCTGATTCCCGCCCATTTCCGAGCCAGCATGAACACTGTTCCGAAGTCATGGCGCGCGAGTGCGGCACGCATGTCCTCGCGCTCCAGGACATGGCGCGGAATAGCTATCCCGCTGACTCGCTGCGACATGCACGCCTCCACCCCGTCGGTAGCTCCTCATCCACATCCGTAAGTGGCCTACCCATCATGGGTACCCCCGCCGGAGGGTCGAAAGAGCACTCCCCAGCCTCGCACTCTTACACCCAGGGATCAACACAGCGCGATGCGTCACTACTTGCCTTGTACCTGCTGAGTCAGTACGCTCGAGTGAGTACTGAGTCGCACCGCTACCCAAACACGGGAGGTTGGGCATGGCGAGGTCAGGGATGTTCGGTGAGCGCCCGGTGGGCGCGGTGACGCTGGTGGAGACGCCGGTGTCGCGGTCGTACGCGCAGAAGGCTCGGGTGGCATTCCTCGTCGTGGCGGCGTCTGTCGCCCTGGTGGTGGCCGCCACCTCGTCGGTGGCGCTGCCGCTGCCGCTGGCGGTGGTGGTCGGGCTGTTGTCCGGCGGGGTGTGCGGCCTGGTGGTCGCGTGCCTGGTTCGGATGTGGCCGGCGCTGCGGGTGCTGTGGTGGTGGGCGTTCGAGATCGTCGCCGCGGTCACCGTGTTCGTGAGCATGGCGTACCTGTCTCGGGCAACGCATCCGGCGGTGCCGCTGGTGCTCCTGGCCGTGGTGCTGGGCGTGGTCTTCGGCGTCGGTCGACTTCGTCGGCGGGTGTCGGCGTGGGTGTGGTGCGTGGTGGTGCGGCACCGGCTGCGGCTCTGCTTCACGGAGTTCATCCGGTCCGCGTCGCGGCTACACCCGGGCCGGTTGCCGCTGATCCTGTGGGCGCGGCCGACGCCGGCCGGGGAGCGGGTGTGGGTGTGGCTGCGGCCGGGCCTGGACCTGACGGACCTGGACGGCAAGGCGGACAAACTCGCGGTGGCCTGCTGGGCGGGTGAGGCGCGGATGGTCCGCGCGTCGGCCCGGCACGCCGCGTTGGTGCGGGTCGACATCACCCGCCGTGACCCGCTGACCGGCCTGGTGGCGTCGCCGCTGTCGGCCTGGGTGGCGTGGATGCGCGACGACGACGCCCCGGTGTCGCCGGCTGTGCCGCCGGTGGGCTTGGACCTGCTGGACGTGCCGGAGCCCGTGCCGCCGCAGCAGCGCAACCCGCGCCGCTGAAACCAAAAACCGCTCGCACAACTTGTGCGGGATCAACACAGGTGCGCCGCGTCTCATGGCTCACCGCAGAGAACCGATCCAGGGAGGATCTGCAATGGCAAACGACACGACCGTGACGGTGGTCGGCAACCTGACCGCCGACCCGGAGCTGCGGTTCACCCCGGCCGGGGTGGCGCTGGTGAAGTTCACCGTGGCGTCCACGCCTCGGGTGTTCGATCGGGCGTCGGGTGAGTACCGCGATGGTGACCCGCTGTTCCTGACCTGCACCGCGTGGCGGGACCTGGCCGAGCACATCGCCGAGTCCCTCGCCAAGGGCACCCGCGTGGTGGTGGCCGGGCGGCTGCGGCTGTCGCGGTGGGAGAACGAGCAGGGCGAGAAGCGCTCCGCGTACGGCCTGGACGTCGACGAGGTCGGCCCGTCGCTGCGGTTCGCGACGGCGACGGTGAAGAAGATGGCCCGCACCCGCAACGGGGACGGGTTCACTCCGGAGACGCCGGCGGATGACCCGTGGTCGACCGCCGCGCCGGCGTCGGTGGCCTGAGCGGGGATGCGCTGATGTCGACGCTGACCGTTCCCGCCGTACCGGGTGGCATGCCCGCCGACCCGCCCGTGTCGATCTTCGACCCGGTGCATGTCGGGGTGGACGAGTTCGGCCACCCGGTGCGGGTCCCGCTGATCTACCGCAACCTGTTGATCGGTGGAGAACCGGGCGGCGGCAAGTCGACCCTGCTCAACCTGATCGTGGCGCACGCCGCTCTGTCGCTCGACTGCCGGCTGTGCCTGCTCGACGGCAAGCAGGTTGAGTTGGGCCAGTGGAAGAGCTGCGCTGACGTGTTCGTCGGCCCGGACATCATGCATGCCCTGGCCACGCTGCGTCGGATGCAGATCGTGATGGACAACCGGTACGCCTACCTGGAAGTGGCGGGCCGCCGGAAGACCCAACGCGATGACGTGTTCAGCCCGATCCTCGTCGCCGTCGATGAGATCGCCTACTTTTCGGCCACCGTCGGGGACAAGAAGACCCGGGAGGACTTCGCGGGTCTGCTGCGCGACCTGGTGGCTCGGGGCCGGGCGGTCGGCATCATCGTCGTCGCGGCGACGCAGCGACCCTCGTCCGACATCATCCCGACGAGCCTGCGGGATCTGTTCGCCTGGCGGTGCGCATTCCGGTGCACCACCAACGCGTCCTCGGACATCGTCCTGGGGCACGGGTGGGCGGAACGCGGCTGGTCTGCCAACACGCTCAGCCCGACCAATCCCGGCGTGGGCCTGCTCATCGCCGAGGGCGGCACCCCGCAACTGATCAAAGCCGCGTACCTGGATGACGCGGCCTGCGCCCGCATCGCGACGCACGCCGCCCGCCTGCGGGCCGGCCTTCGTCGGGAGCGTGCGGCATGAGCATCCGTATCCGACCCCGGCCGGCCACGTCGCCAACCTGGCCTGCCTCCGACGACCACCTGCCGCACCCGGACTGGTGTGCCCGAGGGCACGCCTGCGGTCTGGGCGAGCACCGGGCACAGCCGGTCACGCTCCGGGTTCCCGGTCGCGGCGTGGTGGTCCTGACCCGGGTGTTGGCGGCCGACGGCAGCCAGCACGCCGAGATCCGTACCCGCATCAGCCTCGCGGCCGGCGACACCAACGCCCGGTCGCACCTGATGCGGATCGTCACCGAGTTCGACGCGGCCCTGCGGCGGATGGTCCGCCCTCAGCGCCGAACGCCATAGAAACGGGCCGGCAGCACCGGGATCAGCCCTAGGAAAGCAACCCGGACGCCGCCGACCCGCCCCATCAACAGCCCGGAAGGAGCTGCCGTCATGCACGCTACCCAAAACACGGTCGCCGAGCAGGTGACCACCCCGGCCCGCACGCTGCGGGACGCCGCCCTGTACCTGTCCCGCCACGGCTGGACGCAGGGCGCCTACTACGACGCCACGTCGGGGTCGTTCACTCCCCCGGCTTGTCTGGTCGGCGCGGTCGGCATGGTCTGCTACGGCGGCCCGGTCGACGCCCCGGCCCAGATGTTCGACGCCCCGGAGTTCGCTGACTTCAACGCCGCGTTGACCTACCTCGACTGGTACCTGGCCCTCCGGTTCGCCGACAGCCAGTACTACGAGCGGCTCGACAACGCCTACGACTTCAACGACTCCAAGGGCCAGACCGCCGACGCGGTCATCGCCGTTCTCAACGCGGCGGCTGCCGCGTGGGACCGCACCAACGGTGGTGCGGCATGAGCAAGAACACCGTCAAGCCTGGCTTGACGCGCACCCGCACCAAGCGCGCCAAGCAGTCGGTGGAAACCACCGAGTTCGACGCGTTCGTGCGCCGCATCCTGCGGGCGTACGCCCGTCGGGTCGCGGCCGGGGACATCGAGGCGCTGCGGTCACTCGCGGCGCTGTCCACCGACGTGGACGCCCTGACCCGGCTCGCTGTCACCGGTCTGCGCCAGCCTCCGTACCGGTACTCCTGGGCGGAGATCGCCGACCGGCTGGGCGTATCCCGGCAGGCGGTGCAGATGCGCTACGGCGACCGCGCCGACCGGATCGCCCTGGACGAGCGCCTCATCCGCGCCGGCCTCGGCGTCACGGTGGCGACTCTCGCTCAGGTGTTCGCCGATCACCACCCCGGTAGCCCGGCCGCTTCGGTGTGTCCGGGCTGCGGCTTCCGCTACCCCGACGGGGTGACGGACTGCCCGACCAACGCCACGGTTCGTCCACTGCTCTACCGGCGGCGTGGCGAGGACAAGCAGGCGCTCACCGTACTGACGCCTGACCAGCTCGCCGACCTGCACAACCCGAAGGCCGCCCGAAGCAACCGGACGGCCACCCGCAGGGCGGCCCAACCCACGCCCCCGGCCCCTCGTCAGGAGCCGACCCTGTTCGGCCTCGGCGACGGGAGGGCTTCGGCGTGAACACCGCATCCAACCCGCCCGGCACCGGTCAGTGGATCGGAGCCAGCTACGCCCTCGGGCGGCCGGTCAGCACCGGTGAGCCGTACCCGCACCTCTGCGGCGTCACGGTGACCGGCTCGATGACCGGTGTGACGGTACGGCTGTGGGAGCGCGACTGTGCGGCCTGCGCCGCTCAGCGCGCCACCGCAGCCCACCCCGGGCAGCCGGGTGGCCGGCCGCGTCTCGTTCTGCTCTCCGGAACGGGGGCACGCCGGTGACCCGCATCAACACTGCACCCGTCAACGCCGGGGAGCCCCGGTTGGCGTCGATCGCCTCGTGGGCGGTGCTGGTCGCGTCGTTCGGCCTGTCCGCCTCCACCTGGATCGCGCTGGCCGAACTCGCCGGCTTCACCGCTCACATCACGATCCCCGGCACCTCGGTCAGCCTCGCCCTGGCCTGGCTGATGCCCATCGCGGTCGACGGCTATGTGGTCGTCGCCCTGGTGCTGTGGATGGCTCCCGTGCCCGCACGGGTCGCCGCGTTCGCCAAGAAGAACACCTACGGTGCGGCCGGCATCGGCATCGCTGCCCAGTCGGCGTACCACCTGCTCCAGACCAACGCCAACACCGATGAAACCTGGCGCGTGGCCATGGCCGCGATCGTCGGCGCACTGCCGCCGGCTGTCGCCGGCCTGGCCGTGCACATGCGCGCCCTGATCCGCCGGGAAAGCGGCCGAACCCTGACCGCCGCCACCGGCACCGCACCGACGTTCCCGGCACCCGCCGAGACGCCAACTCCGACCATGACCGTTCCCGCCGTCCCGGCACCGACGCCCGGCCGGCCCGAGCTGCCCATTGTCCCCATCATCGACACGGCCGAGCCGGCACCGACGCCGGTCCAGCCCGAGATCCCGACCCCGGCCCAGCTCGCCAACCGGATCACCGCACCGCGACCGGCCCCGACCCCGGAGCCGGCGACGCCCCGGCCCGATGCGGCTGCCCGCCCCGCCCGTCCCCGTCCGAGCAAGCCCGATGTCACCCCGGCACCGACGTTGGCACCGTCCACCACTGACATTCCTGTCACCGAGTCTGACGCTGCCCAACTTCCGCTGCCGATCGTGGCCCCGGACCTGCTCGCCCGAGCGACCCGCGTCGCGAAGCAGTACCGCATCGAGCACGGCACGCCGATCACCCCGGGCCAACTGGCCGTCCGCCTCAAGGTGACCTCCGAGGAGGCCACGCAAGCCCTCGCGGTCCTGGACCTCGGCCCCGACACCGACAACCGACCCGTCCGATCCGCCAACGGACGCCCCGTGAAGGCGACCCGTTGACCGTCTCGACGCTGACCGTCGTACCCGAAGCTTCTGCTTCGGGTACGGCCCCGTGCGCCGAGCCGCCCGCACCGCCCTGGTACGCCACGTCCTCCGACATCCGGCTGCAAGCCGCCGCCCGGCTCACCCAACCGGACCTGCCCGGCTGGCTGCGCCACGTCCGCCCGGCCGCCGGCTGCACCCGCCCGGTCCGCCTGGCCGGCACCATGGCCACGGTCGAGGCCGCTACCGGCCGTCTCCTGTCGGAGCGGTCAACGGCCGACATGCCCGACGGCGTCATCTACAAGCCGTGCGGCAACCGCCGTGCCTCGGTGTGCCCGACCTGCTCCAAGCTCTACCAGCGCGACGCCTACCAGGTGGTCCGCGCCGGCCTCGTCGGCGGCAAGGGCGTGCCCGAGCAGGTAGCCCACCACCCGGCGGTGTTCCCGACCTTCACCGCCCCGTCCTTCGGCGAGGTGCACACCCGCTACGTCAAGCGGCACACCTGCACCCGTCGCGCCGCCTGCGACTGCCGGCCCGAGCCCTGCCACGCCCGACGGGACGTGACCGTCTGCCCGCACGGGGTGCGGCTGGTCTGCTTCGCCCGCCACGAGGACACCGACGCCCGGTTGGGCACGCCGCTGTGCCTGGACTGCTACGACCACGACGCGCAGGCGGTTTGGAACCTCTCGGCCGGGGAGCTGTGGCGGCGCACCACCATCGCGGTCAACCGGTACATGCACCGCCTCGCCAGCGCACGCGGCATACCCGACATCCCTGTCACGTCGCCGCGTACCGGCAAGACCCGGTGGGTGTCCCCGGTACGGCTGTCGTTCGGCAAAGCCGCCGAAATGCAGCGGCGCGGCGTCGTGCACTTCCACGCCATCATCCGGCTCGACGGCCGCGACGGCGACGACCCCGACGCGATCGTGCCAGCACCGCCGCAGCTCGACGCCGCCGACCTGGTGGCCGCCGTCGACCACGCCGCCGCCACCGTCGTCTTCACCACCGCCGACCACCCCGCCCACCCGGGCGGCTGGCGCATCGGCTGGGGCGAGCAGGTGCTCACCAAGGTAATCACCGTGGCCGGCCGGGGTGAGGTGACCGACGCGCAGGTGGCGGCGTACCTGGCCAAGTACGCCACCAAGTCGACCGAGGTCACAGGCCACGCCTCCAACCGGCTCACCACCGACAGCATCGACATCTACGCCGACCCGGCCGGCAACCACACCGAACGCCTGATCGACGCCTGTTGGATGCTCGGCCGTCCCCGCGACTGGCGGCGGCTGCGGCGCTGGGCGCACATGCTCGGCTTCGGCGGTCACTTCCTCACCAAGTCGCGCCGCTACTCGGTGACCTTCGCTCTGCTGCGCAACCAACGCGTGGTGTTCCGCCGCGCCCAGAGCAGCGGCCCGCAGGAAGCCGCTGCCGACACCGAGCCGACCACGCTGGTGGTCAACTTCCTGCAATTCGTGGGCGCCGGGTGGCACACGACCGCCGACGCGCTGCTCGCCAACGCGTCCGCCGCGATGGCCCGAGAGCACCAGGATTCCGCGCGCGAGTACCTACAGACCCTCGTCGCCTGACGCGCGATTCAGCGTCAAGCCCGCCTTGACAGTAGAACCGACAACATTGGGGATCCGATGAGTACCGATGCACTGGCAGCACCGGGCGTCCTGATGACCACAGAGGAACTTGCCCGGCTCGTGAAGGTCGACCCGTCCACCGTGCGTCGGTGGCGCACCGCCGACCCCGTCCAGGGGCCGGCGTTCATCCGGCTGTCCGCCCGGGTCGTCAAGTACGACCCGGAGGACGTGCGGGCGTGGCTGGGCCGGCACCGCACCGATCCCGAGGAATCGGCTCGGTGACCACTCCCCTGCTCCCGATCGGCGTCGCCGTCTCCACCGACGTCGAGCACCGACCCGGCCGGCCGAACCCGTACCGTGCCCGGGTCCGGTGGGTCGATCCGGCTTCGGGACGACGCCGCTCCAAGTCGCAGGCGTTCGCGGACGCCGAGCAGGCGCAGACCTGGCTCGGCACCATGCAGCGCGCGGCGAGGGGCGGCGTCGACCCCGACGCGGCATCGATGCGGCTGGCGCAGTACGGCGAGAGCGTGATGCGCCTGGCGCTGCGCGGCCTGGAGGGCAAGACGCTCGACCCGTACCTGGCGGGCTGGCGTCGCCGGGTCGTGCCGACGCTCGGTCACCTGCCGGTGCGGCTGATCACCAATGGTGCGGTGGACCGGGCCGCGCACGGCTGGATCGCTGAGGGCTGCGGCCGGTCGACGGTGAAGAACAGCCTCGCCGTCCTGGTGCGGATCCTGGAGCAGGCGGTGCGGGACGGCCTGATCGACCGCAATCCGGCGCGGCTGACCGGGTGGCAGCGGGAGTACCAGCGGGCCGAGGACGAGTTGGACAACCCGCGTTCGCTGGCGCTGCCGGACTGGACGGCGCTGGCCACTCTGGCGGCGGCGCTGGTCGAGCGCTCGCACGGCCGGTACCCGGGCTGGGGTGAGGTGGTGATGTTCGCGGCCGGCACGGCGGCCCGCATCGGCGAGGTGTCCGGCGTGCGCAAAGGCGACATCGACCGGGACACGTGGCTGTGGACGGTGCGCCGGCAGACCACCACCGGACCCGGCGGCCTGGTCGACAAGGGCACCAAGGGCAAGCGGGCACGGCAGGTGCCCATCATCGGCGAACTGCGGCCGATGGTGGCCGCAAAGCTCGACCGGATCACCGAGGATGACGGCCGGCTCTTCGTCGGCCCTCGCGGCGGCCGGATCAGCACGGCGGTGCTGCGCGACGCGACGCACTGGGACGAGGTGGTCAGCTCGCTGGGCTTCGAGTACCTGCGGCGGCACGACCTGCGGCACACCGGGCTGACCTGGATGGCGGATGCCGGCGTGCCGGTGCACGTCCTACGGAAGATCGCCGGTCACGGCTCGCTGATGACGACTCAGCGGTATCTGCATCCGGATCGTCAGTCGATCCGGGCCGCCGGTGAGGCGCTGTCTTCGCATCTCACCGGCCTGAGGTCCCCAAATGGTCCCCAGCGGGGCATCGCATGATCACGCGAAATGCCCTTCCACCTGCGTCGGGACGGCCGGATTCGAACCGACGACCCCTTGACCCCCAGTCAAGTGCGCTACCAAACTGCGCCACGTCCCGATGCCCCCGCGTGAAGTTCCCCGCGGCAGCCGATACAGCTTAGCGCAAGATCCTCGCGTGACTCGCACAGGGCCCTCCGCATCGCGCGAGGCCCGCGCCACTCCCCCTAGAGCGTCCTAGGAAGGAAGCCGCCGAACATGGCCCGGCGGCTTCCGCCCGGATGACTCAGCCGTGGGCCTTGCCACGACCGCCGGGGCCGAGCTTCTTCCGCGGCCGGACCGAGATGTCGATCGGGCTGCCCTCGAAGCCGAACTCCTCGCGCAGCTTGCGCTCCACGAACCGCTGGTAGCCGGCGTCCAGCGGACCGGTGGTGAACAGCACGAACCGCGGCGGCGCCACCCCGGCCTGGGTGGCGAACAGGATCCGCGGGGCGCGTCCGCCGCGTACCGGGTGCGGGGTGGCCTGGACCAGCGCGGTGAGCCACTGGTTGAGCTGCGCGGTGGGGATTCGGGTCTCCCAGCTCGCGAGCGCCTTGCGCAACGCCGGAGCCAGCTTGTCGACGGCCCGGCCGGTCTGCGCGGACAGGTTCAGCCGGATCGCCCAGGGGATGCGCCGCAGCTCCCGGTCGATCTCCTTGTCCAGGTAGTAGCGGCGGTCGGCGTCCACCAGGTCCCACTTGTTGAACGCGATGACCAGGGCCCGGCCGGCCTCCACCACCATGGTGAGGATCCGCTGGTCCTGCTCGCTGATCACCTCGCTGGAGTCCAGCAGCACCACCGCCACCTCGGCCGCCTCGATCGCCGAGGCGGTACGCAGGCTGGCGTAGTATTCGGTGCCGCTGGCCCGTCCGACCCGCTTGCGCAGGCCGGCGGTGTCCACCAGCTGCCAGGTCTCGCCGCCGATCTCGACCAGGCTGTCCACCGGGTCGACAGTGGTGCCGGCGACCGAGTCGACCACCGCCCGGTCCTCGCCGGAGAAGCGGTTGAGCAGGCTGGACTTGCCGACGTTGGGGCGGCCGACCAGGGCCACCCGGCGCGGGCCGCGCGGGCGGTTCTCCACGATCTTCGGCGCCTCGGGAAGCGCGGCCATGATGGCGTCGAGCAGGTCGCCGGAGCCGCGGCCGTGCAGCGCCGACACCGGGAACGGCTCACCGAGACCGAGCGACCACAGTGACGTCGCCTCCATCTCGATGGTGGTGTTGTCGGCCTTGTTGGCCACCAGGATCACCGGTTTGGCGCTGCGACGCAGCATCTTCACCGCGGCCTCGTCCACGTCGGTCGAACCGACCATGGCGTCCACCACGAACAGCACCACGTCGGCGGTGACCACGGCCGTCTCGGCCTGGGCGGCGATGGCCGCGGCCCGGTCCCGGGCGTCGGGCTCCCAACCGCCGGTGTCCACCACGGTGAACGCCCGGCCGTTCCACTGCGCGTCGTAGGGCACCCGGTCCCGGGTGACGCCGGGAACGTCCTCGACGACCGCCTGGCGACGACCGATGAGGCGGTTGACGAGTGTGGACTTGCCCACGTTGGGGCGGCCGACCACGGCCACCACGGGCTGCGGACCGGTCGGCTCCTCGGCGTCGGCCTCCGGCTCGCGCAGCTCCACCCAACCACCGAAGTCGTCGTCGCTCACGCCGGGCCACCCTTCGTCGGAGCCGGCAACGCCAGCGGCGCCCACGGAACCCCGCTCACGCGACACCCCGCTCGGTGAGAAGGTCACGCAGGCGGGCGACGACCTCGTCGATGCCCAACTCGGTGGTGTCCAGCACCACGGCGTCCGGGGTCTGCTGCAACGGGTTGACCTTGCGGGTCGAGTCGAGCCGGTCTCGCCGCGCCAGGTCGGCGGCGGTCGCCGTGACGTCGGCCGCGTCCTCGGCGCTGCGCCGCCGGGCGCGGGCCGCCTCGGAGGCGGTCAGGTAGACCTTCAGGTCGGCGTCGGGGGCCACCACGGCGCCGATGTCGCGGCCTTCCACCACGATCCGGCCCGCCTCGGCGATCAGCCGCCGCTGCCGGTCGACGAGCAGCTCACGGATCGCGCCGACGGCGGCGACCGCGGAGACCGCGCCGGTCACCTCGGCGCCACGGATGTCGGTGGACACGTCGGTGCCGTCGACGGTCACCGCGTACCCCCGGGGGTCGGTGCCGATGCGCAGGTCGGCCTCGCCGGCGACCTTGGCCACCGACTCGGTGTCGGTCAGCTCCACCCCGGAGCGCAGGACCGCCCAGGTCAGCGCCCGGTACATGGCACCGGTGTCGAGGTAGCGGGCGTCGAGGCTCACCGCCAGCCGCCGCGACACGGTGGACTTCCCCGAACCGGACGGCCCGTCCACCGCGACCACGCAGCGCCCGGCCGGTACGTTTTCCTCCACCGTTGTCCTCCTCAGCCCGTACCTCGCGGGTCGCCGGTGTGTCCGGCGCCGTTGAGCGGATGTGTGTCGTCGTCAATCATGCCCGCGCCGCGCGGGCGTACCGCCGGGGGCGCGTGCGCGCCGGCCCGCGGACCGCGTCGAAGCCTACCGGGAGCCGTTCCCCGATCGTCTCCGGTCAGTCACCCACGGCCTTGAACAGGGCGGCGACCTCCGCGTTGGTCAGCCGCCGGGTGCGCCCGGCGCGCAGGTCGCCCAGCCGGATCGGACCGATCGAGGTACGCACCAGACGGCTCACCGGGTGCCCCACCTCGTCGAACATCCGCCGGACGATGTGCTTGCGCCCTTCGTGCAGGGTGACCTCCACCTGGGCGGTCTTACCGAGTGTGTCCACCACCTTGAACGCCTCGGCCCGGACCGGCCCGTCCTCCAGCTCGACGCCGGCGGCCAGGCGCTTGCCGAGGTTGCGCGGGATCGGCCCGGAGACCTCGCACAGGTAGGTCTTCGGCACCCCGAAGGAGGGGTGCATGAGCCGGTGCGCGAGCGTCCCGTCGTTGGTGAGCAGCAGCAGGCCCTCGCTGTCCGCGTCGAGCCGCCCGACGTGGTAGACGCGCTGCTCGACCCGGTTGCCGAGGAAGTCGGACAGCGCGGCGCGTCCCTTTTCGTCCGCCATGGTGGAGACCACCCCGCGTGGCTTGTTCATGGCCAGGTAGACCAGCCGGGTGTCGACCTGGAGCCGCTCCCCGTCGACGTGGATGACGTCCTGGGCGGGGTCGGCCCGGTCGCCGAGCTGCGCGACCCGGCCGTTGACCGTGACCCGCCGCCGGAAGATCAGGTCCTCACAGGCGCGCCGCGAGCCCACTCCCGCGGCGGCGAGGACCTTCTGGAGGCGCTCGGCGCCCTCGTACACGGGGGCGTCGGTCTTCGGGGCACGGTCATCGCGTGGCATCGGCAAGCTCTTCTACGTCGTCGGGAAGGAACGGGGCCAGGGGCGGCAGGTCGTCCACCGAGTTGAGCCCCAGCTTCTCCAGGAACATGATGGTGGTCCGGTAGAGGAAGGCGCCGCTGTCCGCCTCGGTGCCGCACTCCTCGACCAGGCCGCGACCCACCAGGGTACGGAGCACCCCGTCGCAGTTGACACCCCGGATGGCCGAGATGCGCGAACGGGTCACCGGCTGCCGGTAGGCGACCACGGCGAGGGTCTCCAGCGCGGCCTGGGTCAGCCGGACCGACTGCCCGTCGAGCACGAACCGCTCGACGTAGGTGGCGTATTCCGGCCGGGTGTAGAGACGCCAGCCACCCGCGGCCCGGCGCAGCTCGAAGCCGTGCCCGGCGGCGGTGTAGCCGGCGGCGATGTCGTCGAGCATCGCGCCCACCCGTTCCGGGGCCTGCTCCAGCACCTCCGCCAGGACCAGTTCGCTGACCGGCTGGTCCACCACCAGCAGGATCGCTTCCAGGGCTCCGCGCAGCTCCGCGTCGTCCAACACCGGCGCGGGCGCGGGTTCCGGCGCCGCCCGCCGCCGACCCCGCTTCGGAGGTACGCCGGGAGCGCCCCCCGCCTCACCGCCCGCCCCGTCAACGCCCGCCCCACCGCCGCTCGGCGCACCGCCGCCCTCGTCGTCGCCGACCGACGTCTCCCCCGAGATCTTGGTACGGTCCGTCCCCTGGAGGGGCGGAACCGTACCAGGATCTCCACTCGCCTCGTCCACAGACGCGATCTTGGAAGGAAACGGCCCCGCTGGGGGCCCATGGCTTCCAAGATCTGCCGCGGGGTGGAGATCCTGGGGCTCGGGACGGTCGGATTGTGGCGGGTCCTCGTCGGCGGGGGCGGGGGTTGCCGGGGTGGGGCGTTCCCACGGGGGGATCCAGGCGGCGGCCTGGTCCGCCAGCGAGTCGCGGCGTTCCTCGTCGCTCATCAGATCACTCCTGCGTCGGTGCGGTCGTGTCCGCCGCTTCGCGGCGTGAGTCAGCGTCCGCGTCAACGGCGCCTGCGGGCGTGGTGGTCGGGTCCGGGGTGCCGGCGTACTCGTCGACGGTCAGCTCGGCGTCGCCGTCGGCCGGGCCGGTCCAGCGGACCGTCAGCTCCTCCAACGCTTGTTCCTGCACGAACGCGACGAGCCCCTGCCGGTACAGCTCCAGCAGCGCCAGGAACCGGGCCACCACCTCGAGCGTCATCTCGCAGTCGACGCAGAGCTGCGAGAAGGTGGCGACCCCGGCGCGACGCAGCCGGTCGGCGATGACGCCGGCGTGCTCCCGGACGCTGACCCGGACCATGTGCACGTGCGCGATGGACACCTCGGGCACCGGTTTCGGACTCATCGCCTTCAACGCGAGCTTGAGCAGCCGCTGCGGGCCGATGCCGAGCACCAGGTCGGGCAGCGCCTCGGCGTACCGGGGTTCGAGGGTGACCGCGCGCGGGTAACGCCGGCCGCCGACCGCCTCGAGTTCGGCGATGTGCGCCGCCGCCTCCTTGTACGCCTTGTACTGCAGCAGCCGGGCGAAGAGCAGGTCCCGCGCCTCCAGCAGCGCCAGGTCCGCCTCGTCCTCGACGTCGGCCGAGGGCAGCAGCCGGGCCGCCTTGAGGTCGAGCAGGGTGGCGGCGACCAGCAGGAACTCGCTTGTCTCGTCCAGGTCCCACTGGTCGCCCATGGCCCGCAGGTAGGCGATGAACTCGTCGGTGACCCGGTGCAGGGCGACCTCGGTGACGTCCAGCTTGTGCTTGCTGATCAGCTGGAGCAGCAGGTCGAAGGGGCCGGTGAAGTTGTCCAGCCGGACGGTGAAACCGCTTGTCTCCTCCACCGGAGCCGGGTCGACCGTGAGCACCTCGGCAGCGGCCGGCTCGGCAGCGGCCGGCCCAACGGCGACGGGGTCGCCGTGCGGCGGGTCGAGGGGCGGTGCGGTCACCGGGAAACCGTAGTCGACGCGGCGGGCGGCTGGCGTGGGCCCTACCGGTCCGACTGGGCGGCGATCACCTCTCGGGCGAGCTGCCGGTAGTTGCGCGCGCCGGAGGACGCCGGGTCGAGCGTGGTGATGGGCGCGCCGGCGACGGTCGACTCGGGGAACTTCACGGTCTTGGTGATGACGGTCTGGTAGACCTTGTCGCCGAACGCCTCGACCACGCGCTGGAGCACCTGACGGCAGTGGGTGGTGCGGCTGTCGTACATGGTGGCGAGGATGCCTTCGAGCTCCAGGTCGAAGTTGAGCCGCTCGCGCACCTTGTCGATGGTGTCCAGCAGCAGCGCCACGCCGCGCAGGCTGAAGAACTCGCACTCCAGCGGGATGAGCACGCCGTGGGCGACGGTCAGCGCGTTGATCGCCAGCAGGCCGAGCGAGGGCTGGCAGTCGATCAGGATGAAGTCGTATTCCTTGCGGATGGTGCGCAACACCCGGGCCAGGGCCATCTCCCGGGCGACCTCGTTGACGAGCTGGATCTCGGCGGCGGAGAGGTCGATGTTGGCCGGCAGCAGGTGCAGCCCGGCCACGTCGGTCTTGATCAGGACGTCCTCGGCGGTGACGTCGTCCTGCATGAGCAGGTTGTAGACCGACAGGTCGAGGTTGTGCGGGTTGACGCCCAGGCCGACGGAGAGGGCGCCCTGCGGGTCGAAGTCGACGAGGAGCACCTTGCGGCCGTATTCGGCGAGCGCGGCGCCCAGGTTGATGGTGGTCGTGGTCTTGCCGACGCCACCCTTCTGGTTGGCCATCGCGATGATCCGCGCCGGGCCGTGCCGGTCGGTCGGCATCGGCTCGGGGATCGGCTTGCGCATCGTGTACGCGGCCGGGTCGGCGGGGCCGAGGTCGGCGCCGAGCGTCGCCTGCTGTTCACGGAGCTCCGACGTCCAGGTCTCGGCACGGTCACCGTTTCCTGCCATGTCCTCGTTGCCCCCTCCCGACGACCACCCGGCGTCGGAGCCGTCCGACGTCCCTCGCGGCGCCGCTGCGCACCTCCGGTCCGTCGCACCTGGAGGCCCGCGCCGATGCCGACTGTACGCCACCGGCCAGCAGCAGGTTCGGTAGCGGGTCGGCGTGTCGGCGGCCCGTCGGTGGCTCGGTCCGCGACCGGCCGGGTCGGCGACCCCGACCACTCACCCGAGCCACCTTTCGTTCGCGACTGCGGGGCTCGCAACCCCGGCTCACTCCTCGCGCTCACCGAGCCACCTTTCGTTCGCGACTGCGGGGCCCGCAACCCCGGCTCACTCCTCGCGCTCACCCCAGAGCGCGCGGGTGGGCGGTGGCGTACACCTCGCGCAGCCGTTCCACCGTGACCAACGTGTAGACCTGGGTGGTGGTCACCGACGCGTGGCCGAGCAGTTCCTGCACGACGCGCACGTCCGCGCCACCGTCGAGCAGGTGGGTGGCGTAGGAGTGGCGCAGGGTGTGCGGAGAGACCGCGTCGGGCCCGTCGACCGGCAGGCCGGCGCGGGCGGCGGCGGCGCGCAGCACGCCCCAGGCGCCCTGCCGGGTGAGCGGCCCGCCGCGGGCGTTGACGAACAGCGCCGGGGTGCCCCGGCCGGCGGCGACGAGCGCCGGGCGGCCCCGGACCAGCCAGGCGCGCGTCGCGTCGGCGGCGTACCCGCCGACCGGGACGAGGCGGGCCTTGCCGCCCTTGCCGCGCAGCAGCACGACGCCGGCGTCCAGGTCGACGTCGTCGACGGCCGCGCCGACCGCCTCGGAGATGCGCGCGCCGGTGCCGTACAGGAACTCCAGCAGCGCCCGGTCGCGCAGCGCGCGGGGCGCCGCGTCGCCGGTGGCCCCGGCCGGTCCGGCGGTTTCCAGCAGCCGCCGGACGTCGTCGACGGGCAGCGCCCGGGGCAGCCGCCGCGGTGGCGTGGGCGGGCGCACGTCGCGGCCGGGGTCGGCGCCGGTCAGTCCCTCGCGCAGCGCGAAGCGGTGCAGGCCGCGTACCGCGCTGGCGGCCCTCGCGGTGGAGGAGACGGCGAGTGGCGGGTGGTCGTCGTCGCCGGCGCGCAGCCGGGCCAGGTGGGCCTCGACCTCGCGGGTGCCGGCGGCGGCCAGGTCGGTCACCCCGGCGGCGGCCAGGGTGGTCAGGTAGCGGTCCAGGTCCCGGCGGTACGACGCGAGCGTGTTCCCGGACAGTCCACGCTCGACGGTGAGGTGGTCCAGGTAGCCGCGGACCGCGCGACGCAGGGCCGGCGCGGCTTGCGCGCCGGCCCGGTCCGTCGCGGGTCCGGTCAGCTCGGCACCTCGCTCAGCTCAGCACCTCGGCCAGCGGCAGCACGTCCATGCCGTGCGCCTCGGCGACCGGGCCGTAGACCACCCGGCCGTCGTGGGTGTTCAAGCCCAGCGCGAGCGCCGGGTCGGCGCGCAGCGCGGCCCGCCAGCCCTGGTTGGCCAGTTCGAGGGCGTACGGCAGGGTGACGTTCGTGAGCGCGTAGGTGCTGGTGTTCGGCACCGCGCCGGGCATGTTCGCCACGCAGTAGAAGATCGAGTCGTGCACCTTGTAGACCGGTTCGTCGTGCGTGGTGGGGCGCGAGTCCTCGAAGCAGCCGCCCTGGTCGATGGCGATGTCGACGAGCACGCTGCCCGGCTTCATCCGGGACACCAGCTCGTTGGAGATCAGCTTCGGGGCCTTCGCGCCGGGCACCAGCACCGCGCCGATGACCAGGTCCGCGTCGAGCACGGCCCGTTCGATCTCGTACGCGTTGGAGGCGACGGTCTGGAGGTGGCCGCGGTAGATCGCGTCGGCGGAGCGCAGCCGGGCCACGTTCTTGTCCAGCAGCAGCACCTCGGACTGCAGGCCCAGGGCGATGGCGGCGGCGTTCAGGCCGGACACGCCGGCGCCGATCACCACGGTCTTGGCCGCGTACACGCCGGAGACGCCGCCGGGCAGCACACCCCGGCCGCCGCCGGTGCGCATCATGTGGAACGCGCCGACCTGCGGGGCGAGCCGGCCGGCCACCTCGGACATCGGGGCGAGCAGCGGCAGCGACCGGTCGGGCAGCTCGACCGTCTCGTACGCGATGCCGGTGACCTTCCTGTCGACGAGCGCGTCGGTGCACTCGCGGGAGGCGGCGAGGTGCAGGTAGGTGAAGAGCACCTGCCCCGCGCGCATCCGGTGGTGCTCCTCGGCGATCGGCTCCTTGACCTTGAGGACCAGCTCGGCGGTGTCCCAGACCTCGTCGGCGGTGGCCAGGATCTTCGCGCCGGCGGCGGCGAACTCGTCGTCGGTGATGCTGGAGCCGACCCCGGCGCCCGCCTCGACACAGACCTCGTGGCCGTGGCGGGTGAACTCGTGGACGCCCGCCGGTGTGATCGCCACCCGGTACTCGTGGTTCTTGACCTCGCGGGGGATTCCGACCTTCACGATGCAGACACCTTCCTCGGGGGCGGCTCACCCCGGCAGCGCGGCGCCCCGACGGCTCCGTTGCCGACGCGGTCCACCGGTCCCGCCGGCGGCAGTCTAGGCGCGCGGGCCGCCCGGGAACGCCGACACTGTGACATCCGGTGCCCGGTGGTGCTGACGGTGTGTCAGGCATGGACCGGGCTGGGCGGTGGAGCGGCCCTCAGCCGACAGGACAGACTTCGGTGGACATCTTCCCACCGGGTGGGCGGCGAGGCGGACAGGACGACAGTGGATCACTATGGTGTCCGCTCATGACCACTCCTTACCAGCAGTACCCGCAGTACCCGCAGGGCGTCTCGGACAAGAGCAAGGTTGTCGCGGGCATCCTCCAGATCCTGCTCGGCGGCTTCGGTATCGGCCGGTTCTACATGGGCGACACCAAGACCGGCGTGATCCAGCTCGTCGTCACGCTCGTGACCTGTGGCTTCGGCGCGATCTGGGGCCTCGTCGACGGCATCCTGATCCTGGTCAACGGCGGCGTCGACGGACAGGGCCGCCCGCTGCGCGACTGAGCGGCGGGCACGGAGAGGGGCCGCGCGGCACACGCCGCGCGGCCCCTTCGTCGTCGGTTCCCGATCAGCGGGGCAGCGGCGCCTCGGGCCGGCGCAGCTCGGCGAAGCCGGTTTCCCGGGCCCGGGCGGCGGCGAGCAGCCCGGCCACGCAGGAGGCGTTGGTGATCTCACCGGCCAGGACCATCCGGACCGCCTCGTCCAGGTCGACCCGGACGACCTGGAGGTCGGCTTCCTCCTCGTGCCGGTCGTGCCGCTGCCCGGCCGGCACGTCGGCGAGGTCGCGGGCCAGGAAGACCCGGACCACCTCGTCGGTGAAGCCGGGCGAGCTGTGCAGGTCGACGAGCACGTCGACGCGGCCCGCGGTCAGATCGGCCTCCTCGGCCAACTCCCGCGCCGCCGCGGCGGCCAGGTCCTCCCCGCGCACGTCCATCAGCCCGGCCGGCAACTCCCACAGGTGCCGGCCGACCGGGTGCCGGTACTGCCGGATCAGCACCACCTGACCGGCGTCGTCGAGCGCCACCACGGCCACCGCGCCGACGTGCCGCACGTAGTCGCGGGCCGCGGTGCCGCCGCCGGGCATGGTCACGTCGTCGCTGACCACGGAGAAGATCCGGCCGGACCAGACGTCGCGGCGCGCGGTCACCTCGTACCGGTGCGCCACGCCGCTCACTTCGCGGTCGCCTTCGCCGCGCGGCCGGGCTTGCTCGCGGCGGCCTCCGCCGCGCCGTCCAGGTCCACCGGGAGCTGGTCGGCCTCGGAGTACGCGACCGCGGCGGCCACGAACGCCGCGAACAGCGGGTGCGGGCGGGTCGGGCGGCTCTTCAGCTCCGGGTGCGCCTGGGTGGCCACGAAGAACGGGTGCAGGTTGCGGTCCAGCTCGACGAACTCGACGAGCCGGCCGTCCGGCGAGGTGCCGGAGACGATCAGGCCGGCCTTGGTGAGCTGGTCGCGGTAGGCGTTGTTCACCTCGTACCGGTGCCGGTGCCGCTCGCTGACCTCGGTGCTGCCGTACGCCTGCGCGACGATCGAGCCTTCGGCCAGCGTGGCCGGGTACGCGCCGAGCCGCATGGTGCCGCCCAGGTCGCCGCGCCCGGCCACGATGTCCTCCTGGTCGGCCATGGTGGCGATGACCGGGTGCACGGCCTCCTCGTCGAACTCCAGCGAGTTGGCCCCGTCGAGGCCGGCCAGGTCGCGGGCCACCTCGATGGTCATGCACTGGAGGCCGAGGCAGAGTCCGAGCAGCGGGATGCCGTTCTCCCGGGCGTACCGGGCGGTGCCCACCTTGCCCTCGATGCCGCGCACCCCGAACCCGCCGGGGATCACGATGCCGTCGACGCCGGCCAGGGCGGCGGCCGCGCCGGCCGGGGTGACGCAGTCGTCGCTCGGCACCCACCGCAGCTGCACCCGCGCCCGGTGGCCGAACCCGGCCGCCCGGATCGCCTCGCTCACCGACAGGTAGGCGTCGGGCAGGTCGACGTACTTGCCGACCAGGGCGACGGTGACGGTGTGGCGCGGCTGGTGCACCCGCTCCAGCAGGTCGTCCCAGCTGGTCCAGTCGACGTCGCGGAAGGACAGGCCGAGCCGGCGCACCACGTACGCGTCCAGGCCCTCGCGGTGCAGCACCTTCGGGATGTCGTAGATGCTCGGCGCGTCCGGGGCGGCGGTGACCGCCTCCCGGTCGACGTCGCAGTAGAGCGACAGCTTCTCCTTGACCTTGTCCGGGATCTCCCGGTCGCAGCGCAGCACCAGCGCGTCGGGCTGGATGCCGATGCTGCGCAGCTGCGCCACCGAGTGCTGGGTCGGTTTGGTCTTCAGCTCGCCGGAGGGCGCCAGGTAGGGCACCAGCGACACGTGCAGGTAGAAGCAGTTGTCCCGGCCCAGGTCGTGGCGGATCTGGCGGATCGACTCCAGGAACGGCAGCGACTCGATGTCGCCGACGGTGCCACCGACCTCGGTGATCACCACGTCGGGCACCTGGCCGTCGGCGTCGGGGTCGGCCATGCCGAGGATCCGGGCCTTGATCTCGTTGGTGATGTGCGGGATGACCTGGACGGTGTCCCCCAGGTATTCGCCGCGCCGCTCCTTGGCGATCACCGCCGAGTAGATCTGCCCGGTGGTGACGTTGGCCTTGCCGGAGAGGTCACGGTCGAGGAACCGCTCGTAGTGGCCGACGTCGAGGTCGGTCTCGGCCCCGTCCTCGGTGATGAAGACCTCACCGTGCTGGAACGGGTTCATCGTGCCGGGATCGACGTTCAGGTAGGGGTCGAGCTTCTGCATCACCACGCGCAGCCCGCGCGCGCTCAGCAGGTTGCCGAGGCTGGAGGCGGTGAGGCCCTTGCCCAGCGAGGAGGCGACCCCCCCGGTGACGAAAATGTGCCTGGTCGTCCGTGCTGAAGGGGCCAAGGCCTGCTCCCGTGTCGTCCGTAGCGGTCGTGCGAACCGCCGTGCCGATCAGCCAAGTGATCACGCGATCCACGGGACTCCACGGTAACACCTTTCGGACCGTGAGCCGGCGTCGCACCCGCTGTCGGCGCACGTGGGGCCCCCTCCGCCCGCGCCGCGGGGCCGCCGGACGGGTCCGCGCCACCGGGACCGGAGCCGTCCGGCGGCGCGGCGCCTCCCTCTCCCCCGGGCGGTCCGCTGTCGGGGAGGGTGCGGTCGGTGGAGTGGTCGAGCACCCGCAGCGCGGCCAGGGCCGCCATCGGCACCACGAGCGCGCCCGCCGCCCCGGCCACGTCCAGCGCCGAACCGCCCAGCACGCCGCCCAGCCCGGCGGCGACCCCGGTGCCGGCCATCGCCGCCCGGATCGCCGGGTAGATGCCGAACAGCCGCAACAGCCCACCCCACGGCTGGAGCAGGGCCAGCCAGACCAGCGCGGCCCCGGCCACGGCCAGCACGGTGAGCGGGCTGTTCACGAACGTCTCGAAGTTGGCGGTGCTGGACCGGTGCACGGTGAGCCCGCCGGTGCCGTCGCCGAGCGCGGCCAGGAACCGGCCGAGGCTTCCCCGCTCGGCCGCCGGCCGACCCAGGTCCACCAGGGCGAAGCCGATGGTGACCGCCAGCCCGGCCATGGTGGCCCAGGCGAGCCGGCTGACGGTCAACCAGCCGCCGGTGCAGATCGCCGCCGCCACGCTCACGCCGGCGGTGAGCGCGATCGCGCCGATCGAGTCGGCACCCAGGTACGGGCTGCCCACGATCACCACGGCGGTGCCGCCCACCGTCACCATGACGGTCGGCCGCCAGCCCCGGCGTACCCGCTGGGCCAGCCAGCCGCCGGTCAGCAGCGAGCCGGCGATGAACACGCCCAGCCCCACGGTGCCCAGGCCGGCGTACCGCCCGCCCTCGAGCGCGGAGTAACCGACCACGCCGTTGAGTTGCAGCCGGGAACCGGTGAGCACGTCCACGCCGACCACCAGGGTGGCCAGCCCGGCGACCGCGCCGAGCGGCCCGAGCGTGCGGTCGTGCCCGGGGGCGAACCGGACCGCGGCCGTGCCACCGACGACGAGCAGGACGGTCACCGAGGCGAACCACCAGCCGGCGTGCTGCCCGCGCCACCAGGGCACGGCGTCGGCGAGCAGCGCCGCCGGCACGGCCAGCGCGGCGGCGACCAGCAGCAGCTCCACCACCGCCACCACCCGCCGGGACACCGGCGCGGGCCCGTGCGGTCCGGCGAGCCGGCGGGCCCGGCGCAGCAGCGGCAGCACCGCCACCGCGAGCGCCATCTGGGCGGCGGCCAGCAGCGTGAAGAACCAGCCGGCGACGGTGCGTTGGGCGGCGGCCTCCCGATCGGCGTCGGCCGGCGCGCCGATCGCGGTCCGCAGGTCGTCCGGCCGGTCGTCGACGGTCACCGCGGGCCGGCCGAGGAAGAGCCGCTCCGGCATCGGTCGGCCGAGCGCGGCGAGCGCGGTCGGCGCCAGGTCGACAAGTTGCAGGTAGCCGGCCCGGGCGGTGCTCGGCGAGGTCAGCCAACCACCGTCCCAGCCGGGGCCGTCCGCGACCGCGACGTGCAGGCGCGCCGGCGAGTCGGTGTCGGAGACACCGGCGACGAGCACCAGCGAGTGCGGCGGCCGGGCGGCCAGCACCCGGGCGAGCCGGGCGTCGGCCTGGCGCGCCTGCGCGGCCCGCACGGCCGGGTCGTCGTCGTCGACGGTGCCCACGTCGACGATGCTCAGCACGCAGGAGCCGAGCAGCGCCGCGGGGTCGTCGGGCAGCGCCGCCTCGTACCTGTCGACCCGGCCGAACGGGCGGGCGGCGGCCACCGCGGCGCCCGGGCCGACCGCCACCGAGCAGCGCACCGACTCGGCCAGCGCACCGGGCGTGGCGCCCCAGGCCAGCTTGTTCTGGTTGTGCGCGACGACGGCCGGCTGGTCGGGCAGGTTGGCGCCGATCCCGTCGGGTCGCTCGACGGTCACCGGGCCCGCCGGGCAGCCACCGCCGGGGCGGGTGCCGTGCCAGGCGGCGAAGTTCCCGGCGCCGAGGGTCAACCAGCCGTCGACCGGGCAGGTCGGGCGGTGCGCGGAGCGCACCGAGAGGGAACCGATCGCGCCCCGCTCGGCCATCCGCCACAACGTCGGGGTGTTCTCCGGGTCCACGTCGTCCCACCGCAGGCCGGCGGCGCCGACCAGGACCACGTAGTCGGCGCTGCGCTGGGCGTCGCCGTCGTCCGGGCGGGCGGCCAGCGCGGTGATGCCCAGCGCCACCACGACCAGGGTCAGCAGCACCGGAGCCAATCTGCGCAGCATCAGCGGTTCCCCGCTGAGTGCTGCGGCGTCAGCTCGGCGTACAGGTCGGCGAGGGCGGCCACGGTGTCCGCCTCGGTGGGCCAGCTCGCGGCCCGCTCCGCGCCCCGGCGGCCCAGCTCGGCGCGGCGGGCGTCGTCGTCGAGCAGCCCGCGCACCGCCGCGTCCACGGCGTCCACGTCGCCCGCCGGGACCAGCACCGCGGCGTCGCCGACCAGCTCCGGCAGGCCGCCGACCGCGGTCGCGACCAGGGGTACGCCGGCGCGCAGCGCCTCCTGCGCGAAGAGCTGGCGGGCCTCCCAGTCGCTGGTGACCACCGCCAGGTCCGCGCCGGCCAGCAGGTCCGCCACGTCGGTACGGTGCCCGAGCAGGGTCACCGGCGCGCGGGCGGCCGAGATCCGCGCGGCGAGCGGCAGGTAGGCGGGCCCGCTGCCGGCGATCACCACCACCGGCGCGGGTGTCCGGGTACGCCAGCGGGCGGCGGCGTCGATCAGCACGTCGTACCGCTTCTGCGGGTGCAGCCGGCCCACCGACAGGATCAGCGGGCGGTCGCCGGTGACGTCGAACTCGGCCCGCACCGCGGCGCGTCGGCGACGCGGCGCGGGCAGCGTCGGCGCGGCGACCGGCGCCGGCCGGGCGTCGGCGGCACCAAGCGCGGCGGCCCGCTCGACCAGGTCGGCGGAGGCGCCCAGGGCGACCCGGGCGGACCGGGCGACGACGCGTTCGACGAGCCGGGACAGCGTGCCGCGCAGCCCGCCGGCGAGGACGGCGTTGTGCCAGGTGACCACCAGCGGGACGGTCGGGCGGGCGAGCGCGGCGACCAGGCCGGCGCGCAGCCCGTGCGCGTGCACCACGTCGACGGGTGTCTCCGCCAGCGCCCGGCGCAGCGCGGTGACCGCGCGGGCGTCGGCGGGGGTGGGGTTGGCGGGGATCTCCACCGGCGTGAACCGGGCGCCGGCCCCGGTGAAGTCGAACTGGTCCTGGACCGCGGTCGGACCGCACACCAGCACGGACCCACCGGCCTCGGTGAGCCCGCGGGCGACGGAGCGGACGTGCTGACCCACTCCGCCGGTGCTGGAGGCGAGCACCAGGGCGACCGAACCGGGCCAGCGCGGTGCCGGCGAGGCGTCCGTCATGAGGAAACGATCTCCTTTCCGTCGCCCCGCTCGCCGGGGTGCTGGTCCGCCGGTGGGCCGTCGGCGCCGGCGGCCGGTCGCCGGCGCCGCAGCCGGCGGGCCACGGCCGCGAGCAGCGGCCGGAGGTCGCGGGCGTCGGTCAGCCAGGCGACGGCGAGGAACAGGACACCGACCACGACCCCGGACAGCATGCCCTGTACGAGGGCCTGGATCGTCGTCGGGGTCCCGTCGGTCAGCCCGCCGAGAACCCGGGCGGTGGCCGCTCCCCCCGCTGCGGCGACCGCGGCGGCCAGCAGCCCGGCCGCACCGGCCCGACCGACCCCGGCGAGCGCCTCCCGTCCGGCGGCCCGCCGGACGGCGGCGACCAGCAGCGCGCCGAGCAGCAGCATGCCTGCGGAGGTCGCGAGCGCCACCGCGAGCACCCGGTCGGCAAGCGGCAGCACCTGGCCGAACAGCACCGCGAGGGCGGGCACGCTGAGCCAGCCCAACGCGGTCGCGACGCTTGCCGAGCGGGTGTCGCCACGCGCGTAGAGCGCCCGGGTCAGGATCGCGAACAGGCCGTAGCCGAGCAGACCGGGCGCGAACCCGGCGATCCCGGCCGCGGCGGTGCCCGCGTCGACCGGGTCGGGGAAGAAGAAATGCCCGAGCGGGATCGCGGCACCGGCCAGCGCGGCGGCGCCGAGCAGGCTGAACAGCACCAGCTGACGCACCGCCGGGGCCAGGGTGTCGCGGAAGGCGCGCTCGTCGCCGGTCGCCCGCGCCGCCACGAGCGTCGGGTACGCGGCGATCGCGAGCGGCACCGCCAGCACCGACCAGGGCAGGAAGTAGACCGTCTGGGCCAGGTTGTAGACGCCGACGTCGGCGGTCCGGCCGTAGGTGACCTGGTTGAGCGCGACGACCAGGGCGATCTGCTGGGCGGCCACGGTGACCACGCCGGCGACCACCAGCCCACCGACGCGCGCCCGCGCGTCGGCCGGGAACCGGTAGCCCGGCCGGGGCCGCAGTCGCAGCCGGCGCAGCGGGATCAGCAGCGACAGCGAGAGCACCACCACGCCGAGCGTGGTGCCGCCGGAGAGCAGCAGCTCGCCGCCGCGACCGGCCTCGTCGATGGTGGCCAGCCGCCCCTGCACCGCGGTGAAGCCGAGGTAGACCGCGATGACGGTGACGCTCGACAGCAGCGGCGCGAGCACCGGCCACGCGAACCGCCGGTGCGCCTGGAGGACGCCGGTGAGCACGATCCCCACGCCGTAGAGCGGCAACTGCGGGGCGAACACCCGCAGCATCCGCGCCCCGGACGCCTGCCGGACCTCGCCGAGACCGTGCCCGAGCAGGCCCATCAGCGGGTCGGCGAACACCGCCACCAGCACCGCCAGCGGGATCAGCAGGCTCAGCGTCCAGGTCAGCAGCGCGCCGGTGGTGGCGGCCACCGCCCGCCGGTCACCCGCCTCGACGGCCCCGGCCAGCAGCGGTACGACGAGACTCGCGAGCGCCCCACCGGCGACGATCTCGAAGATGAAGTTCGGGACGTAGTTCGCCACCAGGTAGGCGCCGCCGAGGTCGGTGGTGGACAGCGTCCAGGTGAACACGGCGGTGCGACCGAAGCCGGCGAGGCGGCTGACCACGGTGAGGACGGCGATGAGGGCGGCCGCCCCGGCGACGCGGCCGGCGGCGGCGAGGGGTGCCGGTTTCGTCACGTCAATCGGCGAGCCGGCCCAGCTCGTCGAGGTGCCGCAGTCCGGGGGTGCGCTGGATGACCTGGGTGAAGCTGACCTTCTCGCTGGCCGCGGTGAGCGCGGCGAGCACGGCCAGCGTACCGGCCCGCCCGAGCGGCCCGGTACGCGCCGCGAGGCCCACCCCGAGCAGCGCGCCGAGCGCGTTGGCGCCGCTGTCGCCGAGCATCACCCGCTCGTCCAGGTCGTCGCCGACGAGCCCGGCCGCCGCGCCGACCGCGCCCGCCGCGATGCCCCCGTACGGGCCGGTGGACAGCGGCGCGCCGAGCAGCAGGCCGGACTTCAGTGCCCGACCGGGCCGCAGGTCCAGCAGGTTGACCAGGTTGGCGGTGCCGGCCACCACCCCGGCGCCGAGCAGCACGTCGAGCCCACGGCCGAACGCGCCGGCACGCTGCCGGCGCGGGTGCGCGGCGACCCGGGCGTCGGCGGCGAGCAGCGCCGCGGCCCCCAGCCCGGCCGCGCCCACCCCGGCGATCTTGACCAGGCCGGCGGTGACCCGACCCTCGCGGAGCGCGGCGAGGTGCCCGGCGAAGCCCTTGGCGGCCTTCTGTTCCGGGCGCGCGCCGACCACGTCGTCGTAGAGCCCGACCGCGCCCGCGCCGACGCCGGCCAGCAGCGCGGCGGCGCCGGCCGGGGCGCTGCCGGCGCCGAGCGCCCCGGCGGTCGCGGCGCCCACGGCCAGCGCGGGGCCGGCGGCCAGGGTCACGGTGCGGCCCCGGTAGTTGGTGCGCTCCAACGCCGGCGCGCTGGGCGACTCGCGTACCTCCCGCAGCACGTAGCGGGCGGTCAGCACGCCCGCGCCCACGGCCAGCAGCCGACCCAGTCTCACGCGACCCCTCCTGATCCGGACTCTCGACGCGACGCGGCACGGACCTTCCGGCCCGGCGCGGTCACTGGGGCAGTTTAGGCAGCAGTGAGGCGGCGTTGTCGCCCACGCCGTACTGGCCGGCCTTCTTCCCGCTGAGCTGCTCGGCGAGGGCGAGGCTGGTGACGAGCTGCCCCTGCACGGTGTTGGCGTTGTCGACGGTGGAGATGGTCTGCGACAGCACCGGGTCGCCGCGGACCACGGCCACCAGGTTGCCGCCGCTGGAGCCCATGCCGGCGACCACGAGCGCGCCCGCCCGGTCGAACTGCTCGGCGATCTTCACCACCGACTCGTCCTTCTTCGCCGAGTCCTTGTCCACGTACGGCTGACCGGTGACGAGCACCACCGCCTCGGCGGCGCCGGAGATCTTGTCCTCCGGGGTGAGATAGCCGGCGGTGGCGTACTGCTGGAGCACGCTGCGCCGGTCGGCCTCGCTGACCGGCGCGCTGCCGGCGGGCCGGTCCACCAGGACGGCCGCCAGCAACGCGCTGGAGGTCTCCACGCCGTGCCCGTTGCCGGGCAGGTTGGAGGCCGGGGCGCTGTTCGGGCGCGCGGCGGTGACCGCCAGCTCCAGCAGGTTGTTGTTGCTGTCCGGGTTGATGAACTTGTCCTGCACGTCGATGCGGCCGGTGACGTCGGCCCCGGCGGTCCGGAGCATCTTCAGCACGCCCTCGGCCTGGTCCCGGCCGTTGGGCAGAGTGAGCACCAGCACCCGCCGGTCGGTCAGCTTGCCCGGCAGGACGACCTGCGCCATCTGGGCGGCGAAGTCCTCCTCGCTCTCCAGTTGTTTCTGCATGTCGTTGACCGACTGGCGCATCAGGGAGTTGTCCTTGCGCAGGCCGTTGACGTTTTCCCGGAGCGCGTCGGCGACCGGGCCGTTGAGGGCGGCCGTGCCGACCACCAGGCCGATCGCCAGCGCGAGGAAGACCGCGGTCAGGGACACCACGTGGTAGCGGAAGTTGATCACGCTTGCAGCCTCTTGATCGTCGGGGAGCTAGAAGAGCTGGCCGAGTTGGAACACGAAATTGTCCCACCATTCGGAGACCACGCCCAAATACGCCTTGCCGACGGTGGAGACCGCCACCGCGGAGGCCATCGCGGCCACCGCCGAGAGGACCAGCAGCAGCACCGAGGAGCCGGAGATGCTCTGCCGGTAGAGGCGGCTGACGCCCTTGGCGTCGACAAGCTTGCCGCCCACCTTCAACCGGGTGAGAAACGTCGACGCCATGCCGCCCCGGCCCTTGTCGAGGAACTCCACCAGGGTGGCGTGGGTGCCGACGGCCACCAGCAACGAGGCGCCCTTCTCGTCGGCCAGCAGCATGGCCAGGTCCTCGCTGGTGGCCGCCGCCGGGAAGGTGATCGCGGGCACGCCCAGGCCGTTGACCCGGGCCAGGCCCGGGGCCCGCCCGTCCGGGTAGGCGTGCACGATCACCTCCGCGCCGCAGCGCAGCACGTCGTCGGTGACCGAGTCCATGTCCCCGATGATCATGTCGGGGGTGTAGCCGGCCTCCACCAGCGCGTCGGCCCCGCCGTCGACGCCGATCAGCACTGGCTTGAACTCCCGGATGTACGGGCGCAGCACGTCCAGGTCGGCCTTGTAGTCGTAGCCGCGGACCACGATCAGGCAGTGCCGGCCCCGCATCTGGGTCTGGATGTCCGGCACGCCGACGCCGTCGAGCAGCAGGTCGCGTTCCTGCCGGAGGTAGTCCATCGTGTTGGCGGCGAACGCCTCCAACTGCACCGAGAGGCCCTCCCGGGCATCGGCCATCGACTTGGCCACCGTCTCGGCGTCCTGCAACGCGCCGTGCGCCACCGGCTCCGTGCCGGCGAAGACCGTGTTGCCCTCGATGCGCACCAGGTCACCCTCGCGGACCTGCTCGAAGACGCCTTCGCCGAGATCGTCCAGCAGCGGGATGCCGGCCGCGACCAGCACCTCGGGACCCAGGTTGGGATAGCGCCCGGACACCGACGGCTTGGCGTTGAGCACCGCGGCCACACCCACCGCGACGAGCGAGTCGGCCGCCACCCGGTCCAGGTCCACGTGGTCGATGACCGCGATGTCACCCGGACGCAGGCGGCCCACCAGCCGTTTCGTCCGGCGGTCGAGGCGCGCGGTGCCGAGGATCGAGCCCGGTTCCGCGTTGCGGGTCCGGCGCAGTGTGGGTAGACGCATCGTGACCATCCTGGCATGTGTGGCAGGTTCTGCTGTCGCGACATGCCTGAGCAGGGCCGCCTACCCAGGGAAGCACACCGGAGCGCGCCCCGGTGTGCTTGCGCTCACAATCGGGGCATCACGGGCGTCTTTCCTTGGCCGCCACGGCCAAGAGCTCCTCAGCATGGGCGATACCCAGATCGGAGTCCGGCAAACCGGCGAGCATCCGGGCCAGCTCCCGGGACCGCTCGGTGTCCTCCACCACCCGCACCCCGCTCGTGGTCACCGCGCCCCCGGTGTCCTTCGCCACCACCAGGTGCCGGTCCGCGAACGCGGCGACCTGCGGCAGGTGGGTGACCACGAGCACCTGGTGGCTGCGGGCCAGCCGGGCCAACCGCCGGCCGATCTCCACCGCGGCCTGGCCGCCGACGCCGGCGTCGACCTCGTCGAACACGAGCGTGGGCGGACCGCCGGACCCGGCGAAGACCACCTCGATCGCGAGCATCACCCGGGACAGCTCACCGCCGGACGCGCCCCGCTGCAACGGCAACGCGGGCGCGCCCGGATGGGCCAGCAGACGCAGCTCGACCTCGTCGGCGCCGTCCGCGCCCACCCCGACCTCGACCCCGTTGACCGGCAGGCTCGGCTCGGCCCGCCCGGCCGCCCGGGGCAGCACCGCCACCTCGATCCGGGCGTGCGGCATGGCCAGCCCGGCCAACTCGACGGTGACCTGCTCGGCGAAGCGGACGGCGGCCTCCTGCCGGGAGGTGGACACCCGGCCGGCCAGGTCGGCGACCTCACCGGCGAGCCGGGCCGCCTCGCGGTCCAACTCGTCCAGCAACTCGTCGGAGTTGTCCAGATCGGACAGCCGGGTGCGGGCCCGCTCGGCCCACGCCACCACGCCGTCCACGTCGTCGGCGTACTTGCGGGTGAGCGCGCGCAGCGCGGCCCGCCGCTCGTAGATCGTCTGGAGGCGGGCCGGGTCGGCGTCCAGCGCGGTCAGATAGGTGGACAGCTCGGCGGCCACATCGGTGACGAGCGTGGCGGCCTCCTCCAGCCGCGCCGCCAGGTCGGCGAGCGCCGGATCGGTGCCGGCCTGCGCCTCGAGCGTGCGCCGGGCGGTGCCGAGCAACACGGTCGCGTCGGGCGTGTCGTCGGTCGCCTCCACGCCGCCGGCCACGCACTGCTGCGCCACCTGGGCCGCGGTGCGCAGCCCCTCGGCGTGCTCCAGCCGCTGCGCCTCCGCCTTCAGCTCGTCGTCCTCCCCCGGCTGCGGGTCGACCCGGGTGATCTCGTCGAGGCCGAGCCGCAGCAGGTCGGCCTCCTGGTTGCGCTCGCGGGCGTTGCGCCGCCGGTCGGCCAGGTCGTCCACCACCGTCCGCCACCGCCCGTACGTCTCGCGCAGCGCGTCGAGCAGCTTCTCGTGCTCCGGGCCGGCGAACCGGTCGAGCGCGCCCCGCTGCTCGGCCGGCCGCAACAGGCGCAACTGGTCGGACTGGCCGTGCACGGCAAGCACCTGCTCGCCGACCTCGCCGAGCGTCGCCACCGGCATGCCGCGCCCGCCCAGGTGCGCCCGGGACCGACCCTCGACCGTGACGGTGCGGCTGAGCAGCAGCGAACCGTCCTCGTCGGGCTCGCCACCGGCGTCGATGATGCGGGCGTGCACCGCTTCGGCCACCCGGCCGCGCAGCCGCAGCCGCCCCTCCACCACCGCCCGGCCCGGCTGGGCCCGCACCCGGCCGGCGTCGGCCCGGCCGCCGAAGAGCAGGCCGAGGCCGGTCACCACCATGGTCTTGCCGGCGCCGGTCTCGCCGGTGATGACATTCATCCCCCCGGCCAGCGGCAGCGTGGTGTCCTCGATGACGCCCAGTCCGGTGATGCGCAGCTCTTCCAGCACAGCACCCGACAGTAGCCCCGCCGGGTGACAGTTGACCAGCCGGCACGGTGCGGGTGCGGGCGGGGTGCCGGATGGTGTGTCCGGCACCCCGACCGTCGCGAGCCCGACCACCCCCTGATCGGGCCGCGACCGCCGGGCCGCGCACCCGGGGGAGCGGTGGGCCTCACCACCGCTCCCCCGGGCTCACCTCAGCACGGCCCGCGTGGCCCCACCGTATCGCGCGCGCCGGCCGAGCCGGACGGTCCTGATCGGCCGGTCAGCGGCGGCTGCCGCGCCAGCCCTGCACGGGTAGGTCGAACTTGGCCACCAGCCGGTCGGTGAACGGGCGCGCCCGCAGCCGGACGATCCGCACCGGCAACGCGCCCCGGCGCACCGTGACCCGGGCGCCCGGCGGCAGGTCGTAGACCCGCCGGCCGTCGCAGCACAGCACCGCGAGCGTGGTGAACGGGTCGACGGTGATGACGAACGTGGAGGTCGGCGCCGTGACCAGCGGCCGGCTGAACAGCGCGTGCGCGCTGATCGGCACCAGCAACAGCGCCTCCACCTCCGGCCAGACCACCGGCCCCCCGCCGGAGAAGGCGTACGCGGTGGAGCCCGTCGGGGTCGCGCAGACCACCCCGTCGCAGCCGTACCGGGACAGCGGCCGGCCATCCACGTCGACGAGCAGCTCCAGCATCTGGGCGCGTTCGCCCTTCTCCACACTGATCTCGTTGAGCGCCCACGACTCGATGGTCGGCCCGCCGTCGAACTCGGCGGTCACGTCGAGGGTGAGGCGTTCGTCCACGGTGTAGTTGCGCCCGATCACGTCGCGCACCGCGGTGTCCAGGTCGTTGATCTCCGCCTCGGCCAGGAAGCCGACCTTGCCCAGGTTGATACCGAGCAGCGGCGCCTTGGCCGGGCGGGCCAGCTCGGCGGCGCGCAGGAACGTGCCGTCCCCGCCGAGCGCGAAGACGATCTCGGCGCCCTCGGCCGCCTCCGGGCCGGTCACCGGCACCACGCCGGGCAGGTCGAGGTCGTCGGCCTCCTCGGCCACCACCCGCACCTCGAAGCCGTTCGAGATCAGGTCGGCGGCCACCGCCCGGGCGTGCTCGGTGCTGCGTCGACGACCGGTGTGCGTCACCAGCAGCGCGGTGCGACTCACCCGGACACCTCCTCGGTCGTGGCCGCCGTCGCGGCGGCACCCTGCGGACCCGCGGCCACCACCGCGCGTACCCGGTCGGGCTCGGCGGCCGGCGCACCCCGGCGCAACCATACGAAGAACTCGACGTTGCCGCTCGGCCCCGGCAACGGGCTGGCCGCCACGTCGGCCAGGCCGAGGCCGAGGCCCGCGGCGGCGGCGGCCACGTCGAGCACCGCCTCGGCGCGCAGCGCCGGGTCGCGCACCACACCACCGGCGCCGACCCGCTCCTTGCCCACCTCGAACTGCGGCTTGACCATCAGCGCCAGGTCGCCGTCGGCTGCGGTGCAGCCGGCCAGCGCGGGCAGCACCAGGCGCAGCGAGATGAACGACAGGTCGGCCACCGTCAGGTCGACCGGGCCGCCGATCGCCTCCGGCGTGAGGGTACGCACATTGGTGCGCTCGAAGACCCGGACCCGTCCGTCGTTGCGCAGCGGCCAGGCGAGCTGCCCGTACCCGACGTCGACGGCCACCACCTCGGCCGCGCCGGCGCGCAGCAGCACGTCGGTGAAACCGCCGGTGGAGGCGCCCGCGTCCAGGCACCTCCGGTCGGTCACGGCCAGCCCGCCCGGCCCGAACGCGGCGAGCGCGCCGGCCAGCTTGTGGCCGCCCCGGGAGACGTAGTCGGTGGTCGGGTCGGCGCCGGTCACCAGCAGCGGGTCGGCCGGGTCGACCATGGCCGCCGGTTTGCCGGCGACCACTCCGCGCACCCGGACGCGACCGTCGGCCACCAGCGCGGCGGCCTGCTCCCGGGAGCGGGCCAGGCCCCGCCGGACGAGTTCGGCGTCCAGCCGGATACGACGAGCCATCAGTGTGTCCGTTCTCCGCCTCTGCTCACGCCTGGTCGATGGTGGCGAGGGTCTCGCGCAGCGTCTCGTACGCCGCCTCGTACTGGGCGATCTGGTCGGCCGGGGCGAGCGCCTCGGCGTTGGCCATGCCCCGCACCGCGGCGTCCACCGCCGGATGTCGCGCCTCGCCGACCTCCTCGACCGGCGCGGAGCGTACCCCCGGGGGTGGCCCGGGACGCGGCCCCGGCGGCGGCCCGGGCCGGTAGGGCGCGCTCACGAGCCGGCCGTCCGGGGACCGGCGGCCTTCCGCGCCGCCCGGGGCGCGGCCGGTGTCCCGCCGGCCGGCGTGCGCGCCACCGTCGCCGGGGGCTTGCGCGCGACCGTCTTCTTGGCCACCGCCTTCTTCGCCACCGCCTTCGACGGCGACGCCTTCGACGGCGACGCGGCGTCCGACGGCGACGCGGCGTCCGGACCGGCGGCGGACGACGTGGTCGGCCCGGCGACGGACGGCCCGGTGGTCGGCTCGGTGGTCGGCTCGGGCCCGGAGGCGGGCGTCGCCGACTCGGGGATCGCCCGCGCCTCGCGCAGTTGCCGCTCCAGGTCGTGCACCCGACGGGTCAGCTCGGCGACCTCGTCCGCGGTGGCCAGGCCGACCGCGCCCAACGCCCGGTCGACCTCGAAGCGGACCAACTTGGTCAACGCCTCCCGGTTGGCCAGGCCGGTGGCGACCAGCTCCTCGGCGAGCGACTGGAGCGCGACGGCGGTGGCGCCACTCTGACCGACGGCACGCTTCACCACGCCCTGCGCCTTCTTCCGGGGCGCCTCCGTCAGGCCCATGGCCAGCTCGAGGTAGGCGCGCCACGCGTCCTGCATGCCTGAGTCCTTCCGCGGGGCGAGGTGTGCAGGTGCCACGCTACCGGGCGCCTGGGACACACCGTTGCGGTACGGTGCCCGCAACGGTGTGGCTCGTGGTGAGGAGACGATGTGGCCAGCGTGGACGACTGCCGGCAGGCGTTGCAGGACCTGGTCGACCGGCTGGACCGGCACGTCGAGGCGCAGGGGCGCATCGACCTCGACCGCACCCTGGCCTGCCGGATCACCGACCTGGACACCGCCTTCCACGGACGGCTCGAAGGCGGCCGGCTGGTCGGCCTGACCGACGGCGACGACCCCAAGGCCAAGATCGCGCTGAGCGCCGGCAGCGACGACCTGGTCGCCCTGGTGCACGGCAAGCTCGACATCATGTCCGCGGTGGCCGCCCGACGGGTCTCCGTCAAGGCGAACCCGTTCGACCTGATGAAGCTCCGCAAACTGCTCTGAGGCGTCCGCTCAGCCGTCGAGGCCGAGCGCGGTGAGCGCCTCCGCCGCCGCCGGGGACCCGGCCCGCACCCGCGGGCCGGCCGGCGTCGACCAGGCCACCGCGCAGAGCGCCGCGAGCGCGTCCAGCGTCCGTCCCGCGCCGTCGAGCACCAGCTCACCGCCGGCCTCCGTCACCGACCAGCCGCCGGTCTCCGCACCGCCCGGCACCGCCACCACGGCCTCCGGATCGAACAGCCCGGTCAAATCGATTGAGACGTACGCCGGCCGGCGCGGCTCGGGCGCGGCCAGCAACTCGGCCGCGTCGCTGACACCGGTGAGCACCAGCAGGCTGTCCAACCCGGCCCGGCGGGCACCCTCGATGTCGGTGTCCAACCGGTCACCCACGACCAATGCGCGCCCGGCGCCGGCGCGACGGGCGGCGGTGGCGAACAGCGCCGGCTCCGGCTTGCCCACCACCACGTCGGGGTCCCGGTCGAGCGCGGTACGCAGCACCGCCACCAACGAGCCGTTGCCCGGCAGCGGCCCACGCGGGCTCGGCAGCGTACGGTCGGTGTTCGTGGCGTACCAGGGCGCGCCGGCCCGCACCGCCAGCGACGCCTCGGCCAGGTCGGCCCAACCGACCTGCGGCCCGTAGCCCTGGGCCACCGCGGCGGGCTCCTCCTCAGCCGTCGACACCGGCCGCAGGCCCACCGCGCGCAACTCCGCCCGCAACGCCTCCGCGCCGACCACGAGCACCGGCGCGCCGGCCGGCAGCCGGTCGGCGAGCAGCTCGGCGGTGGCGCCCGCCGAGGTGAGCACCTCCGCCGGCTCGGCCGGCACGCCCATGCCGGTGAGCAGGTCGGCCACCTCGCTGGAGCGGCGGGAGGCGTTGTTCGTGGCGTACGCGACCGCCCGTCCCTCGTCGCGCAGCCGGCCGACCGCCTCGACCGCACCGGGAATGGGCCGGTCGATCAGGTAGATGACCCCGTCCAGGTCGAAAACGACCAGAGTGTACGCGTCGACAAGCCGCCCACCTGCCCGGTCGCGATCGGATCGGGCCGAGATCATGTCCGAGCCGGTTTCCCCGGCCTGCCCGGTCACCGGCGACCCGCCGCCTCGTCCCCGTCGGCTCCGTTGTCACGGGCCTGGTTGTCACGGGCCTGGGTGTCGTCAGCCTTTGCGTCGCCGGCGTCAGCGGGCGCCGGTCGGTCCCGCGTCGGGTCGGTCGATGCGGCGGTGATGGCGAGCGAGCCGGCCCCGGTGTCGGTCAACTCGTCGTCGCCGAGTTCTCCGGCGTCGCGGTCCCGGTACCCGGCCTGGGCCGCGTCACCGGCGCCCCCGACGGCACCCGCCGTGTCAGCGCGGTCGGCAGCGCCCGCCGTGTCAGCGCGGTCGGCGCCCTGCGGGAGGTCACCATCACGATCCGAGTCCTCGTCGTCGAGGTCGTCGTCCTCATCGTCGCCGTCGAGGTCGCCGTCCTCATCGTCGTCGAGGTCGCCGTCGGTGTCGGTGTCGCCTTCGGCCGAGGAGTGCGGGCCGTCCACCTCAGCGTCCGGCTCATCGTCCTCGTCGTCGCCCTCGATGACCACACCGTCGAGCTCCAGCAGCCGTTCGGCCGCGTCGGTCTCGCCCTCGGAGTCGATGTCGGCGGCCCGAGAGAACCACTCCCGCGCCTCCTCGCGCCGGCCCACCGCGAGCAGCCCGTCCGCGTACGCGTAGCGCAGCCTCGCCGCCCACGGCTCGGACGACTCGGCGGTCAGCTCGCGCACCTGGAGCATCGCCACGGCCGCGTCCTTCTGCCCGAGGTCGCCCCGCGCGCCGGCGGCCACGATCAGCAACTCGATGGCGACAGCCTGGTCGAGCTTCTCCCGGTCCGCGCCGCGGAACAAGTCGATCGCCCGTTCCGGCCGGCCCAGGGCCCGCTCGCAGTCGGCCAGGACTGCCAGGTGGATCTGCAGGCCGGTCATCCGGTGGAAAGTCCGGAGTTCGGCGATGGCCGTCTGCCACTCCCCCGCGTGGTACGCGGCCAACCCGACCGCTTCCCGTACCGCAGCGATCCGGGAGGCGAGCCGGCGGGCCGCCATGGCGTGCGCCAGCGCCAGCGCGGGATCGTCGTCGATCAGCAGACCGGTCGCGACGAGGTGTCGGGCGACGGTATCCGCCACCGGCTTCGCGAGCGAGAGCAACTCGGCCCGGACGGGCGAGTCGAGGTCGCTCGCGACCACCTCGTCCGGCAGTTCCGGCGCCTCGCCGGTACGCCCCTCGCCGCGCTCGTCCCGACGCTCACGCTGCGGACCATAACTGCCCGAGCGGTGCTCGTCCCGATCCGGCCGGTCGCCGTAACCACGGCGTTCCCCGCCCCGCTCGGCACGCCCACCCCGGTAGCCACCCTCGCGGTCATCCCGACGGAAACCACCCTCGCGACGGTCACCACCGGCGTAGCCCTCGCGACGGTCACCACCACGCGAGCCCGCGCCACGGTCGCCGCCGGAGCGGTTGTCCCGGCCGTAGCCACCCTCACGACGATCGCCGCCACGGAAACCACCGTCGCGGTCGCCACCACGGAACCCGCCCTGACGGTCGCCACCACGGAACCCGCCCTCGCGCCGGTCAGCACCAGGGGCGCCACCGGGCCGGCTGTAGCCACCCTCGCGACGGTCACCGCCGGGCTGGTTGTCCCGGCGGTAACCGCCCTCAGGGCGCTCACCGCCACGGAAGCCGCCTTCACGGCGCTCACCACCACGGAAGCCACCCTCACGGCGCTCACCACCACGGAAACCGCCCTCACGGCGCTCACCACCACGGAATCCACCGTCGCGCCGGTCACCGCCAGGCGCGCCACCCGAGCGACTGTCCCGGCTGTAACCACCGTCGCGACGCTCACCACCACGGAAACCGCCTTCACGGCGCTCTCCACCGCGGAAGCCGCCCTCACGGTCGCCACCACGGAAACCTTCACGACGGTCGCCGCCACGGAAACCGCCCTCGCGCCGGTCACCGCCAGGCGCGCCACCGGAGCGACTGTCCCGGCTGTAACCGCCCTCACGGTCACCACCACGGAAGCCACCCTCACGACGGTCGCCGCCACGGAAACCACCCTCGCGACGGTCACCACCGGAGCGGTTGTCCCGGCTGTAGCCACCCTCACGACGATCGCCGCCACGGAAACCACCGTCGCGGTCACCACCACGGAAGCCACCCTCGCGACGGTCACCACCGGAGCGGTTGTCCCGGCCGTAACCACCCTCACGACGGTCACCACCACGGAAGCCACCATCGCGGTCACCGCCGGGGCGGCTGTCCCGGCCGTAGCCACCCTCACGACGATCGCCGCCACGGAAACCACCGTCGCGGTCGCCACCACGGAAACCGCCCTCACGGCGGTCACCACCGGAGCGGTTCTCCCGCCCGTAACCACCCTCACGACGATCGCCGCCACGGAAACCACCGTCGCGGTCGCCACCACGGAAACCGCCCTCACGGCGGTCACCACCGGAGCGGTTGTCCCGGCCGTAACCACCCTCACGACGGTCACCACCGGAGCGGTTCTCCCGGCTGTAGCCACCCTCACGACGATCGCCGCCACGGAAGCCGCCCTCGCGGTCGCCACCACGGAAACCACCCTCGCGCCGGTCACCGCCCGGCGCACCACCGGAGCGACCGTCCCGGCCGTAGCCACCCTCACGCCGGTCGCCGCCTCGCCCGCCACCGGCGCGGTCGTCACGGCCGCCCCGGTACGAGGGCCGATCGTCGCGGCGGGCGTCGCCGCGCCCCTGCCCACGATCGGCGCGATCCTCGTAGCGACGGGGGCGGTCCCCGCCCTGCGGTCCAGAGCTCACAGGTGCATCCTTCCTGATGGCGTTTCCGCCAGAACGCTAACGCAGTCGAGGGCCGACCCTGGTAGGGGCGGCCCTCGACTGAAAATTTGTCCGGCGGTGTCCTACTCTCCCACACCCTCCCGAGTGCAGTACCATCGGCGCTGGAGGGCTTAGCTTCCGGGTTCGGAATGTTGCCGGGCGTTTCCCCTCCGCCATGACCGCCGTAACTCTATGAACATGTCAACCAACCCCTGGCGGGTGGTGTTTGTTCAGAGTTGCACAGTGGACGCGTAGCAGCTTGGTAGTCAAGTCCTCGGCCTATTAGTACCGGTCAACTGAACCCGTTACCGGGCTTACATTTCCGGCCTATCAACCCAGTCGTCTAGCTGGGGGCCTTACCCCACAAAGTGGGTGGGATACCTCATCTTGAAGCGAGCTTCCCGCTTAGATGCTTTCAGCGGTTATCCCTTCCGAACGTAGCTAACCAGCCGTGCCCCTGGCGGGACAACTGGCACACCAGAGGTTCGTCCGTCCCGGTCCTCTCGTACTAGGGACAGCCCTTCTCAAGTATCCTACGCGCACGGCGGATAGGGACCGAACTGTCTCACGACGTTCTAAACCCAGCTCGCGTACCGCTTTAATGGGCGAACAGCCCAACCCTTGGGACCTGCTACAGCCCCAGGATGCGACGAGCCGACATCGAGGTGCCAAACCATCCCGTCGATATGGACTCTTGGGGAAGATCAGCCTGTTATCCCCGGGGTACCTTTTATCCGTTGAGCGACACCGCTTCCACATGCCAGTGCCGGATCACTAGTCCCGACTTTCGTCCCTGCTCGACCTGTCAGTCTCACAGTCAAGCTCCCTTGTGCACTTGCACTCAACACCTGATTGCCAACCAGGCTGAGGGAACCTTTGGGCGCCTCCGTTACCCTTTAGGAGGCAACCGCCCCAGTTAAACTACCCACCAGACACTGTCCCTGAACCGGATAACGGTCCGAAGTTAGATACCCAAATCAACCAGAGTGGTATTTCAAGATTGCCTCCACCTATACTGGCGTATAGACTTCACCGGCTCCCACCTATCCTACACAAGCTAATTCAGATACCAATGTCAAGCTATAGTAAAGGTCCCGGGGTCTTTCCGTCCTGCCGCGCGTAACGAGCATCTTTACTCGTAATGCAATTTCGCCGGGCCTGTGGTTGAGACAGTGGGGAAGTCGTTACGCCATTCGTGCAGGTCGGAACTTACCCGACAAGGAATTTCGCTACCTTAGGATGGTTATAGTTACCACCGCCGTTTACTGGCGCTTAAGTTCTCCGCTTCGCCCCGAAGAGCTAACAGGTCCCCTTAACGTTCCAGCACCGGGCAGGCGTCAGTCCATATACATCGAATTACTTCTTCGCATGGACCTGTGTTTTTAGTAAACAGTCGCTTCCCCCTGCTCTCTGCGGCCATACAACGCTCCACCCGCGCGGGGCTTCACGTCTCCGGCCCCCCTTCTCCCTAAGTTACGGGGGCAATTTGCCGAGTTCCTTAACCACAGTTCGCCCGATCGCCTCGGTATTCTCTACCTGACCACCTGTG